>NZ_CP061941.1:3694110-4341165 GCF_014805825.1 Marinomonas algicola
GGGTTGATGTTTTACCCAGTACAGTATGAAGGCGAAGAGTCTTCGAAAAACGTGTTCTACACAGGTGCGGCGCCAAACCAACAGGCGATCCCTGCGGTAAATTATCTAAAAGACGATCTTGAAGTAGAGCGTTGGGTGCTAGCGGGAACCGATTACGTTTACCCACGTACCACCAATAAAATTCTAGAAGCCTATTTGAAAGCCAATGGTGTCGCAGACGAAGACATCATGATCAACTACACACCTTTCGGTCATTCTGATTGGCAGTCCATTGTCTCGGACATCAAAAAATTCGGCAGCGAAGGTAAGAAAACCGCGGTGGTTTCCACTATAAACGGCGACGCTAACGTGCCTTTCTATAAAGAGTTAGGTAACCAAGGCATTTCTGCAGAAGACATTCCAGTAGTCGCTTTCTCTGTCGGTGAAGAAGAGTTATCCGGATTGGATACCGGTCCACTTGTGGGTCATTTAGCCGCTTGGAACTACTTCCAAAGCGTTGAAAGTGATGCGAACTCAGAGTTTATTACCCAATGGAAAGCCTTCACTAAAAACCCAGACCGCGTCACAAATGACCCAATGGAAGCGACCTATATCGGTTTCAAAATGTGGGTGAATGCGGTTAAACAAGCAGGCACAACGGATGTCGATGCGGTTGAGCAAGCGATGATAGGTCAAGAAACAAGCAACCTAACAGGCGGCATGGCCGTAATGAACAAAAACCACCATTTAAGCAAACCTGTATTGATCGGTGAAATCCAAGACGACGGTCAATTTGAAGTGGTTTGGGAAACCGATGGCGTGGTTCCAGGTGATGCTTGGTCAGACTTTTTACCAGGTTCAATGGACTTAATCTCGGATTGGACGGCACCGATCAAATGCGGTAACTACAATACCAAAACAAAAGCCTGTTCTGGTCAGAACTACTAAGGCCTGAACGACTCAGGTAGATCTTTCCAAAATCTGAACGATTAGGAAACCCTCCTATCCTCCCAGATAGTTACGGCGGCTCGATTGATGAGCCGCGTTTTTTCTCCTTTGTTTTACCAGTTTTAGCCTATGTATTGTTTAACTTATGTTCGATTCCACAACGATACAAAGCGTTAAGAGGAGTATTTTCTTGAAAAATCTTATTCTCTTTTGCTGTTGTTTGTTTTCTTTATTAAGCCTGTCAAGCCACGCCAAAAGCACACAATTACCCCCATCTGACGCCATAGCAGTACGTGATGGATTACTGATGGATCTCACCAAAGCCAGTCTAAAAAAGTCGATGCCGATATTGGAAAAAATTGAACAGATCAGTGACGAAGAAATGTTACCGGTTTTTACGACGCTATTAGAAGGCGATTTATACTACGTTAAAAGTGATCGATCTCTGGTACAAAAGCGTTCCATTGATGGTAAAACATCATTTGCGCCTTTCCCTTTTCTAAATCGATCAGAAAATCAGCAAACGTCTGAATTAACGTCGAAAAAGGTAAAGAAAATCAAAGTAAACAATGCTCTGCGAAAATATTTACGCGGAGCCATTGCTCGCATCCAATTGTCATCAAAAGACAGTAGCAAACGCCAATCGTCTGTCCGTTCACTCTTAAGTTCATTAGATGAGAGCACAGTCAATCGTATTCATCAGCTCAGGGAAATAGAAACCGATGCCGGTGTAAAAGACATGATGGATCTCGCACTGGATGTATACAGCGCCGAAAACGCGTCTGAAGTGGAACAGGTCGCTGCAATTCGTCGATTAGCAAACAGCTTAGAGAACGACGTACGTAATCTACTGACGCAATTGACAAAAGACGACCAAGCACCCGCGGTAAAAAGTGCGGCACTGACGGCGCTAAAATCCATTGATCAACAAGTGAATCGCTATGCGTTAGTGGATCAATTGTTTTTTGGATTAAGTTTGGGGTCGGTTCTTTTACTCGCTTCTATTGGTTTAGCGATTACCTTTGGTGTCATGGGTGTCATTAATATGGCGCACGGCGAGATGATTATGCTCGGTGCTTACACAACTTACGTTGTCCAGTTATTGATGCCAAACCACATTGATTATTCAATTTGGGTGGCGATTCCCGCCGCCTTCTTAGTATCAGGTCTAATGGGCGTCATCATTGAGCGTGGAGTGATTCGTCACTTACACGGCCGCCCTTTAGAAACGTTACTTGCGACGTTCGGGATCAGCTTAATTCTACAACAACTTGTGCGCAGTATTTTCTCTCCATTGAACCGTCAAGTATCCACACCGAGTTGGATGAGTGGCTCAGTAGAAATTAATCCCGTACTGTCTTTGACCTTAAATCGTCTTTATATTCTGGCGTTTGCCCTCTTGGTGTTTTTTGCCTTGCTGTTTATCTTAAAGAAAACCTCTTTAGGTTTGAACGTGCGAGCTGTTTCGCAAAACCGCAATATGGCCCGCGCTATGGGTGTAAAAACCGCTTGGGTAGATGCCATGACCTTTGGTTTAGGCTCCGGTATCGCAGGAATTGCCGGCGTGGCATTAAGTCAGCTCACCAATGTAGGGCCAAACTTGGGTCAAGCGTACATCATCGACTCCTTTATGGTGGTGGTATTTGGGGGTGTCGGTAACCTTTTTGGTACCTTGGTAGCGGCGTTCTCACTCGGCATTGCAACTAAGTTTTTAGAGCCCGTTACAGGGGCCGTGTTGGCGGCCATCGCCGTCTTAGTCTTTATTATCCTCTTTATCCAGAAACGTCCCAAAGGGCTCTTTCCACAAAAAGGGAGGGCAGCAGAATGAATAACCCTATGTCATTTAATTCAGCTCCATCTAGTTCCGCATCGCCTGACTCATTAAACCAAGGGTTGGCAAAAGAAGCGAGTTCAAGCCGTGCCTTTGGCAAACACACGGCGCCTTTTGTTATTTTGCTTTTGGTGATAACTCTATTGGCTTCAGCGGCTAATTTACTTCTACCTGAAAGCTCTTCCCTGTATGTAAGTACGTACAGCATTACTTTATTAGGCAAGTATTTATGCTACGCCATGCTGGCCTTAGCGGTCGATATTATTTGGGGGTACTGTGGTATTTTGAGCTTGGGACATGGCGCATTTTTTGCTCTTGGCGGTTATGCCATGGGCATGTATTTAATGCGTCAAATTGGTGATCGTGGTGTTTACGGTAATCCTCTTCTGCCAGATTTTATGGTCTTTCTTGATTGGAAAGAACTGCCGTGGTTCTGGCTCGGTATGGATCAATTTTGGTTTGCCATGATTATGGCGGTCTTTGTTCCCGGCGTCTTGGCGTTTGTATTTGGCTGGTTGGCCTTTCGTTCTCGTGTCACTGGAGTGTACTTATCCATTATGACTCAGGCCTTAACCTATGCCCTATTGCTCTCCTTCTTCCGCAATGAGATGGGCTTTGGGGGAAACAATGGCTTAACCGATTTTAAAGAGATTCTTGGCTTTGATCTGCAATCGGATGCCACCCGTGTCAGTCTGTTTGTGATTACCGCGATTACGCTAAGTCTGGTGTTCGTATCCAGCCATTTCATTCTTAAGTCTCGTTTGGGCAAAGTAGTATTAGCCGTAAGAGATGGAGAATCCAGGGCGCGTTTTCTGGGCTACCGCACTCAAAATTACAAAGTATGGTTGTTTGTCTATTCCGCCGTCATCGCTGGTATTGCTGGTGCTTTATACGTACCGCAAGTCGGCATCATCAATCCGGGAGAATTCTCTCCAATCAACTCAATTGAGATTGTTATTTGGGTCGCCGTTGGTGGTCGTGGCACCTTAATAGGGGCCATTATCGGCGCGCTTTTAGTGAATTACGCCAAAACCCGTTTTACGGCCATCATGCCAGAAGCATGGTTGTTTGCTTTAGGGGCCATGTTTGTCTTAGTCACCTTGTATTTACCGAAAGGCTTGATGGGATTGTACGATCAACTTAAAGCAAAGTATCGATCATCTACTCAACCACCAGCCAGTAGCCCTGACGACCGCTCGATACACAAGGAGTCAAATCAATGAGCCTTTTAGAATCCACTCGCAATACGTTACGTCGTGATCAAGTGTGGTCTTTTTTAACGCCACCAGAAAAGCAAGTCAACGTTGATAAAGACATGATCCTGTATGTAGAAGATTTAAGCGTGAGCTTTGATGGTTTCAAAGCCCTAAATAACTTAAACCTCTACATTAATGACGGCGAACTAAGGTGTTTGATTGGTGCCAATGGTGCAGGAAAAACCACCTTAATGGACGTGATTACAGGTAAAACAGCGTGTGATACAGGGTCTGTTTTCTTTGGGCAGAACATCGACCTATTAACCAAAGACGAAGCCGAAATTGCCCAATTAGGGATAGGTCGAAAGTTCCAAAAACCCACCGTATTTGAAAAACAAACGGTCTTCAGTAATTTAGAGTTATCGTTAAAGTCCGACAAAGGTGTCCTACCGACTCTTTGGGCGACACTCACCCCAACGCAGTTGGATAGAATTGACGAAGTACTCACTACCATAGGCTTAAAAAAACAGTGCTTTATGTTAGCCGGTGCTTTATCTCACGGTCAGAAGCAATGGTTAGAAATCGGCATGTTACTGGCCGCTGAACCAAGACTCTTGCTGATTGATGAGCCAGTGGCTGGCATGACAGCCCAAGAAACGGAGCGTACCGCCGAACTTCTGACGTCTTTAGCCGGCGATCACACTGTGATAGTAGTGGAACACGATATGGAATTTGTTCGCAGCCTCGCACGCACCGTTACAGTGCTTCATCAAGGATCTGTGCTCGCTGAAGGAACAATGGATCAAATTCAAAACCACCCTGACGTTATTGACGTGTATCTTGGAGAGGACGCTAGCCTCACCTCATCCACTAAAACGGGAGAATCTTATTTATGATTTCACTTAATAAAGTTAACCAATTATACGGTGGAACACAGATATTATGGGACTTAGATTTGCAAATTGAGCCCGGTTCCATCACCTGTATTATGGGACGAAATGGCGTAGGTAAAACCACTTTATTAAAATGCTTAATGGGATTGCTACCCATAAAAAGTGGAGAAATTCTTTTTAATAACAGCAAGTTACATAAAAAAAGTGCCGAGTCGCGTGCTTACTCAGGTTTAGGCTACGTTCCCCAAGGTCGAGACATCTTCCCTTTACTCACAGTAGAAGAAAACCTACGTATTGGACTGCCAGTTCGAAAAGACGGAGCAAAACAGATTCCTGAAAAAATATTCGCGCTTTTTCCTGTGTTGGAAGAGATGTTGCATAGAAGAGGAGGAGACCTATCTGGAGGTCAGCAACAGCAGTTAGCCATTGGTCGAGCGTTGGTACTAGAACCGAGCGTTTTAATACTGGACGAACCAAATGAAGGCATACAACCCAATATAGTAAAACAAATTGGCGATGTCATTTTAAAGCTGAATCAAGAAGAAGGCTTAACCGTCATCCTAGTAGAGCAAAAACTGGGGTTTGCCCGTCGAGTCGGTCAATCTTTTCGATTAATGGAGAAAGGCCGTGTTGTTGCCGCCGACCAGATGGAGAACCTAACCGATGATTTAATTCGTCATTATCTGGCCGTCTAACTGGATGCTAACTTACCCAAAAATAGCCCAGAACGTAGCACTGGAATAATGACCGCGAGTGTCTGTTTTTGATCAACAGATACCTCGCAAAAAATGCGTTTAAAAGGTATCCATGAATAATAAAAACAGCCTTGCTTATACTGAAGAGCAAACCAATAACCAAAACCCGACAACGCATGCGCCTGCACACTGGCATGCGTTTTTAACCATGGGGTTTGCACAGACTCGCCGAGGCGTCGCGCTCAAAACCTGTGAACATAAAGGCCCTCTTTATGTGCAAAAACCTTTTTACCCTGAAGGCCAAGACAGAGCGCATATTTACCTTCTTCACCCCCCCGGTGGCTTGGTTTCGGGCGACAGGTTAACCATTACCAGTAATCAACAAGACGACACGAACGTGCTGATCACCACCCCTGGTGCGGGACGAGTCTACAAAGCAAGAGCCGATAAAAGCTTGCAACATCAAGTAGTGCAACTCAACATAGGTGAACACAGCCAGTTAGAATGGCTACCACAAGAAACCTTACTCTACCCCGAAGCACAAACGAAACTAGACACTCATATTAATCTGGCCGAAGGCGCTAAATTCATTGGTTGGGAAGTCACCTGTTTTGGATTGACGGCCAGCGAACAGCCCTTTGAGCAAGGTCAAGTCAGCCAATGCATCCAAATCAAACGCCAT
Organism: Marinomonas algicola; assembly: GCF_014805825.1. NCBI lineage: Bacteria > Pseudomonadati > Pseudomonadota > Gammaproteobacteria > Oceanospirillales > Oceanospirillaceae > Marinomonas > Marinomonas algicola. Next base: position 3,700,335 of record NZ_CP061941.1, read on the forward strand.
CAACGCTTAGTACTAAAAGAACGCTTATTCATTAACGACACCAACCGCCACTTGCTAACGTCTGCCTCAGGGTTAAGGCAACACACTGTCAATGGCTTTATGGTTGCCGGTCCTTTCGCCGATGAGAATGAAGAGAAAAAAGGTGTCGATAAGGAACCTACAGCGTTAATTGAATTACTCAGGCAAGCCTCCAATAAGTACGATCAACAAGGCGTGACTGGTATTAGTTTTGTCAGTGGCTTTATCGTCATTCGTTTATTAGGGCCAGATTCGGAGCAAGCAAAACGTGCTTTTACCCAATATTGGACATTAATTCGCCCAGCGTTATTGGGCATTCCTGTTTGTCAGCCCCGAATTTGGGCCACCTAAGCGATAAGAATTAACCCCATACTAGAGACATGAACACATTGTTTGCACCTTATTGAAACAATGCTATCTAACCGATTAGAGGACGATTTAATGGAACTATTACCAAGAGAAAAAGACAAACTGTTGGTCTTTACTGCCGCCCTACTTGCGGAGCGTCGTTTAAACCGTGGCTTAAAACTCAATTACCCAGAAGCCATGGCTTACATCACCATGGAGATTATAGAAGGGGCTCGTGATGGTAAAACTGTCGCCGAATTAATGAGTTATGGAAAAACGCTTTTAACAGAAGAGCAGGTAATGGACGGCGTCGTTGAATTGATCCACGAAGTACAGGTAGAAGCCACCTTTCCTGACGGTACAAAACTGGTCACTGTCCATAACCCAATCAATTAACCCTTAAGGAGTAACCCTATGTCTTCCTCTATTTCAGTAAAAAAAGGTGACGGTATGGTTCCTGGGGAAATTCAGGTAGCCGATGGCGACATTCATCTAAACTCAGGGCGTCCAACAGTCCGAGTACGAGTAGAAAACACCGGGGACCGGCCTGTTCAGATCGGTTCTCACTATCATTTTTATGAGGTCAACCCAGCACTGTCTTTTGACCGTGACATCACCAAAGGCTTTCGCTTAAATATTGCTTCAGGAACGGCCGTGCGCTTTGAACCAGGTCAAGGTCGTGAAGTCGAGCTGGTCGCTTATGCAGGAAAAAGAGAGATCTACGGTTTTCGCGGTGAGGTAATGGGACCTCTTGAGGAGAGCGCAACGCAAGAAAGCACGAGCCCCGACACGCCAACCAGCCAGGTAAAAATGGATAGACTCAGTTATGCACAGATGTTTGGTCCAACCGTTGGCGACAAAGTGCGCTTGGGAAACACAGATTTGTGGATTCAAGTTGAAAACGATTTCACCCAATACGGCGACGAAGTGAAATTTGGTGGTGGCAAAGTCATCCGTGACGGAATGGGACAAAGCCAACTGGACAACCACACTTCGGTGGATTTAGTCATTACCAATGCGTTAATCCTAGATCACTGGGGCATTGTTAAAGCCGATGTCGGCGTCAAAGCAGGCCGTATTTTTAAAATAGGCAAAGCCGGTAACCCAGACATTCAAGACAGTATCGACATTGTAATCGGTCCCGGCACGGAAGTGATCGCTGGAGAAGGTTCAATTCTGACCGCTGGCGGCATTGATGCACACATTCATTTTATTTGCCCACAGCAAATTGAAGAAGCTCTAACGTCTGGAGTGACCACTATGATCGGCGGAGGCACAGGCCCAGCCACCGGTACCAATGCCACCACTTGCACTCCCGGGCCTTGGTACATGGGTAAGATGATGCAAGCCACGGATGCCATGCCGATGAACTTAGGTTTTCTGGGTAAAGGGAACGCCAGTCAACCGGCTTCTTTAATAGAGCAATTGGAAGCGGGTGCGTGCGGTTTGAAGCTGCACGAAGATTGGGGTACAACACCAGCTTCAATCGATACTTGCCTCAGTGTCGCGGAGAAATACGACGTTCAAGTCGCAATTCATACGGATACCTTAAATGAATCAGGCTTTGTGGACGACACCATAGGCGCATTCAAAAACCGCACCATTCATACTTATCACACAGAAGGCGCAGGAGGGGGGCATGCACCGGATATCATACGAGCTTGTGGTTTCCCTAATATCCTACCGTCATCGACCAACCCCACTCGTCCATACACCCACAATACGGTGGATGAACATTTAGATATGTTGATGGTTTGTCACCATTTAGACAGCAACATTCCAGAAGACGTGGCGTTTGCAGACTCACGTATTCGCAAAGAAACCATTGCAGCAGAAGACATTTTCCATGACCGTGGTGCGTTCAGTATGATTTCATCCGATTCGCAAGCCATGGGACGCGTGGGTGAAGTGGTGACTCGCACATGGCAAACGGCCCATAAGATGAAGCAACAATTTGGCCTACTAGCAGAAGACCAAGAGCGCGGTGCTGATAATTTTCGTGCCCGCCGCTACATGGCTAAATACACCATCAATCCAGCCATCGCTCATGGTATTTCCCATGAAGTTGGTTCGATCGAAGCAGGAAAACTAGCCGATTTGGTTCTCTGGAAACCGGCCTTTTTTGGCGTAAAACCGTCTCTTATTATTAAGGGTGGCATGATTGCTAATGCCCCAATGGGCGACCCAAATGCTTCCATTCCAACACCCCAACCCGTGCATTATCGCCCCATGTTTGGTTCCTTTGGTAAGGCATCGGCAAAAACCTCTGTGACCTTTGTGTCGCAAGCGGCATTGGATAACAAGGTTGGCGAAGCATTGGGATTAGATCGAACCTTGGTGGCGTGTAAGAATACCCGCAACATAGGTAAGGCCGATATGATTTTAAACGATTGGCAGCCGGACATTACCGTTGACCCGCAAACTTACGAGGTCAGAGCCGATGGTGAATTGCTCACGTGCGAACCCGCAGAAGTGCTTCCATTAGCGCAGCTCTACTGCTTATTTTAACCCGTGACTTTCTAACAACTGAAAACGAATTTGGACACCCATATGATTGATATATACGAACGTTTAGGTACTCACTGCCATGAAACTGTCTACACCAGCGTCACCCTTACCCATGAGCAACGAGACCGTGGACGCTTAAAATTAACTGGCGCCAACGGTGAAGAAGTTAGAGTATTCCTTGAGCGCGGCAAACCACTTCTTGTTGGCGAATACTTACTATCAAACTGCGGAAAGTATATTAAGATTGAAGGCGCTGTTGAAGAGGTTGTACAAGCTAGCTGTGAGGACTGGGTCACTTTTTCTAAAGCCTGCTACCACCTGGGCAATAGACATGTAAAGATTTCAGTTGGTGAACGTTCACTAACAATTACTCCCGATCACGTTCTAGAAGAAATGCTGGTCTTATTAGGGTTAACGGTTAGCCATGTAAAAGCCGTTTTTATTCCTGAATCTGGAGCCTATAGCCATGGCCACAACCATCATTAACGCTATGACAACAGAAAACGATTTCAGTTTATTGCGTCTGATGCAATTAAGTAGTGTTAGCTTGCCTGTGGGTGGCTTTTCCTTTTCCCAAGGTTTGGAGTACGCCATTGATACTGGCTGGATTAAAAACGCCGTTCAAGTCGCCAATTGGGTTGAAACACAAATGACGGAGTCGCTTGCTCATCTCGACCTGCCTGTTTTGAAATTGGCGATGACGGCCTTGTCTCAAGCAGACCAGGTTGCCATGCCATTATCACAGTGCAATGATTTGATTTTGGCTTGCCGTGAAACCAAAGAGCTCAAGTTGACCGACACCGCCATGGGTGAAGCCCTCTCTAGACTGTTACGCAGCTTGGCGATCCCTTTGCCTTTTGCTAAAAATGAAGACGTTAGTTTCGTTATTGTCTTTGCCGTGGCGGCGCATTACTGGCGTATTCCCTTTCATAAAACGGCCCTAGGTTTTAGTTGGTCTTGGCTCGAAAACCAAATTGCGGCGGCCACTAAGTTAGTTCCGCTAGGACAAACACAAGCCCAACAGTTACTCGGCCAGTTGCAAACCTCAATCCCCATGGCCATTAACGTCGCAGAAACGGTGTCAACAGAAAACATAGGCGCAGGGCTTCCGGCGGTAGCCATTGCCAGTGCGCGTCATGAAACGCAATATTCACGACTGTTTCGCTCTTAATCCTAAGCCAAATAAACAGTCTCTTTATGGTTCATTATTTACACGCTTTTATACAGGAAACCTATTATGAAAAAACAAACTTTACGCATCGGTGTTGGCGGCCCAGTTGGATCAGGTAAAACCGCTCTACTGCGCTCTTTGTGTGCGGCCATGCGCCACCACTATGATATTGCCGTAGTAACAAACGACATTTACACTCAAGAAGATGCAAAATTCCTAACCCAGCACCAAGCCTTAGATGAAGACCGCATTCTTGGCGTTGAAACTGGGGGTTGCCCTCATACTGCCATACGTGAAGACGCGTCAATGAATTTAGCGGCTATCGATCAACTGATTGAGCGTCACGGTGAATTGGATGTGGTCTTTGTCGAAAGTGGTGGCGACAACCTAAGCGCAACCTTTAGCCCTGAGCTATCCGATTTTACCATTTATGTGATCGATGTTTCCGCTGGCGATAAAATCCCTCGTAAGGGTGGACCGGGTATCACTAAATCAGATCTATTGATTATTAATAAGACCGATTTGGCCCCTTTGGTGGGCGCCTCCTTAGATGTCATGGATAGAGATGCGAAGATGATGCGTGGGGACCGTCCTTTTATTTTCTCTAACTTGAAAAAAGCACAAGGCTTAGATGAAATCATTCAACTTATCATCAAAGAGGGTATGCTAGAATCGAAAAACATTCCGCCAGCTCTAGCGGTGGTTTAAGGCATTAATTTACTGTATTAGCTCAATATTATTAGAGCTAAACTTCACTCATTTTTACTTTTTGTTGATAAATAACATGGAGAATCCTATGACACACCAAAACTCACTCCGCGCTTTACTCATAGCAGGAGCATTGATGTCAGCGCCTGTGGCGCTTGCTCACCCAGGTCACACTGAAAGCGGCCTTTTGTCTGGGTTTGCTCATCCTTTTATGGGATTAGATCACTTAATTGTGATGTTGGCGGTTGGTTTGTGGGCCGCTCGTTTAGGTAGCAAAGCTGTGTTTACGGTACCCGCCGCGTTTGTTGGCACTATGATTTTAGGCTGTCTTTTAGTGGTAGCCGGCTTGGGCGTTCCGTTTGTTGAGCAAGGTATTGTGCTTTCGGTGATTTTCTTAGGCCTTGTATTAGCGGCCGCATCCAGGTTTTCTACGCCGATTTGCAGCGCATTGGTAGCCGCGTTTGCCTTCTTCCATGGTGCCGCTCATGGGGTTGAAATGCCAATGGACGTTCATGGATCCATGTATGTTGCTGGCTTCGCCGCCGCATCGATTGTCTTACATTTTGTTGGCATCGTCTTAAGTAAAGCACTCAGTATTATCGTTTCTCCTACACATAACCAATGGGTTACTCGCATTGCTGGTGGTGTTATTGCCGTCACGGGATTAAGCATGGCGATTGCGTAACCCCGCTTTTATACGAAATAAGAACGCCATCTAATAACGCCCATGACGTTGTGTTCATTCCAACGTAACATCATGGGCTTTTTAGTCTCTATAATGTTTATAATGCCAGTGATCGTCCGAACAAGATCATGGGGTAGTTAAAGAAGGCGTGAATACGCCCTCTTGCTTAAGACTGAACCTTCATCAAATTGACTCAAGAGGAGGCTAAATGAAAGGTCCCAATCCAAATAACAAAGAACCAATGGCGGGATTTCCACAAGTCGGTTATCTGAAAAATTTTATTAACCGAGATAACATTATCGTCGGCGACTATACGTATTACGACGATCCAAAAGGGCCAGAACGCTTCGAAAGCAACGTGCTTTATCATTTTGATTTCATTGGCGATAAACTCATTATCGGCAAATTCTGCGCTATTGCGAAAGACGTCACATTCATCATGAATGGTGCGAACCATGCCAACGCCGGTTTTTCAACGTATCCGTTTTACATCTTTGGCCATGGTTGGGAAAAAGCCGCACCTAAAGCGGGTGACTTTCCCTACAAGGGCGATACGAATATAGGGAACGATGTGTGGATTGGCTACGACGCCACCATCATGCCCGGCGTACAAATCGGCAACGGTGCCATCATCGCCAGTAAATCTGTGGTGACATCCGATGTGCCAGCTTACAGCGTGGTCGGTGGCAATCCTGCCAAGCTCATCAAATACCGATTTGACGAACAAACCATTCAAGCGTTACAAGACATTGCATGGTGGAACTGGCGTGCCGAGAAAATCACTCAACACTTAGACGCCATTGTTGGTGCTGATTTGAGCCGATTACAATTAATAAATGAAGAATCCTGAATAAAATTCACGCAAAAAAAATGCGCCATATTAGGCGCATTTTCCTAACTTATTGTGTCATTACGACACCTTCATAAACGGATAATCTGTATACCCTTTTTCACCTTGAGTATAAAAGGTGGATTGGTCTGGCTGGTTTAATGCGACTCCCTGCTTCACTCTCTCAACAAAATCAGGGTTAGCTAAAATTCCTGTGCCAAACGCCACACTGTCAGCTTGATTGCCATCAATCACTTGGCTCGCTTCTTCAGGGCTGTACCCCATATTCACCATGAGATGACCTTTGTAAGCCGTTCGAGCGACACTGATCACATCAGCCTGCTGTAGACCAAAGAAGTCCGCACGCATAAGATGCAAATAAGCCAAATTATAAGTACTCAATGTTTCAGACAGGTATCGAATAAGGCCAACTGGATCACTGTCTTTCATGCCATTAAAACTGTTTAAAGGCGAAAGGCGAACACCAACTCGGCCAGAACCCATTACCTCAGTTACGGCTTCAATTACTTCCATCAAGAAGCGGGCTCTATTTTCAAATGATCCGCCATATTCATCGGTACGCTGATTGGCACTATCACGTAAAAATTGGTCGATTAAATACCCGTTGGCCGCATGAATTTCAACCCCATCAAAACCAGCCGCTTTAGCATTAACCGCCGCTTGTCGGAAATCACCAACAATGGCTTTAATTTCATTTACGCTCAGTGAGCGTGGCACTGTGTAAGGTTTTTTGCCTTCGGGTGTATGAGTTTCATCTTCAATGGCGATAGCACTTGGAGCAACGGCGTCTTTTCCATTATTTAACAATGGATGAGCGGCACGACCTGCATGCCAAATTTGCATAAAAATACGACCACCAGCCTTGTGAACGGCCTCAGTCGTTAATTTCCAGCCTGCAACTTGTTCTTGCGAATATACACCGGGGTCGTCACCAAAAGACGAGGTTCCTTCTGTCACCATAGTACACTCAGTAATTAACAAGCCAGTGCTTGCTCGCTGAGCATAGTATTCGGCCATTAATGCATTCGGTTGATGGTTTGGCGCACGAGTCCGCGTTAGAGGAGCCATTACAAAACGGTTGGGCAGCTCGATATCGCCCAATTGGACAGGATTAAACAGTGCATTTTCAGTGGTGCTCATTGGTCACTCCTACAAAATATGAATCTCAAAGATGCGTATTTGATAAGGCTAGGTTTTTTGAATTCAAGCAAGTGCACTTTTATTGCTTTAATTGATCTAAATTGGTCATTTTTTTAATCTATGAAAAGACAAATACCGTGCGTGTATTTTAGCCGGTGGAGAGCCATTGCAGACCTGGTAAGCACGCTCTTTAAGGTTCGCATTTCCTCTAAAGAAGAAAAGGGAAATGCGAACTCGCTAAACCAGTTTCTAAACGCACTCTATGTATCCATAAATTCAGATAATATGTCAGCACTATTATGCTTAACCAGCCGTGTAACCACCATCCACAACCAGTTCCGCGCCTGTCATATAAGACGCCGCATCGCTGGCAAGAAACAATACAGGCCCCGCAATTTCGGCCGGCGTTGCTAATCGTCCCATGGGGATTGCTTGAATAGTGGACTCGACAAACTCGTCCTTTAAATCACCTAATGCTTTTAAAGCGGTAGATACAAGGTTTGTGTCCGTATAGCCTGGATGAATTGAGTTAATGCGTATAGGTAAACCTTGACGAGCACAGTCTATGGCAGCGGCTTTGGTCATTATTCTAACGCCTCCCTTGGTTGCGCAATACGCCGCTAACCTAGGCTCACCAATAATACCGGCAATGGACGAATTATTAATAATAACGCCTCCCTTCTCCTTCATCACACCGATAGCCGCTTGCATACCAAAAAATACGCCATCAAGGTTTAACGCATTCACCGCACGCCACTGCTCAATAGAGGTTTCTTCGATCAAAAGAAATTCCGCACTGCCCGCATTATTAAAAAGCACATCAAGCTGTCCATGACGCTGAACGATGTCTTCCATAACGCTTTTCCATAAAGGTAAATCTGTCACATCTTGATGTTGTATGTCTATTTTCAATCCCTCTTTCAGATGGTGAGAAAAAACCTCATGCAAACCTTCAAGGTTGATATCCGCCGCAACAACAGTCGCGCCTTCAAGAGCGAACTGCTCTGCTACAGCCAACCCAATACCGCTCGCCGCGCCCGTTACCAACACCACTTTCCCTTCAAAACGTTTCATTTTTTTTCCTTGTCATTATTTTTATGAAGAATCAAAAAGGACCCTTTTAAAAGCATCCTTAGGAATCACTCACTTAAAATAGATTGTTTTGAACGAAAATCAATCATAAACACCAAACTAAAGAACAGAGTAGGATTAACTGTAACCAGGTTGTCCCCTTAGAAAGCCTTTTGACACCTTATAGGAATTACACCGAGTGAGTGATCAAGGTAAATTACTTCTACCTTTTAAAATCGGCTTTGACGCTTGCAATAGCAGGCGCTTTTTGTATTAAGGCGTCATTTTTTAACGCCACCACCATAAACTGAGCGAAGTCGATTCGACGCGTTATATTATGAGCAATTCGACTATCACCAACATGTTCCGCCCAAATGGGTAGGCCTTCACTTTCCCCCTCTTCCAAGTCACTGCCGCGAACAACAGTCCAATTTCGATTACTGGCAAAAATCAATTCGGTTGCTCTAACTTGATCTTGTAGATCAGCAAACCGGAGCCAACGAGCCAATTTATCAAAAACATAAAAAACGGTTTTTTGAACCCCAGAATAACGATCTTTACCATCGTATGAGATATGCCATCCGCAAGAAAAAATAATCCTAGCGTCTCTAGGTGCAAAATCCAATACCGCTTGAGCAGTACCACTGGCGTAATTATTACACCCCCAAGGAGCTAAAACGGTGAGTACACCATCCACTTCAGGTAATAACGCTTCTAAAGCGCGTCTATCATTCGTGTAGGCGGCCACAATACGAATTTCATCTTTAAAATGAGACAATTTTTCGATACTTTGTGGGCGACAAACCGCCGTGACTTTATAACCAGATTCCAACAAGTGTAAAATCATATATTGCCCAAGTTTTCCTGAGCCACCAATCACCGCAATATGTTGCTTCCACATGTCCACCCCCTTACACTGTTCTATTTTACATAGCGATATAGTGTAATTAACTTAAATCGAGGGTATAAGCCGCTATAATTAACTAGAGGATATGCAAAAATGTATATCAAGCGAGAATCATGAAAATAGACTGGAATTACGCTCGAGCCTTTTTAACCGCTTCTGAAGAGGGTTCTTTCTCAAAAGCCGCCTTAAAATTGGGCCTTACTCAACCCACATTAAGTCGCCAAATAGCCGCGTTAGAAAAAGACTTAAACTTAACGCTGTTCGAACGGTTAACAACGGGATTGGTACTGACTCCAACAGGCAAAAACTTACTGACCCACGTCAAAGCGATGAATGCATCAGCACAACAATTCTCCTTAGCTGTAACAGGAATGTCAGAGGAACTAGAAGGGATAGTATCCATTTCAGTCTGTGAAACAGACGCGTTATTTCGTATGCCGAACATCATCGAGCATTTACGCTTGCAAGCGCCTCATATCGCTTTGGATGTCATTGTGAGTAATCAAGTTAGCGACATAAAAAAAAGAGAAGCGGATATTGCTATACGAAGCTTCCGTCCTGATGATCCAGATTTAATTGTACGTAAGCTAGGTGATGAACCTATCTGGCTTTATGGTACGCCAAGTTTGGTTGAAAGCTATGGTTCCCCAAGTAACCCAAGCGACGTCTCAGAAATCCATATTTTAGGGTTTGATCGATCGAATAGACTTATAGACCGGCTTACTCAGCAAGGCTGGAACGTAAGCGAACGTCATTTCCCTATTGTCACTTCTTTTCAGGGGTTGCAATGGCAGCTAGCAAAAAAGGGACTCGGGTTGTGTTTATTACCTGAAAAAATAGGAGACGCTGAAACAAGTTTAGTCAGGGCATTTGAACCGTTAGGTCCAATTGTTACCATTCCTCTTTGGATTGTTACACACAGAGAGTTGCACACCAACTTACGAATTCGAAAAGTATTTGACTTACTTGTTGCTGGCTTCAATCTCACCTAACTCACCTTATTTTATGAGGATAAAGTTTTGACCTCACCTATCGAACCTGACTAATTAAGCCAATTAATCAGCGATAAAAAAATTCGATATGAACTTAATCCAAACACAATGCTATTTAAAATATGGCGTAATCAAATTAACAAGTTGCTTCTTACGGCCCTTGGGACTCGATTATTAAGTCGCTCGTTCATTAAAAAAACCGTTCTATATTGAGCAATACCATTGAAAACATTCAATAAAACCATTTTCATTTTCATTATCTTTAACTTCAACCATATTCTTTCTCACGAGTCACTATAATAGTTAATATGATTAACATTAGCTGAAAATTCATAAATAAAGTTTAATGTATTTACTGTAAAATTTAGAAAATAATAAGCTATTATAAATTATTATAAAAAGAGGAACACACTATGAATAAAGTAAAAGTTTTTGCAACCTCAGTCCTACTCAGTATATCAACCATTTTACCGGCCCAGACTGTTGAACTTACTACGATGAATTGGCTTCCTTATTATGGTGATAGTCTAGAACGTGGAGGATTTGTTACAGCACTTGTTGAAGAGGCACTATCCGCATCGGGATATGAAAGTGCTATTGAATTTACTTCATGGGAAATGGCCCTTGAAAACGCGAAAAAAGGGCAAAAAGACGCCATTGTTGGCGGTTATTATTCAGAACAACGCACTCAAGATTATTACTATTCATTACCGATATACACTGTATTGATGGGGTTAATAAAAACACCTAATACACCTGAGGAATACTATGATTCCTTTGAATCTATAGATAAATACAAGATTGGTAAACTTAAAGGCTCAGTCATAGGCGAGTCATTTGATAATTATACATTTAATAATCTAATGGAATACACAGAAGTCGCAGACGCGGTTAAAGCCTTAAATAGTGGTGAAATTAATCTTTATGCAGACAATTTGGCGGTTGCTAAAGAAGCCGCTAAGAAAATTGGCATCGATAGTGCACAACTCCAAATACTAATTCCACCTCTAGAAGAAAACGCACTTTATTTACTTATTTCAAAAGCAATCCCTAATGCAGAAAAGTTACGTGATGATTTTAACAAAGGACTTTTGAGTATTCAGAGTTCAGGTAAATACGATGAAATATTAGCACAATTCGATCAAAAATAATTCACCGACTTGAATTCTTATAAAAAACTAAGCCTGGATTTCTCAAACTTATTTTCTTACATTAAGTAGAAAATCCTAGGCTTTAGCTTTATCTCATTATTAAATGGCATGCGCTTTTTATAAAGCTTTCTTTAAATTTAGTATAACCTCAATAAACTTATATTTTTCAATACATTAGTCTAAAAAGACATTTTTTAAAAATGAAAATTTTCCTCTATTACAAATATTTTATGGTTTTTCTCAGCAACTTGCTTTAAAAATAGACTACATACGCAAGAGATAGTGGAAGTTTCATGTATCAATCATCAAGGATATTGTTAACTAGCTGCATTAATATTTCTTTATTAATCATTTTTGCAAGTGCCGTTTTTTTTCTAGGCAATGCTTGGCAACAGCATAAAGTGTACGTCGTCAGTGAAAAAGAAAAGGAGCTTTATTTTTCCCAAGTGGAAGGCTATCTTGAAGGTGTTACCTCTTTTCTTTCTTCTGTAGCAGCAAATTATACAGGTGAATGCCCCCGAGATTTTGTACGACTAATGCGCAAAGAATTATTTAACACACCGGGAGCCATTGAATTTGGCGTAATCCAAAAAGAAGGTGATCACGGGGCAGTTGCCTGTAATTCATGGGGCGATATAGATAGAATTCACGTTAGAGAGCCATCCCCACATAAAGGCTTTTTAATGACTGGCCCTCACACAATCAATTCATTAGAAATGCCTATTTTTGTTATTAAAAAAACGGTCAATGATTTTGAATATAATGTCATCATCAAGAAAAGCAGTGTGGATATATTCTCAAACGCGCAATCCGGTCTTATCATTTCTAACTCAGAAGAAATACAAGATCATCTTTATCGATATTCTGAAGTTATTAGTAATTTAGCTTATATTGAATCTCCATCTTCTTTAAAAAAAGTTTATAACCTCTACTTCATTCCAATTACCTTACTTTTATCCATTATTGCTTACTTTTTAGTCACGCCTAAATTAGTCAAAGCAATCGAAAAAATCATCTTAAGACGGAGAATAGAACAGCATTATTATCATAATGAGTACCAACCAATTATTGATACCAAAACGGGCCAAGTGTTCTCAATTGAAGTGCTGCTCAGAAGTAAGGATGATACAGCAACCATTGATACTATTACCAAAATGAAACACCTAGATCTGAGTATTGAACATACTCTATTTCAGATCGTCCAAGTCGAATCAAGTTTCAGGGAAGACTTTATTAAAAAAAATAGCTTTCAAATTAATATCTCCAGCTGCCATCTCGAAAGCCTCTATTTTGTCGAGCGCTTACAACAACTCAATCATCCAATTTGTCATAACTTAATTCTTGAAGTAACAGAAGATGAGAACTTAATGATAAAAAAACAGACCATTAAAAAGCATATGGAAATACTCAAGCGTCAAGGCTGCCGTTTTGCAATTGATGATTTTGGAATGGAGTACGCCGGGCTAGGGTATGTCTCTGAGTTTGATTTTGATATTGTCAAAACAGATAAAATTTTTATGGATCACACTCATAAAAACACGGCTATTCTAAAATCCATCATTGCGTTTTGTAATGAGCTTGGAATCCACTGTATTGCTGAAGGCATTGAAACAGAAGAAGACAAGAAAAAAACCATTGAAATTGGCATTCATTTACAGCAAGGTTGGTACCACGCTCGTCCTATGAGTACTGAAAATATCGTCTTGTATAAGTAAAAAATGATGTTTATTTGCCCGTTTATCTTTACAGATTAAAGAGTGACCCGTCATGTTACGCATTACTTCCTATGAGATTCAAGTCGTCAATATTCACTGTCACGTTCTCTACCTTCATCCTAATTGATTATAACGTGAGTTCAATGTACTGTATGGTCTTGTAAAGTAAAGGTTTATCGAGAATAAAACACAGCATTACCAGTGTAAAAATAGATCATTTTCTGGTTAGCCTAATTTCTCTGATTACGTCTATTTGAATATTTAAACAGTACTATATAACGCCTTTGAGCCTATTCAAAACCCATTATACAATGAGAAAATATGGACATAATAACCTGGCTGTCTTTAATCGCCATTTGCGTCATGGGGGCCATTTCACCAGGTCCAAGCTTAGCCGTAATACTCCGAGTTTCCATTTCTCAATCTCCCTTGCATGGCGTAGTTGCCGCCTTGGCTCACGGTTTAGGTATTGGATTTTGGGCGTTTTTGACGTTACAAGGCCTGGCTTTACTGATTGAACAACATCAGACGGCATTTTCTATTCTTACCTTATTGGGTGGACTTTATTTAGTCTGGCTTGGTATCAAATCCATACGTTATGCGGGTAAATCAGAAGAAACTAAAATAGAAGCCATCAAATCTTCCTATTGGGAATCCGTCCGTGACGGTTTAATGATTGCCTTAATGAACCCCAAAGCTGCACTTTTTTTCCTGGCTTTATTTAGCCAATTGATTAATGGTGAAATGACCCCTCTAATAAAAGTCCAAGTCTGGATGACCGTAGTGACAATTGATAGTCTTTGGTATATTTTGGTGGCGCTATTACTTGCGGGTGGGCCTGTTTTACCTTGGCTACGGAAAAATTTAATTTGGGTAGACAGAACAATGGGAGGATTATTGATGGTGATAGGTTTAAAAGTCATTATCGGTTAATGGCTTTGCCAATATCACCTCATAAAAAACCTCTTAGGTTTAATAAATCACTGATATTCATAAACAAAATAACCTATAAATACAAGAACGACAGTCAGTCTAGATCTACTCTCAGGTTAACAATAAGGCGTCCGTAAATGAGTGAAATCCCCTTCGTTCTGTTAGCATTTTTTGTGTTAGGCAGCTACGTACAAACCATCACCGGTTTTGCCTTTGGCTTAGTCGTCATGAGTGCAGCGGCTTTATTTTCTCTAGTATCTCTTGAGGTAGCGGCCTTTTCTGTTAGCGTATTGAGTTTGCTGAATTGTGTAACGGGGTTGGCGGGAGGCTTATGGCGGCAGGTGAATAGAAAGATATTATTCGCCTTCTTTTTAAGCAGTATTCCGGCAACCGTTTTTGGCGTTTATCTGCTTGGTAGCTTGGATGATGATGCCTTGCACTGGTTACAATTAATGCTAGGGCTTACCATCATACTAGCCTGTGGTATGAGCTTACTTAAACCGAAAAAAAACGAATCCCACTCACCATCATGGGCCTTTTTCCTTTGTGGCGGCTTTGCCGGGATTTTGGGGGGCTTATTTGCAACGGCTGGCCCACCAATATCTTATTTAATGTATCGGCAGCCCGTATCTCTGAACGTAATCAGGGCGTCATTACTGGGGATCTTTGTGTTTTCTTGTTTATCTCGAATTGGTATAACCACGCTAGCAGGTCAAGTAACCATGGAGATGATATGGCTAAGTGCGTTAGGGCTGCCTTGCGTCTTTATAACCACCTTATTGGCAAAACGTTATCCTCCAAATGTCTCACCTGAAGTGATTAAACGTGTTGCCATGGTTTTACTGCTTTTATCTGGGGTCAGTCTGGCACTAAAAGCCATTTTTTAAGTGTGTATTAGGCCAAAAAACCAGCGCTTTTTTATATTATAAACCTTTCTTATATCGATCGCTCATTTGCTTTTGAGTTTCTATTTATCCATCTAGCTCCTCTGCACTGTCATCGCACCATCGTATGTTGGTCGATTGAAGTAATCAGGATTGTCATTCATCATTACGGGGGTCACACATCCAATAAAAAATAATCAAGTTAAGAAGGTAACTGTGCGTTCCAGCACTGTTGATAGGCTTTCACTAATACTGTTAAGTCAGGCTTACAAACAGCACGACTTAAACGACCTTTAAGCTTCAAACTTTTATTTGATAAGAGGGCCGCACCAGCGGATGTACCTGTTACATCACGAGAGGCATAGATTTCACTCTCTTTCCTAAGGCTAGCCAAAATCGATAAAAAATGGGCATTTTTACTGAATGCACCTTCAATAATGACAGTATCACTAGCCCGAGTAAGGGAGAGGCAATAGTCCGTCATTAAAGCAACATAAACATCCGCCAAAGCCGACTGTTGCGCTGAAGTTAA
Source organism: Marinomonas algicola (assembly GCF_014805825.1). Classification (NCBI taxonomy): domain Bacteria; kingdom Pseudomonadati; phylum Pseudomonadota; class Gammaproteobacteria; order Oceanospirillales; family Oceanospirillaceae; genus Marinomonas; species Marinomonas algicola. The sequence goes on from NZ_CP061941.1 coordinate 3,715,948, forward strand.
TATTGTGGCCTCTGGTAAAATACGACCCACATTCTGAGCAAAAGGACCTCCGCCTTTAGCATACGAAGGCATGGCCATAATCTGTTTGTCCAGTATAAAAACGATGTCATCCATTGTTGCTGGTGTATCGCTTCTCAAGGCTTCCCATTCACGCCCCCCCATAAAACGGATGGTTGGTGTGGCTCGCCCAAGAGCATCCACATTAGCTAACATATCTTTATTTTCATCTAAACTTTCCAGTTTACCATTCACCGTGGCTATCACAGTCCAAGTACCACTGGAAATAACCGTCAACGTTTCTTTGGGTTGACCTAGATAAGGAACTAAAGAAGCATTGCTATCGTGTATGCCATTAAAAATCACACATTCTTTTGGTAACCCTAGCAATTGGGCTAATTCAGGACGAATTTCCCCTAACTTCGCGCCCGTTTCCAGTACCGGTGGAAATAAATTAGTCCAACCTTGCTCATTACTCATTGTAGAGTAATGACAAGTAGTTGGATTCCATAGGTCGGTATGGCAACCTAACGACGTTACTTCTGCCACCTTATTTCCCGATAACTTGAATCCCCAGTATTGAGGATACAGTAACAAACTGGACACTTGAAAAAACTCGTGAGGATACGTTTTTTGCAGCCAAAACAATTGTTTCCCGAGATTTAAACCTTGAGGCAGCAAAGGACTAAAGGTTTCGTTAAATTCTGGACGAGCCGCCTTGTAAGACTCCGTACAATCATCAACGCCTGTAAATTCATAATCTAAAATAGGCATGGCAAGATCGTCACCAGACATACAGGCAACCGTCGCTCCATGAGTGGTAATCGCAATACTAGAAATGTAATACACCAGAGCCAAACGAGAAAGTTCTGTTTGGATCCAAGCCCAAATACCATCATGATCAATATGCGGATACAATCCAGTGTTTATAACTTGATTAACTCGCTTAGCCACTTTTAACAATTGCCCTGTTTGAGCGTCCATTAAGCAAATTTTTATATTTGTTTTGCCTATATCTAAAACGGCCACAACGTGTATTTTCACCGTTTCCTCAACATTAAATCGAAAAACTTCAGTGAGCTGAGTAGATAAAGGCTCAAAGGACGCTTCTTTGGTCTCCATAATGTCGGCCATATGCTCCCACCATCGTTGCATGACAGGATCATCAGAAAGAGCGGATCTATCTAAGTCTTCCGCATCAAACGTGGCATACAAGCGGTTGTTTCGTTCATCTAAATAAATGAAATAGTTTTTAATACCATGTAACCTTAAGTGGTCCGCTAATTCTGACCATAACTCATCATGACGTTTTTTGTATTCTGAAGCACAACCTTCATTCAAATACATAACGGATGCGTATTTCATGAAAGCCTCATCCTTTTAACTTTATACCGTTTGATTAAGACCGGTAAACTCACGACAAACATAAGCATTAAGCCAACGATAATGGTCATCACAATACCCGGAATATTCAATAACCCCATACCAAACGTTACCATTCCCATCAGTACGACCGCTAATACAACGCCACAAATCGTGCCACTGCCTCCCAAGATACTAACGCCACCTAAAACCACCATAGTAATAATACTCAATTCCCAACCCATAGCGATACTTGGACGAGTACTTCCAAGACGTGAAGTTAACAAAACGGCTGCGATACCCGACATAACACCGACTAATATAAATAAAACCAGCCTATGACGATCAACGTTGATACCAGAATAATAAGACGCCGTTGGATTATTTCCTATGGCAAAGGTATAACGACCAAATACAGTACGATGAAGTAACCAATAAAAGACTAAAGAAAAAACTAAAAAAACCATAAATTCAAACGAAAGTACCCAATACACATACCCCTGACCAAAGTAATCAAAGCCATCGGGGTATTCCTTTATAACGGTATCTCCCAAAATGATATAGCTAATACCACGGAACAAACTCATGGTGCCAATCGTTACCACAATAGATGGAATATTAAATCTGGTAACCAATATCCCATTAACAGACCCACATGCGGCCCCCACAAAAATACCTGCGATCACAACCAGATATAATGGTGCCCCCATTTGAGCAACCATCCCCATCATGGTGCTCGATAGCGAGATAATCGCGGCCACTGAAATATCAATTTCACGTGCAATGATTAACATTGCCATTGGTAAAGCAATTAGGGCCTTTTCAGTAAAGTTGAACGTGGCGTCGGATAAGTTCCAAGGATCTAGAAAATAAGGCGACAAAAACGAGTTCATGACGCACACGCCTAATAGGATCAAAATGAGAAATGTTTCCCAACGAAATAATTTATTCAATTTGCCAACAGGTAGAAAATCAGGGACGTTGTTCTTTGTTATTGTATTCATTTCATACCTCTCATTAAGAATTGGAAAAGCGATTAGGATCAGTAACTTTACGAAGAATGATACGGCCCTTTTTAATACCAGAACGAGAATTAGCAATCACGGCGATAATAATCACGGCACCCGAAATCGCCATTTGCCAAAATGGAGATACGCCAATAATAGGTAAAGCATTATTAACAATGCCGATAAACATGGCACCTGCGAGCACACCAAACACCGTTCCCATACCTCCCATAATACTGACTCCGCCAATAACACAAGCGGCAACAACTTGCAGTTCAAATCCATTAGCAACATCCACATAAGCGACAGCAAAACGAGATATCCATAGATAACCACATAGCCCAGCCAGCATGCCTGACACTACAAACGCATAAAACTGTACCTTTCCAACATTAACACCGGAGTAAAATGCGGCCGTTGGATTACCACCAGCTGAATAAAACGTCCTTCCCCAGACGGTGAAACGTAATGTAAGTAGCATCAAAATCAAAAACAATACGGCTAACCATCCGAGCACTGGAACTGATCCAAGTTCGGCTCGAGGAAAAGCAATAAATTCAGGAGACATCTGATGCGAGTTAATCCAATTACCATCAGAGAGTAAGAAGGTCATCCCACGGAAAACACTCATGGTACCCAAGGTAATCACGATAGAGGGCACTTTTAGTAACCACACAAATAATCCATTAATCGAACCCAATACGGCACCAATCAATAGTGATAAAACAATAATAAACACCATTGGCAGCTCGGGATTCGACTCGTTAACCATAGCAACAACCATGCCTGTAAAGGCCACATTAGCGGCAACAGACAAATCAATACAGCGGGTAATAATGACCAGCATTTGACCAAGCGCTAGAATAATTAAGATAGAGGTGTCATTAAATACATTAATAACATTCGCTACGCTTATAAAAGTAGGGTTAAGCAGGCCAACACAGAAAAACAAAATCACAACAACGACGCCTAATACCCCTTCTCGAGAACGTAAAAATGACTTAATCATACCTCTGCTCCTCCTGTAGCCATCGAAACCACTAGTTCAGGAGTGGCATCTTCTCTAGAGACTTCACCAACCATTCGGCCTTCACTCATAACTAAAATACGATCTGACATACCTAATACTTCCGGTAATTCTGATGAAACCATAACCACAGAAAGTCCCAGCTGCACTAATTCTGACATAAATTCATGCACGGCCGACTTAGAGCCAATGTCAATGCCTTTGGTTGGTTCATCCAGAATAATGACCTTTGGACCCGTGGCCAACCACTTTGCGATAACGATTTTTTGTTGATTACCACCCGACAGGTTACCTACAGGCTCGTTCCAACTAGAAGTTTTTACCTGCAGGCGCGTACCATATTGACGTGATAATTCCAGCTCCGCCTCACTATTTAACTGACCTCCTTTAGTAATCTTAAACATTTGCGGTAAGCTAATATTTTGGTAAATCGGCAATTCTAGTACCACACCTTGCTTCTGACGCTCTTCTGGTACATACACAATGCCATTGGCAATCGCTTCTTTAGGCGAGTTTATCGACACCCTTTGACTACCCACTTTAACCTCTCCAGTTATATTTTGGCTGGTACCAAACAGAGCCTGCATAACTTCTGTACGACCTGAACCTACTAACCCATAGAGACCTAAAATTTCGCCCGTTTTTACATGAAAACTTATGTCATGAAATTCAGTTGGATGAGAGAGACCTTTCACATCTAAGACCGTATCGCCAATTTCAGCCTCTTGTTTTGGATAGGTTGCTTTAATACTTCGCGCTACCATCATTTCAACTAACTGCTCTTCATTTGTATCGGAAATCAATCCTTCCCCAATATAATGACCATCACGAAATACCGTGTAATTGTCAGCAATACGGAAAATTTCATCAAATTTATGAGTAATAAAGAGAATGGCTTTACCATCTTGTTTAAGTTTGTCTATTAAATCGTACAACTCTTGAATTTCATGGTGGGAAAGGGCCGCTGTGGGCTCATCAAGAACCACTACCTTAGCGTCAATGGACAAAGCTCGGGCAATCGCTACCATATGCTTTTGACCAATACTTAGCTCCCCCAAATTATCTTTTGGGTTAATATTGGCATTTATAGAGGTTAAAATTGATTGGGCATCGATCGCCATACGCTTCCAGTCGATAGCCAACATATTTCTACGAGGATAATTCCCTAAAAAAATATTCTCCGCTACGGTCAAATTATCAAACAAAACCGTTTCTTGATGAATGGCCGTAATACCGAGTTGATGAGAGTCCTGCGGAGAGCTAAATTGTATAGGGGCACCATTAAATAAAATGGTGCCCTCATCAGGCTGATAAATGCCCGTCATAGTCTTTACAAGGGTTGATTTTCCTGCGCCGTTTTCACCAATCAAAGCCGTTACTTTGCCGGGATAAAGGTTCAGATTCACCTGGTTTAAGGCTTTTACGCCTGGGAAAATTTTACTCACGCCTTGTAAGCTGAAGATTGGAGTGCCTTCGATCATAAGCTTGGCTCTTATTGTTTTTTTATCGCTAGAAATAGAAGTATTAATACACGCGTTTCACTAATTGGGAGAGGTGAGTCTGCTCACTCACCTCTCCCAATGAATTTACGGCTTAGAAAACAGAAGAAAATGCATCCACATTAGAGGCATCGTAAACAAAAGGATCAGACATAGCACCGTCTCCACTTTCATCCAGTTTTAATTCACCCATACGACCCATTGGTACAGCGGTTTTAGTGTGATTTCCTTTAACCAAATTGTACGCCACCATAGTGGCAGAATAACCTAAGTCGATAGGGTTCCAGATAGCAAAATTGTGTACAGCTCCGCTATGAACATGACCAGCTAACTCCGAAGGTAACCCTAAGCCTGTAACAAATACTTTGCCAACTAACCCAAGGTCTGTCACCGCTTGTGCTGCGGCTAGAATCCCTACGGTTGTTGGAGCAACAATAACGTCTAGATCAGGGTGATTTTTAATCAATGCGACGGCTTCACGAAAGCTCTTATCAGCTAAATCGTCACCATATACAGTATCAACCAGTTTCAGGTTTGAAAACTCAGGCAGGGATTTTTTCATTTCATCAATCCAAATGTTTTGATTGGTCGATGTAGGGGTTGCACTTAAGATAGCAAAAGTGCCAGAGGACTTACCTTTTTGAACAACGGCATCCGCTGCCAATTTGACGTTCATACGCCCAATCAAACGGTTGCTAGAAGGATTAAGATGCACTTGACGACCCTTTTTACCCACACCTGAATCCCAAGAAATGACTTTAATACCTCGTTGTTGAGCTTTTTTAAGGGAAGGAACAAGGGCATCGGTATCATTGGCAGACACCGCAATGGCGTCGACACGCTGTGCGATCAAGGAATTGATGATTTCAATTTGACCTTCTGCCGTAGTGGACGTTGGGCCCGTATAAATAATTTCAACATCACCGAGTTCTTTCTTAGCCTCTTCAGCACCACGATGCGCGGCTTCAAAGAAACCAATACCCAAGGCTTTAACTAATAAAGCAACACGTACTTCATCAGCTGCAAACGAATGTGATGCGACTAATGTAGAACAAGCTAGAACCAGTGATTTTACTAGAGTACTTTTCATTATTATCTCCAAGAGTGCGTCCATCACCAACGGTTGCTTAAGGCAATATTGTGGATCTGAGCCGCATATTATTGTTTTTGTTGTCCTGCAATGATTAAGCGACAGCCTGCCGTCTCAATCATATCTTTACTCTTGTTATCAATACCGTCATCTGTGATCACGATATCTATGTGTGACAAGGGACAAATGATCATACTTGATCGGTTTTGAAACTTAGTACTATCAACCAAAAGCACCCGCTGATCTGCTCGATTAATAAATTTCATTACCGCTTGTACAATCTGTGGATCCGTCTCCATCACACCATGAGAATTAACACCATAAGCACTGATGAACAGCATATCTGCAAAAATGTGAGTCGTTATATCAGTCGGGTAAGGGCTCAGGATAATATTTTGCTCCCGATGGATTTTACCGCTTGGCACTGTCACACTGCATTTGCTCTTCTTCACTAATTGATCAGCAATAACGAATGAGTTAGTAAACACCTGCAGCTTCATATTGCGCATGTGTTCAGCCATAGCTGAAGTAGTCGTTCCTCCGCTGATCATAATGGACATTTTATCTGTCAAAAGATCCGTCGCGGCTTTAGCGATACTACGCTTTACATCTGTGTTCAGAGTTTGACTCACAGAGTAAGGCCGTCCAACTAAGCTTGCATCTGAAGGAGGATTAAGCGATTCCGCTCCACCTCGTACTCTTCTTAACAAACCTTTCTTGTCTAACAATGCAATGTCCCTACGAACTGTTGCTTCTGACGCTCCTAGCATTTCTACCAAGGAAGAGACAGTTACAACAGGACGCGAATCCACTTCAGACAAGATCACTCTATGCCTCTCAATCTCGTGCATAAATAATCCTCACAGTTTAATATAATTGTTTTTCAATCATCTTCAAGCACTTTTTGAAATAAAATGTTTGAAAATGATTGAATATGATCTAGTATATTTGCTATCAATCATTCTAACCCGCTGATTGCTCATAACAAATATAAAATAATTTTCTCCTAATCCTAATTAAGGATTGTGAGACACACAGAGGTTAACAATGTCTAACAGTAGCGCCATTCCAAACCGTTGGGACAATGCCACCGCAGAGTCCATGACGGAGCCTGAAAAACTTCAATATCGATCAAACTTGCTTGGTTCTGATATGAGAGTGACCAATTATGGTGGAGGCAACACCTCCGCAAAAATACAAATGACAGACCCTCTGTCAGGTAACCAAGTCGATGTCCTCTGGGTAAAAGGCTCTGGCGGCGACATTGGTTCTATGGGTCTTGATGGTTTTGCCACCTTATACATGGAAAAACTTAACGCCCTACTTCCTTTATATCGAGGCCTTGAATTTGAAGATGAAATGGTTGGTTACCTACCTCATTGTACGTTTAATTTAAACGCACGGGCGGCCAGTATTGATACGCCACTTCACGCCTACCTTCCTTATAAGCACGCGGATCATTTACATCCTGACTCTGTCATTGCCATTGCGGCAAGCAAAAACAGTCGTGAATTGACTGAAGAAATTTTCGGAAAGGACATTGGTTGGTTACCTTGGCGTCGTCCAGGCTTTCAGCTAGGCCAAGATCTTCACAAAATAGCCACTGAAAACCCTCACTTAAAAGGTGTGGTGTTAGAAAATCACGGCTTATTTACTTGGGCAGATGACTGTAAAGATTGCTACTTATTGTCTCTAGAAGTCATCAATAAAGCACAGGCATGGTTAGAAAAAAACAGCACGGGTAAGACCATTTTCGGAGGTGAAAAACACACCTCTCTACCCGCAAGTAAACGCGCTCAAGTTGCCGCTCAACTCATGCCGATTATTCGTGGAAAAACCAGTTTAACTCAACGTCAAATTGGCCACTTCAACCAATCAGAAGAAGTCATGCAATTTGTAAACTCCCATGACCTTGAACGTTTGGCACAATTAGGCACATCTTGTCCTGACCATTTCCTACGCACAAAGATTCGTCCCTTCGTAGTGAATTACAATCCGGAAACAGACAACTTGGATGAAGTAATTGCCTCTCTTAATGACGCACTAGAAGAGTATCGAAAAGATTATCGCGCCTACTACGACCGCTGCAAGAGAGAAAATAGTCCAGCACTACGCGATCCTAACGCCGTCATTTACCTCATTCCAGGGGTTGGGATGCTGTCATTTGCTAAAGACAAAGCGACGGCTCGCATTGCTGGAGAATTTTATGTCAATGCCATCAATGTGATGCGTGGTGCCGACACTGTCAGTGAATACATAGGTTTACCCGAGCAAGAAGCTTTCGGTATCGAATACTGGTTGTTAGAAGAAGCTAAACTACAACGCATGCCTAAACCTAAATCTTTAGCGGGACGTATTGCTGTAGTAACGGGTGGCGCGGGTGGTATTGGCTTAGCCACGGCACGTCGTATGGCACAAGAAGGAGCCAACATTGTTCTATTGGACATTGATACGGAAGCCTTGCAAAATGCCCATGAAAAAATAGCAAAAAAATACGGTAACGACTCTGTGTCGAGCATCAAAATGGACGTCACTAACGAGACCGATGTGTGCAATGCAATTCATCATTGTGCCCTCGCATTTGGAGGAGTAGACATCGTTATTTCCAACGCAGGGATTGCCTCTTCTGCACCAATTGAAGATACTTCTTTAGCACTCTGGAATAAGAATCAAGAGATTTTGTCTACGGGTTATTTCCTCGTTGCTCGTGAAGCCTTTGCTTTACTTAAAAAGCAAGAAATGGGGGGAACTATGGTGTTCGTTGCCAGTAAAAATGGTCTCGTCGCATCGGCTAATGCCAGTGCATACTGTGTCGCCAAAGCAGCAGAGATTCAATTGGCTCGCTGTGTTGCTCTGGAAGGTGCGCCGCTAGGTATTCGTTCCAATGTAGTCAACCCTGACGCCGTTTTGCGTGGTTCAAAAATTTGGACGGGGAAATGGAAAGAAGAACGAGCTAGCGCTTATAAAATGTCTACTGATGATCTAGAAGAACATTACCGTCAACGTAGTATGTTGAAATTAAACGTATTTCCGGAAGACATTGCCGAAGCAATCTACTTTTTTGCTTCAGATCTATCATCTAAGTCAACAGGCAACATCCTCAATGTGGATGCAGGACATGCGCCTTCTTTTACTCGATAACAAGAACAATATAGGTAACAAACATGACTCAACTTATTGATCAAGATTTATTACAAAACCAAAACGCTATCCATGAAACTGGAGTGAACAGCGACTATCAAGCTCTCGGAGAGAAACTGGATCGTGCAGGTATTAACATTGCCGATATATTAGAGCAAGCCAAAGACTTTACTATTGCGGTACCGTCTTGGGGAGTGGGGACAGGAGGTACTCGTTTTGCCCGCTTCCCAGGAAAAGGGGAACCACGCAATATTTTTGAAAAACTGGATGATTGTTCAGTCATTCAGCAACTTTCTCAAGCAACTCCGGCTGTGTCGTTGCATATTCCCTGGGACAAACCAAAAGACCCCAATGAGCTACGCCAGTATGCGGAACAATATGGTCTGCATTTCGATGCGATGAATTCCAATACCTTCCAGGATCAAGTCGGTCAGGAAGCTTCATATAAATTTGGTAGCTTAACCCATACGTCTAAAGCCATTCGAGAACAAGCAATTGCCCATAATATTGAAGTGGTCGAACTCGGAGAGAAATTAGGCTCAAAAGCGCTAACCGTGTGGGTAGGTGATGGTTCCAATTTCCCAGGGCAACAGCACTTCAAAAACAGTTTTTCTCATTATATAGATAGCATTAAAGAAGTTTATGCCTCATTGCCAGATGATTGGAATATGTTACTCGAACACAAAATTTTCGAACCGGCCTTCTATTCAACAGTGATACAAGATTGGGGAAGCAGCTACCTTGCCGCTAAAGAGACAGGCGAACGTTGCTTATCACTCGTCGATCTAGGTCATCATGCGCCTAACGTTAACATTGAAATGATTGTTAGCCGTTTAGCTCAATTCGGAAAACTTGGTGGTTTCCATTTTAATGATAGTAAGTATGGTGATGATGACTTAGACAGCGGCTCTATCAATCCTTATCAGTTATTTCTCATCTTTAATGAACTTACAGACATTCGAGCCCAAGATTCATCTTACAGCCCGTTCTATATGTTGGACCAATCACACAACGTTACGGACCCTATAGAAAGTTTAATGTACAGTGCCGCAGAAGTTCAACGTGCCTTTATAAAAAGCCTTTTGGTAAACCGTTCTGCTCTCACCGAATATCAAGAAGCAAACGACCCTATGATGGCTCAGTCCAGCTTGAAACAAGCTTATAACCTCGATGTTGAGCCTATCTTGCAAATAGCTCGTTTACAAACAGGTGGCGCCATCGACCCTGTCAGCTGCTACCGAGCCAGTAATTATCGTGCCACCGTGGCGAAAGCTCGCCCTGCCGATCCAAATAATACTGGGTCGGGCATTATATAGTCTATTACCCCCTCAAAAAGCTCAGTATTTTGCTGAGTTTTTTGAGCCTTATTAACTCAATTAAAAAAAGCCGATGCTTACCACGATAAACCCCAAGAACGCCAAACGGCCTTTAATGCCGCTCATTTCGCTAACTAATTAGATCAACGAATAACCTTCCTACTTTTCAAAGATTCCTTTTTAGACTAAATTGTTTTTTTAAATCGTTTGGTTTTTTGTAGAGTTAATAACATCCATCCGCTTTTTTACGTTTCATCAACATCTTCAAAATTTTTCTTACAAGAAGCTCTCATTTACTTTTGGGTTTCCACTGGAGCATTCAATCAATAATCGCTGGTCTTAAGCCTTTCTGCCCATTTACCATTATGGTATTGCTGACATTTTTCTTCCGTGTCATAGGTAATATGACTGTCTATTTTCTTTAAGACAACGTCGATTTCAAAGAGTTTTTTCTGGATTAAATGCGCTAGTTCTTGCTGCTGAGTCACCATAAAACGATCAAGGTGATCGTTTGTATCAAATATGCAGACAACGTTTAAACTATTCGGAAAATGTGAATAATCGACAAGGTGTGTTAGCCATTGAAAACCGGAGAAGGATTTTAGCGACGCCTCACACACTTCAGTTAATGCCATTCTAATTTGATTTTCTCGCTTTTTATCTGTCTTTCTCATTATGTCTCCTCTCTTCAATCCTAATGAACAGGCTTAGTAACACAGTCCATTTGATCGGCACAAAATACTCTAATCTAATCCTTGTGACTTTCTTTCTGTTCGACACTCATAGGAGCTCATTTCAAATTCTCGACAAATCCAAGGACGATTCTCGTAAATGGAACACATCAACGTGTCGCGGTCTAAAGCGGAACACCAGCCATCCTCTAGACGCAACATGGTTTCCCCCCCCCACTCATCAAAAGCAATGTGCTTTTCAGGAACGCCAGTGTCAGTAATTATCATCACTTCTAGGCGACAACAGCAGGCTTGACAGTTTGAGCAAGTAATTTCACCATCCGATACGTCTTTGATTTGAATGCTCATAACCATCACCAATGTAATTAAGGGCGCATTTTATCTTATGCAGTGTCATAAAAGGGATAAATGCATCAATCTATTCTAACTTAATATGCCAGGTTTAAGTCGTGACGCCCCGAGCCTTATCTGTTGTCTGATTAAACTTATCGTTGATCACAAGTGCGAGTAGAATAATTGACGCACCCATTCCGAGACGAAGAATGTCCGCATCACGATTCCAAAAAATGACGTTAACTAAAATACCGGCAGGAATTAATAAATTATTAGCGACCGCCAACGCGCCCACATTGACAAGTGTTGCGCCTTTGTTCCAAGCAAAATACCCTAAACCGGAAGCAACAATACCAAGGTAAGTTAAGACAACCCATTGGAAGTTTGTAGAAGGCAGCTTTTCAGGGTTGCCTAAGGCGAGATAGCAGGGAATGACAACCGCCAAAGCGCCAATAAAAAACCAACCAAAGACCGTTCTTTGCGGTAAGTCTGGACGCTCTTTCGCAATCACTCTTTTGTATCCAACCTGACCCGCAGCAAAGCAAATATTGGCCCCTTGTACGATAAGAAAGCCTTTGACAAATCCTTCATCAATCCCCTGATAACGAATAGATATCGCACCAACAACCGCAAGTAAGGCACTGATAATAAAGCCAATATTTAATCGACGATCCAGCAAATCATTTAGTAACGTAATATAAATTGGCGTCATCACCGTAAAGAGTAAGACTTCAGGTACCGACAAATATAAAAAGGACTGATAATAAAAACCGTACATAATCCCCAGCTGGAAAGCACCACATACCATTAGCTTTAAAGCGATTTTGAGTTCAATTTGACGTAATTTTAAGAAAGGCAAGAAAACAAGGGTCGCGAGTGAAACGCGCATTAACACAGAGAACCAGGCATCAACTTGTCCAGCTAAATAGACCCCGATTAGACTAAAAGAAAACGCCCATAAAAAAGTGACAGCAACCAGTATTAACATGATAACCCATTCCATTTTAGTAAAATTTCGCAAAGTGTACCTGCTAATCTAGGACAGGTACATTAGTTTACTTAAAATATAAAATAGGTTTACTAATGACCCAATAATAACAGCTTCGCATTGGTATCACCTCGCTCAACGCCTATCATCACACAGCTTAGTATGTCATTTTTCTCATGCCAGCTTGGCACGAATACGAGCAACAGGTCGTTCATCAATTAGAATATGAATGGCTGCCGTTAACATGGCAATGATGCAGGCCATCCACCAAACAACATCATAGGATCCTGTGGCATCATAGAGATAACCGCCTAGCCAAACACCACTAAAAGAGCCCAATTGATGGCTTAAAAACACAATACCATACAAGGTCCCCATGTATTTAAGCCCAAACATTTGAGCAACCAGTCCAGACGTGGGAGGGACTGTTGCCAACCATAACAAGCCCGTTATGATAGAAAAAACGTACACATTCATTGCCGTCATAGGCAACAGCATAAAAGCCGCAATGGAAATGGCTCTAAGAGCATAAATATAGGTCAGCAGCATTTTTTTAGAATATTTACCAGACCAAGAGCCCGATAATAAACAGCCAAAAATATTAAACAAACCAATTAACGATAAACTGGCTACGGCAACCGTTTCATTAAAACCTTGATCTGTTAAATAAGCGGGCATATGCACTGTAATAAACGCCAATTGAAAACCACATACAAAAAAACCAATCACGAGCCACCAATAGTGAGCATGCTGACTCGCTTCTCTTAGTGCTTCTGACATAGTTTGAGTGTCGGCGTTTTCATGTACCTGTTGTTCTGCCTGAGCGCCCCTAAACGCCGAGGCTAACAACACCATAAGTAACGCAGATACCGCCATTAACAATAAAGCATTGCTCCAGCCGTAGCTGGCAATAAAACTCTGGGCAACTGGAATGACTAACAATTGTCCGGCCGAGCCTGCCGCCGACCCTAAACCAAGAGCAAACGCCCGTTTTTCGACACTCACCATTTTTGCAATGGCCGGTAAAACAACCCCAAAGCCAGTAGCCGCAATGCCCATTCCCATTAATAGACCTGCGCCGACATGAAGTCCAAATACGCCTTCCGCATTGGCCGTGACAAATAAGCCAAATGCATATACCAAGGAACCAATGACAACTGTTTTTACCGTACCATACCGATCAGAAAATGCGCCTGCAATAGGCTGAAATAGCCCCCAACATAAATTTTGCAACGCTAAAGAGAAGGCAAACACTTCACGCCCATACTGGAACTCTGCGGAAATAGGAGCCATAAAAAAGCCCATAGAAGAACGCAAACCAAAATTCAGCGCTAATAGAATACAAGCAAACGCAATGGTGAAACTAACCAGTTTTACTGGGGTCGACATATTCTGTCCTTATACATACCAAGATAGAGAATCATCAATTAAATCACCCCCAGAGACGAGGCATGAAAAGTCATAGTCAGAAGCGCAAGACTAGCACGTTAAAGCCTGTGATTTCGATCAAAATCAAACCGGTAGAATGATAATTTAGCGCCATCAGAAATCACAGGGGATTCCTCAATGCATAAAATTAAAAAGCAGAGCTCAGTTTTCCTTTTTGAAACCACGTTTTTCAATCTATAACAGGGAAATAAAATTTGATTATAGAAATACTTAATTGTCTAATTCAAAACGATGATTTATCACAAAAAAACTCATGCCACAGCAAACGAAGTAAGCCGCCCGCTGAAATTGAGGTAAATGAATCAAAAAACACACAAAGCTACTGTCAATAAATGTGCGTAAAATACAGCCTTCCCTGCACATTTCATCCTTTAAATTCTTAATTGGTGTGAATAAAACCAAAATAAAGTAACAACCGCGGAAGCCATACCCAAAGACTATTTTTACAATAAAACTTAGGCAATAATCACTCCATCGAAACGCAACAGCGGTTCACAAACTTATTAAATTTAAACAGTTCTGGAGATGTATTATGAACACATTAACTAAAGCAACATTGGCTCTTTTGACTTCTTCTGCTATCGCTACTTCTGCTTTTGCCGCAACGGGCTCTTCTGATGATTCCGCTTACGAAACGTATCGTAATAACATCTCAAGTGTAGAAGCACTATCCAATACACTTGATGCGAAAGGCATTGAATACAACGCTGAAGTAAATCTAGAAGGTGCGAATACATTTGCCAAAAAAGCCGAAGCTTACAGCGATAAACATGAAGAATTGCAAACGATCTTTAATGCCGCGCATTTCGCGAACTAATTGATCGCTTAGTTCTCCCTTTTCCAAGGTTCCTTTTTTAAGCCAGACTCGTTCTGGCTTTTTTTTGTCTATTTATTGACCTTATTTAGATAAAACACCGTTTTATTTGGCGTAACCATTTTACCTTAAACGAAAAAAAGTCAGCGTATTTACTGTGACTCAATAAACACCCTGACTTGCTAATGCATAAACTATTTTGATAAAGAATGTAGACCTAACGTTCAGTCCCTGAGGTTAATCCAGTAAAAAGGTTTTCGAAGGATCCACTAAAATATGGTCCTTCATTCCTTCTCTTCCAAGCAGCATAAGATAGGTCATATCGGCTCGGTTGGTTAAGGTCACTTCAATCGGCCAGATGCGATCACCCATTTTTAGAGGCGTCTTAATCACAAAGCGTTTTTCGGAATTACCATTTGAGGATTTAATACTGCGGATATCATGTAATGCCGATTCACAGTGAATGACAGTCTCAACGTTGTATACATCAGGGTGAATATCAAATTTTACCCAAGTTTTCCCTTCTTTAGTAAATTTTTTAACATTATCCACATGCAAAGAAGAGGTTTTCGCCCCCGTATCTACCCTAACTTGTAAATCTGTTATGCCAAGATCTGGCAAAGCACAGGTCTCAAGGCTACCCACAATTAACTTTTCGCTCATGGCATATCTACCCTAAAATATGAAAAAGAAATTAGCCTTTACCTTTTGTTTTAGTATTATTTGGCTTGGCATTTGCCTCGATGAATTCAATGATTAAATCACCCACATCTTTACCTGTTGCTACTTCAATCCCTTCTAACCCGGGTGACGAGTTAACTTCCATAACAACCGGCCCATTTTTGGATTGTAAGATATCCACTCCACAGATATTTAGACCCATCACTTTGGCGGCATTAACAGCCGTAGCGCGTTCTTCTTTGCTCAATCGCACAAGCTTAGCCGTTCCTCCTCGATGTAAGTTAGAACGGAACTCGCCTTCTGCCCCTTGACGTTTCATCGCGGCCACAACTTTTCCACCAACAACAAAGCAACGAATATCAGCACCACTGGCTTCTTCAATAAACTCTTGCACAAGAATATTGGCTTTTAATCCCATAAACGCTTCAATGATACTTTCGGCCGCTTTGTCGGTATCGGCTAGCACAACACCAATACCTTGGGTACCTTCTAACAATTTAATAACGACAGGAGCGCCACCAACATTTTTAATCAAATCTTTAATATTGTCCGGTTTATTAGCAAAGCCCGTTCTTGGCAAACCAACATCTTTACGAGACAACAATTGTAATGCTCTTAACTTATCTCGTGAGCGACTGATAGCAACCGATTCATTAACACAAAACGTCCCCATCATCTCAAATTGACGAACAACCGCCGTACCATAAAAAGTGATGGACGCGCCGATACGTGGAATCACAGCATCATAATAAGGTAATTCTTCCCCATGATAGCGCACGGTTGGTCGACTTTTAGAAATATCCATATAACAATGTAAGGTGTCAATAATATCGACCTGATGGCCTCGAGCTTCGCCCGCTTCTTTAAGACGTCGAGTGGAATATAGGTTTTCATTTCTTGATAAGACAGCAATCTTCATTATATTTTCCGGGTAGTGAGACTTAAAAAAGTAAAGGAAACTGGCAGGCGCCAATGTCCGCACAAGGTAAAGTGAACGTATCTTTAAGTAAAGCACAATCTCTTCATAACATACGCTAAATCAGATTTTTAATTGTTAATTGTTAATTGTTAATTGTTAATTGTTAATTAAAAGGTGTCGCACAGATCTGGCTTGTGACCGCGGTCAAAGTCGTGTAACCATTACTGTCTAAAATAGAAATAGGATAACGTTATGATTAGCTCAGAGTTTTTAATGACGTCTTTGGTGCTGGTTCTCATGCCAGGAACCGGTGTTTTATATACTATTTCAGCCAGTTTATTTGGTGGCAAGAAATCCAGTCTTTTTGCGGCGTTAGGCTGTACTATCGGGATAGTCCCCTCTCTCATTGCCAGTATTTTAGGTCTGGCCGTTGTACTGAATACCAGCGCACAGGCGTTCCAAATAATGAAATTCGTTGGTGTGGCTTATTTATTGTACTTAGCATGGTCCATGCTAAAATCAACTGGAGCATTGATCATTAAAGAAAATGGTGTGCAGAAAAGCCTTTATCAGGTGGCTTTTAAAGGATTTTTAATCAATATTCTAAATCCAAAGTTAACGGCTTTCTTTTTAGCCTTTTTACCTCAATTTATCCCAAATAACGCATTAAATCCAACAGTCAATATGCTCCTTCTCGGTTCGATTTTTATGCTAATGACCTTTCTGGTATTTATTCTTTACGGTATTTTAGCCACTCGAGTTCGGCATTACATTATACATTCCGAAAAAATAAGCACGATGTTACAGCGTATTTTCGCAGGCAGTTTTGCGCTACTCGGATTGAAACTCGCTTTAACAGAGCAAAAGTGACATGATCAAAGGCCTGATATATCCTTATAAAAAATAAGGCCTTTTGCATTTTTCACTAGGTATTCTTTTGTTCATTCCCTATAATTGGCGCTCAATAGTCTTCTTATCTCTTATATACGGACGTTCTAAAAGGTGACATTCCGCTTTCATAGTATTCAGCAAAGTAAGACAGAAAAATCCGTCTTAATTAGTCTATGCTCGGTTTTACTCATTTATTTCGCGCCTTTCTTTTGGCAAATTTGCTCGTCTTTAGTTAATCCTTATTCTTTTGATTCGTCTCATCTCCAGTCTCATAAAACCAAAAGCTACATTGCTGTTGGTCATGACCACCATCATTACTCTGAGCGAGCTTTCGCTTTAGATGAGCCGCAGATAACGTTCGGCTCTAGGTCACAAATTAATTTATTTGAAACCTGTGGCTATTGTTCATTACTTTTCCATCTCAATTGGATAGACGTAAAACCGTTTGAGCTCATTGCTTTGGCTAAACCCAGTTACCCTATTTTGCAACTGGCGACATTAACCGCAAGCATCCCATCTCGATATACTCCACTCAGACCTCGCGCGCCTCCTCAACCTATTTAATCAATACAAATTTACACGGTTTACTCTCCACTTCTTTTACTTCTTTACGAAATGAAGTGGTGCTTTATTACTCGAAAATACGCGACTAGAGACACCCTTTAGCAAATGCGCTTGGGTTGCTTTTTAGTCTATTTTCTATGGTTGAGAATTTTCATGTCTACACAACATAACCTCAAAAAAACGGACTCTTCGTCCAACGCCTTGTTACAACTGATTACTCGTTTGCATTTTTACGTCGGCCTTTTTGTTGGGCCTTTTATCTTCGTTGCGGCTCTGACAGGTGTTTTATATATTATTACCCCTCAGTTAGAGAGTGCGATTTATAAAGATGCCTTGACGACTCAAACGACTGGCGAATACAAAACACTTACGGCACAAATAGCGGCCGCAAAGTCAAACCTTGAAACAGAACTGAAACTCTTTGCGGTTCGTCCAGCCCCTGAGCAAGGGGATACAACACGCATCATGTTTCTTGACCCTACCGCAGGACTATCCGGTGCAAGAGCCCTTTTCATAGATCCAGTGACACTAGAGTTAAAAGGCAATTTGGCCGTTTATGGTACCAGCGGTATTTTACCCTTTCGCACGACGATTGATTACTTACACCGTCAATTATTACTCGGAGAGTTTGGTCGTTATTACAGTGAATTAGCGGCGTCATGGTTATGGTTTGCCGCTTTAGGCGGGGTGTTCTTATGGATAAAAGGCGGCAAGAAAAACAAGGCTGAATTTGCTTCTCGTACCGCTCTTTTAGCAAAACGTAGACGTCATGGTCAATTGGGCTTGGTCATTTTTATCGGCTTACTTTTTGTTTCTGCCACAGGATTAACTTGGTCAAAATGGGCTGGTGGCAACATTAGCGAAGTGCGTAAAGTACTTGGCTGGGTTACCCCTTCCGTTTCACTTTCGTTAACCGCTGAAAAAGTCACCATGGATGAACACGCCGAGCACAATCATCATTCTGGACACGCTACAGAGTCTCAACCCCCTGTTGAGAATGATCAATTATTTGATCAAGTATTGGCCTCTGCAAGAGCGGCCGGAATCGATGCCGCTAAACTGGAAATCAAGCCACCAAAGAGCGCTGATAAGGCGTGGTTTGTTCGTGAGATTGATCGCTCTTGGCCTTCTCAAGTCGACAGTGTCGCGGTAGATCCACGCAATATGACCGTCATCAGCCGTTCAGACTTTGAAACCTTTCCTATCGTGGCCAAACTCATTCGCTGGGGAATTGATGCTCACATGGGGATTTTGTTCGGAGTGGCCAATCAAATAGTATTAACTGTCTTTGGCTTATCCCTATGCTTGATGATCCTCTGGGGCTATAAAATGTGGTGGATGCGTCGCCCAGCCGCCGGACAAACAGCAAAACCCTTAATGCAAGCGTGGAGTAAGATGACAGCTTTTGGAAAGGTTACCTCTGTCGTCATCGCCCTATTTCTTAGTATTTGTTTACCTGTGATGGGCGTCAGCTTACTTGTTTTTCTGATAATTGATGCATGGCGCTGGAAGCCATTATCACATTAACCCTATGGGTAATGTGTAACAAAACATGGCCCATATAACTGTCGGGTATGTTCGCTCTTTCCCTTTTGAAAAAACGGTCCTGTTGAGCGGACATACTGCCGTTTAACGGCCTAAAAATGGGACCATTGAAGATATGACACCGCTCAAACTACCGATAAAATGGGCGTTCCTAGTATTGGCGGGCATGGCTCTATTGGTACGACAATTGGTGATTACGTGATGGTCTATAAACTAAAAAGTCGTTAACAAACATAAGAGTGGCTTTCGTTACTGCAACGGCGGTCATAAATCCAATAAAAAGTTCGGTGTGAGCTGAACTTTTTATCTTTCCCACTTATACCTTTACTGAATAATAAAATTGAAATTAAAGCTAATTTGTTATAACGTTTGGTCACTACCACATCACTAATTGTTATTGGTTTTATTGCCAGTATTTATCTATCATCTGCGTCTTTCATCCCCAACATCAAAAGTGGCGGGGCTAATTTACCTCTGGAACCCGCAGACAATATGACTTCTAAATCTCCTTTGGCACTACTGCCATTATTACTTTTTCTTGCTCTTTTCGTAGGTAGCGGTCTTTGGTATCAATCTCAAGGGGTAGACTTCGCTTTTTATCAGATATCCGCACCTGTGGCTATTTTACCCGCCATTGCTTTGGCCATACTACTGGGCAAAGGTCAGTTTGAGAAACGCATTGACACCTTTATTCAGGGTGTTGGTGATAACACCATTATTACCATGATCTTGATTTATCTCTTAGCCGGTGCATTTGCTAGCGTCGCTAAGAGTGTTGGCGGTGTGGATGCGACCGTTAACTTTGGCTTAAGCATAGTACCACCGTCATTGTTATTACCTGGTCTGTTTGTCATAACGGCATTTGTTGCTACGTCTATGGGAACCTCTATGGGCACTATTGCGGCCATAGCCCCCATTGCCATTGGTGTTTCGGAAGCCGCAGATCTACCTCTGTTATTAACAGTAGGTACTGTCATAGGCGGCGCTATGTTCGGTGATAATCTATCCATTATTTCAGACACAACCATCGCCGCAACCCGAACCCAAGGATGCGATATGCGCGATAAGTTCCGCATGAACTTTAAAATTGCCTTACCGGCTGCCTGCATTACTTTAGTTTGGTTGTTCTTTCAAAGCAGTCATGCTCAGATTACCGACATTAAAGAGTACGAACTCATTCGCGTTTTGCCTTATGTGGCCGTATTAGGTTTAGCCGTCGCGGGTGTTAATGTCATTTTGGTCTTGTTCAGTGGCATCGTGTTAGCTGGACTAATTGGTTTAACGATGCAAGCAGATTATTCTGTCGCTTCTTGGTCTTCAGATATTTACGCTGGCTATACTGGCATGCAGGAAATTTTAATTCTCTCTTTATTCATCGGAGGGCTGGGCGCACTAATGAAGTCACAAGGTGGCCTGAATTGGTTGGTGACTTGTATCGAGCGTATTGCGAGCACGTTCGGCGCCAAAGAAGGCTCTACAAGAGCAGGAGAGTTGAGCATAAGTGCTTCTGTGGCATTAACCAATCTTTGCACCGCCAACAACACCATTTCAATTCTAATAAACGGTTCGGTTGCTAAAGACATCGCCGAACGATACAAGGTTGACCCGAAGCGCAGTGCCAGCCTATTGGATATTTTTTCTTGTGTAGTACAAGGCATTTTGCCATATGGTGCGCAAATATTATTAGCCTCATCTTTGGCAAAAGTATCGCCGTTAGAACTAGTTGGTTACGTTCAATACAGCTGGTTATTAGCCGTAGCGGCTTTACTATCCATTGTAATTCGTTGGCCAAAAACAGCGTAATCACACTCAATAGCAACCTCATTTCTCTGAGGTTGTGATGTTCTAACAGACAGAGGATGTACGCAGAAAACAGGTTTTCATTTGGCAATGAAAGCCTGACTTTATGACCAAATTAATAAATTATTGGTTTAAATCAAGTAACTCAATCGACAAATTTTATACCTAGAATCGGAGTATCTAAGGATTATCCGACACCTAAATTCCACCAGCCTACACCTGATTTTTACTGGACATAAAGTTATCGCCAATCGTACTCATTACCCAACCCTCATGAGCTGTCGCTAGAAAAAGGCTGGCGACATCATTTCGTGTAGTGATCAAATACCTTCTCACCAGGCGATTCCATTCTGTTTATTTTCTGGAAAATTACGATTTAACAGTCATTAATTACGTTTTTATTCAATTTAATAGCTTAAGTCGCTGTTTCTCCTTGCACCTTTGAACGAATCTTTGGAAAATTCCCCACCGTAAATACAAGTTCTTAAAAATGATCCGTTACTGTGGGTAATGATGATTAATTTCTTACGTTAATGCCTCGCATTCTGTATTTACACGCTGTTTATTCCTTCTATTAATTAATTGAGAGATTTATGCAAGAGAAACACTCTATTCATGGCTTTTGGGCGAGCCGATGGATCTTTATCTTAGCCGCCGTAGGTTCCGCCGTAGGGCTAGGTAATATTTGGAAATTTCCGTACATCACAGGTGAAAACGGAGGGGGGGCTTTTGTCCTCGTTTACCTAGTGTGTATTTTATGTGTTGGTGTTCCTATCATGATGTCAGAGGTTTTTATTGGTCGCCGCGCCCGTAAAAGCCCAATAAATGCGCTGCATGATATCGCTGAAGAGTCAGGCAAAACGACAAACTGGTCTTTGGTCGGTATGATGGGCATGCTCTCCGGCGTGATGATTTTTTCTTTCTATTCTGTGGTCGCTGGCTGGGTTCTCCACTATATTGCCGAAATGGCAAAAGGCACGTTTGTCGGTATTTCATCTGATGCCGCCGGAGCAACCTTTGATCAGCTGCTTGCCAGTCCAGGTACCATGTTATTCTGGCACACCCTTTTCGCTATTATGACCACCATCATTGTGATTGGCGGTGTTAACAAGGGCTTAGAGCGTGCGACTCGCATTATGATGCCAGCCTTGTTTGTGTTGTTAATCATCCTACTCATTTATGCAATGACCTTAGAGGGATTCTCTCAAGGGTGGGACTTTATGTTTCACTTTGACCCTTCTGAGTTGTCTTGGGATGCTGTTTTAGTCGCCCTTGGTCATTCGTTCTTTACCTTATCCCTAGGTATGGGGACCATTATGGCTTATGGTGCCTACATGCCAAAAAAAGCGTCTGTAACGGGTACGGTATTCGCTATTGCTGCACTTGATACTGTCGTTGCTCTTGTGGCTGGGTTGGCCATTTTTCCAATCATTTTCACCAATGGGATGGATCCAAGTGCAGGCCCGGGCTTAATGTTTGTGAGCTTACCTGTCGCTTTTGGCCAAATGCCAGGAGGTCAACTTTTTGGCTTGTTATTCTTTGTTCTCGTTGGTGTAGCCGCTTGGACATCGGCTATTTCACTGTTAGAACCTACGGTTGCATTCTTAGTAGAAAAGTTCAAACTAAGCCGTATAAAAGCCTCAGTTTCTTTAGGTTTACTGGTCTGGGCACTCGGTATCAGTTGTTTATTAGCTTTCAATGAATGGTCTGATTTTACACCTTTCGGCAAAAACATGTTTGATCTATTAGATTACGCAACCGCGAATATCATGCTGCCATTAGGTGGTATTTTTGTTTCTTTATTCGCTGGTTGGGCGGTACTGCCTAAATACAGTTTCGACGAGTTGGGCATTAGCGAAAAAGCGCACAGTGTGTGGTTGTTCGTATCACGTTTTATTGCCCCCATTGCGGTTTCTATCGTGTTTTACTTGAACCTGTAGTTCACTTTTAGACACCTAAGCAACAGCGTATAACGCCCTACTTTGATAGGGCGTTTTTTATGAATGGGTTAACGATTGAAAGGCACGCCAAATATCTGGGTACAAAAATCGATAACCACTTTCTTGCAAACGGTTTGGAATAACCTTCTGACCATCTAACACCAAGGTCGACATTTCTCCCATCATGGCGCTCATAACAAAGGCCGGTACTCTAAAAAAGCAAGGTCGCTTCAAAGAAGCGGCAAATTCTCGACTAAACTCATCGTTGGTTACAGGCTCTGGTGCCGTAAAGTTGTACACACCTGAGCACTCAGTATTATGAATAAGATAAACAATGCCTCGCAACATATCGTCTAGGTGTATCCATGACATATATTGTGTACCACTCCCAATCGGCCCACCTACTCCCAATTTAAAGGGTACCCGCATTTTTTCCAATGCACCGCCCTGCTTACTCAATACAATACCAGTTCGAATAATGCAGACACGGGTTTTCTCCGACTCAGCTTGCTGAGCAATGGATTCCCAACGCGCGCACAAGCGATGACTAAAATCATCATGTGTGGCCACAAAATCTTCATCAATAACATGCTCACCTTGCTTGCCATAGAAACCAATCGCAGAACCACTAATAAAGAGGTTAGGAGGGTTGCTCCCTGCTTTCAGTAGATCAACCAGCTTTTGGGTAAGACTCCATCGACTGCTTTCTATCCGTTTTTTTTGCGAATCAGACCAACGCTTATTGGCGATGGGTTCGCCTGCAAGATTGATCACAATGTCAAATTCATCCAGATTATTAAACGCATCCAGATCAGTAATATAACGGTGTTCATCACCCAGCTTGTTTTTGGTTTGCGTCACATTACGAGTTAATACTGTGATGTCGTCATCATGCCGTTGCGCAATGAAATGAGAGCCTATTAACCCAGAACCGCCTGTAATCAGTACTTTCATGACGTAGTCTCCTAAATGTGAAGTGGTCCATTTGTACTCTTTCTATTCGTTAAATACGTAAATCTAAGGCGGGTGGTTCACAAAGAGGGAAAAAGACGTGTTAAAAGCGAAATAGAGTGAAGATCAACGATAGCCTGAACGTTATCTGAAAAGTCATCCATACTCAGGCTACCGGTGCTAAGCTAAGCGTTATTTATGGTCAGCACGGCCAGCGAATTTACGCTCTTCAACGTTGACTTTGATTTTATCACCCGTAGAAATGTGCTCTGGCACCTGGATAGTCACACCTGTTGATAATTTAGCAGGCTTATTACGTGACGTTGCAGACGCCCCCTTAATAGAAGGATCTGTCTCAATCACTTCCAACTCAACATTGGTTGGTAAATCAAGCGCAACAGGAGCGTCGTCTACCAACACAACTTGAATCCCTGCCGTTTCTTCATTGATAAACAGCACTTCGTCCTCTATAGCTTGCTTATTTAAGCTATAAGGCGTGTAATCTTCGTTATCCATGAAGACATATTCATCCCCATCAACATAAGAAAACATCGCTTGTCTGCGTATCAAATCCGCTAGATTCAACATCTCAGAGTCTTTAAAGGTCTCATCCAGCTTGTGACCAGTGACCACATCGTACATGCGCATACGGTAAAGACTGCCACCCGCTCGGCCTTGAGGAACAGAACGGTCAATGTCTTTCACTATGTAGGTTTTACCATTGTATTCAACCGCGGCATTTTTTTTAATTTCACTGGCTTTAGGCATTTTCTCTTCCTGAATGTTCGTTTGTTATTAATCTGTTTACTAAAAATAGGTTGTGGAATACGTTTTTTGCATCCTATAGCAGGAACCCAAAACCAGCAAGATATCTTTAATCAATAACGGTTTTTTCTGACTTAAAGACACAAAAAAGCCAACGCTAGGTTGGCTTTTAATGGTCATGTATTTGTCCCGTCCTGAAATGTGTTTACGGCATTAGCCTTTTTTAAATTCAGGGATAATATGACGGCCGTAGTTGGCGATGATTTCTTCTTCGTCACCACTGTCTAAGTAGATGTTAAACTGTGTAGTACCTACGGCTTCTAGGTCTTTGATTTTGGCAATGTGATCTTCAACAGTGCCCAGTACACAGAAACTTTTCACAATGTCTTCGGTGATAAAGTCTAGGTACGGGTTATCACTTTGACCGTGTTTAGAGTAATCGTAACCACGACGTTTCTCGATGTAATCCGTTAGACTACGAGGCACCAAGCCAGATTCACTGCCGTATTTTTCGACAATATCGGCCACATGGTTACCCACCATCGCTGGGAACCATTTAGTGTGTTCAATACAATAGTCCATATCACCAAAATACGCAGGGGCCGCCGCTTGGATTTTAAAGTTCGACATATCTCGACCAATGGCTTCACCAGCACTGATGGTTTGGTCTTTGAACCATTTAACCAAATCAGGGTCGCCAATTTGTAGAATCAAACCATCACCCACTTCACCCGCTGTGGCTAATGCTTTTGGTCCGTACGCGCCAATCCAAACAGGCAATTCGTACCCATTTGCCCATGGAAACTTCACTGGAGAAGCACATTCGCCGTATTCCACTTCTTCACCACGTACCATGGCTTTGACTTTTTGAGTGAATTCCGCCAAACGTGCCAACGTTGCTGGTTTTTTGCCCATAACGCGCATGGATGAATCACCACGACCTAAACCAATATCAAATCGACCATTACTTTGTGCCGCTAAACTGGCGTATAAGCTGGCCGCTAATGACCAGTCACGAATATTTGGGTTGGTTACACAAGGACCAAATCGCATGGTTTTTGTGTGTTCCATACACATGGCCATTGCGACAAAAGATTCACGCCATAAAATGTGTGAATCATAAAACCAGCAGTAATCAAAACCTGCGGCTTCAGCTTGGCGCACTAAGTTACGAGCGCGATCAGGGCTTACAAAACCTTTAAACGTAATACCAAATTCCATGATTGTTTCCTCAACTATTTTTATATCGTCTTTTTTTTAGAGAAAATGGTTAAGTCATAATGTCACAGGGACGTTATTCATTAATCATTTAGCTTGTTCCAATTGTGTTATTTTGCTTTGTTTCTACTCTGTATCAATGAGCATTTTCCGGTGGACAGATACGAATTCCCGCATGGCTAAAGGGAACGTCCTTGGATATATTCAGACGGATTAAGATCGGCGTAAGAGCCTCTATGCAGCGAGCGCTTTCCGCTAAACCGGCGTTATACGCTTTTGTACCCATTTTTTCGCACAGAGAAATAACGCGTTTTTTCGCTTCCAAGTCATTACCGCAAACTAAAATATCGCAGTTAATTGGACGTGATAGATCGTTTAAAGTGATGGCGGAAACATTGTGTAATGCTCCGACCACATTAATCGAATCCCCTAAAAGGAGTTGTGCCGACTCTGTCACAGAGCCCGCTGGTGGCATAGCAACGGCTTTAGGGTTTCCTGGCGCTAAAGGTACGACGATATCCACCAAGGTTTTCCCTTCTAAAAAGGGAGCAAGTGCCGTTAACGTCGCATCGTGTCCACTATAAGGAACCGATAGAATAACCAAGTCATCAGACGCCTTCGTTGCGTCTTCCATGCTCAAACCCGTAATGTCTGCATCATGGCCCTTTTCTTTTAAGGTTGCGACTAACTCTTGCGCGGCAATCTGCGCTTTTTCGGCATCACGTGATCCCAAAACAACGCTGACTCCGGCTTGCGCTAAACGCAATGCTAACCCTTTACCCTGCGGCCCTGTGCCACCAATAATAGATACTTTCATTTAAATAAATCCTCATTATGTGAACGAATAAGATCCCGACTGCTGCTGTCGGTTTTGGGCCAAGATAGACCACGAAATACAATTACCGGTGCTTTAGCGCTTTTCTCCATTAAGAGACCAGACGCCGCGGCTAACTCATCAGCAAATGCTGGGGCGGTAACACTGAGAGGACGACCAAAAGCATCTTCTTCCCCTAGCATGTGCATTACCCCAGGCACATTCGCTAAGCCAATGGCCACATTGGTTTGTCCAAGGCGCCAAGGACGCCCAAACGTGTCGCTAATGATAATTCCTAGATTGCACGCAAAATGCGCTTCCAATGCCAAACACAGTTGTTGGGCACTTTTATCTGGGTTGTCCGGCAGTAAAATCAATTGTCCAGGATGGTCAGCATTCGACTCATCGACCGCGGCATTGGCACAGATATAGCCATTCTTATGTTCAGCGATTAAAGTGCCTTCCTCTTGGTCTGGACGTTTTACCGCACGTACAATCCGTTTTGACTGTGAGAGTATTACTTCAACTTTTCGAGGGTCTTTATTCACCGTTTTGGCCAATTCAATAGCGTCTTGGCTAGGCGTAATCTGATCCAGATAGGCGCATGCCCCTTCTGATTTTGATACCACTTTATGGGCAATCACTAAAATATCGCCTTCGATTAATAGCTGGTTATTCAGTCGTAACGTGTCAATAATGGATTGAGCTAAATCGTCCCCTGCTTGAAAATCAGGTAATCCTGAGAGTCGAAACATAGTCATTGAATCAGGCATAACGCGTCTCCTTAAATAAAGCGCTGTGCAAAGGTAGACGCCATTCCTTAAATAAATCTGGACGTTGCTGAATGGCCTTCTCTAAATCATGACTTAGGTCGATGTCCAGAGATAAATGGGGCAATTGCAAACAGTCGCAGGTGATCGCATTGGCTACGGCGTTTGCTTGATGCATCTGTGCCGAGTGATGGCCATACATGAAATCAATCGCATCCGGTGGTGACGTCAAAAGCGCATTAGTGCCACCATCTTTAGCTAATGCAATCACCACTTGGGCGTTTTCTGAGGCTTGTAAAAGCGCCGTAATTTCCATTTGATCTAAAACAGCAATATCGCTAGGAATGATGAGTTGTTGAGAAAAACCGGCTTGTTTGACCCAAGTACAGGCTCGATTCAAGGCGCCATTCAATCCCTGACGACCATCATCAAACAAAGTATGAGCATCATAGGTTTCAGCTAACGCCAATACAGACCTTGATTCACTGACCACTAGGGTTTCTAACTGTGGAAAATGTCGTTGAAAAAAAGCCAATGTTTTTTTGAATAACGCCAACGCCAAGCTTTCTCTTTCTGCATTAGAAAGATGGGCCGATAGTCGCTGCTTGGCTCTTTTAGGCGATTTCATCGGGATAACTATACAAGGCTGAGTCATTTAAGCCGCCCTCACGTTTCGATGCGCTAAGGCAAATTCAATGACTTTGCTAAGCAGTTGTGCTTTTTCCGCCGTGGAGCTCATCAAGGTCGGCGTCACCAGTACATCCACCCCTTGAGTTTCTAACCATGTGGCATCCATACTGTCTTGATCATCAATCACAAAACCATTAAGTAAACCGGCATAACACTCATAAACTCCTTTTGAATCATTGGTTTTCCCCATGCTTGTAAGCATTTTATCGGCCGGCCCTTTAATGGTTTTGCCACCGATTAAGGGAGAGACAGCGATAACGTAAGCGTTACTTTTTTCAATGGCGTCTTTAATACCCGGTACGGCCAAAATGGCACCAATGCTGACGATAGGGTTACTAGGAGCAAGCAAAATCACATCACTTTTTTCAATCTGCGATAAGGACTCAGAGGTCGCTTTAGCGATCGAAGCGCCCTCATATTCAACGGCATTGACGGTAGGTTGACAGCGTTCACGAACAAAGTATTCTTGGAATGACAATGCACCTAAATTCGTTTTTACTCTGGTTTGAATAACATCATCTGTGGGTAATAAAATAGGCATAGTGATACCGTGTCTTTTTGCCAATCTATGTACAATATGACTCGGTCTTACGCCTTGTTTTCGAAGCTCGGTACGAAAAATGTGCGTCGCCAAGTCCAAATCCCCCAATGTCATCCACGTCTCTTGGCCTAATTTTTCTAACTCATTGAGCACTTGATGAGACTCGTTCTTTCTTCCCCAGCCTTGTTGACGATCTATTTGGTCACCAAGAGAGTAAATTAACGTATCAATATCCGGAGACACCCATAAACCATGAAACTCATCGTCATCGGCAATGTTACCGATGATGTGCGTTGAATCAGCATAAACACTGGCGGCTAAGCCTTCAGCGGCTTTCGCGCCACCCACACCACCGGCTAATAACGTTATGGCTAAATCTGACATTAGGCGACTCCCTGTAT
This sequence comes from Marinomonas algicola, assembly GCF_014805825.1. Lineage (NCBI taxonomy): Bacteria > Pseudomonadati > Pseudomonadota > Gammaproteobacteria > Oceanospirillales > Oceanospirillaceae > Marinomonas > Marinomonas algicola. Next base: position 3,745,153 of record NZ_CP061941.1, read on the forward strand.
AGGAATAATCCGCTCGTTGCTGAGTCGTGTATCAAGGCCGTTATTTTCAAGGTGGCTCTGTCGTTGAGCCTTTTCGAGATTCTGATTCTCACAAGGATAAGTATGCACAGTCTCATATCGAGTATTACGTTGAATGGCATTTAAGCCTGCTCGATGTATATTCGACACCATGTCTTCTGGGAACACTTCTTGACCATGTGTTGCCCCAGCGGCACGAGAAATACTTTCGTTCATTAGGGTGCCACCAAGATCATTTGCACCAGAAAGCAGCATTTGAGTGGCCACTTCAGGCCCCATTTTTACCCAAGAAGCTTGAATATTATCGATATGACCTTGCAACATTAAGCGCGCAATGGCGTGCATTTTGAAATGCTCATCACGAGTGGGTCCTGGACGAACCTTATCTGGATTGTCATTAAATAAGCGCGTCTCGTAATGAATAAAACCCAAAGGAACAAATTCGGTGAAACCACCGGTCTCTTTTTGAATATCGCGTAATAACTCAAGATGCTTTGCCCAATGAACAGGTTGATCAACATGGCCATACATAATGGTGGAAGTGGTCGGCACACCGACAGAATGAGCGGCCTTAACAATGCGCACCCATTCCTCTGTTGTCAGTTTATTTTTGGTCAGTTGTTTACGTACCTCTGTGTCCAATATTTCCGCCGCTGTACCTGGCATAGAGCCTAAGCCAAGTGCTTTCAGTTCCGCTAAAAAGGCCTCTGGTTCAAGGCGTGCTTTCTTGCAGCCATACCAAATCTCAAAGGGCGAAAAAGCATGAATATGAATCTCGGGAACGCGCTTTTTCACGGCAACAATTAACTCCCGATAGTAATCGGCATTGATGTCAGGGTGCAATCCACCCTGAATACACACTTCCGTTGCACCTCGATTCCACGCTTCCTCAGCACGATCTGCGACTTGCTCAACCGTTAAAAATTCAGCTTCTTTATCTCCTTTCTCTTTGGCAAAGTTACAAAAACGACACCCCATGTAGCATACATTGGTAAAATTAATGTTACGGGTAATGACGAAGCTACCGGTATCGCCTACACGGTCTTTCCTTACCTGGTTTGCAACATCTAAAACGGCTTGTGCATCAACACCTTGTGTGTAAAACAACTCACAAGCATCAGACACGTTTAGCTCATTTCCTAGTAAAGATTTTTCCAAAATAGAGCGAATAGACTGACTTACGTTAGGGTGAAATAACTCTGTATTGTTTGACTTTAAACGAGTGGTTTTCATAGTGTCGCGCCTCCATGTATACCAATATTTTGTGCCGCATCTCGTTGAATCAGAGACGCCACTTTTTGCGTTAGCCCAGGTTCAAGGTAACGAGATTCCTGCTGTTGAAAACGAGAATAAATCGTCAGTCTTTCACTTAATCCGTAGCCCAACCCTTCACAAGCCTTAGCCACACTGTCTATTTGCGGCCACGCCCTTTCAGGGTTTATAAAATCTTTTGTGAGAGGAGAAATACCGCCCCAATCATTAATACCCGCACTGATGTAACTGCCATAATCCACTTCTAAATTCGGTGGTGCTTGAATGCTGACGTCATGGGGCAATATCAATCTAGCCACAGCAATCGTTCTTTTCATGTCGTCTAAATCTGGCTCTTGAAAACCTTCCATCGCCGTACCGGGTTTTGCGCGGAAATTTTGAATAATGACTTCTTGAATGTGACCATGGGCAAGGTGTCGTTCACGAATCGCCATCAAACTGTCTATTCGGTCTTCCCATGTTTCACCGATACCAATTAAAATTCCGGTGGTAAACGCAATATTCAAACGACCAGCTTGCTCGATCGTATCTAAACGGCGTTTAGGGGTTTTATCTGGACAAGCGTGATGCGCTTGCCCCTTTCTTAATAAATCAACAGAGACGTTTTCCAACATCATTCCCATACTAGCGGCCACCGGTTTTAGTTTTTTAAGCTCGTCATAGGACAGTGCTCCTGCATTGATATGCGGCAACAAACTGGTATGAGTCAAAACGCTTTCGCATTGATCATGTAAATAATCAAGCGTGTCGCTGTAGCCTAATGCGGCCAGCTTGTCTCGTGCTAGTTGATGACGTTCTTCCGGTCTTTCACCTAAGCTAAATAACGCTTCTTTACAGGCTAACGCTTCACCTTCGTACGCTGTTTTTAGTACTTCTTCTGGTGTCATGTAATGGGCATGAGGTGAATCTGGAGATTGTACAAAAGTGCAATATCCGCAACTGTCTCGACACATATTCGTCAGAGGTATAAATACTTTTTTGGAATAAGTTAGCTGTTTCCCCCACCATTCATCTCGAACTTGAGAGGATAATTGACATAACGAGAATAAGTCAGGTCCAGTGACAAATTTATAAGACTTGGCTTCTGCAACTGAAATCATATTCACTCCAAAAATACCGTTAAATTAAAAGTTTTACCATTTGGTATAAAATTAATATCACAGAGTTTGAATTGGAGTAAATTGTTTTTTTTGGGGATCGTCGTGCACCAAAAGAATCGTATAGAAAATTCACCTAACAATTTTCCTAATTGGAAAATCATTAAGTGAATGAAATATAATGACTTTTATATGAAATTTAATGCAAAAATAGAGGTGAGATAAGAGAAGTAAAAAAAATAATCATTAAAAAAACGCCCTGAAATTTATTTTTTCGCACCAAGTGCGCGCACAATAAACTCAGTGACCGCTTTTTCGGCTTTATCAAAGTCCGTATCGGTTAATTCTTTTTTACCTAACAAAATTTCAATTTGAATTGAAAAATCTGCATAAGTTTGAGTAGCAGCCCAAATAGTAAAAAACAAATACTCAGGGTCTATGTCATCAACTAATCCCTTATTTATCCACAACTTAACAAGCTCTACATCACGATCAAACTGCGGTTTCAAATGACTTATTAGGTACTCCTTAAGCACTGGCGCACCACTAATAATCTCGTGGGCGAACACTTTGGAGCCATTGGGGTACAGGCGAGAAATCTGCATTTTTTCATGCACATAACGACGGATCACGACTTCTGGTGTTTGCCCTTGTGTTTCAAAAACAGACAGCTTTTCAATCCATATATCCAGTATTTCTTTCAGCACTCTTTTATATAGTAAGTCTTTGTTTGGAAAGTAATAAATGAGGTTTTGCTTAGAAATTTTAGCCATTTCGGCAATGCGATCCATTGAAGATCCACTGAATCCTTTTGTCGCAAAAACGAATTCAGCCGACCGCAAAATGCGAGATTCCAGCATCTTTCTATTGGCTGATTTTTTTGTAGACGAACTATGTTTAGTGTTCAAACTTTACCTCAAATTATAAGACGCTGTTTTTGTTAACTTTTTTCAATTTAAAAGCGTTGTAAAAGTACCATATTTCAAGTTTTTTTTCGAGGTTATTTTATTTACAAAATCAAAAAACAAAGCATATTTATTGCAAACTGGCTTGCTTATTGCTTTTTTAAAATATAGATTTTAATGCCATCTAAAATTTAAGGTTAATTGATAAAACCCGAATTCGAGATGGTATTTTTTTAAATGTTATTTTTACCTTTTGGTAAATATTTAAATTGCAAATAATAATAAAACTGATTATACATATTGAACTGGAGAGCACGATGCAGGAACAACTACGTATAAATGAAAAGCGACTTTGGGACACATTAATGGAAATGGGCGAGATTGGTGGGACCGAAAAAGGCGGCTGTAACCGTCTTGCTGGTACCGATCTTGACAAACAATCTAGAGACCTTTTTGTCGAATGGTGCAAAACCGCTGGCTGTGAGATATCGATTGATAAGATTGGTAATATTTTTGCTCGTCGCCCTGGTAAATATAATGACTTACCCGCTGTCGGCACAGGAAGTCATTTAGACACTCAGCCAACAGGAGGAAAGTTTGACGGGGTATTTGGCGTTCTGTCTGGAGTCGAAGTTCTAAGAACCCTGCACGAAAACAACATTGAAACCCCAACGCCAATGGAATTTTCTGTTTGGACAAATGAAGAAGGTTCACGTTTTCAACCTGCCATGCAGGGATCGGGAACGTATGTTGGGCGCTTCGATCTTGAAACAGAGCTCAATAAAACCGATGTGAATGGCATTCGTTTGGGCGACGAATTAGAACGCATTGGCTATCTTGGCGATACCGAGTTAGGCAGCCGTCATATTGGCGCTTTTTTCGAGACACATATTGAACAAGGTCCAATCCTAGAAGACGAGAAAAAAATGATTGGGGTAGTACGTTTAGGACAAGGAATTCGCTGGTATAACATTGAAGTGGAAGGTCGCCCTTCTCATTCTGGTACTACACCGATGCACCTGCGAAAAGACGCTATGCTGGCCGCTTCTCTGATTGTTGCTGAAATGGAAAACATCGCACATCGTCATGAAAATGGATTGGGAACCGTCGGTTTTATGCAGGTGTATCCAAATTCTCGCAATACTATCCCTGGCAACATTAAATTCAGCGCCGATTTAAGAAACCCAGTTCCTGAAGTGCTACTCGAAATGCACAATGAGCTGCTCACCTTCTGTGAAAAAATCGCTTCCGAGCGTCATCTTAAAATCAATGTAGATCCATTCTGGTATTTCGCACCCGTCGAATTTAATGCGTCTGATGACGTCAAAGCCGCGGCCGAAAAACTTGGTTACAGTCACATGGACATTTATGCTGGAGCGGGTCATGACGCGTGTTACATGGCTGATTTAGTGCCTACTGGTATGATTTTTACGCCTTGCCTAAATGGCATCAGCCATAACGAAGCCGAATACAGTTCACCCGAAGAATGTGCCGCTGGCGCCAATGTGTTATTACACACAATGCTTGAAGCCAGCGAACGAATCTATCAGGAACACAGATCAAAATAATTATAAGAAGCTCAGTAAGAAAAGTAGTAAGCAATTGTCCATCAACGAATAACGCAATTCAAAAAAAATGAGCCGCGTAAAGTTAAAAACACAAGAGGTACACTATGAGCAGCAAGTCCGTTAAGAAAGGTGAATTCTATGAGTTAGAGGTGGGACAAGACCTCCGTCAAAGTCCCGCGTACAATGATGATCTGTCCCCCACGAAAGTAAGTGAGCGAACATGGAGCAAGTTAAACATTGCGGCTTTATGGGTGGGGATGGCGATTTGTGTTCCTACCTATACATTAGGCGGTGTGTTAACCGCTTATTTTGGTTTGTCTGTTATGGAAGCCCTTTTCACCATTTTGATAGCGAATGTTATCTTATTGGTTCCACTCACACTAAACGCCTACCCAGGAACCAAGTTTGGTATTCCTTTTCCGGTCTTATTACGTTCTTCATTCGGTATGGTTGGATCAAACATTCCTTGTTTAATTCGAGGTTTAGTCGCTTGTGGCTGGTTTGGTATACAAACCATGTTTGGTGGTTTGGCGATTCACCTTTTCTTTTCCGCTGTTTCCGATAGTTGGGCCAGTTTAGGCGGTGTTGGTGAAGTTATTGGCTTCTTCATTTTTTGGGTGTTGAACATGCTTGTGGTTATCCGCGGTTCCGAATCCATCAAATGGTTAGAAACGTTATCGGCGCCACTGTTGTTAATCGTTAGCTTTGGATTAATGTTCTGGGCTGGCGGCAAAATCTCTATTACAGAGGTGTTGGCAACGCCGGCAAATAGACCTGAAGACGCTGGTTTTTTCGGTTATTTTCTTGGTGGTTTAACCGCCATGGTGGGGTTCTGGGCAACGCTTTCTCTTAATATTCCAGATTTCAGCCGCTACGCGAAATCACAAAAAGATCAAATGATTGGGCAGATTATAGGCTTGCCATTAACCATGTTTTTCTTTGCGTCTTTAGGTGTTGTGCTAACAGCGGCTTCAACCACATTGGTAGGGGAAACCATTTCAGACCCTATTTCGTTGATCGGTAAAATTGATAGCCCTCTCTGGGTTGCCGCGGCCATGATATTAATTATCATTGCTACTTTATCGACCAATACGGCCGCCAATGTGGTTTCTCCAACCAATGATTTTCAAAACATTGCGCCAAAATACATCAACCATACACGTGGGGCTTTGTTAACTGGCTTAATCGGTATTTTACTGATGGGCTGGGAATTATTGAAAAAAATGGGCTGGTTAGAGTCTGATGTCAGTGTCGAAAGCATGTATTCAAATTGGCTTTTGGGCTATTCAAGTTTACTTGGACCGATAGCAGGCATCATGATTGTGGATTATTTCTTAATTAAACGTCAGCATTTAGACCTCGTTGCCTTGTATACCCCTAACAGTCTGTATCCTGCTTTTAATATGGCCGGTCTTGCCTCCTTTGCGATTCCAGTTGTGATTACTTTAATTTCCTTCGGTGTACCGGCTATTAGCTGGTTTTATAGCTATGGTTGGTTTACTGGGGCATTTACTGGGGCCATTGTGTATTACTTTTTGGCCAATTCTGCCGCTGTGACAGATAGCCAAACCCAAGCAACCTAGCAACACACGTGCCATTTTTGTGACAGCCCCCAAATGATAAAACGATGGGGGTCTGTCACTCTCAACGTGTCATTCTCTCTTTGTGGTGTGCTTCTAGTCTAAAACCCCATTGAGTCAATTAAACCATTCAAACCTTCAATCAAATAATAAGGATCAAATATGAGCTTATTAATTAAAGGTGGGACTATTGTTACCCACGAAGAATCCTATCAAGCAGACCTGTTGTGCGATGGTAACTTAATCGTTGAAATTGGAGAAAATTTAACGCCTCCAGAAGAAGCTGAGGTGTTAGACGCCACAGGCAAACTGATTATGCCTGGTGGAATTGATCCTCACACTCATATGCAATTACCCTTTATGGGAACCGTAGCAAAAGATGATTTTGCCTCTGGTACCGTTGCGGCGCTAGCTGGCGGAACCACCAGTATTATTGACTTTGTCATTCCTAGCCCTCAACAATCACTTTTAGAAGCCTACCATCAATGGCGTGATTGGGCGAAAAAGTCCCATTCAAACTACAGTTTTCATGTCGCGATTACTTGGTGGGATGACAGCGTGGGAGAAGAAATGGAAACGCTGGTCAAAGAGCATGGGGTAAATAGCTTTAAACATTTTATGGCCTATAAAAATGCCATTATGGCAACCGATGATATTTTAGTTTCCAGTTTTACTAAATGCTTAGAATTAGGCGCGATCCCAACAGTGCACGCTGAAAATGGTGAATTAGTGTATCACTTGCAAAACAAAATGGTTGCCCAAGGAATTACTGGACCGGAAGGACACCCTTTATCACGCCCTTCCTCTGTCGAAGGTGAAGCGGCTAATCGCGCGATCAGCATTGCAAACACATTAGGTGCACCTATTTATTTGGTCCATGTTTCTACAGAAGAAGCCGTGGATGCCATCCGCTATGCGAAAGATCATGGCCATACTGTCTTTGGAGAAGTACTTGCAGGGCATCTGACAGTAGACGACAGCGTTTATCAAAACACTGATTGGGAAACCGCCGCCGCTCATGTCATGAGCCCTCCATTTAGACCAAAACATCATCAGGACGCGCTTTGGAAAGGGGTGCAAGCCGGTACATTACAAACAACCGCGACTGATCACTGTGCTTTCTGTATTGAACAAAAATCCATGGGTAAAGACGATTTTTCTAAGATCCCTAATGGCACGGCTGGGGTTGAGGAACGCATGATGGTGATGTGGGAGAAAGGCGTCAATTCCGGCAAAATCACACCAAATGAATTTGTGGCGTTAACCTCGACTAATAGTGCAAAAATATTCAACCTTTATCCAAGTAAAGGCGCGATTAGAGTTGGAGCGGATGCGGATTTGGTCATCTGGAACCCTAATGCAAGCAAAACACTGTCTGCAAAAACGCATCAGTCTAATATCGAGCACAGTATCTTTGAGGGCATGACAATTAATGGCCTTCCTGAGACCACAATTTGTAACGGGAAGCTGGCGTGGCATGAAGGCAAGCTGCACTCGAAATCAGGCGAGGGTCAATATATAGATCGTCCTGCTTACGCGCCTTTTTATGAGGCCTTGACCAAACGCCAAGAATTAAACCAGCCTAAAGTCGTCGAGAGATAATCGATTCAACAGAAGCTTATTTAGTCATTAGCACGATACGATCTATAACAGCCTGTTTGTAGATCGTATCGTGTTTTCTCTATTTCATCGCATAATCTGCGCTAACGTTTTTCAGTGTGCCCGCCACAGCGGCCGATGAATCCATCACAGATGACCATTTCACGTGCCATCTATTTCTGTTTTTGCTTTCCCAAAATTTTTCATGAAAGTAAAATGCAACCGTATTAATAGCCGGTTCAATAATGGCGACTAGCCCACCAACCAATACACTGCCTGTTAATAAATAGGCTACGGTAAATGCAATCGAAAAATGCATAACCGCAAAAGTAATTGTCTTTTTCATACTAAACTCCCTCATTCCATCTTATTTATAGAGTTCGACTCAATTTGATCGTTACTCAGTGGCTAAAAATAGGATATAAGAGAATGGAATTTAGTTAAAATATATTAATTTAATCACTTTGATAGCTTTAGACATTTTTATCGATCTGCTTCAGTAAATGACGCACCCCATCAAATGGGTCTGAGAATATCACGGATGCCGACTCGTTCTCGGCTGTTGACTGATTTTCTTCCAGCCAAATAGACGCTCCGCAGATTACAAGCGGAATCGATATCTCTTGAAGTTGAGCTTTAATTAGAGATTTTTTTTGACCAAATGATTTATCAAGATGCGCAATAAAAGCGTCTGGTTGGATGCCTTTTATCAGCGGAAAGCTGTCTTCAATATTCTGTAATGAATCCAGTACAACCACATGACATCCCTTGTCTGAGCACCAAGCCGCCTGCAACCATACCCAAATACTAGAATCTTCTTCTAGACTGATTAATAAGACTTTTTTCTGAAATTTATTCTTACTTTTGGATACCAGTCGAGTATTAATACGCTGTTTCAATAGCGCAATAAAATAACTCAAAGCGGCGGATGTCTGAGCATTTTGCAAATGAGATAATACAGGAGACAACCAGTAGTGAATGACGACTTCAATCGGATACTGCGACAAATTTTGCTGAATAAGCGCATCAATCTTGTCTTCTTGAAATCGTTCAATTGCCATCAGCAAAGCCGATTGTTGCACCTGCCATTCATTAGAAGTACCGCTTTCCTGCTCAACACGGTTCGTCTCAACAGTATCCTGCTCAAGTAATGCACGCACCTTACTCACAGCAATGCCTTTATTAATCCAGCTCACAATGTCTTTAACACGTTGTACATCCATTTCAGAATAAAGTCTATGACCCTTTTCTGTCCTCACAGGCTTAAGTAGACCGTAGCGTCTTTCCCAGGCCCTTAATGTCACTGAGTTAATACCTGTTTTTAAAGACAGTTCTCGAATAGGGAAAAGCATTTCATTCACACTTCTTTCTCGCCCCGTGGGCAAACCTTTAGCCGTCATACAAATCATCACACATTTTATTGAGCATCTAATTCTATACAAAAAAAATATTTGTACAATAAATTTGATTTTCTTGTACAAACAGCTATATTGTAAAAGAAATAGTTATACAAAATTAAATTCCGTATAAATACAACCACCAACAATTGCAATAGGAAGCCAAAACCATGCTCAAGAAGCAAACGCCATCTTATTTAGAAACCGATATCGCCATCATTGGTGCTGGTATCGCCGGTGCTTTTTGTGCCTCCCTATTAACAACGGCCGGTAAACAGGTCACCTTGGTGGAAAAAAGCCGTGGCACTGGTGGTCGCAGCAGCAGTAAAAGATTAGCTGATAATTTAGGGTGTGATCTTGGCGCGCCTTTTTTCCACATCACCAATCCAACGCTAAAACCGCAGGTACAACAGTGGCTACAAGATAAGGTTGTGGCTGAGTGGTCAGAAGCAAACAAAGACGGTTTTCAGGCCTACGTTGGGATTCCAAAAATGAGCGCCATTACCCGTTATTTAATGGGTAAGGCAAACTTAATCAATAGCTGCCGCGTTCACCAAATAGAGAAAACCAGCCGTGGCTGGCTGTTACGAAATGAACAATACCAACCTATTCTGGTGTGTCGTCAGCTCATCATTACCGCACCAGCGGCACAAACATGCGCTTTGTTAGCAAGCCCTCACACTCCAGATAGCCTTTTAATTGAGAGCCATAAAGCCAGTGCCCTATGCCGTCCTCAATGGAGTGCCATGATAACAACAAAACCACAAGCCAATCACCTTGAAGCCGTAAAGGTCCTTCCGTTAATCGAACCTGACAATCATCCTATTATTGAACGAATTATTTACGACAGCGCGAAACCTAAGCGCTCTGATGACACATCTAATTGGGTGGTTCAAGCAAGACGAGACTGGAGTGAAAACCACGTTGACGCCGACAAAAACGTTATTTCAGAGCAACTCTCCAACGCTTTTTTTGAGATAACAGGGCAACAAGGCAACCCTATGTTATGCCAACGCTGGCTACTTGGTAGGCATTCACCTATCGCGGGAGATGCTTCACGCTGGATAGAGGAGCAACAAATAGGCCTAGCGGCCGATTGGCTCTGTCAAGGCGACATTGAAGGTGCGCTTTTGAGTGCAAAAGATCTGTGTGAACGCATTTGTGCTCTACACTAAATTCATCCATAAATTTTAATCGAACAATCATGACATGACTAGGTGACGACAATGAACTCGAAAAACACAATTAAAATGAAACAGATCGATGGCCAAGATCAACAAACCACTATTGCATCAAAACAACCTCAATTAGATTCCACAACGCCTAATATTAAAGTGGGCATTAGCTCTTGTTTATTAGGACAGAATGTTCGCTTTAATGGTGGTCATAGCCGCTCCACATTTTGCGATAATATTCTTAACCAACACTTTTCCTTTGAAACTTTCTGTCCTGAAATGGCCGCTGGCTTTGGTGCACCAAGACCAACATTAAGATTAGAAGGTGATCCAGATTCACCTCGTCTCGCCTATTCAAACAAACCTGGTTCTGACGTTACAAAAGAGTTTCTTGCACCCAGTGCAGATTATGTTGAAACCTTAGGTCATTTAGATGGTTATATTTTGATGAAAAAATCACCTAGCTGTGGAATGAGCCGTATCAAGGTCTACCAAGAGAGTGGGCACCCACACGCAAAGGCACGCTCTGGACTTTTCACTGAATTATTGCAAAAAAAATACCCTTACTTACCAATTGAAGAAGAAGCTCGATTGAATGATGCTAACCTAAGAGAAAACTTCATTTTAAGAGTTTACGCCCACCATGAATTTCGTCATTCAGTGGATGCGCAGCTGAGTATGAAAACGCTTATTGATTTCCATAGCCGCTATAAATACGTTGTTATGTCTCAATCTCAACCGGCTTATAAAGCGCTTGGCAAATTGCTCTCCGGAACAGAGGAAATGCCATTAAAACAAAGAAGAGATTGTTATTTTCGTACCTTTATGGAGGCATTAAGCAAACCGGCTAAACGCCGTAACCATTGCAATACACTAACCCATTTATTGGGCTACCTAAAACGCAGTGTAGAGAGTCATGTACGCCAAGACATTTTAGCCGTGATAGAACAATATGGGCGCGGTGAAGTCAACTTAACCACGCCAATCACCTTGTTGCAGCATTACTTGAAACACTACGGTAGCGAATACGCTCAGCAACAACGCTATATCACACCATACTACCCAGCTGAACTCGGCATTAGGAATCAAATTTAACCCTTAGAAGAAGTTGATTTCACTCTACTTTGATCAATAAAGGCATGTAAAATAGTATGAATACAAAGCAAGTGGTCTGGCTTCGAAATGATTTACGCATAAAAGATAACCCAGCTGTCTTTTATGCGTCTCAAAATGGTCTTGTTGAGGTCATTATTTCAGTCACCCCAGAGCAATGGATACATCATCAAGAATCCCCAGCAAAATTGGGGCTAAGAGCTGACCTGATAAAATTGGTTACGGCGCAATTTGCCGACTTAGGAATTCAAGTTACCTTGGTTGAAGCCGATCATTTTGCTGACTTGCCAGATAAAATTGTGGCATTCTGTCAATCTGTAAGCGCTCATGACCTTTGGTTTAATCAAGAGACGCCTTTAGATGAAAGGCGCCGTGATAATGATGTCAGTGTTTTATGTGAACAAAACAGTATCCAGACTCACGCCCAGTCTATCGACCTCATTGTCGCCAAACCCGTCTTTAGCCAACAAGGGACACCGTTTAAAGTGTTTACCCCTTTTTACAAGCGCTGGTTGCAAATATTGTCGACACAAGACCGTGCCCCCTTACCGGCTCCAGAAAAGCAAGGCGAAGCGATAGCCGTAATTGATTTTGATCCTACATGGCGTGGACCCTATCGAGAAGATTTATGGCCAGTGGATGGAGAAGCGACAAAACGACGGCTTTGGCAATTCTGTCATCATAAAGAAAGTTTTTATGATGAACAGAGAGATATTCCCTCTTTACCAGGAACCAGTACCCTGTCGCCTTACCTTAGCTTAGGCGCAATTGGACCAAGAGAATTGCTCTTTGCTATTGAGTACACGTGCGACCAAGCAGGTAGAGACTGGCGGGGCAGTATTTGGCTAAAAGAATTGGCCTGGCGCGACTTTTATCGCCAACTGCTCTTGCATTTCGATACGCTCAATATGTCAAAACCATTCAAACCCGAAACCGATAGGATTACTTGGAATAACCCAGAAGTCGGTTTTCAAGCTTGGTGTGATGGCAATACCGGCTTTCCTATTGTTGATGCCGCCATGAGACAACTGGCTCAAACAGGTTGGATGCATAATCGCTTAAGAATGATTACCGCCAGTTTTTTAACCAAGCTACTTTTTATTGATTGGCGCATTGGAGAGGCGTACTTTATGAACACCTTAATTGATGGTGAATTTGCCGCAAACAATGGTGGTTGGCAATGGAGTGCTTCTACCGGGTGCGATGCAGCACCTTATTTCCGTGTCTTTAACCCAACGAGACAATCTGAGCGGTTTGATCCTTCGGGCGATTTTATCCGACGTTTTGTACCAGAACTTCGATCACTGGATAATAAAGCCATTCATAATCCAAGCGACACTCAGCGCCTTGAGCTAAATTACCCAACCCCCATAATCGATTACAAATCGGCGAGGCAACATGCTATTTCAGCCTTTGCTCAACTTACCTCTAAACCCGCTCTGAATTAATCGTCCACTCAGTCTCAAAGCGCTTTTGGGCATGGTTCTATCCGCGCTTTCTGCTTATAGCTTTTTGTGTGTGTAAAAGAGGAAAGTAATCATTACACCTATAATAATTACTACTCTAATCAATATTTTGTTACGCCCCATTGCATTCATACATTCAAGCTGGCATTTAGTTGCACTTAAATAGTGCTGTAAAAATAGCAATATCCAGATAAGATTGATGATTACATTATTATACAACGCACTTTATTGAGAATTATTATGTCTGATCAATACATACAAGACGTGCTTATTAATCTTCGCCGCATTATCCGCGCAACCGATTTGCAATCGAAATGGATCTCCAAAACCTGTGGCCTAACTATCCCTCAAATTATGGTTTTACGCTCTATTGCCTCATTAGGAGACGTTACTGTTAAAAAGCTTTCAGACGATGTGTCCTTGTCACAAGCAACGGTTACCACCATATTAAACCGATTAGAAGATAAAAAACTGGTAGAAAGAGTCCGTTCAGAGGCGGATAAGCGTATTGTCCATGCACGTTTGACCGATAAAAGTGCGCATGTTTTGGAAGGCACGCCGCCACTAATGCATGAAAACTTCATACACTCTTTTACCGAGTTGGCTCCTTGGGAACAAACTCAAATACTGTCTTCGCTACAAAGAGTGGCTTCCATGATGGACGCGGATAAGCTCGATGCGTCTCCCTTACTCGACGTCAATGCCCCCTACTGACCTATAATTTTTGAGCAAACCCAATGAGAAAAAACCTAAGTTCTCAACATAACTTTACTAAATAGATTTGATATAACCTCTTGGACTATATAGACTGAAATTACTTTGAGAACTAAGTATTTTAGACATTATTATATAAAAGGATCACACATGCGTAATATTCTACTAATGACAGGCGCGTTATCTCTTGTCCCAACAGTCAGTTTTGCAGCCGATTGCGGTGATGTATCTATTGCTGATATGAACTGGAGTTCGGCCTCTTTAATGGCAAATGTAGATAAGTACATTTTAGAAAATGGTTTTGGCTGTGACGTCGATTTAATTCCTGGAGACACAATGCCGACAGGAACCTCGATGCTAGAGAAAAATGAACCCGATGTGGCTCCTGAAATGTGGGCTAATGCTTCGTTAGCCGCGTTGCAAAAAGGCATTGATGACAAACGTCTGCGTTTCTCTGTTGATTCCCTCTCTGATGGTGGCGAAGAAGGCTTTTGGGTACCAAAGTATATGGTCGAAAAATACCCTGAGTTGGCCACAATTGAAGGCGTTCGAAAACATCCTGAGTTATTTGAACATCCAGAAGACGATGAGCTGGGTGCTTTATACGGTTGCCCTGCTGGGTGGAACTGTCAAATCTCTACAGTGAATTTATTTCAAGCCCTAAAAATGGAAGACGCTGGCTTTGAAGTGATTGACCCGGGCTCTGCAGCCGGTTTGTCAGGGTCCATTGCCCGCGCTTACGAACGGGAACAGGGTTGGTTAGGTTATTATTGGGCACCTACGGCTATTTTAGGCAAGTATGAAATGGTAAAAGTAGACTTTGGCTCAGGCATAAATAAAGAACATTTTGTTGATTGCATCACTCAAGAAAATTGCTTAGACCCTAAACCGACAATGTACCCACCTTCTTTTGTAACCACGGTAACAACAGAAGATTTTGCCACACGTGAACCTCAAGCTTACGATTACTTCACTAAACGTGCTTTTACCAATAAAGACATGAATAAATTGCTTGCTTGGATGGAAGAAAACCAAGCCGATGGTGAAATCGCCGCTGAATACTTTATTGAGAATCATGAAGCCCTTTGGAGTAAATGGGTACCAGCAGACGTTGCGACAAAAATCAAAAATTCACTATAAAACGACATCATACACAATCGCATCTTCAAGGACAGAAAGTGTGATTGTGTCGTTACGTTCAACACTTTACGTTAATATTCAAATGATACACATGCTTACTTTTAAAAGGCTAAATACTTATGTCTGACTCTTCATGGCTCACCGAGTTTCCACAACTCGAACGCCGCGATTTAATCGATATTCGAAAATCTCTAGATGGCGCCTATCGATCTTTCTCTCGCGAATATGGTGAAACCATTGAGAACTTTTTTGATCCTTTGCTTTCATTCCTAATCTGGTTTGAAAAGTTGCTTATTAGTTCTCCTTGGTGGCTGGTCATCGCGGTTATTATTGCTATTGTTTATGCCGCCAGCCGTTCATGGAAGCTTTCTCTTGGAGTAATGGCCTCTTTGCTCGCCATTGGTTACTTTGGTATGTGGGAAGACACCATGAGAACCCTCAGTATTATTACCGTCTGTACTTTACTCTCTATTGGTATTGGTATTCCTATTGGCATCCTCATTTCTCGTTCTAATAAGGCACAGGCTATCGTCAATCCTATATTAGACATAATGCAAACCATGCCCGCTTTCGTTTATCTTATCCCTGTCGTCATGTTGCTCGGTATTGGTAAAATTCCAGGGGTTATTGCGGTTATCATTTATGCCATACCACCGGTAATTCGACTAACGAACTTAGGAATACGCTTGGTTAATGTAGAGACGTTAGAAGCCGCAACAGCCTATGGAGCAACGTCCACACAACGCTTATTTGGCGTCCAGTTACCACTCGCCCTGCCAACTATTATGGCGGGTATAAACCAAACCATTATGATGGCTCTCTCTATGGTTGTGGTTGCGTCTATGATTGGGGTCAAAGGGTTAGGCCAACCAGTTTTAAAATCCATTACCAATCAATATTTCACTTTAGGTCTACTGAACGGTTTGGCTATTGTTGCTTTAGCCATTATTTTCGATCGAGTATCTCAGACTTATGCAAAACGCTCTCAGAAACATTTAGAAGGTCATAACAATGGATAAGGTTCATGAAACACCTTTCATCGAAATATCGGGCCTTTATCAGATTTTTGGTAATACACCGAAAAAAATAATGCCGTTGGTAAATGCAGGTAAAAGCAAAGATGACATTTTGGCCGAAACAGGCCATACGGTTGGTCTAAAAGACATCAACTTAAATGTTCATCGCGGCGAAATTTTTGTCATAATGGGCTTATCAGGCTCAGGGAAATCGACCTTAATACGACACTTCAATCGCTTAATTGACCCTACAGAGGGGCAAATTAAAGTGGAGGGAGAAGATATTATGAAATTTTCTCTCAAAGAATTAACAGAGTTCAGACGTCATAAAATGTCAATGGTGTTCCAAAATTTTGGCCTAATGCCTCACCGAAATGTCATTGAAAATGTCTCTTATGGATTATCCGTACAAGGTATAGATAAAAAAGTTCGCTATAAGTCGGCTACTGAATGGCTAGAAACTGTTGGCTTAGCGGGATACGAAGAACAATATCCTGCACAACTTTCTGGTGGGCAACAACAACGAGTGGGGCTTGCTAGAGCGCTCTGTACAAACGCAGAAATACTCTTGATGGATGAAGCCTTTTCGGCACTAGACCCATTGATTCGTAGCGAGATGCAAGATCAATTGGTGCAGCTTCAAAATGAACTGCAAAAGACCATTATTTTTATCACGCATGATTTAGATGAAGCGTTAAGAATTGGAGATCGGATCGCCATCTTAAAAGATGGAGAGCTCATCCAAATTGGTACGCCGGTTGATATTCTTTTGAACCCGGCAGACGATTATGTGGAAGCCTTTGTAAAGGATGTTAATAGAGCGCGTGCCGTTCCAGTTAAAACAATTATGCAAAAAACAATACCTTTGGTTACAAGCCAGCGGTTCCAGGATGCATTACTTCAAATGGCATCAAACGATTATGCGTTTTATCAGTCATCTCATGGTTTTGAAGGCATCCTTTTAAAAGAGACACTTGAAGAAGCATTGAGTACGGCCCCTACGGGTTCTATACAAACTGAACATGTGCTTGCGAGCGCAACAGTGACGCCAAATACCCCCTTGGAGTTTGCTCTTCCAAAAGCGTTATTATCCCATTATGCATTACCTGTATTGGATAAAGACGGCAAACACCTAGGTGAGCTGAGCCAAAAAGTATTGGCGGACACATTAGACAATTCAGAGAAATCAGATTAATCTGAATTAAGGCTGGGTATTCATTAAGTATCCAGCCTTAAACCGACCATTACTTGTCGGACCAAACGGCGAACTCATTATTACTTGGGTCGATAAAGTGAAAACGTTTCCCTCCAGGAAAGACAAATGTATCCTGAACAATAACACCACCGTACTCTACAATTTTCATTTTCAATGAATCCAAATCATCACTGTATAAAACCACCAAGGCACTGCCATAATAAGTCAGTGATGACTTCTCCGATTTAAAAAAGCCGCCATCCAGTCCGGCATTTTTAAAGGCACTGTATTCAGTACCATAATCAACAAAGTCCCGCTCAAACACATTACGAAAGAATCGTTTCGTTTCCTCTAATTTTGAAGCGGGAAATTCCACGTAATTAATGTGATTGTTCTGCATATGGCTTTCCTGACACATAAAAGTGAGACAAAGTACTATCGCTAAACCAATATAAGTCATTCTAGTTAAACAGACGGTCAGTTTTTTTTCAATAAAAAAGCCGCTAACTTAACAAGCTAGCGGCTTTTAAAACAGGTCGTTATTATCTATTTATTAACAAAATAGTTAATAACGTAGGCCGGGAGGTCCGCTGCTGGTACCGTGATCTGCTCCATCGTATCTCGGTCACGAACCGTTACTGGCGCGCCTTCTTGTTCAATAGAATCAAAATCGACCGTGACACAGATAGGTGTACCGACTTCATCATGACGACGGTAGCCTTTACCAACATTGCCGGTGTTTTCATACAGAATACGACCAAGGCCAAGTTTTTGAAGTTTATTCTTAAGCTCTTTTGCCAAAGCAACAATTTCAGGCTTATTCTTTTTAAGCGGCATGATAGCTACTTTGATTGGCGCAAGATGAGGTTTGAATTTCAATACAATACGAGAAGAGCCATTCTCTAGTTCTTCTTCTGTGTACGCTTCTGTCATAATAGCAAGCAGACCACGATCCAAACCTGCTGATGGCTCGATACAGAATGGCACTTCCCATTTATTGGCTTCCAAATCACGTATCGCTAACTTAGAGGTTGAATGCTCATTTTTCTTAACGGTAGCCGATAAACCAAACTCTTCTTGGGCTTTAGTATGAGAACCTAAATCATAATCTGTACGGTTGGCAACCCCCTCTAGCTCTTCAAAACCATGTGGAAACTTGTATAAGATATCCACAGTTGATTTTGAATAATGTGCTAGGTCATCACCCGTTACGTATTCAAACTCAATATTTTCTTCTGTTAAGCCTTGATCTAACCACCATTGCTTACGCAACGCGACCCAAGTGTCATGCCATTTTTCATCTTCCCCTGGCTTACAGAAAAATTCCAATTCCATTTGTTCAAATTCACGCACACGGAAAATGAAATTGCGTGGCGTAATCTCGTTCCGGAAAGATTTACCTATTTGGGCAATACCAAATGGTAAAGCACGCGATGTTGAGTCAACCACATTTTTAAAGTTAGTGAAAATACCTTGAGCGGTCTCAGGACGAAGATAAGTATAAGACTCTTCATTCACCATTGGACCAACATTTGTCTTAAACATAAGATTAAAATCACGAGGTTCAGTAACATTGGTAGAACCACAATTATCACAGATCTTTATGTCTTTCATGTGGTCTGCACGCATGCGTGACTTACACTCATGGCAATCAACCATAGGATCAGTAAACGTATCTTCATGACCTGAGTATTTATAGACATGCTTATTTTGTATAATAGCCGCGTCTAGACCTTCAACGTCATCACGCTCATAGACCATTGAACGCCACCAAGCCGCCTTAATGTTGTTTTTCAACTCAACACCTAATGGACCATAATCGTAAGCCCCTTGCATACCACCATAAATCTCACTGCCTTGGAAAATAAATCCGCGACGTTTACAAAGGGAGACGAGTTCATCCATCGTTTTAGCTGGCATGTCTAAATATACCTCTAGCAATAAAAATTTTAGTTGTAAAAAGAGGTTAGGCCTCTTTTGAAGGCAACCATTGTACTCTGAGCCTGTATTTCACTCAATGGTCTAATTGTCGGCATT
Organism: Marinomonas algicola; assembly: GCF_014805825.1. Classification (NCBI taxonomy): domain Bacteria; kingdom Pseudomonadati; phylum Pseudomonadota; class Gammaproteobacteria; order Oceanospirillales; family Oceanospirillaceae; genus Marinomonas; species Marinomonas algicola. The sequence continues at coordinate 3,764,445 of NZ_CP061941.1, forward strand.
GCTGGGGTTAAAGAATAAAGTAAAGCACGCAAATAAATGATTCCGCTCTCTAAGCACTAGGAGGCCATCGTAAATTGGTTTTTCCCTTTTTGCTTAGATTCATACATCGCTTGATCTGCTTTGATAATAAGCTCGTCTAATGCCTGAGCATCATCAGGGTACATAACCCCACCAATGGACAAAGACACCGTTAAATCTCGCTGTAATGAGAAATACCCTGATTTAACCAATTTATCACCAAAATCCTCTAAGTCCTTTTTGGGTATATTTGGCAATATAATAATAAATTCATCTCCTCCATATCGAATGAGTTCTTGGCCTTCTTCAAGCCTTAATGAAAGTTTTGTCGCCACGGCTTTTAAGACAGTATCTCCATAAGAATGCCCGAGAACATCATTTACCTGTTTAAAGCCATCCAAATCAATAAACAGCATGCCAAATGATGCTGTATCTTCATTCGAATTGTTTTTCAACTGTTCAAAATACTGCGCTAACTGATTACGATTCCCAAAACCCGTCAGAAGATCTGTTTTGCTAATACGCTGATGCTGACGACTTTTATATACAAAATAGAAAACCATAAAAACGCTTAAAATAAGAGCGATGACCGCGGCAAAGATAATGATTTTTTGCTTTATTTCACGCTCTTCCGCATCATTTATTAAATATTCAAGCTCAATAAATAAAGTATTAATCGAAAGTTCAACATTGGTTCTTTTGAGACGCTCATTATATTCTTGCAGCTGCTGTGAATAATCGTTCAACACGTTAAGATGATCAAGCATGGTTTTAATGTCTTTTGCTAAAAACGGATGGCATTTTAAACAAACTGGATGATCTAAGCTTTTGAAATTAACCCCTTTATTTGTGGTTTTCTCAATCAGTTCATTTAACCAAAAATACTCTAACTCTCTTCGGTATTGATAAAGATCCTCTTTAATTTTAGGATTTTTTTCTGCCAGTTCATCAATTTCTTCTTTCACGTCTATAAATTTATACGCCAAAACTTCAATAGAAGAACGCACCTTAGCGAGTGTATCAAAGAGTTCATTTATTAAGGATTCTTTATTAGAAAATCGTTGCTTTAACTCATTGATTATTGAGGTACTTTCTTCATCATTAAAATTGCCTTCTAACTCGCCTAATGCAGACTTAAAGCGTTCAACTTTTAAATCAATTAAAACATAATGCTCTTGGTAGTAAGATTGGCTACGCAGTACTTCATAATTCAAACTGGAGTTGATTGTTTCTAAATGAGAGACGGCGAGTATAAGATCAGATCGATACTCTTTTTTTTCTAACAATATCCCTTCTATGATAAATAGTAGGTAGACAGCAGAGGCGACTAAAAAGGATACTGTTAGAATTTTTTTCATAAAATCATTCCATTAACTCAAGTATAGTGACGATCTAAAGAGATTTTCAAACCGATACTTTTCGTTATGTCCCTCTTTAAAAAACGGTAAATCACACACTATTTGGAATACGCTACCCTAGCACAATACTCAATTTATCAAGCCATTCCATGGAATTAGGCCGTTGCTATAAAACACTGTTTATTTAGTAAATGAATAGAATAGAAGAACACCTCTGTAGCATCACAATTCTATTTCTATTGCTTAAAAATTGGGTCATCCGCAGGCAGAACTTTTTGAATCCATAATGCCAACTTATGTTTCATACTCTGCAAATCTTCTTTATCTGGAGGCACAGGTACAATTAGCTTATCTAATACAAGTAATCTATACAAGGCTTCCACTTTTTGATTTGCCGACATCGTTGGTGAAAAGCCTGAATAGCCTCTTTTGGTCGCATAATTTTCCCCGATAGAAATTGCTTTTTTAACAAAAGCGGCCTCGTTTTTAATTTTTTTCATTATCTATAACCCCTTAACGTGTCACCGTAGTATGTTTAAAAATAACCAATCAGATTAAAATACTCTTGTCTTTCCTAGGAAAAGACAACGAAAAGCAGTAAATTAACGCCATTATTGATCGCACCACTTCCTTGCCGTTAGAAAAGAGAATCGCATGTCTACTTCTAAAAAATCTAAAAGCCTTACCATTTCAGAAGAACTGGTTACTTCTCTTAGCTACTCTATTATCCAAGGTGAATTAAAACAAGGGAGTAAAATTTCTGAAACAGAATTGGCACTTAGATATGGCGTTTCTAGAGGTCCCCTCAGAGAAGCCATTGTAACCTTAGAAGGGCTTGGATTGGTTACCCGAGCCGCCAATGTCGGCGCCAGAGTTGTCGAATTGAATACTGAGGATATGATACACACTTTTTCAGTGAGAGAGTCTCTTGAAGGGATGGCGGCAAGGTTAGCGGTCGACAATATTTCTGACAGCGAACTTCAAGAATTATATGAACTTCTCGACAAACATGAAGCTTACCTTACATCAAATAATGGCGACCATTATATTCATCAGGAAGGCAATTACGATTTTCACAATCGCATCATAAAAGCCAGCCGGAATCCGAAATTGATTACCCTATTAATTGATGAACTGTATTCTCTTGTAAGAATGTATCGACAGCAAACAGCCGAGTCTCGCCCAGACCCAAAGCAAGCCCTTAAAGAACACAGAAACATTTTAGACGCCATTGCCAATAAAGAAGCTGACTTAGCTGAACTTCTAATGCGCCGACATATCAGTCGATCTCGTCATGTTCTAGAAAAAGCATTAGCAAAACAAACCATTGCATACTGAAGGCAAGCGTTATCATTAGATCACCCCGTAATTGAAATGAGAATTATTTACATATAAGATGTCAAAATCATTTGTAACATGATCATTCGATCTAGAAAACGATGATGCCAAATTTGATGGATTGTATCTAATAAGGTTACTCAACTATGTTTTTTAAAAAAATGTCGCTTCCTCATCAATTAAGCTGGGGAGCCCTTTTTGCAATTTTAATAACAACCTCCGTACTTCTATTCAGCACAACTAAAATTTTCAATACGGTATTAAATAAAGTTGATCAAGAACATTTATTTGTAGAAAGCAACTTACTGGCAAAACAACTTGAAAGTGCCTATTACAGAACGGTTGATTTAACAGATAGCTACTCAAACCTCTTCATCAGTCAGTTTTCTTCTTTAGCCATTGACGACACAAAAACAATGAAAGTAGATAGACATGACAGCTCTATTGCTTATCTTGATGGAGAGGTTTTAAATTTAAACTATAAAAAAGTGGATGAGTTTACAAAAGCAACCAAGGCAGCGGCTACTGTTTTCATTAGAAACGGCGATGATTTTTTACGAATAACGACTTCCTTAAAAAAAGAAAATGGTGACAGAGCAATAGGCACATACTTAGGGAAAAAACACCCTGGATATCATGCACTACTATCAGGCAACACCTTTGAAGGCTCTGCGTCTCTTTTTGGAAAAAACTACCTAACAAAATATGTTCCTATACAAAAACAAGGTAGAACCATTGCCATTATTTTTATCGGTGTTAGTTATGATCATATTTTAGGAGACATATCTAAGGCCGTTGGTGATCTGAAATTTGGTAAATCAGGTTACCTTTTTATCGTCGATAATAAAAAGAATGAGGGGAATTTATTACTTCATCCTACTCAAGTAGGAAAGAATGTTTACTCTTTATTACCTGAATTTAAAACTCAATTTCAACAGATTTATCAAGAAGAACAAGGCTCATTTTATTATACTTCGAAAATTTCAGGCGTAGACAACAGAACAAGGGAATCGAAAGTTAACTTCCATCAGGTAAAAGGCTGGAACTGGGTCGTTGTCATGAAAAGCTACACAGATGACTTCCAAGAGACCATTATGGACGCTATTTTTGACCTCTCAATTATTAGTCTTATTGGCGCAACAATCCTCTCACTTTTCCTTTGGTTTATCATACGCTTTTCGTTAAAGCCTTTGGCAGAAATTACGGACAGTCTCCATCATTTTGGCGCAGGAGACCTGACGTTTAAATTTAACTCTCCTGAAATTAAAAACAGTCGTAACGAGGTTGATATACTTAAGAAGGACGTTATCGCCATGCGTGATAACCTAGTGACAGTCATTCAACAAATACTGAATTCGAGTACGCTTTTATCGAAAGCCAGCGTCTCTATTTCTGAGGCCAATACCCACCTGAAAGAGCAAGCCAAAACCAGCGGAGATGAATGCCTTCAGGTAGCTTCATCGATTGAGCAAATGACCGTATCTATTGAACAAGTCGCAAATAGCACTGTAGAAGTCTCTCAAGAAAGCATTCATGCAAAAATGATAGTACAAGAAGGCAATACCAGCATAACCCATGCAGAGGAGACCATTGGGGCGCTTGCTTCTGCATTTAAAGAAGCATCAGCGACGATCAAAGACGTAGAGTTAAGTAGCAAAAATATTGGCGATGTTGTTACTGTGATCAACGCGATAGCCGAACAAACCAATTTACTGGCTCTAAATGCCGCCATTGAAGCCGCTCGAGCTGGTGAACAAGGCAGAGGGTTTGCTGTCGTGGCCGATGAAGTCAGAGTACTTGCCCAACGTACACAACAGTCAACAGAAGAAATTCAAAACGTTGTTGATCAGTTACAGAAAAATAGCCTTATTGCGGTAGCAGAAATGGACCAAGGAACACAAAAGGTTTCTCAAAGTGTCGAAACGGTATGTCAATCAAGGGAGATTATCGATCAAATTCTCAACTCCATCACGGCTGTTGGAGATAGAATAGCTATGGTTGCATCAACAGCGGAGGAGCAAAGTGTTGCTACGATGCAAATAAGAGAAAGTTCGCACTCATTAAAAGAGTCCGCAAACATCACATTTGAGCTTGCTGAACAATCTCAGCTGCATAGCGATAACACCTTTGCTCTCGCTAAACAGTTACAAAAAGACTTAGCCATATTCAAATTACACTAAGGGCAACGGAAGCGTTTAAAAATAGCCTTTAGCGACCCAACCTAATCAAGGTATCATATACCTTGATTAGGAGATTTTATGCAGGCAATCCATCAACATCGTTATTTCTATATTTTAATTGGTCCAGTAGAAAAGCGTATCGAAACATTTAAGGCGCTTACCAAGAATTTCAATTCCCCTATTATTACCTGTTCCTCCCCCGACACTCTCCTATCAAAACAATCGGGAGGCACAGAGACAACAATCACTTATTATCCTTTCAAAAAGCTGCCATTGCTTTTAGGGGAAAGCCGTGAAGCCATCTTATTTGATGTTGAAGACGGTGTGTGCGCAAATGGATTAGCCATCGCTTCAGGTAGCGTGAAGGGCGGTGGCCTTTTTGCAATTGGCATTCCTGATACACCTGATTGGTTAACAAAAACCGACTTAGAACTTGCAAAATATCTCCCTTGGCCTTTAAAGCCAGAGTCTGAATTATCCTATTTTAAACAGTATTTTTTCGTCCAGCTCATGCAGAGAATGAATGATTTTTCTTTAGCAAAAGATCTTACTACACAACCAGAAAAGCAAGGCTGCACTTTATCTGTTATGCACTTATCAGCCACCAATAAGGCTTATCCGCCACTAGCAACCATAATGGATTGCTCTGAGTCTTTTTCACTGACACAGCAACAGCAGGATACTTTAGTTTTAACTCATACTCATTTGTCTAAACACAAAACAGCCATTGTCATCATGACAGCCCACCGAGGTCGAGGAAAATCAACTCTTCAAGGGATATTAGCAACGCAATTAGAAAATAGACAGTGGTCTATTGGCGTCACGGCTCCAAGAAAAGAGGCCATTAATACACTCGAATTACACTACAAAAAACATCAAGAGAAGGAAAAAAAGCTGCCTTTCTATTCTATTGATGAACTCGTTTTAACGCCTAGAACACTAGATTGCTTAATCGTCGATGAAGCGGCGGCTTTCCCTGTACCAACACTTGAAAAGCTGTTGACACTTTATCCACGTATTATTTTTTCCTCTACAGATCATGGTTATGAAATTGGTGGCAAAGGTTTTGGCATGCGCTTCATTAAACAGGTACAGCGTTCTAATATCGCTTTACTTGAGTGTCACTTAGATCAGCCAGTTCGTTGGAAAGTAAATGATCCTCTAGAACAATGGGTCGATCAAGTATTGTGTCTGTATCAAACACATGAAAAAACACCAACAGCACATAGCACCGACTTAAAGGAGGCCGCGTCACCCTTTAGTATGGGTCTCAATGAAACCCTTTCCATAAAGGGTGAAAACTGGTTAGAAAACACACATCTATTGATCGCTGGTTTCAACCTTCTAGTAAGCGCCCACTATCAAACATCCCCTAGCGATTTAAGATGGTTAATGGATGATCCAAGTGTGACTACTTGGCTTAAATTTGAGTCATCCCAACTTGTGTCTATTGCGGTCATTACTCAAGAAGGTCCAATTGACAACATCATGATAGAACCCATTCTTGAAGGAACCCGCAGACCAAGAGGTCACCTGCTACCGCAGTCACTTTTAGCTCATGAAGGTTGGCTATCCGCGGCCAAGTATCGTTATTGGCGAGTGAGTCGCATCGCTACAAAAGCAGAGCGACAGAACCTTGGCCGTGCTTCACAACTTTTAGATACAATAGAAAATGCAGCAAAACAGCAGCAGGTTGATATTCTTTGTACTAGCTTTTCAGCGCAACCAGAATTAATACATTTTTGGCAAAAAAATGGCTATCATATTGTGAGGCTCGGCACGGCCAAAGACCAATCCAGTGGCAGTTATTCTGTCATGATGGCGAAAGGTTTCTCTGAACGAGCTCAGCAAGATATAGAGAAATGGCATGTTGCTTTTCTAGATGGTTTTGTTATTACCGCTCTGATCAATACACAGACGTTACCCACTGCATTAATCATGGCTCTTTTTAGTAGCCATTTCCCCAAAAAAATACCCTCTCTTGCACTTTATTTAGAGAAAGACAAAAGAGATGTCATGCTCTTTATTAAAAAGCATCGTCCTCTTTCCAGCATTCAACCTCAATTAACCCGTACTATTATTGAGCTAATGAAAAACCAGCGCCTTACGATAACAAACCCAGATCACATTATGCTATGCGAACTGGCCTTAGGACGAACATCTGAACGTCAACATAGTTATTTATCTAAAAGACAGTTTATTGACACAATAAAAGTAAACCTACTAGATCTCATGAAATAGGCGATCCGTCACCCAAGAGAAGAGAAAAATGGGTGGAATATCACCCATAAATATAACCACCTTATTCACTCAACATTCAACCAACCTTTTGAAATAAATTTATTCCATTAAAAACAACAAGTTAAGATAAAATACAAAAGATGGCATCATTCGTGCTTTATACTACTTTGAAAATGTTTTTTCGATTTGCCAAACCACTATTTTCTCGATAGTAGGCAAAACAATAATAATGATGATCGAACTTGGAGCTATATAACAATGAAAAAAATAAGCCTTACTCTAACCACAGCAGCCTTAACTCTTGCCGCTGGTACTGTCTCAGCAAATTGCGATCCAGGTGAAGTGGTTGCAAAATTTAGCCACGTAACAGGTGGTACGACTCACCCTAAAGTGGTTGCGGCAAACAGTTTAGCGGAACGCGTAAATGCTGAAATGAATGGCAAAATGTGTGTTGAAGTTTATCCTAACTCAACCTTATTTGGTGATTCAAAAGAATTAGAAGCCTTATTATTAGGTGATGTACAGTTACTCGCGCCTTCTCTTTCCAAGTTCGGCTCTTATACTGAAAAATACGGTGTATTTGACCTTCCATTTATCTTTAAAGACATGGATGCAGCTATTCGTTTTACCAACTCAGATAATGGTAAAGCACTACTGACAGAAATGGATGAATATGCTGGCTTCGTTGGTTTAGGTTATTGGATGTCTGGTATGAAATATTTCTCAGCCAACAAAACACTCAACGTACCAAGCGATGCAGAAGGGTTAAAATTCCGTGTGCAAACGTCCGATGTAGCGAAACAAATGATTTCCGCTATGGGTGCATCACCTCAAGCAATGGCCTTTTCAGAAGTATACGGTGCATTGCAGACAGGTGTTGTTGATGGTCAAGAAAACACTTGGTCTAACATTTACACTAAAAAGTTTTTTGAAGTTCAAGAAAGCGTGACCGAAACCAACCACCAGTTATTGGCTTACTTGTTTATGACATCTTCTGATTTCCTTAAGAGTCTGGACAAAGACACGCGTGAACAATTCATGCAAATTGCGGATGAAGTTACCCAAGCGGCTAACTTGAATGTTAAAGCCGCTGAAGCCACTAACAGAGCAAACATTCTTAAAGCCGGCGGCACAATTATCGAATTGACCCCAGCTCAGCGCCAAGAATGGGTAGATACAATGAAGCCTGTGTGGAAACAGTTTGAAAAAGATATCGGTAAAGATTTGATTGACGCGGCGGCTGGCGCTTAATCAAACCGTTACCTTGGTAGGTCCCTCTGGGGCCTACCAATTCTGTCTATTCGATTACTTACTTATCACTCTTCCTTATTGAGCAAATGCCTCGGACTATCGAATCATCCTCATTCGTTCAGGAGACAAACCCATGACATATTGGCCTCACTTTTACTTACTTATTTTAATACTCATTATTTGGGGTCTTGAAAAAATCATTCCAAAGAAAATGGAACGACTTGAAGAGAACCTAATGATCATCATTATTGCTTCGATTATGGCCGTTTCTTTTGGGCAGGTTATAGCCCGTTACGGTTTTAACACGGGTTGGGATGCCGCTTTAGAATTTAATACAATCGCTTTTTCTTGGTTAGTACTTTTAGGAATGAGTTATGGGATTAAAACAGGTATCCATTTAGGTGTGGACATCGTTCTCAATGCCGTACCATCCCATGTGTCTAAATCCCTTTCTTTGTTTGGCGCGGCCGCAACCTGCCTTTACGGGCTTATATTACTAGACTCAACTTGGGTGGCATTACTTGGCATTGACGTTAATGGTGGCGCTCTCGAATACTGGTCCAAAATGTTTAAAATTGGCATAGGTTCTGATGAACTTCGTTACCCTGTTTTTGTTCAAGAAATGTTTGATTTAAGACCTAGGGTGCATCGCTGGATCGTCCTTATTGTGCTTCCTATTAGTTTAGCACTGCTGTCATACCGTTCTATACAGGCGTTTGTAGATATTCTCTCAGGCAAGCGTGCCATGCTCATCAGTGGGCATGAAGCACAAGACCTTGTTGAAGAACACAAAAACGTTATTAAAGATTAATGCAGTAAGGAGCTTATTGTGGAATCCATCATTTTATTTATGCTTGTATTAACCTTGCTGTTTATTGGCTTACCAGTCGGTATTTCACTTGGTTTATCATCGATATTATTTATTACTTTCTTTTCTCATGATTCATTATCATCCGTAGCAATCTCTTTATTCGGGGTTGGTAGCCATTACACACTACTTGCTATCCCATTTTTTATTATCGCTTCTTCTTATATGTCAACAGGTGGTGTGGCGAAACGATTGATTAACTTTGCCATAGCCAGCGTTGGGCATTTTCGAGGTGGCTTAGCGATGGCATCCGTCTTGGCTTGTATGATGTTCGCCGCTCTGTCAGGTTCTTCACCTGCCACTGTTGTGGCCATAGGTACCATTGCTATTGCGGGGATGCGTCAAGTGGGTTACTCAAAAGAGTTTGCTGCAGGCATCATTGCTAACGCAGGTACACTTGGTATTCTGATTCCTCCTTCTATCGTTATGGTTGTTTACGCCGCGGCAACAGACGTATCTGTTGGACGTATGTTCCTAGCAGGGGTCATTCCAGGTTTAATGGCGGGCGGTATGTTAATGCTCGCTATTTATGTCGTTGCACGCATCAAAGGTTTGCCGTCGGAAGAATGGAAAGGCTTTGGGGCCATTGTTCGTGGTGGTAAAGAGGCTGGCTGGGGATTATTCCTTATTGTGATCATCATGGGTGGTATCTACGGCGGTGTATTTACGCCTACAGAAGCCGCAGTGGTGGCGGCCGTTTACTCGATCTTTATTGCGTTATTTGTTTATCGTGATATGGGTCCATTAAAAGACACACCTTGGGTGGTTGAAACAGATTCAAAGGTAGCTAAAGTTGGCTTTAATGGATTAGTCTATGGCGTTTCATTCTTTTTAGTTTGGGAAATCCTATCTTTCTTTGCACTTTCTAATAGTGAAAACATCACCAGTGGAGACAGAGCGATTTGGGGACTGATTATGTCCATTACTATCTCTATCTTCTATGTGTTTATTAGAGGTAAAAATGTAGACGCTTCTATCCCAGCCTGCTTATTAGCTGGTATTCCAATCTGGGGACGCAACCTTAGTGTAATGGCTCGCAGTTTCTTTCCAGCCTTGTTTGGAGAAGAGTCTCGTAAGGTTATGTTTGAAGGGACGAAGACAACCATCATGCTGATGTTTATCATCGCTAATGCTTTCTTATTCGCTCATACCCTATCCGCTGAACGTATTCCTCAAATGATTACAGAGTGGATGCTTGGGGTTGGCTTCAACTGGTTTACCTTCCTAATTGCTGTCAATATTCTATTGTTAATTGGCGGACAATTCATGGAGCCTTCAGGGTTACTTGTTATTGTCGCTCCTGTTGTCTTCCCAATTGCAATGGAGTTAGGTGTTGACCCAATCCATTTAGGCATCATGATGGTAGTAAATATGGAAATTGGCATGATTACCCCACCAATAGGATTAAATCTATTTGTGACGTCAGGAATAACAGGGATGAGCTTAGCCAGTGTTGTTAAAGCGGCGATGCCTTTTGTTGCGGTATTAATGGTTTTCCTAATACTCGTTACGTATATCCCTGCACTATCAACCTTCCTACCTTATGCGATAATGGGGCCAGAAATCATCCATTAACCTAATTTAACAAAGGTTCATCAAAGCTCTACATAGGCATATAAAGCGCTATGTAGAGCTTTTTTTATGGATTTAAAGAGCGCCTAAAATCGTCTAACACCTCAAGCAATTTGGATTTAATAACGTCATCAATAGGTGTCATGCACAGTTGTTGTTGGCGGTAAGATATATAATCCGTTAAAGACAATGTTTTTAGTGTAACAGGAGGGATTGCATTGACGAGATCTACTATAATAAAAAAGGCATGCCAATCGACGAAGGCTAAAACTGTTGTTTGTGTGTAATCATCCGGCAAGGCATAACTCAGGGTTGTTATAAGATAGGGCTTTGTATCATTAGATGAACCAATCCAGTTGGCCGCTGCGTAATCGATAAGTCGAGCCCTACCATTTGGAGAAACAATTACATTCGAGGCTTTCACATCCCCATGTACAATGCCTTTTTTATGAAGCGTATCCAGTTCATAAAACAACGATTCTATAAATGGAATAACGTGAAACGCTATCCGTTTAGAGCGGCCTTTTGATTTCAGAAAATCAGACAGGCTTATACCATCAAGAAATTCAAGAAGCAGCAATGTTCTCCCTTCATGGAGATTGCGCCGAGATAGGAAACTCTCTCCTTCAGCCCTTCCTGTCCAAACGGCTTCTCGGCGGAGAAAGTAATCATCTCGTTGGCTCAGCCCCCATTTCAATTTATGTGACACATTATTAGCATAAGACAGTTTTGCGCTTCTCTTACTTAATAATAGAGCACCATCATAATGTGACAGAGCCAACCATTTATTTAGGTCAAACATTGATTACAAACGATCAGGTAAAGCGATTCCAGAAAAAAAGCTCGGAGAAAAAGGGTTATACTCAAGCTCTGATTTGATCAATAACGCCACACTACTCTCATTGTAATTGAAGTTAAGTAAGGCCTCTTTTGTTCCAAACTGACGAGAGCTACGCATCACATCCGCTACTCTAAACCAGTTCCAATAACCCGACACACTTTTACGATAGATACTGTTGTCTCGATCGACTAATTCAAGCGTGATTCTTTCATCTTGATTTGAAGGCGTAGGCCATTCTAATCGTTGCCATAAAGTTGGCCCATTAGTATAGCGAAATAACGTACTTTCACCATTTAGCGAAAAGCGAATCAAATTTGGAGTCATAGACTGTGCTCGAATGAAAAACTGTGTCGCCAATTCATTATTATTAAATAAAGTTGAGTGTATTTTTTGCCATTTTTGTTCAAAAATACGATAACTTGCATTTATTGAAAAGTGCTGACGAGGTAAAAAACCCTTAATCAATAACTCATTACTTTCTTTTGAAAAATATGGCTCATACCTTGTTGAAAAATCAATAAAGACGCTTTCATTACCAAAGAAGGCCTTAAAATCCAGTAAGTTAATATCATTATTGGATGCTTTATAAATAGGGTAACGCCCAGCCATTTTGGCCTTATAAAACTGCGTTACTTGCTGCCAATCACGGTTGATTAATCCACGGATGTCCTGTAATGCAAGCCGATTGATTACTCTCGCTTGCCCTTTTAACAATTCAGGCAATATAGAAACCGAATACCTAGACGACAAATTAGAAAGCTGCATTAAGGTATTACTGGCATCAACATTCTCTAATTGATCCAAAAAGTACTGACCTCTATCCTGCGCTTCATTGGACTGATTTACCCAAACTAATGTATTTTGTAACTGGGCTAATGCCATATTAAGACGCGTTTGTCCGGTTTCATCGATCGCAATAAGCTTGTGATAAGACAAGAATGGCGAGGCAATGGAAGCGGCAACTCGATTCGCCGTATCACTCTGATCCGACTCCAAACGTCCATTGACGACTGTGTTATTTTCTTCATTTTCCTCTGTTTTTTGCCCTGCTGATTCTTTAGAATCCACATCAAATCGAAGGTTAGTATTACGATCGATCACTTTATAAAAATAAATTAAAGGTGAAAATGCGTTATCCGCGGCCATGCTTATCTGTAACTTACTGTCACCCCAAGTCTCTATTGATGCCCATTCCACATTCGAAGAGAATTTTTTCCAATACGCTATGTAGTCATCAATAAATCGATCGCGTAATTGCTTATTAATTTTATTAATTTCCGCCTCACCATTAACTCTTCCCATAACCCCTTCGTAAGATTTAATCGCTTCACTCGCTAACTCAAAGCCCGTGCTGGTATAAAGGTCATGAAAACCAGACTCAGTGAATAAATATGGAATTAAATAACCTGAAAAATTCTCTTTGAATTTGAAAACCTGCTGATAAGAAGGGCCTAACTGCTCCCTAAAGTCGATACGTCTGGCAAAATGAGGGTTTTGTAGAATGTGTTGATATAATAGTTCGCTCATATCTTCGGATGTTAGCGTCGATTTTGCTAGACCAATAAGCTCTCTATCCGCAGGCATAGGAACGGCACTGGTGGTTAAGATATCGTAAGCGAGTTCTTCAAAGCGACTTAATAGTTGTTCATCACCGTTTCCCTCTTCCTTTAACGCGCCAATATAATAAGAGACTAAGGTATCAATATTGTTTCTCTGAGGGTCGTAGAGTATTTGCTCTACATTTAAAAGCTCTAACGTTTTTACCTTATCGTCTAACTTATTATAAACAAACAGATCTTTCATCAAATAATCGCGCATTAATGACAGTAAAACGCGATCTAACGCCGCATAATACTCACCTTTAACCTCATCACGAATACTCGAATCAGGGAGGATATCGGTTATATACCAAGGTGAAGGCTGCTGATATAAGAAATGTATTTGCCTTAATTCAGATAAACTAAAGACAGGTGATGCTAAATCGTCAGGAATAATCTCATTTGCTTGTAAGTTTTCCTTATATTCTTGAAGTTTCGCAATCGCTTGCTGGTCAAGCATTTGTTGATAATCAAAGTTCGATTTAAGGAGCACTACAAAAGCGACAAATAACGCCGTTAAGCCACCATAGACTAAGGTTTTTGTGACTCTAAATAAGGTTTCTTTCCTAACGTTGACCCCTACTAGATCAGACTCTAGAATAATACAGCGTCGTAATACATTTTTACCAAATAAGCTTAAACTACTTTTTGACGCGGTAGTATGCTTAAGCCTTTCATAGCCTAAATCAGAAGAGTGGACCATCGTAAGAATATCCGTTTGATTTTTCTCAGCCCCTGAATTGACGAAAAAATACCCTCTAAAACGTATGGGTTTGTCATCATAATGATGTTCTTCAAACGTCTGTGTTAAAAATTGCTCAATGTCCGTCTTCAACGCATTAATTTGAAAAATACCAGCCACTAAAGACTCTCGATATTCGGTATTAAGTTGTTTCTTCAAGAAAACAGTAATGCTGTTCGCTAGATTTCTTTGAATTTCATCAAAGGAATTTGCAAACCATGTCTTATCAAAACCGCTTTTATTCTCGACAGCCATCAAAGCCCCAAACGGTTTTTCACGCAGATTCTCATCTAACGTTGAAAAAATCTCACAGAAATCGGCCACTGCAGACAACTCACTGAATACAGAATAAACAGGTAACGACAAACCACAACTCTGGTCTAAGTATTTTATGGTGGTACGATAGCGTTTTGAGACATCGAATAATGACTTATCATCTGTTGACACCAGCTCAGATAACGAAAAAGAAGAGATGATCCCGTTCGCTACTTGGCGAGGACGTTTCTTTTTCAACAAAGTTAATAATTGGTCCAATTGAAAAGACAGTTGAGAGGCTTGCTTGGTTAAATGAATACTCACAATTACCGATGTTTCACTTACCCAGAAGCGGCAAATAGACGCCTGTATTTCAACATCATCCTCATTGTCCACCAACTCATAGCCCATCTGTTGTAATAACACAGACTGATTCTCATGACTTTGATCGGATATAAAGAAATACCAAGGCGTTCTATAAGGCGACGTTGTTCGCCTAGCTTGAGTTTTCCAAAGATGATTAAACCGTTCTGTAAAATGAAGTTTAGAGTAAGCCGCTCTTCTTATTTCTTCCTTATCTTCTTTGGGTTTTCTTTTTCTCCAGAGGTAAATAAAAGACATACAGGCCAATACGCTTACCACAATGACGCTAAAAAACCGCATGCTTAGCCATAATGTAGACTTTAAAGTCCATAAATCAAAATACCAAAACAAGCCCGAAGTCATAGCAACGATTAATAAGGTGATTAAGATAGTAGCAATGACGGCTCTATATTTTTTCATTGTTAAGTGCCTAAATTAAAAGTCTATAAATAAGTATATGGTCAATCATACCTGATGGTATTAACGGGTATTATGGCGGCTATAACATTAATCGCCGCTACGATTCTGCGGCCGTCCATAACGGGCCGCCGCCGCGTCCATTTCTTCTGGTGTACTTGTATAGGTATACTCGATTGACTGTGAGTTTTTCGCACTGTAATAAGTATCGGTAAAGGTTTCCAGTGAGGAAAAATCACTCGCTCTCAAAGGAAGGGTTGAATCGTACCAATAGGAAGTACCGCCTAAAACAACAAGGATCAATAACCCAAAGATAAGAAATTGCTGCCAGTATTTAACCGGTCGCTTAGGCTTAGTTAGCCTAAGCTGGCTACTATCTGGGGACATATTAATGCCATAACCATTCTTAGGTTCTACCATTAAATTTTTAGAAAATATTGTCGTTTCTAAACGCTGAACCAACCGATCAATTTGATGCGAGTTTGTTCCACGGAACTGACCTTGGAAACCCATTTTCAATAAAACATAAATTAACTCGATTAAATCGGCCAATAACACAGGTTGGGACAGTGCTCTTTCTGCCACAGCATAAAATTGCTCACCACCATTTTTAATACCGAACAATTCACTCACTAACGTTTGATTTTCCCAGCCGGACTCTTCTCCCCATTCACTATGAAGGATTTGCTCATCCAGCATAATACAGAATAGGAAGCAGGTTTTATCTGGTACAGAAGCAGGATAATCCAATAAAGATACTTTGTATTTTAAATCCGTTATCGCTCTTTTTAACCCATTACGAAATACAAACAAGTCGGTTGGGCATTGCATACGCCCAATAGAAACGGTTAAAGATAAAACCGCAGAGCAAGCACTTAAGATAGGATTATCAAAGTAAGCGTATTTCTGTAAGTCTTCCGTATACTGAGCATGGTTTTTTAATATGTGTGCCGTTTCAAGCAGTTCACCAGCCTCATCCGATGATTTTTGTGACGTCTTATTAGGCGGCTCTACGGCAACCGTTTCCTCATCAAGAAATTCATTCATTTGATCACCCTAGTGCATAAAGCATGATGTTTACATCAGATATCCGGCTATCTACATGTAACGCAATGGGTTCACGTTTATTTTTTATTTCATGCCAATACTCATGGCCTGTATCAATTTCAAAATAACAAACGTCCGCACGAGGTTTCAGTTCTGAGGGTGCGATTGGCAAGACGGTCAAAGGAATACCTGAAATACCATTGCGTACTAAATCGGCAATTTGACTGAGACCGCTCAAGGTACAAGCGCTTGAAAACACCTGCGATAACATGGCCGTTCCAACGGATGATTCAACCGCTAATACAAAACGCTTATTATCCATCATATGAATATTTGGAATGGACGTTCTTAATAATCGACGACGTTCGAATAAAGTCGTATCCCAGTTTACTTCTGTCACATTGTCGTTTTGAACCATTGACAATTGATCTCTCAATTCAGAAAAAACTTTGGAGAATAATGGCTTGAGGTTTTCCCTAACTAACTCTTCTGGTGGCTCTGCAACACATGGAACAAAGCTTTTTAATTCCGCTGAAAAACGAATTAAACCATCATATACCTCTTCCAAAACGGTTTCAGGACGATCAATTGTCAAATGCAACCAAGGTAACCAGCGATTCAATGCTTGTAGCCATAAATACTCTTTCATTAAGCTCTGCTCACTCTTACGGTCTTGCCCAACACCAATGCGTTGAACAACACTGTTAGCGCGCGCTTGAGTTAATGCATGCAATTCTTTCATTCTTTCTTTAAGCACCACAGAGGCGCCATATTGTAAACAAGCGGGTATATAGCTTTTTTCTAATAAGACGTCACCGCTTTCCCTCTTTTCCAGTATTTTTGCAATGGGGATAAGCGTCATTCCGGTGACTTCTTCGCCTTCCAAAATCAAGCGTACATTAGGTTCAGACAATGTTGTTTCTACAGAACTTTGACTAGCATCGCTGGAGTCATACAAATTAATCGGTACTTTTATGTAGCGCTTATTTTCAACAGCAGAACCATATTCATTCGCGCCTTCAATCGAAATAGGCAAAGCTAAGTAAATAACCTTTTCTAACGTTGAGTTAGGAATATCCAGAATAAGCTCTTGTGTATTTTCAAAGTAGGTACCGTCGGCAAATACGCCTTGACACTCAGTTACCGCTACTTTGCCTATTTTTAAACGTTGAGTATCAATTTCTAACTTTGACACCCCATACCGATGAGCACCCGTAGCTTGAGCGATATACTGCTCCATATAGTGGTGAAAATAGCGCTCTTGTTGTTGAAAGTGCTGAGGAGCAACAAACATCCCCTCGTTCCAAACGACTTTACGATGACGTCTCACGCTAAGCTCCTCAAAAAATTTTCCACCAAGCTGACTCAATCGGTTGGGTCAACTCTATTTTGGTGCTGGTTATACGAATAAACACTGGATGCTCATCTGGTTTTGCGACTAATCCAATAAATGATTTCGTTTCAGTACTTTCATAATTTGCAAATTCAGCAAGTACCGCGAGATAGCGTGCTTCCTGTTGAATATCTAAACTCAACGTTTGCTCGACTCCAGGCAACACCGGTGGCAAAGTAATGACATCGATTAATGACCCAGAAAGCACTTCTCTGTCTTTGTTGTATAAGCTCAAAAAGTCAGCATTTTTAAAGGGGCCTACTTCATTTAATTGGTAAACCCTTACTTTGACTGGTCGTGCTTTATCATCAGAATAAATATTAATGTCATCTGTTGGAATGACGTTGAAGTCCACTTTATAAGGCGCTAAAAAAGCAGGAGGATTAGAGCTGCACGCCACTAGAATGATCGTACTTATTACCAACAAAGTGACTCTTTTTACATTAATAAAAATCATTGTTTTCCTCTAAACTCTTCAAATAAGATGGAATAAAACTGGCGATAATATTCCCCTTTGCTTTGTTTACGGGAGAATTGTTTTTTATACAGTTTCCAATATTTTTTATCCTTAGAACCCCAGCCAGAAATATATTCGTTAAACTCTTGTTCTAAGAAATCCGGATTCAATTCATCAAGAAACTTATTTAATGACACCTCCAAACACGCCATTAACCTTTCATGGGCAATGGCGCTAGACAAGGCACTCTGCTGTTGCTCTACAATCTGTTTTAACCTTGCAACACTGTCTTGGAGTTCACTCACTTCTTGGGAATGATGAATACGCTGGATAGACTTTACCTGCGGATCGTATTCAAGTGACTCGATATCCTCTGAGCCATCAGCACGACGCCCCTTCATCACAATATCATCATCGGCGTCTTCAAAAGGATCGTAGCCAAACACGTCTTTATTCAATACATTATCGGTTGAAAAGTTCGAGCTTTGATTCGGCTGATTTGAAACGCTTTCGTAATCGGATTCCGTTTGCAAAAAGCCATCATTAAAGGCGGATTTCTCTGTTTCTAAGTTTTTAATATCAAAAAGGTTCGATTCATCTTCAGAGAAAGGGGAGACATTAGGTACCTCCAGATCATCGTCTTTAGAGGCAAACAAAGATTCAATGTCACTCACAAGCAGAGTATAAGCACCCATTTTAATATTATCGCCATCAGACAGTTCGTGCTTTCCCCCCTTCCCCAGAAGACGCCCATTCACAAAGACACCGTTCGTACTTCGATCAATAATCTGATAGATTTTCTTTGGTGTGAAGACAATTTCCGCATGCACTCTGGAGAGAGAACGATCGAAATCCGGTAATTGCACCGTACAGTCAAACGAACGACCAATGGTTCCGCCAGAGTTTGGAATAGTAATTTGTCGGCTAACCACCTGCTCATTCTCAGGTAATTCAACCAGTTGTAAACTAAGACTCATAATTTACTCTTTACCCATAATGATCAAAAACATAAGCGTAATGATTTATTGAAACGCTTTACAAACGTTGGGTTTTGTCTAATAAACCCTTTAGAAAAATGAACGGCCAAATCTTGAGTGCCTTGCTCTATACGTTTAAAATAGTCCATTGGAATGTTCTGTTCCTTCATAGCATGCTCAAAAACCAATTCATACTCTAGTGCTACATCCAACTCGCCTTGCAACAACATTTTTAGTAGGGCCGGTGCGTCTCTTGGTTTCTTTATGACGTTATAGCCCTGCTGCTTTAATGACAGCCATTTATTGGTATTAAATTTTGCGCCAAAACGTAGATTATATTTTGACGTTTCATCCGACATATTCGTCGTGACGTTGGGAGAAACAAATAAAGACAGTTTTTCTGAAACAACAGGCTCAGAAGGAACAGCGTAAGCGGCCCTTGATTTGCTTAAAGAGCCAGAAAAGTAACCGTGCATTTTACTCGTTTCTACCAATAACTGAGCTTTATCCCAACTCATAAACTGGATTTCATACGGCTGTCCTAAACGGCGCAGGGTACATTGTACACGCTCCACCGCAATACCACCGATATTACCTTTCTCATCGACAGACTGGTATGGTTCCCAGATCTGGGTGGCCAGATACAAGCGGTCTATCGCAAACGCCGAATTGACGCCAATGAGAGACATGGCTAATACCACTATTTTTTTAACCCATTGAGTAAAATGCACAATATTCCTCGTTTACGCGATGGTCAGCTGAAATTCACCCGTTGAAGAGACGGTTACGTTTACCTGAGTGATTGTTAGCCCCTCACTTAGGCGCTGAATACATTCTTCGGCTAACTTAGGCATCAAAGCACGATTAATGATCTGTTCAATAGCACGGCCGCCTGTTGTTGGATCGGTATTACGAGAGACGATAAATTCAATAAAAGTATCGTCCCATGTAAAAGTAGCTTTGTATTTTTCAGCCAGTTTTTTAGCAATACGATTCAAACTAATCACAGAGATTTTAGCTAATTCTTCAGAATTTAGCGGGTAATAAGGAACAATCGTCGTTCGTCCTAAGAAAGCCGGCTTAAAGAACGTTTGCAGTGCGGGTCGAATGCGTTCAACCAATTCTTGATTTTCAGGACGCTCATTCGTTTCTTCACAAATATCACAAATGGCTTGATCGGCTGCGTTTGAAGTCATGATTATAATGGTATTTTTAAAGTCGACTGTTCGACCTTCGCTATCTTTAATATGACCTTTATCGAATATCTGATAGAACAAATCATGCACACCTGGGTGGGCTTTTTCCATCTCATCCAATAACAGTACAGAGTACGGGTTACGTCTGATGGCTTCGGTCAACACGCCCCCTTCACCAAAGCCAACATAACCTGCAGGTGAGCCTAATAGCATTGAAATTTTGTGTTCTTCTTTAAACTCAGTCATATTGATAATGGTTAAGTTATCACCACCACCAAAGACTTGATCGGCCAATGCCATGGCCGTTTCCGTTTTACCGACGCCACTTGGGCCACACATTAAGAAGACCCCCACTGGTTTACGGTTATCCGTCAGTCCAGCTCTAGAAATTCGAATGCTTTTCGCCAATTCACTAATCGCCGTCTCTTGTCCGATAACGCGATTGTGTAAGGATTCCTCTAACGTTAGGAGCGCAGCGACTTCTTCTTTCACCATACTGCCTGCCGGAATACCAGTCCAGCTTGAAATAACGGCCGCAATAACACTTTCATCAACCATTGGGTAGACTAATGGTGTGTCTTCTTGAACGTCATCTAACTGATGTAGCAAGTCTTGTAACTGGGTTTGTTTTTCCTGATCGACCGCATCGTTTGCTTGCTGTTCTTGAATCTCATCACTCAGCACAACAATCTGTTTAACTAATGCCAATTCTTTTTGCCATTTGTCATTTAAGGCATCAAGCTCCAACTGACGTGTAGTAATGTTGTCGACCAAAGACTGTCTATCTTGAGAGAGGTCGCTTAATACCGCATCTTCCATTTTGAACGCATCGAGTTCACTGTTTAAGTAGCGGATTTTTTGCTCTAAATATTCAACACGTTCAGGTTTCGCGCCTTGCGTTAACGCAATACGAGCACAGGCGGTATCTAAAAGGCTGATCGCTTTATCGGGTAGTTGTCGTGAAGGTAAATAGCGAATAGACAAACTCACCGCCGCATCAAGAGCGTCTTCACGAATAAACACCTTATGATGTTTTTTCAGTGAAGCTGCCACACCTCGAAGCATTTGCATTGCATCAGCGGCATCAGGTTCTTCCACTTTGACAACTTGAAAACGACGCGTCAAAGCCGGGTCTTTTTCAAAGTATTTTTTATACTCAGCCCAAGTCGTCGCCGCGATGGACTTGAATTCACCTCGTGCCAAAGCGGGCTTCAACAAGTTAGCTGCATCGTTTTGTCCTGCCGCACCACCCGCACCGATAAGAGTATGGGCTTCATCGATAAAGACAATAATAGGTGTTTCAGAGCTTTTCACTTCATTAATAACGTCTTTCAACCGGTTTTCAAATTCCCCCTTAATGCTTGCGCCAGCCTGCAAAAGTCCTAAATCTAACGAATGTATTTCCACACCCTGTATAATCGGCGGAACTTCACCACTGGCAATGCGTAAAGCCAACCCTTCAACCACGGCCGTTTTACCCACCCCAGGCTCTCCGACTAATATCGGGTTGTTTTGACGTTTGCGGCATAAAATATCAATGGCCAAACGTACTTCCGCATTACGACCTGAAATAGGGTCTATTTTACCATCACGTGCTTGTTGCGTTAGATTAACGGTGTACTTATCAAGAGCACCTCCAGCAGAAGGCGTCACGTCGTTAGACGCTTGTTCGCCTGTCGAAGAACTCGTGGTTGGCTGTTTTAACTGACCAATCTTACTATTCAACGCTTCGATTGAAATGGACTGCAGACTATTGAGTTTAAGTTTTTGAATGCCAAATGCATCCGTTTGCAAGAGTGTTAACAATAAGTGTAAACATTGAATCCGGCTGTGCCCGAAATTCACCGATGCTTGCACCCAAGACTCTTCCATTAACTCACTTAATGCGCCACTAATTGTTGGCTGACCACTGGCACCTTTTGGCAAACGCTCAATGCGATTTGAGAGTTCGCCTACGAGAGTCGTTACGTCAACACTTTGACTCTTGAGAAATGAGCTAAAGTCTGGATCATTCAAGGCAATAACTTGCAATAACCAATGTTCAACTTCAATTGAGCTAACGGTTTGAGACATCGCGTCGCCCGCGGCCTGCTCCAGTGCATCTCTTAAGCTTGAATCTAACTTACCTACTAAATTTCCCAATTTTACGTATGACATAATAATCTCTCTGGTTACAGTAGAATTTTACGATATTCGTTTTGCTTTCTTTCAGGGGACAGACAATTTGCCTCTCCAAGCCTGAACCCGAGGTTACTCGAGGAAATAATTGGAGCATCGATGTACGCTCTTTTTACAAACAAATAAATTTTCACATCAACGACTTCCCTTAGATAAGCAGAGACCAGTTGACGAAAAGTCGCAGAAAAATGCGAATTCATAAGCAGGCTTAAATACTCTTTTCTACTTTTAGGCTGAATTCTAATTTCTAAAGCTTGATACAGTTGAGCGCCTTGTTTACCTAATAATAATCCTCCACCTAGTTGATTATTGCGACCTAACCTCTTCCCTAAATGACTCAAGCTTTGTGCCGGCATTCTATAAGTCGTACTGCCAATCACCCTCGAATCAACATCTACTTTAAAGTATTCACACAGCAGTTGATTCAACCCTTGAAGAGACCGGGTCTTCAACCCGAGAAGAAAGCTAAAGCGTAAAAAGCTCGAGTCTGTTTGATCTAAAAGACTGTTTGGCAAAGCGTATAACTGAGAAAGTGCTGTTTTCTGACTTAATCGCGTTAATGTTTTTCCTAATACAGCTTCTTGCTCTTCTCTTAATAATGCGTTTCTAGCCGTTAGTCCATTGGATAAAAGTTCAAAATATCGTTGATTAAACACATCTAAAAAAGACTGCAAAGATGAACTTTCATCGTGTAAGCTTCGCAACAATTCATGGTAAATGTAATCAGGAATAATACCTCGACAACCAGAAAGCGCTTCTAATCCCACAGTCACCTTGATGTTATGGGGTGCATTTTCAATCGCGACCACATCCGCATTATCACCTACAGGCATAGGGTCTGGATGGTATTCAATTCTTTTTGAAAGCGAGATTTGACGCAATAACCTAATGACCTGAACAAACTCAAACTGTTGTGCATTACAAGATAAAGTGTCCATTAGAGACATAATTGGCTCCCATGGGTTTTCTGAAATTCAATACTGGCTTTATCATTGCCAAAACGCGTCAGTCGTAGTTGGATAAAACGATCAAAGCTACAAAATTGCTTTAGGTATAAATTAAGAACTTCACCGAGTACAGCAATGTTGCCGGATAACATGCTGTCATCAAGCATAATTTCGACAACGGTACCCGATGCAAAAATGGACTGCTGATGAAGACTCATTGGCGCTACGGTATGCAAGTAAGATACTTGTTTAATAGCGTCAGCTTGAGGGCACAGCCTTTCAGGTGAGCACATTCGTAACGATTCTTGCAGAACCTTTATTGGATTATCCGATTGAGTTAGGCTGGAAAAATTCGCGTTTAATAGTGCAATAAACCGCCAATTTAATTGATTATCTAAATTAGGGTATTGTGGTGCTGTTGGCGTATTTAACAGCACTAATTCGCCAGGTAACTCAATGGATTCGAGCAATTCTATTGGATGGTTTGTCGATAACAAACACGGCAAACGTCCATTGCAAGCTTTTAACTGCATAGACAGTAGAACGCTATTTTGCGTTTGCGACGAATTTAAATAACTAAGAGATAACGACACCTTGCGCTGCCCCTTTTCATTCCAGGTTTGACGCGTTTGCCACTGTGCTTGAGAAGCATCAAACCAATATCCGCCTTCATAAAGAGGGCTTAGCTCTATTTCTCCAGTCGGCAAGACTTCATAGACTTTTTCTACCGAGACGACGGTCGTTTCATTTGTCGACTCGAGACCTGCGATAACTGGCACCGCTAATTGAGAAAAATTATAGGTTATCGGCTCCCCACGACATTCAAATAAGTTGATTGCAGGAACCGTATTTAAACTAAAAACCCGTCGATCAAATAAACGTAAATATTCAACGGGCAATTGTTTAATAAAAAAGTTAATGATTAAAGATCCGCTAGAGAAAGAAGCAAGCTCTTTACCAAGGTTTGCTATTCTGAAATAGGCGGCTTTATCAGGGTAAATAAAATAATCACGCAATAAATCAAAGCCACTTATATGGTTCCCGTATTTTGGCAACCATTGAAAGCTGGCATCAGAAATACGTGACATTAGCCGTGTGGGAGAAATTTCGATTTGTTCACCGTCCGGAGAAACGATTGAGATGACTTCTGTATTCAATAAAAGAAGATCAATTAATCCTTTTGAATTGTTTTCAAAACCACGAACGTAAAAATCAAAATGCTTAAGATTCAATTGATTAAAAAGCATCTCTGGTGACACTGATGAAAGTTCTATTTGAATAACCGAATCCGCCTGCTTCAAATTATTGGGCGTCAAAAAATTAAACGGGGCGGATTCTGCTCGAATGTGTTGAATGTAGTAAGGGTCAATTTGCAAATCAGAGACAGTCGAAAATAGACATTCTTCACCCCCTTTCAGCTCAGCCGAAAGTTGAGCTCCTTTTGGAAGAAAAACAGACTCAGCCAATTTTTCCAGGTCTTCATTCAGTGTGACAGGCGCATAACTCGGTGAGGTCTGCAAATAACCTGGATATAAGATATTAAACAAATCCTGCAAGAGCTCAGGTAGCTGTTCATCAAATTTTTTTTCGGTTTTCGCGGTTAACAAAGCCATGCCATCGATTAAACGACTAATATTAGGGTCTTCATTACTGCTTTGATTCAGCTTCAATGAATTCGCTTGTTCAGGATTAGACCGTGAAAACTCAGTTAAGGACTTCCGAACGTAAGCTAATTCTCTTTCAAAATACCGCATTAATTGATCAGACAACTTCTTGACCCTCTAGGTTCGCCACTTGATCTGACAAACTTATATTCGAATCAAATAGAAACACATGGTTTCCATTCGCTGTTTTTACTTTCGCCATTAGAGAAAAACAAATGACGTTTTTTAAAGGGTCACTTTCCTCAACAAAAACACTCACCTCACTCAGTCGAGGTTCAAATGAACGAACCCAAGACTCAACTGAACGCGCGAACTGGTCTTTATCCATTTGACTGGAAATACTGTAAGAACTGTCTAATCCAAAACGAATGTTAGACGCTTCAACCTCTTTAAACCCTTTGGCGAAAGTCATCATTGGCGCTTCTGAGTTCAATAAGGTGCTCAACTGATAGCGAATAGATTCAAGAACATCATCGCCACGGCTTTGTTCGTCTCGCAAAAAAGCGTTCCAAAAGATCACACTAATGCCCCACTGGACCGACTTGAATCACTACCTAAGTCTGTTGAGAGCATCATTTCCCCACAAACATGATCAAATTGATACTGAGGCTGAATCAATACATCACAAGAATATCGGCCTTTTTCTCCTTCTATTTCTTTTACTGTCACTGACCCTTTGCTAAGAGGGTATCTCGCTAAAGTGGCTTCATCGGCACTGGATAAATTACTTGAGTATCGGTCTAACCAGCGATTTAAATACTGCTCACATTCTTGTGCTGTTTGGAAATTACCGATCATTCCACGAATTTGAACTTTCAGATAATGGGCTATTCGACAAACCATTAACGTTGTTTGCAACTGAGCCATTACCATGTCGCTCTCTTCTGTTCCAGTTTTCCAGACAGAGTTATTCCCTCTGAAAAAATATTTATCCGTCATCACACTATGACAAAGCGGAATAAAGCCTTGCTCGGCATAAAACACGCCCATACTCGTGATGAATCTCACATCGGGGGTCGGAGTCAAGGTACTAAAAGAACCTATGTTATTTTTGGGTACATTAACCAAAGCACCTGAATATTGGTCCTGCCAACGAGACTTCATAAAACCAAACCAATTAATTCGATTAAATTCTCTCATTGTAATACTGGCAAATAGAAAGGCGGCACTTCCCCACAAGCCTTTTTCGGATTTAAGAGATTCATCAAATAGAAACGTTTTAGACGATTCTTTTGTATAACGATCTCTTAACTTAACCCGAGGCATTGCCATACCAAGATAACGAGCTTCAGGTAAGCCCCTTAAACGCTGCCAGGATGTAAATTCTGAACCCGATAAAATTTTCTCAACTCGTCTTGTATCGGATAACCAATCCGCTCCTTTCTCTCCAAAAAAGTCATCCGCAGGAGAAAAGATAAAGGGACATAAACATAGATCGCCCAATCCAGCTAATAGTTCAAGCGTATAAATATCATCGTAATCTTGATCAAGACTAAATGTCACCGCGTGGTCAACCAACAACATACCGAAAGGTTGGCCGCCCGATGTATTCAGCTCTCGATTACCAACCAAATTATACAAAAGCGTCCGTCGCAGAGAGATGGAGTTATTCATATTCTGGGATAGCGCTTCCCATGTTAAGTCCAAAATTCGAACTTTCACTTTATTGCCGTTTATCGGTAGATAGGCTAAAGAATACACGCCATTCCAAGTGGCTTCTAAAGACTGAAAGTCTGGGTGATGAATGATTTTTGAGACTTGTTGGGAGAGCTCTGCGTCAATCTTTGCGATCAAGTAATTTATCGACGCGATAAACGTACTTGCATTCGTTAACATGTCTTCGTTAAGTTCCGCTAGACAAGCCAGCGCACAAACTAGGTAGTCATCTTGATCTGAATCGAGTTGATTAAACTCATTTTGCAAAGACTCTTTAAACATTGTCATTCACACCCAAAACATTCAATCCAAAAGAAGCGTATAACTTAGCCTGGTATTTTCGTAACCATACGCACGGACGTTGTGAGTTCTTCCAATTGTAGCCACGGACGTAAATGCGCCACAGCGGAATAAGACCCAGGACGACCAGGTTGTTCAACAACGCTAATGGACGATTCACACAACGGTGTTTTAGAGCGCTCTGCGTTACCCGTCGCACCCGAGTTCGTGTATTGATCAATCCACGTTTGCAGGTTTTTCTGTAAATCAGGCGCTTCTAAGTTCGACCCTAGCATGTCACGGCCCATTACTTTCAGATAATGCGCAATGCGGCTACTGGCCATAATATAAGGAAGGCGAGCCGAAATAGCGGCGTTAGAGGTGGCATCAGGGTCTGTGTACACTTTCGGTTTTTGTGCCGTTTGACTACCAATAAAGACACCGTAATTGGTGTTTTTATAATGCACCAAAGGAAGGAAACCAAGATCACTTAATTCTTTTTCACGCTCATCGGTCAAGTTCACTTCAATTGGACACTGCTGCTGTAAATCACCCGCCAAAGATTTATACGTTAAATTAGGTAGGTTTTCTACTTTACCACCGTTATCCAAACCACGAATGGCGGTACACCAGCCAAAGGCCGTATGAGACTGGGTCATTTTAAGACCTAACTCAAATGCCGCATTAGACCAAACCAATTGAGAATTATTTTTTGGTAACGGGTTACCATCGGCGTCATTACTCAGTTCTTCAAAGTCAAAACTATTCGTTGACAATCCTTTTTTACCGTATGGTAAGCGTGCTAAGGTTTGTGGCAATGTTAAGCTGACATAACGCGCATCATCACTTTCTCTAAAGGCATTCCAAGAAGCATAAGAAGGAGAGTCAAAACCAGAAGCAACCGGTTTACCTTCGTTAAACGTTTCAAACGAGTTAAATTCGAACATTTCCGGATTAGCGGCCGCAATAAACGGAGCGTGACTTGCGGCGGCCGTTTCGCCCATATAACGCAGTAACGCAATGTCCTCGTCTTTATGGGAAAATTGGAAATCCCCCACTAACAACCCGTAAGGTTCACCACCAGCGGTACCAAATTCTTTTTGATATAACGCATCAAAAAGAGGACTTCTATCAACCGCGGGAGCATCTTCAAATTGATCTAGAAGCTCTTCTCTCTGGAAGTCGACCAATTTAATTTTAAGGCTGCGTCCAGTCTCACTTTCGCGCACCAGTTTGCCTAAACCACGCCAAGAACCTTCAAGCCGTCTGAATTCATCTTGTTGCATGATGGCAGAAAGTTGAATGGACATTTGCTTATCAATTTCTGCAATGGCATTTTCTATGGTTTTTGTAACGTTCTTATCCCAGACAACCGTTCCACTTAGAGCTTGTTCTGCAAGAACAGAGAACAGCTCTTTCGTTGTATCGGCTGGGGTTTGTGTCGTTGCCGCAATCGCGCGATCCAAAAAGCTAACGGAGCCTTCTTCAGCTTGCGCGGCTGTTTGAGTGTCTAATTCTGTACTCATTATTCGTCTCCTTTGGATTCTACGCCCAACTCACTTGAAAGCGCATTGATTGTATCCGCGCTTTGCAACACTTCTTTTAGTAGCTTTTCTAAATCTCGTGAACGATCCGCTTTAGACAATAATGTTTTTAGTTGTTGGCGTGTTTCAGCTAATTTTTTTAAAGGCTCAACATTTTCAACTAATGCATCCGGCTCAAAATCTTTCATTGAAGAGAATTTCAATGCGGCTTCAAATTGGCTTCCATCATCTGAAAGCGTGTTATCCACTTTCAGTTTCAGCTCTGGACCAACACGCTTCATCACTGTATCAAAGTTATCTTTATCAATTTGATAAAACGTTCTGTCTTCTAACTCTTCACGGTCTTCTTTATGCGCAGAGAAATCACCAATAACACCAACAACAAAAGGCAATTCTTTGTTCTCTAACGCCCCATTCGTTTCAACATCGTATGTGATGCTGACGCGGTTTTTACTTACGCGCTTATGCTGTGAATTTAAAGCCACGTTGAACCTCCTGAATATTTATTATTTATAAGTTAGCTTTAGAAACTAACTTCGCTGTTGGACAATCGAACTTAACTGTATCGCCTTTAGAGATCGTGCCATCTTGATCTTCATAGTAGTAAACTTGGGAGATAGATGTATAAACTAAAGAGAAGCTTTCATCAGGTAATCCACCGTCAAAACCTGAAACAGCATAATCACCTACACGAGCGCCTTCCAAAGTGATGATCAAATAAGGAACCACACCTTCACCACCACGATCCGGTTTAGTTAAAACAATTTCAATTGTTCTACCATCTTTGCCTGGAGCAAATAAGAACGTAGTAAGGTAAGGAGATGCACCATCAGAGGCGCGAGAAATACTAATAGGATTAGATGAAATAGTACCTGTATCCGCATTGTTTGCATTACCGATATTAACGGAGACACTTCTGGCGGCAGACCAGTTCATTGAATTAATTGCAAAAAAACCTTTTTTACCACCAATATCTTCAACTGTAGCCGCACCTTTAACATCGGTAAGACCATCAATTCTCATGAATATAGAAGCCATTTTGATTTCCTCATTTATTTAATTTAAATATCACATTATGTGACGCACCTGTTACTTACACACTACCATTGAAAACTTGCAACGCTACTAGCACTGTCATCCTGGCTAGACTCTGTTTCTTGGTTTACTGATGGAGGAGCCTCTTCCACAAAAGAAGACGGCTCATCAGAGTGAGACCCAACAACATCAGCCACTTTATTTGCCTCAACAGTCGCAGGTTGCGTCGTTACAGGAGAAAAGCCTGGTTGATCGTTAGGTTTATCTACTTTAATAGAACTCACATGATCGGCACTTTCCATGCCAGCTAACTGACTAATCCTATATTGAACCGATGCATCATCACCAACTAGCTCGTCTAATAACTCAGGTAATGACATAGACCCCCATCGAATGGCTCTTTTTAAAAGGAGATAGACTGGACTATGAGGCTCCGCTTTTAAGAAATAATCCGCTATTCTTTGTAACTCCACAAACGCTTGATCACGATTCATTTCGGAGCGGCTGTAATGTGTGGCAAGGGCGTGGGGCTCTCGCCCTGATTGTTCAGTTGGCACATCATTTTGGGCGGATTCAAGATTTTCAGATTGAGGTGACGTCTCACTGATCTCTTCAATAACAGCGGCTGGCTCATCTTTATCTAAAGGCCATTTAGCAAAACCATCCCCAACCATATATTTCATGGAGTTAATGATTTTTTCGACAATACTTTTAACAAATTTAAAGCTGACACCTTGGGCACCCACTTTTATACATTGATCAGAAATTGTACTTTCGATATTAACCAGAGCCTCATGGATTCGCCCTAATGCAAGAATTTGATCCGTAACCGCTTCTTTTTCGCTCGCTAAGGCCTGCATGGCTTTTTCTTTCAATTGTGACAAGGACCCATTTTTTTCGGCCGTAAAGTATTTTGCATAATCAATGTCATCGATTAACACTTGCATCTGCAAAGGCATGTATAAAAGTCCGCTTTCTGCCGTATCGCCAACCAATTGCAATAACGGCTTAATGCGACCTTCTGCCCATTCTTTTTGTTTTTCAGTATCGCTTTCCCCTTTCAGCTTACTCTCTGGCGCCTTAGGATGCAGCGACTCCCAAAAATGCGTGACAATGTAGTCAAACGTACTCAATGAGTTTGATAGGTTCTCAAGTGGTGTTTTAGTAAATAGCTGAGAAACGGCATGCCAAGATAAGATTTCGATGTCTTTAGAGATATTTTGTAAACAATCATGGCATTCATTGGATAAATTATCCCAATTTTCAGCATTCGCTAACACGAGTTCATTGTCGTTAATCGCATCGGGGTCCTCGACCAAACGTCGAAAAGAAGACTGAGCAATATTAAAAGCGTTTCGATAACCACGGTATACAGAGCGATTATCTTTGAGGTATTCACCACAAGGGCTGTCTTCTGAAATAGGTTCTATTAACGCATCTAACATACAGGCTTTCCTAAAAAATTCATTGCTTAACCGCCAATCATTACGGTTGGCAAACCCAGGACAATCGTCCCACCATGGGCCGTACTGTCTCCCATTCTTGCCGCAGGCATATTACCGATAAGAACCGTCGCACTGCCCTTAACAATAGAATCCGGTGGTCCAACACACACACACATATCGGTTAAACGAGCAGCAGGCAGCATTCCAATTAACACATTAGGGGCACCTGGACTAATGATAGGTCCACCGACATGAGGTATCGGAGGTAGCCCCGGAGTTAACATTGGACAAACATGCATATCCGTTAAACGTGCAGCAGGTGGCATAGTCTGTTCTCCTATCTCTTGATCATTCCAGGACCGCCATTTGCCAAGTCAAGAGCCATAGCAAACACCGATTTATAATAAGACGTATAGCTTTTCCACTCGGGTACCACGGCGGCCGTGTTAATTGCGCCGGCGGCCGCTTTGGA
This sequence comes from Marinomonas algicola, assembly GCF_014805825.1. Taxonomy (NCBI): domain Bacteria; kingdom Pseudomonadati; phylum Pseudomonadota; class Gammaproteobacteria; order Oceanospirillales; family Oceanospirillaceae; genus Marinomonas; species Marinomonas algicola. Next base: position 3,795,777 of record NZ_CP061941.1, read on the forward strand.
ATATAAAAACGCCTTTGGAAAAACCACTGGTGCATCAATGGGCGCTAGGCTTCCACTTCCATTCCAGACAACGGCTTGTGATAACCAAAAAATAGCACTGGTGTTTTTAATCCGTTTTAACTTTTGCTCGATAGCACGCCTTTGACCTTCCTGTGGCTCTTTCACCCAGCGTTTACAATCCTGCAATAACTGCAACTCCAAAGGGGTCCAAACATCCTCTCTAATTTCTAATGCGTTAACAGTCCACCAAAGCACTTCTCTCATGGGTAAAGCATGACAATAGAAATGCGTTAAATCTAAAAACAGCGCTTTATCATATAAAACATCAATTACGTCTTTTGGGGCGTTGCCTTCATTTACCAAAGCCATCGCGTCTTCAGACAATTCAAAATGGCCAAATAACGTCTTACAATCTTGGAAAGGAATTTTTTTATACACTTAATTCACCATCACTATTGCGCCTTTAACCGTTGTTTGGCCACCTGCGGACAGTTCAGCCATTGCACTGCCTTTAACCGTCGCTTTCACATCGCCTTGCAGTGTTGCGTTTAAGCCCTTTGCTGAAAGTTCTGCACCCGCTTTCATCGTTAAGTTAATGCCTGCTGTAAAACTTATATTGCCATCCGATTTAAAGTTCATGGGGTTCGCTTTCAATGTAAAACTGCCACCTTTTAAGGTTAACGAGGTAGACCCGGTGATATTCACATTCGGACTGGATATATCAATTTTTGAGTCCGTCATCACTATCTGACTGCCACCGACCACTAACTTTAATTTGTCTGTGGCCGTGAGAGTGATGGTTTTACTTTTGTCAGAAATGGACTCTTTTGCATTCAATGAGTAGTCTTGATCGGACTTAAGAGTGATGTTTTCTTTTGTTGTTAATGAATAGTCAATTTCAGCCGTTTCGGTAATACTTTTCGTCACCGTGGTCTTCTTTTCTCCACCAACGGTTTCAGTATGATCATTCACAGTATCGTGAGAGAAATCTTTAGCGGCATGAAGATAAAAAGATTCGTTATCTTTTTTATCATCAAACCTCAACTCATTTGCCTCACCTTTTTGTTTTGTTATAAAACCAGTTTGTGTGGTGTTTGCCGTGGCATAAGGAGGTTTATGCTTACTGTTATAAACACTTGAAACAATAACAGGTTGATCAGGATCACCATTAATGAAACTCACTAAAACTTCATGGCCGGCTCTTGGTAGAAACTGAAAGCCATAGCCGTTACCCGCCATTGCTTGGGCCACGCGCACCCAACAACTTGTTTTATCGCCTGTTTCAGTGTCCCAGTGAAATTTAATTCTCACTCTTCCAAAGTCATCACACGCAGGCTCATCATCATTTTTACCTGAAACGACAGCGGTTTGCAGACCATGCAACACCGGCTTCTGTATTTCTTGCGGATAAAAAACATGGCTGTCTGGCACACAGACAAATTCATTTCGTCGACTTAATACATTACGCTCAGAGTGATCAAAAGTAGAGGTTAGCTCCGTAATAAGAAACGAACCTTCTTGATCCGTATCTGGGTGAGAATTCATTTTTAAATAATAACCCACGGCAAGTTCAAAAGAATCGGTCTCGCCATAAACAAGATCATGCTTACTTTCAACTTGCGCTTTTTGAATCGTCACTAAAGAAGCGGCTAGATCCGTGTATTTACCAGTTACACTTGCCGCAGGGTAGCGGTACTCTTTGAATTTAGTATTCCCAGAAACCGCATTAGCAACCGCTTTCGCTTTACTGGTAACCAACTTGGATTGGTTGTAATCAAAATTAGCAATTTCAAGGGACGCCGTATGGTAATTATTTTCATTTTGCCACTTTGAACACACGTCATAATCACCTGTTGGCGCGATAAAATGGTCTAACGTCACCAGTCCATCTTTAGAAAAAGGCTTTGAAGCATCTTGCAGATATAGCGTGGAGGCGTTCTTATCTTTACCATAATAAAAATGCACACCCTCTTCGGCTAATAAACGAGTCACAAAAGTTAAATCATTCTCCCCAAATTGAACACAATACTCTCTTTTGACCGCAGGCATACTTTTGACACTGTACTGTCCTTTGAAGCCAAGTTCATCGAATATTGAAGTAACAATCTCTTGTACCGTCTCTTCCTGAAATACGCGATGTTGTTTACTAAATTGGAGAAGCTTAATCCATGGTTCAATGACCAAAGACATACCAAAATAGGTGCTTTCAATCTGCTGGGTCATCGACTTAGAAGACGTTACATAGCCTTGAAAGACTCTATCCGCTAAACGGCCAGAGCCTAGAGAATTATAAATTTTGCAATCAACCTTCGTACCAATCCAATCATTCGCAGAACCAAGCGTTGTTAGTATCTGAGCTTCAATACGAGTAATACCGCTAATACTCTCTGTTACCCATAACTTTTCACAAACAAACTCATCCCCTGAACTGTTTACAAGCACTAGATTGCTGTTATCTGGATTAATTAGTTCATTCATAATTGGCTCTATACTGAAATCACCTTATTCACTGCTCTACGTCCGTTTGTTGCGGAACGTTTACCAAATCCGCAAAACGAATTAATTGTATAGGGGGATATTGGTCAATCGCTTTTGCCGTGGACATATTTATAGAAATCGAAAACTGACTTAATGCCGCGACTTCAAGCTCACCTGGCACCTTCCCCTCAACCAAAATCTTCTTCGCCTGACTGCCCGCGAATCGACCGACACGATAATATTTATTCGAAACAGAAATCAAAGCATTAGAGTTCGTCACCATGGAGTCATAAGCGCTCGCAACGGGCAGCTTATATTTCAACGCCGCCTCGGTAAACTGATCGGCATGATCTAAGTTATACGAACTTGAACCCACATAGACGACATCCACACCCTCTAAAGCTAAAGAGGACATAAGTTCATCAAATTGCTCTGGATAAGGTACGCCTTTATCATCAAGAACATACACTTCTTTAAAAAGTTCGAACTTCATTTCTTTAGACAGCGAGTCCAAATTTTGAGTATTTAAAATGGAATTTAATTCCGCCTCAGAATAAATAACCCCCACTTTATTGACTGGAAAATAATCTCTCATGGCTCTAATCTGAACTTCATCAGGAATTCTGTTGCGAATACCCGTAACCATTGCACGACCACTGTTTTCATATGAAGCCACAATATCAGCACCAATAGGATCCGCTACAATCATAAATAAAACGGGGATATCTCCTAGTTTAGTGCCAGAACCAAACTCCTCTATGGTTCCTATGACGCCTTTGCTGACACTGGTTCCCCATGTAACCACCAAGTCAGGTTGAAGCCTTTTTGCTTCTTCGACAAAGGCATTTAACCGACTTTTATTACGATTTGCATCGCGAACAATAATATTGGCGGAAACACCAGAGTCTTTGATATAACTTTGAAAACCTTCACAGGCTTCTTCACATCCTCGCCAAACCACCATAAAGATAGTTTTAGGCGTTACATTAGAATCCACTTCTGTTGTAGACGTATCCTCAGCGAATACACTCACCGAATAGAAACCACTTACCAAGCAAATGAGACCGAGCAACCATTGCTTCATTGACTTACCTCAACCATTTCATCTTTGGCGTTTCTAAGAAACAGCAACATCATCATCCCAGCAAGAACAATCCCAACACCAACAATCATCATAGTCTCACCGAAGTCATAGTAAGCCAATAAACTGGCCACAATGACCGGCCCAAGAACACTACCAATGCGTTCAGATGTTCTCAGAATACCTAAAACAGTTGTCCTACCTACTTCTGGGGTCGATTCAGCCGCTTCCAATGCAGATGCAATAAGAGGCGCTTTAAGAATAGAATGTGCGACCCCCATCAGGCCAACGGCAAGCAATACTTTATAGAAGGAAGCTTCACCGTAAAGGGAGATAAGAATGGCACCAGATAATAAAGTGCCTAAAACAACCAGCTCTTTCATTTTCTTAGTTTTATCAGCAATCCCTGAAGCAATAGGACTCAATGGAATAATGATCAAAGAGTAGATCATCATAATACGACCAATTTCTGATTGACTTGCCTCCAAAGAAACAAGATAAAGCGGAACCATAAAGTATAAAAAACCAGTCAAGACAATTTTTGCAGGAATGGCACAACACAAAACAATGGAGACAAACTTAATGTTCTTAGCCAATAGCCACAATCCAGACTGGCCGTTTGCAGCCACTTTTTTAGGCTCGCTATTAATTGATCCTGAAAACATTCTCCAAGCGAGAAGGCCAGAAAAAGTAGCCAGAACCGCAGAGATCAAGAAGACAGGCTGGTAACCTATTCTATCCGCAATAATGGCGCCAAGCGCCGTACCACACATAGTGGCCGTCATTAACACACCAACAAAAATGGCCATCCCTTTGGCTCTGTTTTCAGATGAAACCACGGCCGCTATATAGCTTTGACAGCTAATTGTAATCAGTGCATAGCCAAAAGCCGTAATGCCTCGAGAAATAACGATATCCATACTGTCTTGAGCAAAAGCACAGCCTAAATAACCAGCAATCGCGGGAATGAGCCCTAATAAGAACAATGGTTTTTGTCCCCATTTATCCACCCACTTCGCGGAAAATGGAGTCGATATGGCAATAACAAGCATAAAGACCGAAATAGGGAGGCCCAACATGACATCACGAGATATCCATTGGTTTGGCTCATAATACTCGGCCACAAAAAGAGGCATAAAGGACTTCTGTAATTCTTCTGCAAATGAGAAGACAAAGAGAGGAATACGAGCATCTAAAATATCGCCATTTTTCATACTCAACTTTGTTTGTAAATTAAATTTTTCCGCAATCTTTTGTAAGCGAGTTTTTACCTCAGAAGGTTCTGCATCTTCAGAATTGGAGCCAACAACCCGAGAAAAGGTCTTAGTAAACTTACCCTGTAAGTCACGAGAGTCTTCATTTAATTTAACGATAAAATGTCCGATTGATCCTTTTGTAGAAACCGATTCTTTTACTGAAAAATCCCCCTCTATTTGTCGTTTAAGAATGGTTTCCGATTCTTCGAGAGGCCCAGAGATATAAAACATGACCACAACCATAACCACTTCAAAACAGACTAATAAAACGGCCACAAGAACAATGGCAATATCGAAAAACATATCCGCCAACTGACTGCGAATAAAATTTGAGTTTAATCCAACAAATACGCCACCAGCTTTATTATCTTGATAATTGATGCCCATTTCATAAACATCTTTATTTTGAGTATCGCTTGATAAATCTGGAAAAAAGCTGAATAACTCTTTGCGGATCAATTCCAAACGATCTAATAAAGAAGCACCAAAATAATTAACCGTTGAGCTGTTTTCACTTATGTCTTTGGCACCACTCATATCGGCTACGTCACCAGCCGAATAAAGTAGTTTATCGTTTTCAGATAACACCGCGATAAAAGTCAGCTCGGGATATTTACTCAATGTTTCAGATAAATAGTCATCCATACCACGAATACGATCTATAGGAACACCAGAAGTAATAGCTAATTCAACGTCGTCATGAATGACTTGAGAAATGGCATTCGCTTTTTTTAAAATTTCCGGTTTAATCGAAAAATTAAACTCAACTAGGGTATAAGTCGCACTTAAAATTGACGCTAATAAAGCACTGATAACCGTCACCAAAATAACACGGCGGTTAATTAAGCCAGCCATACTTTTTGCTTTATTCATTGCTTACTACCTTTCGTCGCGGAAGAATCGTCTGCCAACCCTTGAACACTCTCTAACTCTTGAACAACTTTAATTTTCATCTTTTTGCTTTGCTCAATCTGATCAGCAAAAACAGAAGAAATACTCCCTTTTACGACTAAAGGTGTCGTTTCTTCACGCCCATCAGAATGCACCTGTATCAGCTTAATAATGTTGGTCACATCGCCAAAACCAAATTGAATGATAAGAAGAACAATCAACGCAAAAAATAAAAAAATAAAGACGGTCATTTCTAACAAATGCAACTGAACAAATGAATACACACCATAAAAAGACGCTTTATCATAAGTAATAACGACGCTGCCTATTAAATTATCAAAACCATCAAACAATCGCATACCGCTGTATAAATAAAGATCCACACTTAAGTTCCAATTTTTATCATTAGACTTCAATGCGCGTCGAACAACTTCACTATCAGGGAAAGGCAAACCAGAGGCTCGATTGGTAGAAAAGATGACATTACCTTTTAAATCAATAACATCAATACTGGAAACATTCTGATCTCGCTGCTTCGCTTTATCCATCAAATCGGACACATTATTTGCAGATTTTAGAGGAATTCCCAAACGATCGGCTTTTAAAATAGACGTTTCTAGAGAAGAGGAAATCACATCCAATTTAGAAGAAACAACATCCGACATCAAACTGTCGAATTTCATAAAATTCATTAAATATAGAAGGCTTAGTACTGAAATTAAAATCGTCCATACAGTAATTACAAGTCTAAGATGAACTTCAAAAAAAGCTTTCATAATAAAACCTTGAAAAGTGCAAATAGATTACCTAAATGGAATACTCAAAACACATAAAAACGCAAATAATTAGCAAGAATTAAGTACCATTTTATAACCATAGCTTATTTCAATTATTTTGGTAAGCCGTTAGAGAAATTATTCCTAGTTAATTAAAAAACACCTTTTTAATGTGTTATTTTTGTTACAGAAAAACAACACAACGACAAAATATCAATAACACTAAGTTACACTTAAAAGAAGTAACCGTCTTTTCACTTAAAAATATCTTTGTCTAAATCATACTTCCGCATTTTGTCGTATAAAGTTTTTCTCGGCAGACCCAATGCCTCCATGGTTGCTTTAATAGACCCTTTTTGACGCAAAAGCTCTTGTTCTAAAAGAATTTTTTCAAACCTTTCCATTTGATCAGGCAATGTCATCACACCAGGATTAGATTCATTGGTAATAATAGAATCAAACTCAAAAGAGCCACTTTCTCCCATTAGAATATACCGCTCAGCTAAATTTCTTAATTCACGGACATTCCCAGGCCAGTCGTATGTTAATAAACTGTGCATTCTCTCCGCCGATAAAGGCGTTGACTCTCGTTTATATTGAGCCGATGCAACTAGACAGAAATGCTGCCATAACAGTGGGATATCACTATTGCGCTCACGTAACGGCGGAATATCTACGCGCACAACATTTAAACGATAATATAAATCTTCTCTAAAACTTCCCGTTTCACTAAGTTGTTTTAAATCCACTTTTGTCGCTGCAAGGATTCTTAAATCTAAGTCAATTGGTTGGTTAGAGCCCAATCGCTCTACCTTTCTTTCTTCTAAAACGCGCAATAAACGAATCTGCATCCCCATAGGCATACTTTCTATTTCATCCAGAAATAGAGTGCCTCCATTGGAGTACTCTAGTTTTCCAATGCGCTGTGTTTTTGCGTCTGTGAAGGCGCCTTTTTCATGGCCAAACAATTCACTTTCCATCATGGACTCAGGAACAGCACCACAATTGATTGCCACAAAAGGAGATTTTCGACGAGAACTGTGCTCATGAATTGAACGTGCTACAAGCTCTTTCCCCGTTCCTGTTTCACCAAAGATCATAATATCTGCCGCCGTATCAGCAACATGAACCAGGACGCTTCTTAATTGATGAATGCCAGGAGTATTACCAATAATTCTAGGGCCAGGGGCATTCTGTGCCGCCAATTCAAGACGTAAATTTCTGTTTTCTAACAATAATTTACGTTTTTCCATCGCACGACGAACCACATCTAGAAACTCAGAGTTTGAAAAAGGCTTTTCAATAAAATCATAAACACCATTGCGAATGGCATTCACAGCCATACTAATATCACCATGTCCTGTGATTAAAATAACCGGTATCTCTGGGTCAATTTTTTTTATATCTTCAAATAGCGCTAGGCCACTTTGACCTGGTAAATTAATATCACTAACAACAACTCCCGGATAATCGGCTGAAACCATCTGCTGAACACCTTCCGTGCTAGCAAATTCATGTACTGCGAATTCATCCAACTCCAATGTTTGAGTAATGGCCATTCGCACCGAACGTTCATCATCGATTAAGATAACTTCGCCAGAATTAGACATAAAACACATTTCCTTTAGTTAAAGACAGACGGCAAAACGCCTCTTGCTTTATTGATTATTCAAGTTCATTTAACGATTGAGAATAGATCATTAACTCAACACAAAACTCTGCCCCTTCATTCACTGCTTTAGAAGCATAAATACGACCATTCATGGCTTCTATAATTCTTTGACTGATAGAAAGCCCTAATCCCAAACCAACGCCTTGCGGCTTAGAGGTATAAAAGGGTTCAAATAAATGCCTATTAGCTTCCTCTGATAACCCCAGACCGGAATCCTTGACCTTAATTAACACTCTTTGATTCGCGATGACATGCACATCAATTGAAATCGCAGGATCAGTCGCTGCATTTTCATTTACGGCATCAATGGCGTTTGATAATAAGTTCACTAATACCTGCTCTAAAAAAACCATATCGGCGGTTACAAAAATAGATCGCTCTTCTGGTAAGGATAGTTGAATATTATTTTCTTTAATCTGAGAGGCCATAATACTGGCGGCGGCTTGAATAGCATGATGTAAAGAAACCGCCCCTTGATTAACCTCTCCTTTTCGAGCAAAAACTTTAAAACGCGCAACAATATCGCCCATATGTCGTCCTAAGTGACTAATTTGCTGTAAATTGTTTTCAACAGCATTTAGGTTATTCCTGGCAAGAAACGTCAGTGCGTTATCAGAAAAGGCTCTAATCGCCGTTAAAGGCTGGTTTAACTCATGATTAATACCGGCACTTAATTGACCTAGAACAGCTAATTTTGCGGTTTGAATAAGCTCTCGCTGTGTTCGCTTATGCTCATCAATCTCTTTTCGTAATCGGCGGTTAGCCTCTTCTAGCTCAAAGGTTCTTTCTTTCACCCTATCTTCAAGTACGCTTCGTGACTGGGTAATCTCCTGCTCATAACGCTTTCTCTCAGTCATATCATGAAAAGTAACAAGGTATTTACGATGATTTGGCAACTCAATCGGACAAAGTGTCATTTCTACTGACTTATCAGCATCGCCTTCACACTTTAAAATGCCTTCTGTCGTAATAAAAGCTAACTCAGCATTACTTGGTTCAGCATCAAAGTGACGTTCAGCATGACTCTTAGATTCTTTTTGATACAAACTTTCGAGATCTTTGCCAATAAATGGTTTTAATGAATGGCCAACTAATGATTCAATCGCAGGGTTAAAAGACTCAATACGTTTATCATGATCCAGTGTTACCAGACCCGCTTGAGTATTCTGAATAATTTCACGAATGTACGCTTCATTATGGCGACTCATTTCATTTGCGACAGAACGCTCGCGTAACATGCGCCGACGTAAAAATGCCATCCCAGTGAGTAGTACCACTATGGTAATGCTGCCTAGAATTACCCCCCGCCAAAGAAAAACCTCTTCATTAATTTGAGTTAACGGTGACAGCAAAGCAATTTGAAAACCTAACAAACGAATAGGCCGACGCATCACCAAAAAGCTGCTGCGTTCAAATTGTTCGGTATTGTCGTAAGCCTCTTGTGCATCTAAAAAATCAATCAGTCTTGTACGCTCATCAAACTCTTTTACTAACAAGATAGGTAATTTTGTAAGCGATTGATTCTTATAACGCTTGCTATTAGCTATTCGCTCAAGCTCTTCATAAGACAATTCCTCCATGGTTTTGTATAACCAATCAGGGCGGGAGCTGCCGAATACAACTTGATCTGGATCCAACAACAGGAATTCATAGCCTTGATTAGAAAAACGCTGCTCAAAAGGTTCTAATTCGATTTTCACCACAGCAACGCCAACAACAGAGTCACCTTCATAAACAGGATAAGAAAAAAAGTAACCTCGTCGATTTGATGTGGTTCCTAGTGCATAATATCGTCCTGGACGGCCTGAAATAGCCTGTTGAAAGTAGGGCCTAAAGGAAAAATTCTGCCCCACAAAGCTGTCATGTTGATCATAATTTGAAGAGGATATAGTCAGTCCATTCTTATCTATAATGTAACTATTCGATGCTTCAGTAATACGATTAATCTGTTCTAGTTCACGATTTAATTGATTAATGTCTGACGCTAATCCATCACGTAACGCCTTTCGAACTCGATCATTTGATGCAAGCAAAGTCGGCATATGCTGATATTTAGTAATGGCATTCTCTAAAACGCCACCGAGTTGTGACAACTGCTCTGACGTTTTTAGTTGTAGCGCTTGCAATCGTTGCTGCTTTAAAAAATCACCACCACGCCAAATAATAGCGATGAGTAATAGTACGGTAATCGTAAAGAGCCAAGTGAAACGAACCTTTGAAACCTGGTGATTCAACAATTTAGTCAATAGACCCTCTCTTAAGCATCTAAGGCAGCAGATAGAATTTATGCACGATCGCCGGCAAACGGGATCACCTGATCAATATGCTCTATGTTACACAGCAACATAAGTAACCGGTCAACACCCAAAGCCACCCCAGAGCAATTAGGCAACCCCTGTTCAAGTGCGGCTATAAGCCTTTCGTCTACTTGACGGTTTGGCAACTGTAATTGCTTTCTCTGAGATACATCATCGGAAAAACGTTTCCCTTGTTCAATCGAATCGGTTAATTCATAGTAACCATTAGCGAGTTCCATGCCTTTCCAGTAAAGTTCAAAACGAGCCGCAACCAATTTCCCATCCTGTGTTATTTTTTGAGCCAATGCCGCCTGAGAGGCAGGATAACTATGAACAAAGCACGGTAGCTCTAAGCCAATCTTTTTTTCAATCACATGACTAAACAGCAGCTCTAACAAGGTGTCTCGATCCATCTCTTCTAGGCCATAACCCGTATGCTCATGTGCCATTTGTTGCAATGTAGTCAGGGCCACGGTATGCGGATTAATGGACAGAACGTCTTCAAAAGCCGCTTGATAGCTTTGGCGCTCACACTTAACCGGTTGCCCTTCCATTAACACATTAAGTAGCTGTTCTATTTCGTCCATCAATTGCCAATGATCCAAACCCACTCTATACCATTCAAGCATGGTAAACTCTATTGAATGCCGACGACTTCGATCCTCAGCTCTAAACACCTTACCTAATTGATAAATACAACCAGAACCAGCACACAGTAAGCGTTTCATTGCAAATTCAGGGGACGTTTGCAAATAATACGGTATTGGCTCACCTTGCACATTCGTTGACAAGGTAAGCGCCTCAATATGAGGATCAGAAATAGAAGCAAGTGAAAGCATTTGTGTATCCACTTCCATGATGTTCTTTTTGTCGAAGAAATGACGAATTTTAGAGAATAATGCCGCTCTTTTTTTTAAAGTGATGATATCCGCACTCGGCTGCCAGTGATTTTTTTGGTACATGCAAACTCTTCAAGGGAATGTAGAATAAGAAAAATAAATCAATATAAGAAGCGCAACTATACAATACCGATCTAGAAAAAGGCTAACGGCTTAAATAAAGATCACCTTTATTTACCAATAAACAAGCACGACAATAGAAAGACTAAGCGTCTATACACGCGAAAATATAAGTGATGCATTTGATTATAAGAGAGTAGGAGGGTTTATCAGAATGGCGTCGCTATCGAGAAAGGAAAGCGTATTTATTCGTCGTTAAAGTAAGAATAAGCCTATCAATGTAGTATTAATAGGCTTAAGTAATTACTTGCCAGTTGCTCGTGAAACGTATTCACCTGTACGAGTATCAACACGTAACACTTCACCAATATTAATGAACAGCGGAACACGTACTACAGCCCCCGTTGACAAGGTAGCGGGTTTAGAGCCGCCATTCGCCGTGTCGCCTTTAAGGCCAGGGTCTGTTTCAGTTACTTCTAGTTCAATAAAATTAGGCGGTGTAACGGATAATGGTGCACCATTATAAAGTGTGATCATGTACTTTTCTTGCTCTTTCAACCACTTAACGGTATCGGCAACAGCCGTTGCATCAGCGCCATGCTGTTCAAAGGTGCCGTCTGTCGCCATAAAGTGATAGAATTCACCGTCGGTATAAAGGTATTCCATGTCCGTTTCCATGACATCCGCACCTTCTAAGGAGTCACCAGATTTAAACGTCCGTTCCCAAACTCGACCTGTTTTGAGGTTACGAAGTTTAATGCGGTTAAACGCCTGTCCTTTGCCCGGACGTACGTGTTCGTTTTCCAATACTGTACATGGATCACCGTCGACCATAACTTTAGCACCAGTACGCATATCGCTGGTAGAATGATTTGCCATAATTCCTCACCGTGTTTTCATTGAGATAAACGCTCTTTGCCACTCATGATAAGGAGATAAGCAAAAAGTAAAGCAAGCCAAACGCCTTGCGGGACTTTTACAGAGCGAGTGATCAAAGCGATCACTTAATTTGCCGCAATAATAACCCATATTCATATTATTTTGCAGACATTTGACGTGAACAAAATCAAAATCCAAACTGAATCCGATATTTCATGGCAACAGCATCTCTCTAAAGCGATCACAACTATTCCCGATCTTTTAGATTATGTTGGTTTACCCAGAGACCTTTCAATAGCATGTGAGGAGGCGACAACCCCCTTTAAACTCATGGCTCCTAGACCCTATTTGGATAGAATCAAAAAAGGCAATGCGACCGATCCTTTACTATTGCAGATACTGCCCGCTCAATCCGAACAAATAAAAGTAGAGGGGTACCATAAAGACCCTCTAGAAGAAGCAAACCATACGCCGCAAAAAGCACTTGTGCATAAATACAAGCGCCGTTTATTGGTCATCACGACAGGATCGTGCGCTATTAACTGTCGTTATTGCTTTAGGAGACATTTCCCCTATGGGGAGAATCAATTGGCTCAGGATGAGTGGCTTTCTGTTCTAGACTATATAAAACAGCATCCTGAAATAAATGAGGTAATTTTAAGCGGAGGTGATCCTCTCATCATGAAAGATAAGCTGCTTGCTAAACGAGTAGAAGCCCTCGACGCCTTACCACAATTAAAACGATTACGAATTCATAGCCGCTTACCGGTTGTCATTCCTCAAAGAGTAACAGAGGAAATGCTAACATGGATACGTCAAACACGACTCGATGTCATCATGGTTTTTCATATGAACCATGCCAATGAAATAGACAACGCCGTCTCTTTGGCGGCCCAAAAATTAAAACAAGCGGGCGTACATTTATTAAACCAAGGCGTTCTCTTACGGAATGTAAATGATACGGCGAGTGCTCAAGTAAACTTAAGTGAAACACTCTTTAAACATGGAATATTACCCTATTACATGTTTTTGTTTGACCCTGTTGAAGGGGCGGCACATTTTGATGTCTCTATAGAAAAGGCGCAAAAACTAATGGGGGAAGTTGCAGCGGAACTGCCTGGGTATCTTGTGCCTCGATTAGCAAAAGAAATTCCAGGAAAAAAGGCGAAAACGTTGTTTGTGCCAATTTTAACGTGAGGCGAGCCCATTACCCTCTACTGTAAACATAAAAAAAGCCAGATAAAATTACTTTTACCTAGCTTTTCATTCAAGCTTTTCAGGGTAAGGTAGAAGCCTTAAACATGGATGTTTATCGAGTTTCCTAAATTACCTTGAGGCGCTGTAGACTTAGCCGCCGTCGTCGAGGCCGCAGCACTGTCCAACAATTTCATTACCGTTTCACCTTCCTGCTTCTGCGCTGATTTTGCTAAGTTTGCACTTAGTACTTCAAGCCCATATGTAGAAGATGCACCACTAATAGTAGACATATTCATTCTCCTTTGTACCAACAATTAAAACATGGCAATAGTTTATCGGCCGAATTAAAAATTAGTAAAGTTATTTATGTATTTTATAGTACAGATTTCTCTACAAAATGACGCCACAAACAGGAAACGGTTTCTTGATTCGCCAACAGAGCTTCTTTAGGCACTACTCGACCTTGTTTCTGTAAGGTAAGTCGATGTGCACAAGAGCGATACAGTTTATAACTCTCTGCTAATCGTTCGGCATGTTCAGGGGAAATTACACCAACGTCCGCCGCCGCCTCTAATTGGCGAATGTTATCTGAATAGGCCAACAACTCTGGATGAGCATGAGCGTGCGCCAAAATGAGATACTGCACCATGAACTCAATATCAATAATACCGCCTCGGCCTTGTTTAATATCGAACTCTAGCCCCTGCTTAGCGCTATCTAAGTGCGCTCGCATCTTTTCACGCATTTTAATCACTTCAGCTTTTAAATCCTTTACATCCCGATGACTCGATAACACAGCGGCTCGAACCTTATCAAAAGTGCTGACTAAATCATGATGACCGGCTAAAGCACGCGCTCGGGTCAACGCTTGATGCTCCCAAACCCAAGCTTCTTTTTGCTGATAATCACTAAACGCCGTTAAGCTCGACACCAATAATCCTGAATTACCTGACGGCCGCAATCTCATATCCACTTCATATAAACGGCCACTGGCGGTAAAACTGTTTAATAAATGAATAATTCTCTGACCTAAACGCGTATAAAAAGTAAGGTTATCAACACTTCGTTCGCCATCGGTTGATAACGTTTGATTGGCGTTATGTAAAAACACTAAATCAAGATCAGAGTCATACCCTAGCTCCCATCCACCCGACTTTCCGTAACCAACAATAACCAATTGAGGGATAAATACAGGATTATTCTGTTCATCTGTCGGGTAGCCATGACGTTGCGTTAAATAATGCCAAGCTTGTAACATTACTTGTTCAAGTAACACTTCAGCCAACCAGGTCAAGTGATCACTCACTTTCATTAATGGCAACACATCAGTTATGTCACAAGCGGCGATGCGTAACGTTAAGGACAATTTAAAGCGCCTCATGGCATCCATTTTAGCTTCTTCATCTTCCTCCGGTAAACGAAGTAATATTTGTCTTAACTCTTCTTCCATTGAGTATTTATCTGGAGGAGAAAAAAGTGTATTCGCATCTAAAAGTTCATCAAGTAGCATAGGCGTAGTCGAGATAGACTCACTAAACCAGGCACTTTCACGACACAAGCGTATCAAATGAGTAATCGCTGTTGGGTTCTCGCATAATAAAACCAAGTAAGATGTTCGGCGTAGAATCGCCTCTAGAATGACCAATACTCTCTCAGAAACGAGATCAGGGTTGTTTTCTGTTTCTAGCTTAAGCATAAAACTCGCAAAGAAATTAGCCAAACGATCCTGTCCAATTGGCTGCATAAACACAACGCCGCGCGAAGACACAAACCGTTGGATACTGTCTATAGCCGTATCCGAGTTTTTCCAATTGACCTCGCAGGTTAATTCTTCAATGGATTCTCTAGAAATTTCTTTTTTAAACAATACTCTCCAAGAATCCACATTCGGCAAGGTGTCATTTGAAGCACTGTCTTCTTCAATCAACTCAATGAATTCTGCGTGTACCCGCTTTCGTTGTTGCCACAATAAAGAGTCTAACGATTGCCAGCTGTCAAAGCCTAGCATTGCGGCAAGTAATTCTCTTTCATCGGTCTCAGTGGGCAGTAACTGAGTCTGTTCATCGCGAACGCCTTGTAAAGCGTGCTCAACACGACGCAGCAAACAATAAGAGTTCCACAAAGAATCGACTTGTAATTGAGTTAAATACCCTTGTTCCGCAAGATACGGTAGCACCTGATAAAGAGATTGTGTTTGCAAACGCGTATCACGCCCACCATGCAATATTTGAATCGCTTGCACAATAAACTCAATCTCTCGTATTCCCCCCTCTCCCAACTTAATGTTGTGCTCTATCCCTTTTCTCTGCACTTCTTTTTCTATCATATTTTTCAAATCTCTTAAGGCCGAGATCGCTGAAAAATCGAGATACTTACGAAATACAAAGGGTTTTCTTAGCGCTTCAAAGGCTTTTACATCTTTCGGGTTGCCCGCCATCACACGGGCTTTAATCATGGCATAACGTTCCCAATCTCGACCTTGATCTTGGTAATAGTTTTCTAACGAGTCTAAGTTAAGAACCAAAGCCCCACTTTGACCAAACGGCCTCAAACGCATGTCCACTCGAAATACAAAACCATCGGCATTCACCACATCCAAATGCTGAATCAATTTTTGCCCAATTTTTGTAAAATACTCCTGATTAGAAAGCGTTTTTTTACCACCCTGGGTATCACCGTGTTCTCTAAAAGCAAAAATCAAATCGATGTCAGAAGACAGGTTTAGCTCCCCTCCTCCGAGTTTCCCCATACCAATCACAATAAGGGACAACTCGTTACCCTCTGCATCCATTGCTCGACCGTATAAGTTCAGATAATAATGCTCGATCCATAAAATACTGGCATTTACACACGCATCCGCGAGCAAGGTTAAGTAATTCGTTAGCTTTTTTAGACTAATGGCTTGTCGTACATCTAAAAATATCAAACACACCATACAATATTGACGAACTAATCTTAAACGAGACATTAACGCCTTTTCATCCATCTCTAACGGATTATCTAAAGACGTTAATAAATCGGCAACTGACGGGCTTGGCATGGTTTCTGGTGTAATATGGACAAGGTTTTCTATCCATTTAGGATGCCTCAATAATTGCAAAAACACATACTCACTGACACAAATCACACCGTTGATCTGTTCCCATACTTCCTCAGTAAGTTGAGGTAATTGTTGCAATCGATAACGCTCTTGCAACTCCAATAAACGTTTGTTATCACAGGCCGCTTGAGCATACGCAATCAAATGAGCATTATTATTCTTCGTTTTTAAGACCGTAGATCCACCAGCCGAAATAGCGTCCATTATTTTTGTCATAAGCGCCTCAAATCATTGTATTGATACATAGTGTTATTTTGAATGTTGTAAGTTAAGCCAACGAGCAATTTTAAGCATACACACCCCGACTTTTGTTTGTCTGGATAACTGTAAATACAAGGGCGTAGTGGGTGATTCCTCTGTTACAGGCCTATTTAATACTGTCTCCAATTCAACAGATAAGTCATGAGGAAGATAGCGCTGTAGATTAATAAGAGAGTCTTGTACTTTTTCAAACAAAGCGGCGTCCTGTCGATGTAACATAGCCTCCCAGTAAGTTAGCCATACTTCATACCAATAAGCCCCTATTTCAAAATCTTGAGCACCTTCAGAGAAAGTCTCTGGCAATTCAATGACAGGACATTTTAACCGAACGCCTCTTTGAGCTTTACTTACGGTGCACACCTGTACAGGTACTGCATTTGCTAAAGACAACGCCACGTCATAAAGCGCTTTTTCGTCTCCTTGCTTTAACTCGAATTCAATTTCACAAATATCATCACGGCCATAAGGAGAAGTCACCTCCCCCTTATCACATACAGCTTCGATAACGGAATCGCCATCATCAATCAACCATATTTGACGCTCAAAATCGGTACGGTAAACAATGTTCACATTCGCCTGCCATTGTTGGTTTTGCAAACTAGTTGGCAACATGTCGTGGGTAATCAAATCAAAATCAATGGTATCAGTCGGTAGGTACCATTCCCATTCACCGCGAGCGTGCATTCCGACACGGCTCACACCTCGAGTTTTTAAAGTTTGTATATATTCCTGATTGACTGAGCGAATTCTTAAGGCAATCCCTGAAGACATCAGTAACCCTGCTGCCGTATCGTAATAGCCGTTCATCAATTTAAGCGTTGGTTGTCGTGTAGCTGGCCCACTATGTAAGCAAAGTGCATCCAAAAACCTGATCGCTTTATCAAAGTAAGCGGGATGAACCATCAGTTTTAACTCAAGTTCCGTCGCCATAAAAATTCCTCTAGAAAGTCATACAAATACAAGCAAAAAATAATTCGCAAAGTGTACCAGAATCAGTGGCTTTCACCGTTAATTAAGGCAAAATAAAAGTAACAAGGAGAAGCTTATGCATAAATGTCCGTCTTTAATAAGTATGATGACTCAACTCATCGCCAACCCATCTATAAGCTGCAGTCAAGCTGAATGGGATCAGTCAAATAAAGGTGTAATTAGTTTACTTGAGTCTTGGTTATCGCCACTAGGATTCCATTGCGAGATTCTTCCTCTACCAGATCAACATAATAAATTTAATTTAGTCGCCACTATCGGGTCAGGCGAAGGTGGCTTAGTACTATCTGGGCACACAGACACGGTCCCCTATGACCAGGGTAAATGGCAATCTGATCCGTTTAAGTTAGCCGAAAGAGACAATAAACTGTTTGGCCTTGGTTCCTGCGATATGAAAGGTTTTTTTGCCATTGTGATTGATACCGTCTCTAAAATGGATTTACAAAACCTCAAGCAGCCCTTGATTATATTAGCAACCGCAGACGAAGAAAGCTCCATGTCAGGCGCTCGGGCTCTGGCCGCCCAGGGCAAGGTTAAAGCACGCTATGCACTCATCGGCGAACCCACGAAGTTGACCCCTATATACGCTCATAAAGGCATTATGATGGAACGCATTCAGGTAACAGGACAAAGCGGTCACTCTTCAAACCCAGCATTAGGAACCAACGCCTTAGATGCTATGCATGATGTTATGAGCGAGCTAATCACCTACCGTGCCAATCTAAAAAAGCGTTTTCAAGATGCCAGCTTTGTAATCGACTACCCGACAATGAATTTTGGTTGCATCCACGGAGGCGATAACCCTAATAGAATTTGTGGGCGCTGTGAAATTGAATTTGATTTACGAGCGCTTCCAGGAATGAGCAACCAATCGCTTATGGGCGAAATATCCAGTTTACTGCCCTCAATAGAAGCTAAAACAGGTACTCGTATTCAATTAACCAGTTTATTTCCTGATATTCCTTCATTCTCAACACCCATAGATTCCGATATCATTAACGCTTGTGAGAAACTTACTCAGAAAACCGCTGAAACAGTCGCTTTTGCAACAGAAGGCCCATTTTTAAATCAAATGGGGATGCAGACATTAATCCTAGGGCCAGGCTCTATTGACCAAGCCCACCAACCAAATGAATACATGGCATTAGACCAAATCCGTCCCATGCAACATATTATTGAATCACTTATTGGCCGTTATTGCCTTAACGATACCGCTGAATTTTCGCCAATGCCTCTGACAACAGGAGACTTACTCTGATGGGGGAAGATCAAAATAGCGACTTGAATTACGTTGATTGGTTCCGTCATTCATCGCCTTACATTAACTCTCACCGTGGGAAAACATTCGTTATTTTCATTCCTGGCGAGGCGGTTGAATGCCACTTATTTCCAAATATAATCAGTGATTTAGCGCTAATGGACTCTCTTGGAGTACGCTTGGTTCTCGTTCAAGGCGCACGCCCTCAAATCAATAGAGTTCTAAAGAATCGACATCTAACGTCAGCCATACATTATGGGTTTCGGGTAACACCTCAAGATCAGTTACTGGATATTATTCAGGCCTCTGCTGGTGTCAGAGTTCAGTTAGAAGCACAGTTATCTATGGGACTTGCCAATACACCTATGGCTGGCGCCCGTTTAAAAGTCTGCAGTGGTAATTATGTTATTGCTCGACCTTTAGGCGTCGTGGATGGCATTGATTTTGGCCACTCCGGAGAAGTTAGACGAATTGATAGAGACGCTATTTTTCGTCTACTTGAAGACGACAACATGGTGCTATTACCGCATCTAGGGTTTTCACCAACAGGTGAAGTCTTTAACTTAAAAGGTGAGGATGTTGCGACTCAAGCGGCCATCCAACTCAAAGCCGATAAACTCATTATGTTTAATGAGGAAGAAGGCATTTTGAACAGTGAAGAGCAATTATTATCTGAATTGCTCGCACGTGATGCACAAGAGCTGGTTGATGGAATGGATGATGAGGATTCCACCAAAGCAGCACTTAAATCCTGCGTTGATGCGGTTCGTTCTGGCGTTCCTCGTGCTCACCTTATTTCTTACAATGAAAATGGTGGCCTTATTCGTGAGTTATTTACTCGGGAAGGCGCTGGCACCATGGTCGATGAAGACAGCTATGAGCAATTACGCCCTGCAAGTATCGATGACGTTGGCGGCATGATGGCTCTACTGGCACCACTTGAAGAAAAAGGGGTGCTCGTTCGCCGCTCTCGTGAACTTCTTGAAAACGAAATCGAACGCTTTATCTTGGTTGAACGCGATGGTGCTATTGTAGCGTGCGCGGCTCTCTACCCATTTGAAGAGGAACAGTCTGGAGAGCTTGCCTGCTTAGCCGTATCACCGGCCTATAGAGGCTCAAACCGTGGTGAGCGTTTACTTAAAGGAATTGAGCAGGCCGCTAGAAAACAAGGCCTTTCCACACTTTTCTTATTAACGACAAGAACGGCGCATTGGTTTATTGAGCGTGGATTTATTGCGGGCAGCGTGAGTCATTTACCCGTCAAAAAACAAGCTCTTTATAACTATCAAAGAAACTCAAAAATTTTTATTAAACATTTAACCTAAAGGAAGAGTAAACGAAATTAACGGCCGTCGTTTTTTCGCAAAACTGAATCTATAAAAAATGCCAATCAAACATTTTTGATTGGCATTTTCATTTTCTGATATAGATATTACTCAGTCATTTTAAACGGAATAAACATTGGATAGCCGTCTCGTATAACGCGCATTGGCACGGAACGGTTATTAGGTAACTCTTTTACTATTTGAGAGAAAGAACCCACATTTTTTACGGCCTGACTATTCAACATAGTAATCACATCGCCTTGTTGCAAACCATTTCGAGCCGCGTTCCCGCCAAGAACTTGAGTAATAACCACACCACCCTCAATATTTAATTTACCAGCCTCATCGGCAGAAAGGTCCGTAACAGACATCCCTAAGCGATTTTGCTCTTGCTGTGTCTGAGTCAGAAGTTGAGGATCATCTGGTCTCGCGTCCAACGTTAAAGTTAAGGTTTTTTCGCGACCGTCACGATAAATCAGTGTTTTAACTTTATCGCCCGCTTTCATTCCACCAACTCGATAAGGCAGTTCCGCAGAATGCTCGATTACCTCATCACCAAACTCAAGTATGATATCACCCGCTTGTAAACCTGATCGTTCGGCTGGTGAGTCGGGTAATACACGACTAACAAGAGCACCTGCAGGACGTTCTAAGCCAAAGGATTCCGCTAAATCATTATTAATATCTTGAATAATAACACCTAGCCAAGCACGAGAGACTTTCCCATCTGATTTTAATTGCTCAACAACAGACATAACGAGATTAGACGGGATGGCAAAAGAAACCCCCATAAAGCCGCCCGAACGAGTATAGATTTGAGAGTTAATGCCAACGACTTCACCCTCTAGATTAAATAAAGGACCACCGGAGTTACCTGGGTTGATTGCCACATCTGTCTGAATAAAGGGTACATAGTTATCAGAAGGAAGATTACGTCCTAACGCACTCACGATCCCCGCTGTAACAGTATAATCAAAACCAAATGGAGAACCTATTGCCAGTACCCACTGCCCCGCTTTCAGCTTGTCCGAATCCCCCATATTGACGGTAGGAAGATCTGTCGCCTCTATTTTCAACAGCGCCAAATCCGTTCTAGGGTCTGTTCCAACTAAAGTAGCAATGTACTCACGACGATCATTTAAACGTACATGAATGACATCTGCGCCATCAATAACATGGTTATTCGTCAGGACATAACCATCTTTAGACACAATGAAACCAGAGCCTAAAGAGTTACGCTGTCTTTGCTGAGGCGCAGGATGCTGCTGGCCGCCTTGACCAAATGGCTTTTGCCCAAAGAAATGACGAAAAAATTCATTTAATTCTTCCGCTTCTGGGCTCAGCTGCTTAGATTTATTTGAATTATTATTCGAGGTCTGCTCTGTACTTATATTGACAACAGCAGGCGAAGCCGACTCCACCAATTCAGTAAAATCCGGTAAATCAACCGCTGACGCCAGCGTGGAAAAAAACATCAAGAAGCTGATTGCCAAGACATTGGTTTTTTTAAGCATTCTGTTCATAAATTGGTCTCCTTAGATGTACCAAAAATATAGCAGTGCTGAAATAGTAAAATAATCTAAGTCGTCACCGTACTCAATAATTGAATACGGTGACGACTTACGTAGCCTATGCACGATTTATAATACCAAAGCGAAAAAGATCAAGGGTGTTGGTAAATGGAAATTTGCGATCTTTCCACTGTCTTTACACGCAATACTCTCGGCATAAAATCTGGGTTAGTTGATTCCTTTTCGGCTTTACTTCTGGCAAAAAAGAAACCACCTGAAAACCCCAATAGTGCCCCCATCACGGGTAACACAGGGTCGCTGCTGATTAAGCTTGGCAATGTGGCACCGCCAATTAACCCTACTAAGGGAATAAAATACATCCAAATTGATGCTTTCAATAAAGTATCTTCGGGTATACCAACAACCACTTCTTGATCAACAGCCACATCCACATCGCAGATGGCATTCATCTTCATCCTATTAGACGAAGACATTTGCGCTACCGCATGATGCCCACAACCATGACGAGCACGGCATGCGGTACAGCTACTGGTTCGAATGGTCTCAATTTCAGCAAAACCATTACGTATGGATAAGACGCGGCCATTTTCTTCAATCATTGCATTGTCCTTGGGGCAAAAGACATCAACATTTTTTCAACCGTTTTTTCAGGAACTTCACCCACTATTGTTAATCTAAGGATATCCGTTAATAAAGAACGTGACATCTCGCCAACGGTAGTTGCTCCCATCTCCATTACAGAATACGGTTTAATGGTGTCTGTTGGTTCAACAAAAACTGAAATTGATGTCATACCATCAGAAAGTAATAACATGGCCGTACGGTCATTCAACAGTCGAGCATCACGCCATACAGGAGCAAAACCATCAGGCAACCATGTAAAATGCCATTTGTTATCCGTCATTTTTGGCGTTACAGAAACCACATGACGTGAGTAAGTACCCAGTCTTGGCAAAAAATCAGATTTTTTTAACGTTGGGTTAAAGGAAATATCCGTAAACTGAACTCGATCGAGCACCTTACCTTCGGCATCTAATGTATCGTGTTTGAGCAAAAAGCTATTTTCCATATCCAACCAAAAAGCGTGCCCAAAACGATAACTGTCTTTTGGAAGCAGCGTCAGTTTCTGCGCTTTTCTACCGGCAATGAGTTCAATTTTTTTCGACAGTTTAAACCTATAGCCTTCTAATAAACGATCTCCATTTAGTTCTTTGAATTGCTTCAATGGCGCACTCACAGGAGCGGCTGTATTTGCAAAAGAAATATCTGGATAGACACAAATCACACTGTCGTCAATTCGAATCACCTCTATTTTATCGCCATCAAGATCGATTAAGCTTTCATATTCGACACCATCAATAAGACCATGACGTATTTTCATGCTATTCATTGCAACACCTTGTGACCGCACAAAAACCCCCTGATAACTCAGTGACGAAAAAGACTGCACCATAGATGTTAGCTTGGCGAGACTCGTGTCGCTCTCCGAAGAAGCAGAAGCTAAATTGAACGCAACGGTTATCAATAAGCTAACTATGACTTTTCTCAAGTTAATCACCTATTGCTCATCCTCTGCCGAAAAACTGACGACACGCGCCATTGGAATCATGCCTTGCCCAATTGTCATTGTCGCCTGCTCAGTATGCTGCCTTAAATAGCTTTGAAGACGCTCATTATGCACATCCAAGCTCAAGGTCTTTATGTCTTGGGGCGATTCTAAGAGAGAGCTGTTTTGATCAAGGTGTGCGACAGTCGATGACGCTGTATAGTCACTCGGTTCTTGACCAAGAAACAGCTGCCCAGCTAAGACCGCGACAAAAACCACACTGGCCGCCATGGCAAACGACTTAAAAGTAATCACGTTACTTTTTGCCAAAGATGTATTGGCTGGAGCATCTAATGAGGTATTATCCGTTCCCTTTTGCTTTTGGAAAGGTACAATCGTCTCATTCGCTTTTACAAAAGCAGATTCTTTTGTCTGACTCTCGGCATCATCAGGAACCATACCCTTGATACCTTCTCGTACACCACTAAGAATATCAAAGGACGCAACGTCAGTAGTTGGCGCCGTATTTTCCATAACCGACTTTGCCAGAGCATAAGCATTTAATTTTGACTCCCAATCTTTGGAGTCTTGTTCTAATAGGTAATCCAAATCTTCTGATGACAGGGTGTCATCGATAAAATCAGATAAGCATAGCGACAATTTTTCATCTCTCAACGTTTCGTTTGATGTCTTCATAATTATTCTCCTCCGTCCAAATATGGACGAATATGTTGCTCAATCGCCTCTCTTGCTCGAAATATGCGTGACCGAACGGTACCAACGGGACAGTCCATGACATGAGAAATGTCTTCATAACTCATCCCGTCAAACTCCCTTAAGGTAATGGCCGATTTCAACTCTTCAGGTAACGTCTTAATAACACTGTAAATAGCCGCCTCTAATCGATTTCGATTTAGAGTGGCATCTGGAGACGCCACATCAGCAAGCGGCTCATATAAAGCAAACGAGTCATCGTTATCTAATTCAACATCATTGCCTGAGGGCCGACGAGAACGACTTATTAAGTGATTCTTTGCCGTATTAACAGCGATGCGGTACAGCCAGGTATAAAAAGCACTTTCACCTCTAAAGGAATGAATAGCACGGTATGCCTTAATAAAGCTTTCTTGTGCCACATCCATAATTTCATGTTGATCATTAACATAACGGCTAAGGAGGCCACAGACCTTGTATTGATACTTCACTACCAATAGATCAAATGCTCGCTTATCCCCTTTTTGAACTCTTTCAACCAATTCTTGATCAGAAGGCGAACCTTGCGGCATAACAACCTCGTTTTGATAACAACAATGTTTACCCTTCATTAATTGTGTAATAAGAAGATAGACATTGAAAAAACAAACTAGTTCAGACTTTGTTGTACTTGATTCTATTGTTAGGTGTAAATTACATTAGTCAAAATGCTTTTAAAGACGCCTCTTGCTAACATTGGAAGCCATTCAATCAGATAAAGTATTCACTAATCACATACAACAATAGTAACATTAATCTTTTCATGATGAATCAGAACAATAATATGAGCCAGCAATATCACTATGATATTTTAATTATTGGTGCCGGTGCAGCAGGACTTACGCTTGCACTGGAACTTGCCAAAACACATAAAGTTGCCATGTTGACAAAAGGTGATATTCGAGAAGGCTCGACTTTATACGCTCAAGGAGGGGTGGCGGCCGTTTTATCGAATAAAGATACGATTGAATCGCACATCGAAGATACGATCACAGCTGGAGCCCACTTAGGTGACCCCGAGTCCATTCGCTTTACTGTAGAGCACTCCAAAGAAAGCATCGATTGGTTAATTGACCAAGGGGTTCCCTTCACTCGATCAGATGAAGGCAATTCCTATCATTTAACCAAAGAAGGTGGTCATAGCCATAGACGGATCATTCATGCGGCCGATGCGACAGGCCAAGCCATTTCGTCTACCTTGATACACAATGCAACACAGCACCCAAACATAGATTTTTTCCCAGACCAGGTGGCGATAGATATTATCACGACAGAAAAGCTGAAGATAAAAGGAGAAAATCGAGCATTAGGTGTCTATGCGCTTAACTTGGCAACAGACGAAGTAAATGTCTTCAGTGCAGGAAGAATTGCCTTAGCGACAGGAGGCGCAAGTAAAGTCTATCTTTATACAAGCAACCCAGATACCGCATCAGGAGACGGTATTGCTATGGCGTGGCGAGCAGGTTGTCGTGTGGCGAATTTGGAATTTAATCAGTTTCATCCGACTTGTTTATACGATGCCAAAGCAAAAACCTTTTTGGTGTCAGAAGCCGTTCGTGGCGAAGGGGGGAAATTACGTTTACCTGATGGCAGTGCATTTATGCACAAATTTGACTCAAGAGAAGAGCTTGCACCAAGAGACATTGTGGCCCGAGCAATTGATCATGAAATGAAGCGCCTTGGCGTTGATCATGTTTTGCTCGATATTTCTCATAAGGGCAGTGCCTTTATAAAAACCCATTTCCCGACTATTTACGAGCAATGTGTGCGGTTTGGCTATGACATGACAAAAGAGCCAATTCCCGTTGTTCCAGCCGCCCATTACACCTGCGGTGGAGTGATGGTTAATCAATTTGGACATACCGACCTTAAACACCTCTACGCTATTGGAGAAACGTCTTACACAGGTCTTCACGGTGCGAATCGCTTAGCAAGCAACTCATTATTAGAATGCATTGTCTATGCTCGATCAGCGGCGCAACACATGCTATCTCATCCTGTTCTACCTAAACCCCAATTCGCCATTCCAGCTTGGGACGATAGCCAGGTAAAAGACTCAGATGAGGACGTGGTGATTGCCCACAACTGGCAAGAACTTCGACAATTCATGTGGGACTACGTAGGTATTGTACGAACCAATAATCGGCTTTTAAGAGCAAAACACCGCGTGGATTTATTACTCTCTGAGATTGACGAGTTTTACAGTAACTATAAAATCAGTAGTGATCTCATTGAATTACGAAATTTAGCTAATGTCGCCGACCTCATTATTCGATCTGCGATGGACCGTCAGGAAAGTCGAGGTTTGCATTTCACCTTGGATTATCCAGAGACAAAGCCCGAAGCGAGACCAACCATTTTAACGCCTGAAAATAAAGCACATCATTAACGCTTACTTTTGTTCGCGGTTAATCTTACTTGCCTTGCAGCAAAAGATTGAAGTGTTCGATATTGAGCAAAAGACAAGGCATCGCGCGGAATCAGAAATCGAGTACGTTTATTAGGCTGAATAGGTTTCTTTATTAACCTATTAATCGTACCAATCAATGTCTGAATGAAGACGTTTTTCGCTGTGGATTCATAATAGGCGTATAAACAAAGATTGCCATACTGCTCGAAGTAAAGAGGGTATTTGGTAGCTGTGCCCTTAGAGCCTTGCCGAGAGACTCGTTTTCCTCTAAAAAAGATAGGTGCTGGCGACTTCACACAATACGCTTGGTCACCATTTAATAAGATAGTTATCGGCGAAGCCCCCCACCAATACTTTATATAGAGCAGGCAGAGAAACAAGCAAACACCGCTTAAGAACCAAAAAATATGATCCGAGAGCATCAATGTACTGCCGTATAACAACACACCTATTAGAGGTAAAAGTGTTGTTATCAAGACACCAAAAGAAGGTCTAAGAGTGATAGTTTTCAGGCTGTACTCGCTCAACGATCAATTTTACAATACGCGCTAGATCCGGATCATTTGGCACCTCTTTTTGCATAAACCAAATAAATATGTCTTGATCCTCACATTCTATTAGTTTTCGAAAGCAACGTTTTTCTTCCTCGTCTAGAGTTTCAAACACCTCGTCCATGAAAGGTTCCAGTAGTAGGTCAAGCTCTAGCATTCCGCGGCGGCAATGCCATTTCAAACGATTAAATTCCATGGACTTTTCGACTTCATTCATCACATCACCTCAGAAAAAATAATGGCCACATTATATCCTTTGCATTCTTTACAGCAAACTTTTCATCAAAACGGTTAGATTATTTCTCACTTTATAATGATATTGCCATTACTTGATAAATTCATGAGGGTGAGATATTGAATTATTATAATTTGACGCCAACAACTGTGTATTAAGCGAACGTATTCGCACATTAATTCAATAAGGTTAAATGTACCTCTATGAACGATCTATTCACCTCACTCAAAGATGAATTCGTCTTCCCTTGTCTATCACAACGAAGAGATCTAGGTGTTCTTCAGTTTGAGGGCGTTGATTCAAGTAAGTTTTTACAAGGTCAAACCACTTGCGACCTAACAAATCTGACACCAGAGAATGCCCTATTAGGCGCAATATGTAACATTAAAGGCCAAGTCGTTAGCAGCTTTTACTTAATCCATTATGCAGACTGTATTTTTATGGTACTGAGCCAGGATTTAGTCGAAAAAACCCAACTTCATTTAAAAAAATTTGCTGTTTTTTTTAAAACGTCCATTACAGACGTAACGGCTCAATTCACTATTCATAGTCTCTTTGATGTCGACTCATCTCTTTTGCATCCCACTCCACAAGTGCACAAGCCTTGTGTAATAAAAGACGATGGTATTTACGTTCAACTGCACACAGCCCCAATGACACATGGCATTGAACTACGTCCAATAAAAACGCTAAATAATGAAATGCATAAAGACCTCCCTCTCAGCCAAGCACAGGCCTTATTGAGTTTGTTTGCGGAACCCCTTATCACCTCAAAAGACAGTGAAAAATTCTTACCAAACATGCTTAACATGCAGTTCACCAATGGAATTAGCTTTAAAAAAGGCTGCTATACCGGGCAAGAAATTGTAGCCAGAGTCCATTATCGAGGGAAAACCAAAAAAAGGCTCTATCTTGCTTCACTAGAGCAACCGATTGACTTAACCAGTACGAGCCTACTCAATGAAAGTAAAAAGGAAGTTGGAGACATACTTGAGGTAAATAGGATTAACAACAAGAGTATTCTATTGGCGGTTATCAATATCAATGATACGGATACTCCACTAAATGTAAACGGCATTGAACTCAGATTACATTCACTTCCTTATTCAGTAGAGTAAAACACACCAAAGCATAGTGACATGTAAATTAAACACGACGTGTCCTATGCTTCCTCCCCTAGCTGCCAGTTAATGGGGTTTTTGCCATTATCGATTAAATAATTGTTTACCTTAGAGAAATGCTGACAACCAAAAAAACCTCGATAAACCGAAAGCGGTGATGGATGAACAGACTCAAGAACACAATGTTTATTACGATCTATCTTTTTACCCTTCTTTTGCGCATACGCTCCCCATAATAGAAAAACAACATGCTCATGCTCTGAATTAATCAGCGCTATCACTGCATCAGTAAATTTCTCCCAACCTTTGCCTTTATGGGAGTTAGGACAGCCCGCTTCAACCGTCATCACACTGTTTAAAAGCAGCACACCTTGTTGTGCCCAAGGTATTAAACAACCATGGCTAACCGTCTGAATACCTAAATCACTTGCTAACTCTTTATATATGTTAACTAACGATGGAGGTACCTTAACCGCTGGAGGTACAGAAAAAGACAACCCATGCGCTTGGTTTTCTCCATGGTAAGGATCCTGCCCTAGAATCACCACTTTCACATTATCAAACTTCGTGAATCGAAACGCTGAGAATACGTCTTCTTCTTTGGGATAAATAACCGCACCTTCTTGTTTTCGAGCGATTAAAAAATCAAACAGAGCGGTAAATTCATCAAAGTCAATGAGGTGACTTAACGGTTGTTGCCAATCATCTGGCAAAGATATCGAACTCATCACACATACTCACGTCTAAAAAAATTAACTTTTCATGCAATACTTTTGAACAATTGTAATAAAAAAGAATGTCTTCAGAGCCATCATTGGCAATAAAGTACTTTAATAGCATCCACGTCATTTCTCGAATTAAATACAAGGCATGATAATACTCTAGCGTATTCAATGTTTGTTCTACAGGTAAGCTAGAATCATAGTGATTAAGCAAAAATACAGTTTGCTCTCGAGTTAAATTATGGGACGACTTTATTACCGCTAAGTCAAACAAAGGGTCTCCCAATCCAACGTACTCCCAATCAATAACCCAAAACTTAGAAGGGTCAGCAAGACAGTTCTGAGGGTTTAAATCATTATGGCATAGACACTTTTTGTTTTCCGGGATTTTTGAGCTTAAAAATACGGCTATTCGATCTAATAAGTCGCATTGTTTTTGAAATAATGGATCCACATCAGGGTGATGGTATATTTGTTCAATATAATGTTTTATAACAACATTTAATGTATAGGCTTTTTTTGCTTTTTCTAGGCGATGAATAGACTTCAGTATTTCAGCTATTCTTTTAATGTCGCTATTTGTATGCACTATGTCCCATGCAAAAGTCGTCTGTTTTACAAAACAGCTCACCATATAGCCATCTTCTTTTAGCAGTAGAACAGGCGGTGAGAGCCCTAACTCAGTGACGAGAGGTAATATGGCTCTTTCATCTTCTCGATTAATTAAAAAACAGTCCTTATCCAAATCAGGGAGCCTAATAATGAACTTAGCGACCTTGTTATGCTTTAGAAGAAAGGTTTTATTTGAAAAGCCTCCTTCAATCTTTTCGACAGTTAATTGAGAAAGAGGTGGCAGTAAATGGGAAATTGGAGTTAAATTGTTGAATATTTCCTTCATTTGTAATCCTTTTATTGCCAGAAATGAATGCTACTGTAAAATGATAACAGCCATTTATTAGTCAATAAACAGACTTGAAGACCAACCATGATTAAACACGACGATATAATTCGAAAGATCCAAGAAAACCTGAATACACTCAGTAAATCCGAGAAAAAAGTGGCGGAAGCCATTTTAGCGGACCCTAAATCAGCGATTCATTCAAGTATTGCCAAACTCGCCGCTAAAGCCGAGGTAAGTGAGCCAACGGTAAACCGATTTTGTCGGAGTTTAATTGGCAGCGGTTTTCCTGATTTCAAAGTTGCGTTAGCTCAAAGCCTTGCGACAGGAACACCCTATGTGAATTTGAATGTGGAGCCTGATGATGCCCCAGGCGCTGTTACACATAAAATTTTCGAAGCGGCAAAGAACGACTTAACCAGAGCACAGTTACTTTTACCTGAAGCGCTAATCAGTCGAGCGGTTGATGTTTTAGCCCAAGCAAGACGAATAGAGTTTTATGGTTTGGGCGCATCTGGCCCAGTGGCACAAGACGCCCACCACAAATTTTTTAGATTGAACATGCCCGTTGTCGCATACACAGATATATTAGTGCAAAGAATGGCGGCCGCTGGAACACATCCTGGTGATGCGGTGGTGGTTATCTCCTATACAGGCAGAACACTTCCCCTTATTGAAACCGCACGAGTAGCTCGAGAAGCAGGCGCAACCGTCATAGGGTTAACCAATCCAAATTCACCGCTTACCGAGCACTGCTCAATTGTACTCCCTATCGAAGAGACAGAAGACACCGATATTTACACTCCCATGAGCTCTCGTATTGTCTATTTGACACTTATCGATGCTCTGGCAACTGGCGTACTTCTTAAGCGTGGACCTGAATTTAATGCGCACCTGAAAAAATTGAAATCAAGTGTCCAAGATACTCGTTTACCAAAAGATGAAAAATAACACATAAAAAAAGGGGAGCATAAGCTCCCCAAACACCCGAACTGATATAAGCAAACTCACTTAGATCAGTCATCAGAGGAAAAGGTTATTCAAATAGACTGCATGCGCCTTGCTCTGCACCACTCACTAATTTACGTTGGGCACCAAATAACTCTCGCCCCATACCTTGATACGATTGCGTCGTATCATAAACAGCAGACACTCTCGCGGCCAACTCTTCTGCCGACACAAGCAGCGCCAATTCTCCAGTAACAGAATCAACACGCACAATATCTCCGTCTTGTATTTTAGCGATTAAGCCGCCATCAACCGCCTCAGGCGTAAGATGAATTGCCGCAGGGACTTTACCGGAAGCGCCTGACATACGACCATCGGTTACTAGAGCCACTTTATAGCCTTGATCTTGAAGGTTACCTAAATAAGGGGTCAATTTATGCAATTCAGGCATACCCAATGCTTTCGGCCCTTGAAAACGTACAACCGCAACGCAGTCTTTCTTCAAAGAACCATCAGAGATAGCCGTAGCCAGTGAATTTTGATCATGGAATACAACAGCTGGAGCTTCAATAACGCGATGCTCAGGTTTAACAGCAGACACTTTTATTACCGCGCGTCCTAAATTTCCTTGCAATAATGACAGACCGCCTTCTGGACTAAAAGGGCGCTCAATAGGCCTCACAACATCAAGATCTAAGCTTTTATCTGTACCATCCTTCCAAACCAACTTATCATTTTCTAAGAAAGGCTCTTTTACATAATGCTGCAGCCCTTTACCAAGGATAGTATTCACATCTTCATGAACTAAACCGCCTTTTAATAACTGCTTTACAAGGAACCCCATTCCTCCAGCCGCATGGAAATGATTAATATCAGCTTGACCATTTGGGTACATCTTGGTTAAAGAAGGAACAACCTTGCTTAACTCCGAAAAATCATCCCACGTCACGATGATGCCAGCCGCTCTAGCAAAAGCAACAATATGCATGGTGTGATTTGTTGAGCCACCAGTAGCAAGCAAGCCAACTATGGCGTTCACAATCGTTTTCTCATCAACAATCTTGTATAAAGGTCTGTAATTGGGGCCAATTGCCGTAATTTTTGTGGATAATTGTGCCGCGTATTCAGTTAACGCTTCTCTTAACGGACTGTCAGGGTTAACAAATGAAGACCCTGGTAATTGCAGTCCCATCAACTCAACCAATAATTGATTTGAGTTTGCTGTTCCATAAAACGTACAAGTGCCTGCACTGTGGTAGGAAGAAGATTCCGCTTCTAACAATTCATCTCTTGATGCTTGACCTTGCGCATATCTCTGCCTAACGGCAGCTTTTTGAGCATTACTGATCCCGGAATGCATAGGACCGGATGGAATAAACAAGCTTGGTAAATGGCCGAATCTCAGAGCCGCAATCAATAATCCAGGTACAATTTTATCGCAGATACCTAAAAAAATAGCCGCGTCAAACATATTATGGGACAACGCTATAGCCGCCCCTTGAGCGATGTTATCACGGCTAAATAAGCTCAGCTCCATGCCATCTTGACCTTGAGTAACACCATCACACATAGCCGGTACGCCACCAGCAAATTGAGCAATAGACCCAACAGCATGAACCGCTTGTCGAATTTTATCTGGATAAGACTCGTATGGCTGGTGGGCTGATAACATGTCGTTGTACGAAGAGATGATGCCAATATTAGCTTCATCCAATAAGGTTAACTTTTGCTTATCTTTTGGGCTGCAAGCGGCAAAACCATGGGCCAAATTACCACATGATAATGCACCACGGTGAGGGCCTTGTTGCTGTGCTTTTTCCATGTCTGTCAAATATTGAGCTCGTAAAGACGTACTACGCTCAACAATCTTTTTTGTAACACTTATAACCGTAGGGTTCATCGATGACTCCAGGGAAGCAATTTAAGGCTAGCAAGCCGATAACTTATGTAATATTACAACACATTTAGGTAAAAAACGACCCAAAACAAGAAATAAACCACAAAAATATGTAATAAAACTACATACTTAAACTTTTTATCATTAATTCTTCACCTCCTTCCTCCTAAGAATCTCTTTTTCATGTATTATGAGAGAACAAAATCAGGTACAAACTAAAAAAAGTGCTTGTACTGATCAATGCGCATTCCTGAACAGGGAATACGTATTGATTAGAGCACTCTTTATGTAGTATTTTTACATCATTATTGACTTAGTTTGTGAATGACATGTTAATCAACAAAATTAATTTTACAATTTCACCAAATTTAAAGAGGTAGATATGACTATTAAAGTAGCGATAAATGGTTATGGACGAATTGGTCGTAACGTTCTAAGAGCGCTATACGAGTCAGGCAAAAGAGAACAAATCCAAGTTGTTGCGATCAATGACTTAGGTGATGCGAAAATCAATGCCCATTTAACAAAATACGATACGGTCCATGGCCGCTTCAATGCAGATGTCAATTTTGATGCCGATGCCCTTTATATTAATGAAGATAAGATCACCATCCTTTCTGAGCGCGACCCAGCAAAATTACCATGGGAAGAATTAAATGTAGATGTCGTTTATGAGTGCACCGGCTTCTTTACGACAAAAGACACCGCCAGCGCGCACATTACGGCAGGAGCGAAAAAAGTCATTATTTCAGCTCCAGGTAAACAAGTTGATGCAACTGTCGTATACGGTGTAAACCAAAATGTACTGACTTCCGACATGACGGTTATTTCTAACGCTTCATGCACAACAAACTGTTTAGCCCCTATCGCCAAGCCATTAAACGATGCGTTAGGCATTGAAAGCGGCTTAATGACAACTATCCATGCCTACACAAATGACCAACGTCTATCTGATGTGTATCATACGGACCTTTATCGTGCTCGTGCAGCCGCGATGAATATGATACCAACTCAAACAGGTGCCGCCGCCGCCGTTGGCTTAGTTGTTCCTGAGCTAGCAGGAAAATTTGATGGTATGGCCGTGCGCGTTCCAACAATCAATGTGTCACTCGTTGACCTTTCTTTCTTAGCGCCACGTGAAACGACGGCGGAAGAAGTCAACCAGATCATTGAAGACGCCATTGCTAAAGACCCCGTTTTAGCTCAAGTTTTATGTGTAAACAAAGACCCGTTGGTATCCAGTGACTTTAATCACAGTACCTATACATCAAATTTTGATGCCACTCAAACTCGCGTTCAGGGTAAGTTGGTAAAAGTTATGTCTTGGTATGATAACGAATGGGGATTTTCTAACCGTATGTTAGACAATACAATTGCATTAATGAATGCAAAATAACCATTCTTCTTTAAGGCTGCTCTTGCAGCCTTAATTATTTTTAACATCTTGTATTTCATTATTCTTTAAAACGACTGGTATATATCATGAATCGCAGAACAAAAATTGTTGCCACACTTGGTCCAGCGTCCAGCTCTCCTGAAATGATTGAAAAATTAATTTTAGCTGGTGCTAATGTCTTTCGCTTAAACTTTTCACATGGTCAACCAGAAGACCACATTAACCGTGCAAATGTTGTCCGTGAAATGGCGGCAAAAAATGGCAAACATGTAGCGATTCTAGGCGATCTACAGGGTCCGAAAATTCGTATTGCTCGTTTTAAAGACACCAAAGTACAATTAAAAGACGGTGACACGTTTATTCTGGATGTAGGCTTTGATAAAAACGCAGGCGATGCAACACGAGTAGGCATCGATTACCCTCAGCTTGCAGCCGATTCAGAACCAGGTAACATTCTTTTACTGGATGACGGACGTGTTGTACTAGAAGTACTAGAAGTAAAAGGTATGGAAGTCATCACAAAAGTCATTGTGGGTGGCCCTTTATCTAATAACAAAGGCATTAACCGCCAAGGCGGTGGTTTATCAGCCGCCGCATTAACAGATAAAGACAAAGCGGACATTTTGACAGCCGCCGCATTAAACGCGGACTATCTTGCCGTCTCTTTTCCTCGTTCTGCCGAAGATATTGAAGAAGCTCGCACATTAGCACGTGCCGCAGGACTTAAAGCAGGCATAGTATCAAAAGTTGAACGTGCAGAAGCGGTTGCTGATAACGCGACTCTCGATGCAATTATCATTGCATCAGATGCTGTGATGGTTGCCCGTGGCGACCTTGGAGTCGAAATTGGAGATGCTGAATTGATTGGTGTCCAAAAGCACATGATTAAACGTTGTCGCCAATTAAACCGCCCAGTAATCACAGCCACTCAAATGATGGAAACCATGATTACAAGCGCTATGCCAACTCGTGCAGAAGTGTTTGATGTGGCCAATGCTGTTCTAGATGGCACCGATGCGGTAATGCTATCCGCAGAAACAGCGGCTGGAGATTACCCTGAAGAAGTTATTCACACTATGGTGCGAGTGTGTAAAGGTGCAGAAAAACAACCAGCCATCAATCGTTCAAAGCACCGCATTGATGTTACTTTCACCAATATTGATGAAACCATCGCCATGTCAGCTATGTATGCAGCCAATCATCTTGAGGGTGTGAAAGCCATTATCAGTTTAACTGAATCTGGTACAACACCTCTACTCATGTCACGTATTAGCTCTGGCTTACCTATTTTTGCTCTATCGCCGAATCAAGAAACGCTAAATAGAACGGCTCTTTATCGTGGTGTTACGCCCGTTTCTTTCTCTTCTAAAGAGTTCGATAAAGACAGTTTGAATCAAGGTTTAGTCGATGCAGTTAAAGCATTAGGAGTCGTGAAGGATGGTGATTTGGTTATTTTAACCAAAGGTGACCATTTAGTAAGCCTTGGCTCTACGAATGCAATGAAAATTGTTCGTATCGGCGACGTTCACTAACCCTCTTACGTACATAGGAAAGCTATATGCAAAAGAAACTCATTACCTCCCCAGCTAGAAAACGAATCGCGTTGGTTGCACATGATAATATGAAGTCTGAGCTCACCCAATGGGCTAAGAAACATAAAGATCAACTGATTAAACACGACTTGATGGCCACAGGAACCACTGGGAATCTTTTGCATAAACACCTTGATGTACCAATAAAAGCATTGATTAGCGGACCTCTTGGTGGAGATCAACAGCTGGGAGGTCTTATAGCGGAAGGGAAAGTGGATGTTTTAATCTTCTTTTGGGACCCTTTTGAACCCATGCCTCACGATCCAGATATTAAAGCCTTATTAAGGGTAGCCGCCGTATGGAATATTCCCATTGCATGCAGTGTCTCTTCTGCCAATTTTTTGATTTCATCGACATTGTTCAATGAATCTTATGAACGCTTAATCCCTGACTACGACGCCTACCTAAAAGAGCGACTTTAATTAGTCGCTTTTTTCCTTAAACTCTGCACGAAAACCTCGTTTAACTCGCCCCGAGAGCGATAATCCGCTATATTAACGCGATTATTTAGCATCATTTACATTATTACCTAAACTGAGCTTAATCAGCGTACATTAACTCTTTATTAAGTTCCTTTTTACAAAGTATTCACTCATTGACTGACAGGAGTATAACTGTGCAAGCAAAAGTTGCCCTCATTATGGGTTCAAAAAGCGATTGGGCTACTATGGAATCGGCCGCAGAAATCATGGATTTGTTAAAAGTTCCATATCATGTAGAGGTTGTTTCTGCTCACCGTACTCCGGTAAAGCTTGCTGAGTTTTCTGAACAAGCAGTAAATCGTGGCTTTAAAGTTATTATTGGTGGCGCTGGCGGCGCAGCGCACCTTCCAGGAATGGTCGCTGCACACACTCGTTTGCCTGTATTAGGTGTACCAGTGCAGAGTAAAGCCTTAAATGGAATGGACAGTTTATTATCCATAGCCCAAATGCCGAAAGGGGTTGCTGTTGGCACATTAGCTATTGGTACCGCTGGAGCATTTAACGCAGGACTTTTGGCTTGTCAAATATTAGCAAATGAAGACGCTGAGCTGGCTCAAAGAATTGACAACTTTCGTCAGCAACAAACAGAAACAGTATTATCACAACCAGATCCAAGGGAGGTTTAAATGTCAACTATTTGGGTTCTTGGTGCTGGTCAACTAGGCGCAATGCTAAAACAAGCCGCCACCCCTCTAGGCCTTAATGTACGTCCTGTTGATATAGAATCTGACGAGATACTTAACTTAGCGTCCAATGATATTGTGACAGCAGAAAGAGAAGAGTGGCCCACAACCAAAGCCACAGAGCAATTGGCCACACATAAGAATTTCGTTAACTTGAACACCTTTCCGCAGCTTGCAGACCGCCTAACTCAAAAACAGTGGTTAGACCGGCTAAATTTGGCGACGGCACCCTGGTTCCCAATCAAACAAGATTCAAGCAGTGAACATTGCTATAGCACACTTGGTGAACGGGTTTTGTTAAAACGCCGACGCGGTGGCTATGATGGTAAAGGGCAGTTTTGGCTGAAACAGGATGAAGCAACAGAAATCCCTGAGGATTGGAAAGGCCATGCTATCGCAGAGCAAGCCATCAACTTTGATGAAGAAGTCTCTCTTGTTGGTGTTCGCGGTAAAAATGGCGAGAGCTATTTTTACCCACTTACATTAAACCTCCATATTAATGGTATTTTATACGCATCGATTGCACCACTTCACAGGTTGAATCACCTACAATCTAAAGCAGAAGCTATGCTAAGCAAACTAATGGAAGCATTAGATTATGTTGGCGTTATGGCAATGGAATGTTTCCGTCTAGGCGATGATTTACTAATCAATGAGCTCGCTCCAAGAGTTCATAATAGTGGTCATTGGACGCAAGCAGGAGCAAGTGTGAATCAGTTTGAAAATCACATTAGAGCCGTTGCAGGTTTACCTTTAGCGCCAGCCGAGGTCAAAAATTTAAGCCTAATGGTCAATTTAATCGGAGTACCGGTTAACTATGACTGGCTATCAACCGAAGGAATAGAGCTATATTGGTACAAAAAATCGGTTAGACCCGGTAGAAAAGTTGGGCATATCAATATGTGTTCTGGCGACACGACTAAGTTAAATAAAGCCTTAACAAAGCTTGATGCTCAATTACCAGAACCTTATCAAGAAGCCATTAAATGGCTAAAAGCAAACCTACCTGAGTGATGGATTACCTTGTAGAATAAGCCGTTATGTAAGCCCCTAATACTATAAAACATTAGGGGTTTTTTTATGATTTGTTTCTCGCATAAACCTACCCCCCTACCAAAATAAACCTGAAATATAGGTCGACAGCTGTGCCTACGCTGGATGTTTTATGACCTAAAGACCCACCGGCACAAAACGTTCCTATAAACCCCACCAGTTTAATTAACGGATAAAAAAAGTAAAGTTATCGGAAGAAAACACACTTTATGGGACGGCACCACATCCTGCCCCAAGATGTCCCTATGTCCCTATGTCCCTATGTCCCTATGTCCTATAGTCAGCTTAAATCCCGATCTACAGACGAAAAAAAACCCTGACGGCGTGAGCCATCAGGGCTTTCTAATTGAAACTTGACGACGACCTACTCTCACATGGCGAATGCCACACTACCATTGGCGATGACGCTTTTCACTTCTGAGTTCGGGATGGGATCAGGTGGTTCAACGTCTCTATGATCGTCAAGCAAACCGGTTGCGTTCGTTCTGAGTGCCTGTGTTAAGCCCTTAGGCTTAATCCAGCTTGTTCACTCACAACACGCCAGTACGTGCTTGAATCTTTAACAATGCTTTTTTGAAATAGCGATAACCAAGTATCAAACCAGCCACATCATCGCTGATGCGCGTCGTAATCTGTGTCTCTATGATCTTTTCATGATGCGTTTGACCCTTCTCTTTTCGAGTTTTCTCAGTCTCTCTTTATCACTTAAAACCACTTTGGTGTTATATGGTCAAGCCTCACGAGCAATTAGTATTGGTTAGCTCAATGCCTCACAGCACTTACACACCCAACCTATCAACGTCGTAGTCTTCAACGGCTCTTTAGGGGACTTATGTCCCAGTGAGATCTCATCTTGAGGGAGGCTTCCCGCTTAGATGCTTTCAGCGGTTATCCCGTCCGAACATAGCTACCCGGCAATGCCACTGGCGTGACAACCGGAACACCAGAGGTTCGTCCACTCCGGTCCTCTCGTACTAGGAGCAGCTCCTCTCAAATCTCAAACGTCCACGGCAGATAGGGACCGAACTGTCTCACGACGTTCTAAACCCAGCTCGCGTACCACTTTAAATGGCGAACAGCCATACCCTTGGGACCGGCTTCAGCCCCAGGATGTGATGAGCCGACATCGAGGTGCCAAACACCGCCGTCGATGTGAACTCTTGGGCGGTATCAGCCTGTTATCCCCGGAGTACCTTTTATCCGTTGAGCGATGGCCCTTCCATACAGAACCACCGGATCACTAAGACCTACTTTCGTACCTGCTCGACGTGTCTGTCTCGCAGTTAAGCGCGCTTTTGCCTTTACACTCTTCGCATGATTTCCGACCATGCTGAGCACACCTTCGTGCTCCTCCGTTACTCTTTGGGAGGAGACCGCCCCAGTCAAACTACCCACCACACAGTGTCCTCGATCCCGATAAGGGACCTGAGTTAGAACCTCAAACATACCAGGGTGGTATTTCAAGTTTGGCTCCACTAGAACTGGCGTCCTAGTTTCAAAGCCTCCCACCTATCCTACACAAGTAGGTTCAAAGTTCACTGTGAAGCTATAGTAAAGGTTCACGGGGTCTTTCCGTCTAGCCGCGGATACACAGCATCTTCACTGCGATTTCAATTTCACTGAGTCTCGGGTGGAGACAGTGTGGCCATCGTTACGCCATTCGTGCAGGTCGGAACTTACCCGACAAGGAATTTCGCTACCTTAGGACCGTTATAGTTACGGCCGCCGTTTACTGGGGCTTCGATCAAGAGCTTCGCTTACGCTAACCCCATCAATTAACCTTCCAGCACCGGGCAGGCGTCACACCCTATACGTCCACTTTCGTGTTTGCAGAGTGCTGTGTTTTTAATAAACAGTCGCAGCCACCTGGTATCTTCGACCGGTCAATGCTTACGGAGTAAATCCTTCACACTAACCGGCGCACCTTCTCCCGAAGTTACGGTGCCATTTTGCCTAGTTCCTTCACCCGAGTTCTCTCAAGCGCCTTGGTATTCTCTACCTGACCACCTGTGTCGGTTTGGGGTACGGTTCATGTATATCTGAAGCTTAGAAGTTTTTCCTGGAAGCATGGCATCAACTACTTCGTCCAAAAGAGGACTCGTCATCAGCTCTCGGTCTTAAGAAAGCCCGGATTTACCTAAGCCTTCAACCTACTACCTTAAACACGGACAACCATCGCCGTGCTAGCCTAGCCTTCTCCGTCTCTCCATCGCAATATACATAAGTACAGGAATATTAACCTGTTTCCCATCGACTACGCATTTCTGCCTCGCCTTAGGGGCCGACTCACCCTGCCCTGATTAGCATGGGACAGGAAACCTTGGTCTTCCGGCGGGGGAGTTTTTCACTCCCCTTATCGTTACTCATGTCAACATTCGCACTTCTGATACCTCCAGCCTGCCTTACAGCTTGACCTTCAACGGCTTACAGAACGCTCCTCTACCATGCAAGATAAATCTTGCATCCGTAGCTTCGGTGTACAGTTTTAGCCCCGTTATATCTTCCGCGCAGGCCGACTCGACTAGTGAGCTATTACGCTTTCTTTAAAGGATGGCTGCTTCTAAGCCAACCTCCTAGCTGTCTAAGCCTTCCCACATCGTTTCCCACTTAACTGTAACTTTGGGACCTTAGCTGACGGTCTGGGTTGTTTCCCTTTCCACGACGGACGTTAGCACCCGCCGTGTGTCTCCCGTAATTGCACTCATCGGTATTCGGAGTTTGCATGGGGTTGGTAAGTCGGGATGACCCCCTAGCCCAAACAGTGCTCTACCCCCAATGGTGAGATACGAGGCGCTACCTAAATAGCTTTCGAGGAGAACCAGCTATCTCCGAGCTTGATTAGCCTTTCACTCCTATCCACAAGTCATCCCCGGACTTTTCAACGTACGTGGGTTCGGTCCTCCAGTTAGTGTTACCCAACCTTCAACCTGCTCATGGATAGATCGCCCGGTTTCGGGTCTATTCCCAGCAACTAAACGCCCTATTAAGACTCGGTTTCCCTACGGCTCCCCTAAATGGTTAACCTTGCTACTGAAAATAAGTCGTTGACCCATTATACAAAAGGTACGCAGTCACGGAACTAAGTCCGCTCCCACTGCTTGTACGTACACGGTTTCAGGTTCTATTTCACTCCCCTCGCCGGGGTTCTTTTCGCCTTTCCCTCACGGTACTGGTACACTATCGGTCAGTCAGGAGTATTTAGCCTTGGAGGATGGTCCCCCCATATTCAGACAGGATACCACGTGTCCCGTCCTACTCGATTTCATTGATAAGGCGTTTTCGTATACGAGGCTTTCACTCTCTACGGCCAAGCTTTCCAGCTTGTTCTACTAACACCAAATCAACTTAAGGGCTAATCCCCTTTCGCTCGCCGCTACTTAGGGAATCTCGGTTGATTTCTTTTCCTTCGGGTACTTAGATGTTTCAGTTCCCCGAGTTCGCCTCATTAACCTATGTATTCAGTTAATGATACCCGCAAGCGGGTGGGTTTCCCCATTCGGAAATGTTCGGATCAAAGTTTGTTTATCAACTCCCCGAACCTTATCGCAGATTACCACGTCCTTCATCGCCTCTGACTGCCAAGGCATCCACCGTGCACGCTTGGTCACTTGACCATATAACCCAAAGTAGTTTTTTGATGCCTAACGCTTCTTAAAGAAGAGCCAGTATCAAAACAACACTTAGATCACATACCAACGATGCTTTTGTGTCATCACTGGATTTTACGATTTTAGAAAGTCATCCAGGTTATTCTCAATAAAGAGAAAGATGCTTTCCACCGGTTTGACGCTTGATTATCGTCTATTTCAAAAAGTTACATTGTTAAAGAGCAAGTTTAGTGCAAAGCACTAAGTCAGACATTTATGAATAAGACGAAGAATATGATGACAGGTCATCACATAATCACTTTCATCAACACCTTGCTTAGGACTCTATCCTAGTACAATTGCCGCTATAAAGTAGTCATCAGATAATTTGTGTGAACGCTCACCAGAGCTTCGTATCGTTTAAGGAGGTGATCCAGCCCCAGGTTCCCCTAGGGCTACCTTGTTACGACTTCACCCCAGTCATTGACCACTCCGTGGTAACCGCCCTCCTCGAAAGGTTAAGCTAGCTACTTCTGGAGCAATCAACTCCCATGGTGTGACGGGCGGTGTGTACAAGGCCCGGGAACGTATTCACCGTGACATTCTGATTCACGATTACTAGCGATTCCGACTTCATGGAGTCGAGTTGCAGACTCCAATCCGGACTACGACGCACTTTGTGGGATTCGCTTACTTTCGCAAGTTCGCCGCCCTCTGTATGCGCCATTGTAGCACGTGTGTAGCCCTACTCGTAAGGGCCATGATGACTTGACGTCGTCCCCACCTTCCTCCGGTTTGTCACCGGCAGTCTCCTTAAAGTTCCCACCCGAAGTGCTGGCAAATAAGGATAAGGGTTGCGCTCGTTACGGGACTTAACCCAACATTTCACAACACGAGCTGACGACAGCCATGCAGCACCTGTCTCAGAGTTCCCGAAGGCACTAAGCTATCTCTAGCGAATTCTCTGGATGTCAAGAGTAGGTAAGGTTCTTCGCGTTGCGTCGAATTAAACCACATGCTCCACCGCTTGTGCGGGCCCCCGTCAATTCATTTGAGTTTTAACCTTGCGGCCGTACTCCCCAGGCGGTCTACTTATTGCGTTAGCTTCGCCACTAAGTCATTACAACCCAACGGCTAGTAGACATCGTTTACGGCGTGGACTACCAGGGTATCTAATCCTGTTTGCTCCCCACGCTTTCGCACCTCAGTGTCAGTATCAATCCAGAGTGTCGCCTTCGCCACTGATGTTCCTTCCTATATCTACGCATTTCACCGCTACACAGGAAATTCCACACTCCTCTATCGTACTCTAGCCTGCCAGTATCGGGTGCCATTCCAAGGTTGAGCCCTGGGCTTTCACATCCGACTTAACAAACCACCTACGCGCGCTTTACGCCCAGTAATTCCGATTAACGCTTGCACCCTCTGTATTACCGCGGCTGCTGGCACAGAGTTAGCCGGTGCTTCTTCTGAGGGTAACGTCACAGCTATTGAGTATTAATCAATAACCTTTCCTCCCCTCTGAAAGTGCTTTACAACCCTAAGGCCTTCTTCACACACGCGGCATGGCTGGATCAGGCTTGCGCCCATTGTCCAATATTCCCCACTGCTGCCTCCCGTAGGAGTCTGGGCCGTGTCTCAGTCCCAGTGTGGCTGGTCATCCTCTCAGACCAGCTAGAGATCGTCGCCTTGGTGAGCCTTTACCTCACCAACAAGCTAATCTCACGCAGGCTCATCTAATAGCGAAAGGTCCGAAGATCCCCTCCTTTCCCCCGTAGGGCTTATGCGGTATTAGCATGCGTTTCCACATGTTGTCCCCCACTACTAGGCAGATTCCTACGCGTTACTCACCCGTCCGCCGCTCGACGCCTGTAGCAAGCTACATCGTTTCCGCTCGACTTGCATGTGTTAAGCCTGCCGCCAGCGTTCAATCTGAGCCATGATCAAACTCTTCAGTTTAAGATCTTGTGCTGATAAATCAGCTTGCTTACTCAAATTTAACTCTAACTAAACTTAAATGTTTGTTTGATAAACCAAACAAACAAGAACGAATTGAAAGTGTTTGGACTCTCGTAAGACTTCAAATTTTTCGAAGCCTCCAGCGAGCGCCCACACAAATTATCTGATTAACTATTTTAAAGAGCGTGCTGACTAAAGTAAGACAAGAAGAATGCAGTATTTTGTTTCTTCTTGCTGGGCAGTCACTCGTTGTTCTGAGTGGTTGTCCGTGTCAGCGAGGGCGTATATTAAGGATCTAC
The DNA here is from genome assembly GCF_014805825.1 of Marinomonas algicola. Lineage (NCBI taxonomy): Bacteria > Pseudomonadati > Pseudomonadota > Gammaproteobacteria > Oceanospirillales > Oceanospirillaceae > Marinomonas > Marinomonas algicola. The sequence continues at coordinate 3,839,858 of NZ_CP061941.1, forward strand.
AGATTTAGTGCAACCTTTTTTTGGCATTTATTATAAAAAAAGGCAATTAAAGTGATCCAAACAGGAAATCGTTCGTTTTCCACACAAAACCCATTGAGATCAGTACAATAAACATACAGAAACCAGCGAAACCACCTCAGCTCGCAAACAACAGACACAAAAAAGACGCCGAAGCATCTTTTTTGTGTCATCACCCCAGAAGGATTAACAACACCAATTAACCAACGTAACTTAACATGACGCCAGCCGCTACAGCCGATCCGATAACACCGGCTACGTTTGGACCCATTGCATGCATCAGCAAGAAGTTTTGCTTATTCGTTTCTAAGCCAATTTTATTAGCCACCCTTGCCGCCATAGGAACAGCCGAAACCCCTGCCGCACCAATTAGAGGATTCACCTTAACAGAGGCAAAGCGATTCATTGTTTTCGCCATAATAATACCAGCCGCTGTACCAATAGAGAACGCAACCAACCCCAGAGACAAGATCCCCAATGTTTCAAGGTTTAAGAAATCAGCAGAACTCAACTTTGAGCCGACACCTAAACCTAGGAAAATAGTCACAGTGTTGATCAGGGCGTTTTGCGCAGTATCACTTAAACGATCAACCACACCACACTCTTTCATCAAGTTACCAAAACAAAACATACCTAGAAGAGGGGCTGCGGAAGGTAAGAACATAGCAACCAATAGAAGCACCACTAATGGAAAAACAATTTTCTCTGTTTTAGATACCGGTCTTAACTGCTCCATTTTTATGGAACGCTCTTCATGAGAGGTTAAGGCCCTCATGATGGGTGGCTGGATCAAGGGAACAAGCGCCATATAAGAATAAGCCGCTACCGCTATGGCACCTAACAAGTCCGGAGCCAGTCTACTCGCCACAAATATCGCAGTAGGACCATCAGCACCACCAATAATACCAATCGCCGCCGCATCCGCTAGCGTAAAGTCCATGATTCCAGTTGCACCAAGCACAACAGCACCAATGACAGTGGCAAAAATACCAAACTGTGCGGCAGCACCCAGCAACAATGTCTTAGGGTTTGCTAACATAGGCCCAAAGTCAGTCATGGCCCCAACACCCATAAAGATCAGCAACGGGAACAACCCTGTCTCTATACCACCATGATATATGTAATACTGGAGCCCACCCGGTGATACCAAGTGACCCGTTGCATCATACACAGGAGCAGCCATAAAGCCTGCCCCCGGAATATTGACCATGATTGCACCAATACCAATTGGTAATAACAGCAATGGTTCAAAGCCTTTTTTGATAGCAAGATAAATCAACAGTAGACCAACGATAATCATAACCGCCTGGCCAAGCTCAAGTTGATATATACCTGTATCGTGAAATAAGTTTAATAGTTTATTTTCCATTTTTACTCAAACCTTCTACAGGGTAACCAGTGATTGACCCACTTGCACAGAGTCGCCTTCTTTCACATGTATTGCGCCAACAACACCTGTAACAGGAGCTGAAATTTCAGTTTCCATTTTCATTGCTTCTAAAATAATAATGGTTTCACCTTCTTCAACTTGCTGCCCAGGAGACACTAGAATCTTAAAAATATTGCCTGCCAATGGAGAAGGCACTGACTCACCGCTAGTTACCGGTGCGGCAGGAGCCGTCGGGGCAGACGCCAAGTTTGTACCACCAGCACTTTGAATACTTTCAATATCACCGCCATCAGAAACCTGAACAACGTACTCTTGACCAGAAACTGTTACCGTATAAACACTTGGCTCATCAGACGCTTTATCGAGTGCTGGTGCCACATCATTAGCGCTTGGTACAGGCTCAAACGCATCAGGGTTATTACGATTTTCGATAAATTTCAAGCCGATCTGCGGAAACAAAGCATAGGTTAGGACATCATCAACCTGAGCATCAGCTAAAGACAGACCTTTCTCTTTTGCTATGGCTGAAAGCTCTACCTCCAATTTATCCATTTCAGGCGAAAGTAAATCAGCCGGACGACAAGTAATAGGAGCATCACCATTTAGTACTTTAGCCTGCAGCTCGGCATTATAAGGTGCTGGTGCCGCGCCATACTCACCTTTTAAAATCCCAGCCGTCTCTTTAGAGATTGACTTATAACGTTCTCCAGTCAGAACATTAAGAACAGCCTGAGTACCTACAATTTGCGACGTTGGAGTAACGAGGGGGATTAAACCAAGGTCTTCTCGAACTCGCGGAATTTCTTGTAGAACTTCATCAAACTTATCTGCTGCGCCCTGTTCTTTCAACTGGCTTTCCATGTTTGTCAGCATTCCACCTGGAACCTGAGCAATCAAGATACGAGAATCGGTTCCACGCAAAGAGCCCTCAAACTTAACGTATTTCTTACGAACCTCTCTGAAATAGGCCGCAATCTCTTCAAGAAGGGCCAGATCTAAATTCGTGTCTCGATCGGTACCTTTTAATGCAGCAACAACCGTTTCTGTTGCAGAATGCCCATACGTCATCGACATAGATGAAATCGCAGTATCTACACGGTCCACACCCGCTTCAATCGCTTTCAAAATAGTCATATCGGATAAACCAGAAGTTGCATGCGCATGCAATTGAACTTCAAGTTGTGTTTGTGCTTTTAATAAGCCAACTAATTCGTACGCATCATATGGAGTCAAAATGCCAGACATGTCTTTAATGGCAATAGACTCAGCCCCCATATCTTCTAATGTTTTGGCATAATCGACCCAATTTTGAGTGGTGTGTACTGGGCTTTTTGTATAAGAGATAGTACCTTGAGCATGTTTACCCATTCCTTTAACAGCTTTAATGGCTGTTTCAAGGTTTCTTGGATCATTCATCGCATCAAAAATACGAAACACATCAACGCCATTTATAGCCGCTCTTTCAACAAACTTATTTACAACATCATCGGCATAATGGCGATAACCTAATAAGTTCTGCCCCCTTAATAGCATTTGCTGAGGCGTATTCGGCATTGCTTTCTTCAGCTCTCGAATACGATCCCATGGATCTTCACCGATAAAGCGAATACATGAATCAAATGTGGCTCCCCCCCAAGACTCTAGAGACCAAAAACCGACTTGATCAAGCTTCTCAGCTATAGGTAACATATCGTCTATACGAAGACGTGTCGCGAAAAGTGATTGGTGTGCATCCCTTAAAACAACATCGGTAATGCCTAGAGGTTGCTTATTTACTGTCATACTATCAGCCCCTGATATAGTTCTATTAAATAGTTTTTATGATTAACGTTTTGTATTTCTATGCTGATGAATTGCCGCAGCAATAACCGCTTTCAGATTTGCATCCACTGGTGCTTGCTGAGCCGTTGCCGATGGTGAACTCTTTTTAGCAACGGGAACAGCTTCTGGGAAGTACTTAGTCAATAAGGATGACATAACCCCTGTTGCATAGATCAAAAGAACTAAAAACAAGAATACAAACCCCATCCCCAAGACTAATAAACCAAACCCATCTTGAATTAACCCATTCATTTTTACATAAGCCCCTATCTAAATATTAACCATTAGACTTGTTTGAATTCTATGATTATGATCCTATTCACCCAAGCACTAAGCCATTGTTTACTTAATGCTAACTTTTATATCACAAACCATAACAGTTTCATATTTTTTATGCATAACAGTTTGATTTATTTTTAATTGCCCCAACCTCTAAGAAACCATCCATGCATCAAAACATTAAAATAGCCGTCGCCCCCATGGAAGGCATCATGGATCACACTCTAAGACAACTACTGTCTGAAGTGGGAGGAATGGATTATTTTGTATCCGAGTTTGTTCGTGTTACTCAATACCCTATTCCAAGCCATACATTCCATCGACTCATCCCTGAAAACACACAGGGAGCCACAACGAAACACAAACATCCAGTCCATACCCAATTACTTGGAAGCGTACCAGATCTTATGGCGTTAAGTGCCGCCAATGCAATTGAATCAGGATCAACACATATAGACGTTAACTTTGGCTGCCCAGCAAAAAGAGTAAACGGTCACGGAGGCGGCTCTGTATTACTGCAGAGCCCAAACACACTATATGACATTATGAGTACAATTAAAAAAGCCATCCCCTCACACATACCCCTTTCAGCAAAAATCCGTTTAGGTTATGAGGATGAATCACGGCTATTTGAAAATGTGAGCGCAATTGAGCTAGCGGGCACACAATCTTTAACGATACACGGAAGAACCAAAAAAGACGGCTACAGACCTCCTGCAAGATGGGAAAAAATAGGCAAGGTGAAAGAACACAGTAAGATGAAAATTATCGCGAACGGAGATATCACCAGTACTAAGTCATTACTTAGTTGCTTAAATGAAACAAAATGCTCTCATTTCATGATTGGCAGAGGTGTATTAATCAACCCTTTCATTTTCCAAGACATCAAAAGCGAGCTATCAGGCCATAAACCTTTAGATCACTCAAAAGAGTTAGAAGCGTTATTGACACGCTACATCCACATTTTACAACAGCATTATGATGAGGTCGCCACATTAGGCAGGCTAAAACAATGGTGCGGCAATTTAAGACATCAATTCATAGTGATCGAAGAGAATTTAACATCATTAAGACAGAGCCAATCTGTAGACGAGTTCATTAATAAATTGGCAAGTATGAGCAACGCAATAAAATGATATAAAAACAAGAAATGGTGCATCCGGAAGGATTCGAACCTTCGACCGCTCGGTTCGTAGCCGAGTACTCTATCCAGCTGAGCTACGGATGCGCACAAGATTAATCATTAATCTTTGGGAAGATAATTATAAAGGAATTATTAACGCAGAAGTATTATCAATAGTATTTGGTGCATCCGGAAGGATTCGAACCTTCGACCGCTCGGTTCGTAGCCGAGTACTCTATCCAGCTGAGCTACGGATGCGCTCAAATTTTCACGACATTCTAATCAAGAAATTAGAACTACTTGCTTTAATGGTGCATCCGGAAGGATTCGAACCTTCGACCGCTCGGTTCGTAGCCGAGTACTCTATCCAGCTGAGCTACGGATGCATTAAATGGCGGAGAGTGAGGGATTCGAACCCTCGATGAGTTTCACCCCATACTCCCTTAGCAGGGGAGCGCCTTCGGCCACTCGGCCAACTCTCCAAACAAGTGGGGCGTATTATAGATACCTCATTTGTTTTGTAAAGGGTTTTTTCGAAAAAAATTAAAATTAATCTTCTTCGTGTTCACCCTGTTCTTTTTGTATACGCAAATAGATTTCTTCGCGGTGTACAGAAACATCTTTTGGTGCATTAATACCAATACGCACTTGATTGCCTTTAACACCCAAAACCGTAACTGACACTTCATCACCTACCATAAGAGTCTCACCAACTCGACGAGTAAGAATTAACATGTAAATCTCCTTAGTTATCCTTTCGTGCATTTAAATAAAGAGATATGCCTCACAAATCACGTAAGACATATCTTACAAATCGAATTGTAGCTGCTGAAACAAATTTAATCCAATTTTTTTTCAGCTACTGATATGAGACACATTACGCTTCACGCACTCCATGAGCACTGTCACTTAACTTAAAAGCAGAATGAAGCGACCTAACAGCCAATTCCATGTATTTTTCATCAATAATGACAGAGACTTTTATTTCAGACGTTGAGATTAATTGAATATTAATGGATTCTTTTGCCAATGCCTTGAACATAGTACTGGCCACACCGGCATGAGAGCGCATACCAACACCCACAATAGACACTTTCACTATTTTAGAGTCGCCGATAACATCTCTTGCGCCCAACTCATCTTTAATATTTTCAAGTATTTCGAACGCTTTACTAAACTCAGTTCGGTGTACTGTAAAGGTGAAGTCAGTCGTTCCATCAGCAGACACGTTTTGCACTATCATATCGACTTCAATGTTTGCATCACTGATTGGAACCAAAATTCGCGAGGCTATACCTGGAATGTCAGGCACGCCTTTTAGCGTCAACTTCGCTTCATCACGATTAAATGCAATTCCAGAAACAGCTGGCTGCTCCATACCTTCACTCCCCTCAGTTGTAATTAATGTACCTTCACCTTCTTCAAAACTAGACAGTACACGCAATGGCACTTGATACTTTCCAGCAAACTCTACTGAACGAATTTGTAGGATTTTCGATCCCAAACTCGCCATTTCAAGCATTTCTTCAAAGGTAATTTTTTCTAATCGACGAGCGCTGTCCACAACTCTTGGGTCTGTCGTGTACACACCGTCCACATCTGTATAAATTTGGCATTCGTCAGCTTTCAATGCCGCCGCAAGCGCAACGCCAGTTGTATCAGATCCACCACGACCAAGCGTCGTGATATTACCGTCCGCATCCGCGCCCTGAAATCCTGCCACAACAACAACTTTACCCGCATCAAGATCGGATCTCATACCTTCAGTATCAATACTTTGAATGCGAGCTTTACCGAAAGCACTGTCTGTTTCAATACGAACTTGAGAACCGGTATAAGAACGTGCATCAATGCCACGCTTTTTAAGAGCCATACACAAAAGAGCAATAGTGACTTGCTCTCCTGTAGAGACCAACACGTCCATTTCTCTAGAGTCAGGTTCCTCTTGTATCGCTTTTGCCAATGCAATTAAGCGATTTGTTTCACCGCTCATTGCCGATACAGCAACGACGATATCATCGCCTTTTTCTTTGTGCCTTTGGACACGATCAGCAACAGCTTCGATACGCTCAACGGAGCCGACCGAAGTACCACCATACTTTTGAACTAACAACGCCATAATTTTTTAAACCCACACAATGGCCAATTTCGGCACTTTTTTTACACTCGCTCTGAGACCCAAGCCACAGCCACTTCCAACGCTTCTGATAACTTGTCAGGATTATTACCACCAGCCTGAGCCATATCAGGTCGACCGCCCCCACGACCATCGACAATTGGAGCAACCATTTTAATGAGATCACCCGCTTTCACTTTACTTGTCAAATCTTTTGTTACACCCGCAATCAAACTGACTTTGCCATCATTAACACTTGCCAATAAAATAATGGCGGACTCAAGCTTGCTCTTCAGCTGATCTAACATATCCCTTAAATCTTTTGGGTCACTGACTTCCACTTGAGAAATCAATAATTTCCCTCCTGATATATCAATGGCTTGAGAGGCCATATCCGAACCGGCTTGCGCCGCAATTTTTGACTTAAGCTGGTCTACTTCTTTTTGCAAAGCGCGACTCTGATCAACCAAAGACACGATCTTTTCCAATACATTATCGGAATTGCCTTTTACTAGAGAGGCTACTTTGTGCAATGTAAACTCTGTTGCTCGAACATAATCAAATGCCGCTTTCCCAGTCACAGCTTCAATTCGTCTAACACCTGCAGCAATACCACCCTCAGAAACAATTTTCAGCAAACCTATATCACCGGTTCTCTTAACATGAGTACCACCACAAAGCTCAATAGAATAATCTGACCCCATAGTCAATACACGAACATTGCTGTCGTATTTTTCACCAAATAAGGCCATAGCGCCTTTCTCTTTAGCCGACTCAATGTCCATAATTTCAGTAAGCACTTCATGGTTTAAACGAATTTGCTCGTTCACCATGTCTTCTACCTGCTCAAGCTCAACATCTGTGACACCTTCAAAATGCGAAAAATCAAAGCGTAAACGCTCGGCGTCACATAAAGATCCTTTTTGGTGAACATGATCACCGACGACTCGACGTAACGCTTCATGCAACAAGTGTGTCGCCGAGTGATTCAAAGATGTAGCGGAACGAAGCGACGAATCAACCGTACCAGTGAGTGTATCCCCAACGGCAACACGGCCCTCTCTAAGCACACCATGATGTAGATGGGTTTTACCTTGCTTGGTGGTATTTGAGACATTAAAAGCACCACCACCTCGCAACCATCCTTTATCACCAACTTGACCACCAGACTCACCATAAAAAGGCGTTTTCGTCAAAATAATCACCGCATTTTGACCCGCTTCAAGTTTCTCTACTTTCTCACCATCAACAATAATGGATTCAACAACGCCTGTACCATTTAACTCACCATAACCCGTAAACTCAGTAGCGCCTGCATCAATGATACTCGACATGTCCATGGTAAATTGACTAGCCGAGCGCGCTCTATTTCTCTGCTCATCCATAGCGACTTCAAAACCAGTCTCATCGATCTCCAAGTCGCGTTCGCGGGCCACATCATTCGTCAAATCCGCAGGGAACCCATAAGTGTCATACAGTTTGAAAACCACGTCGCCAGGGATAGTTTTAGAACCGGAACCCATAGACGCAATCGCGTCATCTAAGATCCGCATACCTTGCTCAAGTGTCTTAGCAAATTGTTCTTCCTCTTTAAGCAGAATAGATTGAATACGGCCCTTTAACTTAATCAGCTCAGGATACGCTTCGCCCATCTCGATACAAAGTGCGTCTATCAACTGATTAAAAAACGTCTCCTTCTGACCCAACTTATGCCCATGGCGAACCGCTCGACGGATAATACGTCTTAATACATAGCCGCGCCCTTCATTGGAAGGGACAATACCATCAGTAATCATGAAAGAGCATGAACGAATATGATCCGCAATAACTCTTAAAGATTGAGCACTCAAATCGTCAGTACCAACCACTTTAGCAGCCGCTTTAATCAGGTTTTGAAACAAGTCAATTTCGTAATTACTGTGTACACCCTGCAAAATAGCCGCAATACGTTCCAGCCCCATACCGGTATCAACCGATGGTTTAGGTAATGGCGCCATACTACCGTCAGCAGAGCGATTAAACTGCATGAAAACCACATTCCAAATTTCTATGAAACGGTCACCATCTTCTTCAGGAGACCCTGGCGGACCACCCCAAATATGCTCACCATGGTCATAAAATACTTCTGTACAAGGACCACATGGTCCCGTATCACCCATCTGCCAGAAATTGTCGGACGCGTATCTGGAGCCTTTGTTATCTCCAATACGGATGATGCGGTCAACAGGTATGCCAATCTTATCTGCCCATAAATTATAGGCTTCGTCATCTTCTGCATAAACAGTGACGAGCAATTTCTCTTTTGGTAGCTTTAATACGCCCGTCAAAAACTCCCAAGCGTAGCTAATCGCCTCTTCCTTAAAGTAGTCACCGAAACTAAAATTACCAAGCATCTCAAAGAAAGTATGGTGGCGTGCGGTATAACCAACGTTTTCTAAATCGTTATGTTTACCACCAGCACGTACACAACGCTGAGAAGACGTCGCTCTCGTATAAGGGCGCTGATCTTGACCCAAAAATACATCTTTAAACTGCACCATACCGGCATTAGTAAAAAGCAGAGTAGGATCGTTTCCTGGAATTAAAGAACTTGAGTCGACAACCTGATGCTGCTGACCCTCGAAGTAGGCTAAAAATGATTGACGTAATTCTGAACTCTTCATAATCAAGTAAGACTCTATGTTGTTTCTTAGCGAAAAGGGGACTGCGCAACTAACACTTGCAAGAAATAATTTAAATGAACAAATAAAAGCCCAAAATAGTACACGTAAACCTCCCATATTTTCAAAAAAAATACGATTTTTTTAAGGTATTTTTTGAGTTTCCCATAAAAAAAGCGCTGATACCCAAAATATCAGCGCTTTCTAACTCATAAAGTGAAAATTACTTATCTATATTGTATTCTGGGTCTGCTGGTCATTCGAGTAACAAGTTCATAACCTATCGTTGATGAATGATTCGCCACATGCTCAACAGGTAATGTGTCTCCCCAAAGCTCAACATTGGCCCCAAGAGTAATATCTGGAACATTCGAGACATTAACCGTAATCATATCCATAGACACCCTACCTGCTAAAGAACAAGGGATATTATTCACTATAATCGGAGTCCCATTAATGGCATTACGAGGATAGCCATCTCCATACCCAACAGCTACTGTCGCTATGATTTCTTCTTTTTGCGCCTCAAAGCTGCCAGCATAGCCAACTCTATCACCTTTTTGTATCACCCTTAGTGAAATGACTTTTGAAGTAAATGTCATTGCCATTTTTAGCCCTAACTCTTTCCCTGTAATGTCATTAAAAGGAGAAATACCATACAACATTACACCTGGACGAATCCACCCACCCTCAGGAATGTCCCACTTAAGCACGGCGGCAGAATTCGCCACACTGCCCTCAATATTTCCACAATTTTTGTGAACTCGTTTAAATACGGCCAATTGCTTTGAAGTAGTATCACTTAACAGATCGTCTGAGCTTGAAAAATGGGACATCAAAAGCACCTCATTGACATAATTAGACTGACGTAATCTTTCAACCAGTTCAGTCGCCCTATCAGGGTCGACACCCAGTCTATGCATACCAACATCCACTTTTACAAACACCTTCTCAATATGACAACCAGAGTCGATCAACGCATCCACTTGAGCGTCATTTTCAACAGCACTCCACAAACCATGCCTCTCACATAGAGACCATTCAGAAGCCTCAAAAACACCTTCTAGAAGCATAATAGGTGACTTTATACCAGACTCCCGGAGCTCTAAGGCTTCTTCAACGGCGGCAACAGCAAAAGCATCCACAGTTGAATCCAAATACTGTGCTACTGCAACTGCACCATGACCATAAGCATTCGCCTTCACCACGGCAAACGCTTTAGAGGTCGGGTGCAACGCCTTGGCAAGCAAGTAGTTGTGTTTTATAGATGATAAATTAACCGTTTTTGTCAGTGGACGCGCCATAAAAAACCTCAGTAACAACGGTGAATTGATAACGATGACACATCAAACAACCCCCCTACTAAAACAATAAAGTTGATACCTGTATTTATACACCATTAAACAAAACAATATGCTTCTTTTTAAAACAAATTACAGAGGAATAAACTAAAAAAACAATCATTGTAAGTATTTTTGACTTTTTGATATTTTTTGATGCATTTGTTAATGCTATCATGTCTTTTTAATTAGGTTCAGTAATCAAATATGGCCAACAAAGCGTTAAATGCTCTCTACGATACAGCATTAAGAAAACTATCTTACAGGGAGCACTGCACAAAAGACCTTAAAACAAAGCTTTTCAAATACACAGATGAACCAGAGTTAATTGAAGAGGTAATTACTTTATTAAAAGAAAGCAATTACCTTAATGATAAACGCTTTGCTGAAATATACGTTCGCAGCAAATTTACCAAAGGCATAGGAGAGATAAGGGTAAGACAAGAACTTAAAATGAAAAACATTCAGCAAGATGATATTGCAAACGCATTGAACCAACCAGAGATAGATTGGTTCGAACTTGCAGTTAAAGTCAAAACCAAAAAACAGCCAGACCACCAGTCATTGTCCTTTTCTGATACAGCTAAGCTGCGTCGTTTTTTACAGTCACGAGGATTTACTTTTGATCAAATACAATACGCTCTAATGAATGAATAAATCACATAATAAGGGTCATTAAGTATTTTTCTTCTAACGCGACATATTCAGCTGTAACGGATTCGATTTTAGCATCCATACTTTCTATGCTCTTGATCATTGTTTGAATGTCGTTAATCGCTTCACAATTTGAAGACAAGGTGTCTTGCAAGGTCAACGTTTTTTCCTCTAATGCTTTAAGCTTCTTCTGACCTTCTAAATACCTAAACTGAGTATTTTCCTCTACGATTTCACCTTCACTATTTTGCTCAGCAAGCGCTAACTCATAACTTTCTTTTTTGATATGAGCACTATCCAAATCTCTTTCTAGCATTTCAACATAGAGCTCAGACTCGGACACCATCAATTTTAGTTCGCTCAACCTTTTACCTTGCTCAGTGGAATATTCATCTGACTCTGCAGTTAAAGTAACTGAATGCAATACATCTTCCATTGATTGCATTGTTTCATGTTTACGCTCTATTAACCCCTTCATGCTAACCAAGGTATTGGTTGATTCATAACGCTCTTTTAATAGTTGATCCTTAGCATGGAGAACTTCTTCTTTTTTATTTAGATCAATATTCAAATTATGTCTAATAGTGTGAAGATTGTTAAATTTATTTTCTAAACTTTTTACGGAACGGTTTCTATCTAAGAGAATTTTTTCAAGCCTAGCAATTAACACATCGTTTCCAGACTGAACTTTTAGATTTAGCTCCCCAAGTTTCATTTCTTTACTCTCTTTCTGTAACGATTGTATGGTTTTCAACTGTTCAGTAGAGATCCTTTTTAAATCAGCGACTTTATCTGCCAACTCCCCTTCCATTGCAGCCAGAAATGTTGGTGGCTGCATCGAGTTTAAGAAGCTTTCCAAATGGCCTATTGGCTCAACATCAGATTCACTGTCTTGAAGATCTAATTTACTCTGCACGGCATCACGTACGGCACATAACCGTGCTATCTCTTCTCGTACTTTTGCTAAATCCACATCCAGATCCGCTTCATGCATCAACTTTAACTGGAAAGTATCCAATGCAAGTTTTAGTCTAGAGCTTAAATCGATGCCTTGAGAAAGAGAATCCGACGCCTTAGCCTCTGATTTTTTTACCTCTTCTAATAAGGCCTTTTGCTCCTGAACTTTCTTCTGCAATTCTTCGATTTCTAGTGCTTTATCCACCTTGTCTAGTAATGCCTGAAATACATCTAAATAGGGTTCAATCTCAGTACAAGGAATATCATTTTGAATCGTCGTGCGTTCAATCTCTAGGAAGGTTTTCCAACTTAATAATACCGTAAAGTCAGCGTCTTTTTTCTCCTCCTCCCTTTGAGCAATCATGTCTAAACAATAAGACATCTGACTTTCAACAATCTCCAGCCATTGATCCTTAAAACCATTCGCTATGACTTCTGGTGAAAGCACCTCACTCACTTTCTCTTGTTCTGTGACATCGACGGTTTCGCTCGATTGGTATGCACGCTTTTTTAAATACAAATACGCACCTAAGCTCATCATCAGCAAGCATAAGGAGAGTACAAAAAGTCCTATTACGACCCCAATTAAAGACATAAAAACTCATTCGAAGACTATAACGTTACTTTAAAGATACCATAAAATTTTCAAGTCACTTTTATTAAAGTACGCCACTCACAAAACATCACATAAAAAACCCCAATGCTGGTTTCCCGGCGATTGAGGTTTCAGAATACAAATCTACCTTGCACTTTCAATAACTAGCTTAAGAATCGAGCAAGTCTTTCCCTTCCACATCCGATTTTTCATCTTTCGGTGTTGGTGCGGCTAATAATTCAGCGCGTATTTTCGCTTCAATTTCTTGTGCAATATCAGGGTTATCAGTCAGATATTGAGCGGCATTCGCTTTACCTTGACCAATTTTACTGCCACCATAAGCATACCAAGCGCCGGCTTTGTCAACAAAACCCTGCTTCACACCAAGATCTATAATTTCACCCATACGATATATACCAGCACCGTACATAATTTGGAACTCGGCTTGCTTAAACGGCGGTGCAATTTTGTTTTTTACTACTTTAACTCGAGTCTCGTTTCCAACAACCTCATCACCCTGCTTAACCGAGCCAATTCTACGAATATCAAGACGTACAGAGCTGTAAAATTTAAGAGCATTACCGCCTGTTGTCGTTTCTGGGGAGCCAAACATCACACCAATTTTCATGCGAATTTGGTTAATAAAGACAACCAAACAATTGGCGTGTTTAATGGAACCCGTTAACTTACGCATTGCCTGAGATAACAAGCGCGCTTGAACACCTACAGATGAATCGCCCATATCCCCTTCAATCTCGGATTTAGGAACCAATGCAGCGACAGAGTCGACAATGATAACGTCTACACTATTTGAACGTACTAACATATCAACGATTTCAAGAGCCTGTTCACCCGTATCTGGTTGAGAGATGAGCAAGTCATTAATGTTCACACCTAATTTCTCAGCATAATTAGGGTCTAATGCATGCTCAGCATCAATAAAAGCACAGGTTTTGCCTTGTTTTTGAGCTTCCGCAATCACACTAAGAGTCAGCGTTGTTTTACCGGAAGACTCTGGTCCGTAGATTTCGCAGATTCTTCCATAAGGCAAGCCACCAGCACCCAAAGCAATGTCTAGTCCCAAAGAGCCCGTTGATACAGTTTCAATGTTAAGACGAGCACCTTCACCCATCTTCATGATGGCACCTTTACCAAACTGACGCTCTATCTGAGTAAGCGCAGCGTCTAATGCTTTTTTCTTGTTATCAGCTGTCGATGACATAATTTAACCTTCTAGAAATCCATAAATGTATAAGACGAACTCTACCTTGTTTTTTACACCAACTCAAGAAACACTGTATAAAAAAACAGTATTATTTAATCAAGCAATTTAATGAGTCCTTTTAGGGCCTCGTAAGTGGCTTGATGTCTAACGTCCGCTCGGTCACCAGCAAACTTAAATCGATTGACTCGTGGTGCTTCCGATTTTATTTGCCAACCAATATAAACTGTCCCAACCGGCTTTTCTTCTGATCCTCCCAATGGACCAGCAACACCACTTACCGCGACAACAATATCAGCCCGATGTTTTAAAGCGCCCGAGCACATCTCAGCCACCGTTTCTTTAGATACAGCACCATAATTCAACAAGGTGTCAGGGTGCACTCCCAGCAAACCCTGCTTAGCGCTATTTGAATAAGTAACTACAGCACATTGAAACCAAGCTGAGCTGCCTGATAGCTCAGTACACACCGCGCCAATCAGTCCACCAGTACAAGATTCAGCTGTCGCCAATTGATAGTTTTTTTCCATAAGCCTCTTTGCAAGAGACTGAACGAGGCTTTCAATTTCAGTTGAGATGATCACAAAAAACCCTAATAGATAATAGTGTACAGGAGAGGCTATCAGATATGCTTTTGGAAAAACAAGAAAAGACGAGATGAGAAAATGTTAAATTGAAAACGCATCCAAAAGAGCGATCATTTTACGCTGTTGATCACGTGATAGTGTCACCCACACCTGTTGCAACCTGGCTTGCAAATCCGCATCTTGCATAGCCACATAAGGCGCCGTTTTATTAGCAATTTTTGAAGCGTCACTAATATCACAGTCTAAGAAAAACCAAGAGATAGGCGAATCTAGAAAAACAGCAATTTGAAACAATTGACTCGCATTAATTTTATGTACGCCTCTTTCATAACGAGATAATTGCTGCTGTGACAAGCCTACTTTTTCTGACAAGCTCGCCGCACTCATCTGCAACTCTTTTCTCCTGAGTTGAATTCGTCGACCGATCGCTGCGTCTATATCTATAACTGCAATTTTTGACATACTTTCCACTTAGACAAAATAAAACTACCAACAAATGGAAGTTTGGAGCCTTTTCGACCTTGAAAGAACATCAAAAAAAGAGTAAAAATCTAATTCAAATCTAAAAAAGAGTAATTTGGATAGGAAATCTAAATTAATATGATAAGGACAGCCACTATGAAACCAGTCAAAACGGAAACCTCTTTTTATTGTGCGATGCAATGTCTACAAAGTGTGGGAAATAAGGTAAATCAGTTAACGGTCGATTTGGAGAAATCACTGACAAACGCGATTCAGCAAACATTGTCTTCAACGCTTTTTACAGATACGTTGTACTGGAGTTATTCTGACAAAGAAAACCCCTCAAATTGGTTTTATGAAAGTACCTACTTATCGTTGCCCATTATTTACACTCGACACAAAGAAAGGACATTCTACCTCAATATTCAAATCAGCCTTCATGGTCTAGGCATACAGAGCCATTCAACAAAAAATACAGAACCACTGCTTCATGTATTTTTTGGTGACATACCTTTGAATAGAGAGCATACTTTTGAACTAAATCAAATTTATGATTCCAGGGAAAACATCACATCCTTTAATCAACGACTGTTTACGTGGTCACCCAACACGACCAACTCGTACCAACCTTGGCTTATCAGTTTTTATCTGACAGAATTTAATACCCCCCAAGACATCCAGGAAAAGCTTGTCCAACCTTGCTTAACGCTCTTAAAAAAACCAATAAAACATAATGACCTACCTGTTGATCCACAAAAGATGGCCGCCTTATTTATCTACCCTAGAGAGTAAAACTCGATCGGTTGGCTAACTTTTGAGCATTGAAACACACGACATCTTTGTTTCCTCTAAAATAGAAAGAGAAATTGTTCAATTTGGGTGAGATTTGTTACCCTTACTCTTTTTATTGCTCAATGTCCATTTACTGTTTTTTAACGAACAGTCGCTTTCTCAACCTTGCGTCATAAACTATTTCAGGCCGATACAATACCGTGAAAAATAACGACACATCTCAACCACATACTCCCATGATGCGCCAATATTTTGGACTTAAATCTCAGCACCCAACACAACTATTATTTTACAGAATGGGTGACTTTTATGAGATTTTTTATGACGACGCTAAAAAAGCAGCGAGATTGCTGGATATAACGCTCACAAGTAGAGGCCATTCGGGAGGGAAGCCTATCCCAATGGCAGGAATCCCTTTCCACGCAGCAGAGAACTACATTGCCCGTCTTGTTCGCATGGGAGAGTCTGTCGTTGTTTGTGAGCAAGTTGGAGACCCGGCGACAAGTAAAGGCCCTGTAGATAGGCAAGTTTCCCGCATTGTGACACCAGGCACATTGAGTGACGAAGCCTTCTTAGAAGAACGAAAAGAAAACTTATTGCTTTCTCTTGCCTATGAAAGTCGTAAAGGCGTTTCAACCTTTGGTTTTTCCTATTTAGATATGGCAAGTGGTCGTTTTTGCTTATTTGAAGTAGAAGGAGAAGAGGCATTAACCAGTGAATTACAAAGACTGACCCCGACAGAAATATTATTGTCTGAAGATTTTCCCCACACTAAGTTAATTCAGTTAGAAAAAGGCATTAGAGAATTAGGCCCCTGGCATTTTGATCACGATTCCAGCTATCGACAATTAATTCAGCAATTTAACACTAAAGACTTATCAGGCTTCGGTTGTGAGGAATTAAAAGCGGCGATTTCATCGGCCGGTGCGTTACTACAATACGCAAAGGATACCCAGCGTTCAGAACTTCCTCATATTAGAACCATTACCGTTGAGCAAAGAGACGATTGTGTCTTAATTGATGGGGCGACTCGCCGCAACCTTGAAATAGATATCAACCTTACCGGCAGTTCAAGTAATACGCTTACCTCAGTATTAGATCGTTGCGCTACACCGATGGGAAGTCGTTTACTGAAACGTTGGTTACATCAACCTATTCGAGATTTAAAAGAAATAAACCTACGACAAGATGTTATTGAAGAACTCAAAAGCGACCCGATAACAAACGCGTTTAAACAAACGTTAAAGGAAATTGGCGATCTTGAACGTATCCTATCCAGAATTGGCTTACGGTCTGCTCGACCCAGAGACCTCGTCCGCTTAGGGCTTGCATTGAATGCTCTGCCAAATCTAAAAACGCAATTAAGTCATTTATCTTCCCCCCGTCTAAATGATATTAATACTCGTATTGAAGAACAAAATTCAATGGCAAACGAGCTCGAAACCGCATTGGTGGAAAATCCACCAGCGGTGGTTAGAGATGGCGGCATTTTTGATAAAGGCTACGATGCAGAATTAGATGAGCTTATTGCCCTCTCTTCAAATGCCACGGATTTTTTGGCCGAAATGGAGCGCACTGAAAAAGAAAGAACAGGCATTAGCTCCTTAAAAGTCGGGTTTAATCGGGTTCATGGTTACTACATTGAGATCAGTCGCTTACACTCAGAACAAGCACCCGTTGAGTATATCCGTAGACAAACATTAAAAAATGCAGAACGCTTCATTACACCAGAGTTAAAAGCCTTTGAAGATAAGGCATTAAGCGCAAAATCCAAAGCTCTGGCTAGAGAAAAGCAATTATATGAAGCATTACTTGATTCACTGAACCTGTTGCTCAGTTCTTTGCAAACGACAAGTCAAGCACTCGCCGAATTAGACGTACTTACCAACTTTGCAGAACGAGCGGACAGACTCAATTACACTAGACCGACACTGAGTAACGATCAAAAAATCGACATTAAACAAGGCCGTCATCCTGTCGTCGAGTCTGTCATTACCGACCCTTTTATTCCAAACGATTTATACATGGACCCTTCTCGTTCATTGCTAATGATTACGGGCCCTAATATGGGCGGTAAATCCACTTACATGAGACAAGTCGCCCTTATTACCCTATTGGCACATACAGGCTCTTTTGTGCCCGCCGATTCAGCGACATTAACTTTAGTAGACAGAATTTTCACTAGAATGGGATCTTCTGACGATTTGGCAGGAGGACGCTCTACCTTTATGGTTGAAATGACAGAGACCGCCAACATATTAAACAATGCCAGTGCCAATAGTTTAGTTTTAATGGATGAGGTTGGACGAGGGACCAGCACCTTTGACGGTCTGTCCCTTGCTTGGTCAGCGGTAGAGTATTTAGCGAACCAAATTCATTGCTACGTCTTGTTTGCAACCCATTACTTTGAACTGACCCAGCTTGCAGATGAGCTAAGCAATGCTACCAATGTTCATTTAACAGCCACAGAACACGAAGACTCTATCGTCTTTATGCATAAAGTCCACGAAGGTCCAGCCAGTCAAAGCTATGGTTTACAAGTGGCTCAATTAGCTGGGGTTCCTAAAAAAGTCATCACTGAAGCCAAACACAAATTATCCGAGTTAGAAGACCATAGCCGAACCATGCATGACTTTTCTATCAAAGAAAGCTCGCCTTGCGATAAAAAATACAAAACAAAAGAGCCATCAAGTACACCGGTTCAATCCGATTTATTCATAGGTGGCCGCAATGATGCATTAGAAGACTCACTGAAAGAAGCGGACTTAAATAACATGACTCCAATCGACGCATTAACCTTATTATACAAGCTTAAAAAACTCATCTAAATCTATATATAAGCTAGATCAATGAAGTATACATCTATTTTATATGCTTATTGTTCTTGCTGCGAAACCGCCTAAACAACTAGAATACACAGTAATTCATTTGCTGTTTTATAAAGGAGAAGTCTGATGGCTTTCATCGTTACTGACAATTGCGTTCGCTGTAAATATACCGACTGCGTAGAAGTTTGCCCTGTTGATTGTTTTTATGAGGGTCCAAATTTCTTAGCAATCAACCCTGATGAGTGCATAGATTGCGCATTGTGTGAACCAGAATGTCCAGCGAATGCCATTTTTTCAGAAGATGAGCTGCCAGAAGACCAAGAAGTATACGTAGAATTAAACCAAGAGCTTTCTCTTGTTTGGCCAAACATTACAGAAAAGAAAGACTCTCTTCCTGATGCCGCTCAGTGGGATGGTGTCGAAGATAAATTAGAACACCTAGAACGCTAGCAAATACGTTAGATCTGGATTTTATACAGTCCAGGTTTAACAAACGCAAAAAAGGACGACACAATGGCCGTCCTTTTTTATCGTTAACATTCCTGTAAACGACTCATCCGGTGAGTATAAATTCCATTTTATGATCATCCGTAATATCTAAACATCCAAGTAAACATGACTTAATCCGATAAGCCTTTCAACTCCATTTGCATCATCCATGACAATACTAATCCATTACCTAGTAAGTCCTATCCTAAAAACATCCTGTTTTAAGTACATCATGCACTTGCCCAATCCATGGGATTCCGTTTAGATGTTTCTAGAATATCACTAATATGAAAAGGTGCAAGAAAATTGAAATATCGAAAATTAAATTAAATTCTATAATAATCAATAATATAGAAAAAAATCACATCATTTTACCCATTAATCGTACAACACAAACAGCAATAACCTACAGACTATGTAGGACCTGTATTACAAAAGGTTCGAATTAAATTCTAGAAAGGAAATTATCTACCCATTCAACCGACTCTACGTATGAGGCTTTTAGGTCATCAACTGAAACCGTACTGGTTACCTTATGGCCTTTACTAAACTGCTCAACCATATCTAATACATTACCAACGTTTCCACTTCTTTGAATTATGGCATTAATGAACTCTGTTGGGAGTGGAAGCTGTTTTAATACTTCAGGCAAACTAATCCCAACACATGCATCCATCATGCTGAGCATACCAGCCAAAAAGTACGTCTCGTTATGCTTATGACCTAGTCTCAATGACATTAACTCGGCATGCTTTGCTCGTAATAAAATGGTTTCCAAGAGAACATGTCTATCACCAACTAATTCAGACATAAGCAATAAATTTGTTAATGACTTAAGCTGATCCACACCCACTAATACAATCGCTAAACGCACAGAATCCACATTCGCAGATAGGCCTGTTATTGGCGAGTTCAAAAACTTCAGTAATTTATGCACCAAACCAATATCACGACTAACAATTGATTCTAATTCATTTACATTGAGGTTTTCGCCCTTTAACAGTTCTGCCATTAACTGCAAAAGCGTAATGCTATTTACTTTTGTGGCTTTTTTACTAATAAGTTCAGGCCGCTCAAAGAAATATCCTTGGTAGAAATCTACTCCTAGTACCTCACAGAAATTAAACTCTTCCCATGTTTCTACCTTTTCCGCAACTATTTTCACCTTAAAGCCTTTCAAAGCCTCGACCTGTTGCATGAATTTATCACGACCGAGAAGCTGTAAATCAAGTTTTATATAGGTAGCTAATTCAACAAATGGTAGTAGCTTTGGCTCATATTCAAAGTCATCTAAAGCCAACTTATAGCCAGCATTCGTCCATTTTCGTAGTGAAGCCAGCAAGAGTGCATCAAAGCCTGAATTTTCCAGCACTTCAATAACGACTTGATTCTTATCAAGAGGGACGCCACTGGGATTTAATAAATACGCTCGAGGGAAATTAATGAAGGCTTTATTCTCTCCAACCATATTGGACATGCCTATTTCTAACAAGCTACCAGAAATCACTTGTGCTGTTGCGCTGACATCATCAAACACTTCAGCGTCTAAAGCATCTAGGTCTTTTCTGTATAATAGCTCATAGCCCATTATAGTTTGTTTCGTGGTAAAAATAGGTTGTCGTGCTATCGTTACATTCATACTCGAACTCAATATTTGTAAATAAAATGCGTCAAATTCATTCTTTATGACAACGTTACTTATTAATGAAACTATAAACAACAAAAATTGCAATTGGGTGTTGCGAATAAACTTGATAACATAACCAAATTACAAAAGTAAAATAAATGTGGGGTTAGCAATGCCGATATATCGTTCAAAGACTACAACTTCAGGCAGAAATATGGCCGGCGCTCGCGCGTTATGGCGTGCAACAGGAATGACTGATGAAGATTTCCACAAACCCATTATTGCTGTCGCAAATTCATTCACTCAATTTGTCCCTGGCCATGTACATTTAAAAGACATGGGGCAACTTGTTGCCCGTGAGATTGAAGCCGCTGGTGGCGTCGCAAAAGAGTTCAATACGATCGCTGTGGATGACGGCATTGCTATGGGACACGATGGTATGCTTTACAGTTTACCGTCTAGAGATTTGATTGCTGATTCTGTTGAATACATGGTGAATGCACACTGTGCAGACGCACTTGTCTGTATTTCAAACTGCGACAAAATCACACCAGGCATGCTAATGGCGGCATTACGCTTAAACATCCCTGTTATTTTTGTTTCCGGTGGCCCAATGGAAGCGGGCAAAACAAAACTGTCTGAGAATAAATTAGATCTAGTTGATGCAATGGTTATCGCAGCGGACTCAGAAGCATCTGACGAGAAAGTAGCGGCCTATGAACGCTCAGCTTGCCCGACCTGTGGATCTTGTTCAGGCATGTTTACAGCGAATTCGATGAACTGTCTAACAGAAGCCCTAGGGTTAAGTTTGCCAGGAAACGGAACCACTTTGGCAACGCACTCTGACCGCGAGCGTCTCTTCAAAGAAGCGGGGCATCGCATTGTCGATATCACGAAACGTTATTATGATAATGAAGAACTTCATTTAGCACCTCGTGCAATTGCGTCATTTGAAGCGTTTGAAAACGCCATGGCCCTAGACATTGCTATGGGCGGTTCAACAAACACCATTCTTCATCTTCTGGCAATGGCACAAGAAGCGGAAATCGATTTCACCTTGAAAGACATTGACCGTCTCTCTCGAAAAATCCCTCAGCTATGTAAAGTCGCGCCAAACTCACCAAAATATCATGTGGAAGATGTGCATCGTGCTGGTGGTATATTTGCGTTGTTAGGTGAGCTTGATCGTGCCGGACTATTGAATAGCCATGTTCATACCGTCCACAGTGACACTATGGCCGAAGCTCTAGATAAGTGGGATATCATGCGAAACCCAACACCTGAAATTCTAGAGTTTTTCCGAGCGGGTCCCGCTGGTATACCGACTCAAACGGCATTCAGTCAATCAACACGCTGGACATCCGTTGACGGAGACCGTCAGGATGGCTGCATTCGTTCCATTGAGAATGCCTTTTCTCTTGAAGGTGGGTTGGCCGTTCTCTATGGCAACATCGCTCTCGATGGCTGTGTGGTCAAAAGCGCAGGTGTAGATGAATCTTGTCTTGTTTTTGAAGGCCCTGCTCACATTACAGAGTCCCAAGACGAAGCCGTAAGTAACGTACTTGAAGATAAGGTAAAAGCAGGTGAGGTCGTCATTGTTCGTTATGAAGGCCCTAGAGGTGGTCCGGGCATGCAAGAAATGCTTTACCCTACATCCTACATTAAATCAAAAGGTCTAGGAAAAGCCTGTGCATTGCTAACAGATGGTCGTTTCTCTGGTGGAACCTCTGGCCTTTCTATTGGTCACGTTTCTCCTGAAGCGGCCGCGGGTGGTGCAATTGGG
Source organism: Marinomonas algicola (assembly GCF_014805825.1). Lineage (NCBI taxonomy): Bacteria > Pseudomonadati > Pseudomonadota > Gammaproteobacteria > Oceanospirillales > Oceanospirillaceae > Marinomonas > Marinomonas algicola. The sequence continues at coordinate 3,862,601 of NZ_CP061941.1, forward strand.
TTAATCGAGTCTGGCGATATTATTAAAATCGATATCCCAAACCGTACCATTAACGTCATGCTTTCAGACGAAGAACTGGCCGCTCGTCGAGTTGTTATGGAAGAAAAAGGTGATCTAGCATGGAAACCAGAGAAAGACCGTCCAAGAAAAGTGACCACGTCTCTTAAGGTATATGCTCATTTTGCAACAAGTGCCGACAAAGGCGCTGTAAGAGACACTTCTTTACTTAAATAACCGGTAAATTTCATCCCAAAAAGCCGCTTTAAGATTATAATAACCTTAAAGCGGCTTTTTGTTTTTTTACACTTTCTCTATTTTAACCCTGATAGTCCAAGGATTTACATGCTGAGTTATCGCCATATTTACCATGCAGGCAATCATGCAGACATTTTAAAACACATAATAGTGAGTCAAATCTGTAAACATTTGATCAAGAAAGAAGCGCCTTTTTTCTATCTTGATACACACGCTGGTATTGGAGAATATTCCCTTGAGTCCGCACAAGCACAAAAAAACAAAGAATTTGAATCAGGTATTGCCAAGCTGATTGCGCAACAAAAACTCCCAGAACCTATTGCTGACTTTGTTGATTTAGTAAAATCAATGAACGCGAAAGAGAGCGTATTAACTTATCCTGGCAGCCCGAAAGTCGTTGCATACTATCAACGCTTAAAAGATAAAATGCATTTATGCGAATTACACCCCAACGACTACCCTATTTTAGCAAGCCTCTTCCCAAGCAAACGTAAAGCCAATGTACAAAATGGAGATGGGTTTGCCGCGGTGAAAGCGATGCTACCACCACCACAAAAACGTGGCTTCGTGCTGATGGATCCGCCTTACGAGGTCAAACAAGATTACCACACGGTTGTCGATGCACTTGCAGAAGGTCATAAACGTTTTCCCACTGGCACCTATGCTATATGGTATCCTGTGTTGTCTCGCCAACAAGCGGACAACCTAATTAACTCAGTTGAAGCAACGAAAATCCGTAATATACTGCTGGTTGAGCTACTGATTCGTGACGCAAATACGGAACAAGGCATGAATGGTAGCGGGATGATTTTAGTTAACCCTCCTTGGACTCTCAAGGCAGAAGCAGAGCAGTATTTACCGACATTGCAGACACTGTTAGGTGAGGGTGACGGGGCGAGTTTTCAAGTCCGATGCATTACACCCGAATAACGATTAAATTTTGATTAAGAAGAGGAGAGGTGATATGCAAAATCCAAACGATATATTTAAGTCTGCGTTTGATTTTATGCCAACACCGGCGTTCATTATTGAACGAGTAAGTGGCAACATTGTAGGTTCAAACCAAGGATTTAGAGCGTTATTTGCGAATCAAATTGCATCTCCGCCAGAGCATTGGCTAGCCCTTAGCGCATCCTCTTCTGAACAAGATAATTGGGATTGGTTATCCAATGAAATTGATATGGGTAATATAGATCGTTGCCAAGAAAAAATTCAAATTGGTGACATCGTTATAACCGCTGAGTTAGGCTTTCAATCGGTTGATGACGATCATTACCTGACTTGCGTTTACAGCACAGACTATATGGACCTTTCATCGGCTGAAAATACACTCTTGAAGTTTGCTCTTACTGAGTCCTCCACTGGCTTATGGTTATGGGAAACAGATGGCGACCTGGTTGTTTGCTCTGAATCCATTTCAATCTTACTTGGTGGTAACCCTATGGATTCACCACAATCAACAGAAGAGTGGCATAACTTAGTTCATCCCGATGATGTTCTTAAACTTAAGACCCTTGTGACTGAGCATGTGGCTAATAATGCCGATTACTACGAAGCGGAATACCGCATTAGGAAAGGCGATAACTCGTACATGTGGGTCAAAGAACGTGGACGCACTTATTCAAGAGACAGCAAAGGAAATATCGCTAAAATCATTGGTTTCATGGAGGACATTAGTTCAAGAAAAGAGCTGGAAGAACACCTTCGTAATCAAGCCACTTATGATGAATTAACTGGGTTATTGAATCGAGATGCGGCTATTTCACACTTCAAAAAGCAGCTTGGATTAGCCAAACGCCAATATACACCACTTATTATGGTGAAAATTAATATCGGTGCTGATAATTGTTTAATCGGTCTTTCTAATCAGGCTAAGAATGAAGCGATTCGAACGTCAAGCCAATATATTTATAATCATATTCGTGAAGCCGATGTATTGGCTCGAGTTGAGCCTGAAAAGTTATTGCTACTTCTACCTAATACAGGAGAAAAAGACGCTTTAAAACTCATTTCGAATATTGTGGATTCCGACACAAGATTGACCGTTAATCTATCAGACGGCAGTATTAGAGAGTTGAAACTCTGTGCAGGCGTCGCTATTTTCCCTGAAGATGGAGATACGATAGAAGAGTTAGCCGAAAGCGCTAATCTTGCTGTTGAGTCATGTGCTTCGTCTAACCGTAAAATAGCCTTAAACTAAAAAGAGGCCGTTAGTTGAGGTAACTAACGGCCTCTTTTTAGTGATTATTACATCATAGCCATCGTTAAAAAAACGCGTTTTTTACTTTTACACAAACGTAAAATGCTATCCTTTGAGCTTATCGTATACAACAAAACTGTAATCATACGGGTTTGGCTCTTGTGCTTTAAAGTCTTCTCGTGTGACTTCGTTAAATGACGACCAAGTCACATCAGGAAAGTAAGCATCGCCTTCAACAACATCATGTACATGAGTAATATAAAGACGATCGACCATAGGAAGAATTCTTTGGTAAATTTGAGCCCCCCCTATCACCATTACCTCGTCATGACCTTCAACAAATGCAATATTGTTCCCAAGAGAAATAGCTTCTTCTAACGTCTTCACACAGTCAACTCCAGTAAATTGCCAATCATCTTGACGACTCACGACAATATTTCTTCTTCCTGGTAGCGGCCTTCCAATAGATTCAAACGTTTTACGCCCCATTATAATAGGCTTCCCCATAGTAACGCGTTTAAAGTACTGTAAATCATTCGGTAAATGCCAAGGAAGGGAATTATTAATTCCAATTACCTGATTCTCAGACATAGCAACGATTAAAGACAACATAATTCTTCTCTTATGATTTTTTCGGTATTATTTAAATCGCAATAGGCGCGGATATATGACTCTGAGGTTCATAACCAAGAATTTCAAAATCGTCAAAGCGATAATCAAATATTGAATCTGGCCTGCGCAACATATTGAGTTTCGGCAAGGCAGAAGGCGTTCTCTCAAGCTGTAATTTTGCTTGTTCAATGTGATTCGCATAAAGGTGGCAATCACCGATCGAAAGAACAATTTCTCCTGGCTCTAAGTCACATTGCTGAGCCAGCATATGGGTTAAGAAGGCCAAAGAGGCTGTATTATAAGGGTTTCCAAGAAATAGATCGTTACTGCGAATGTAAAGCGACGCACTTAATTTTCCATCACAAACGTAAAATTGGTATAAGACGTGACAAGGGGGTAACGCCATTAAACCGGCCGCCGCATTCTCCCAAGGTTTTTTGGTTTCGTCTGGTAAACAAGCCACGTTCCAGCCATTGATAATGTGTCTACGACTAGAAGGGTTATTTTTCAATCCTTCTACGAGTGTGGCCACTTGATCGTATACCTTACCGTCTTCTCCTTTCCAATTACGCCACTGAGCACCATAAACAGGGCCAAGTTCGCCCTCATCCGTCGCCCATTCATCCCAGATGCTTACACCATTCTCTTTTAGGTAGCGAATATTTGTCTCACCACTTAAAAACCACAAAAGCTCATGCAAGATACTACGGATATGAAGTTTTTTTGTGGTTAATAAAGGAAAGCCCGCTTGTAGATCATAGCGAACTTGACGGCCAAACACACTGTAAGTGCCGGTGCCAGTTCGATCACCTTTAAATTGTCCGTTGTCTAAAACATCCTGCAAGAGTTGCAGATAAGGAAGCATAAAATCACCTAATAACCTGAGTAAAAATGCTCGTAATTCTAGCATTTCTACTCAGGATTTAGATAAATTTATTTAGCCGTTAAACTCGACTTGTAACCATAAAGGATCAAGGCTACCCCTCCAAACACCATTGGCAAAGATAACAACTGACCTTGAGTTAACCAGTCAAAGGCTAAATAACCAATATGAGCATCAGGCTGGCGGAAAAACTCAACCACAATCCTAAATAAACCATAGAAAAGTAGAAACATACCAGAGACACAATATCTAGGTTTCTGTTTCTGAGAAAAAAACCATAAAATGACAAAAAGTACGATGCCTTCAAGTACAAATTGATACAGCTGAGACGGATGACGTACTAGTTGGCTTGGGTCATTCGGAAATACCATGCCCCAAGAGGCTTCTGTGGCCTTCCCCCAAAGCTCCCCACCAATAAAGTTTCCAACTCGCCCTGCGCCCAACCCAATAGGGACTAAAGGTGCGATAAAGTCTGTCACGTCAATCAGGTGCTTATTATAGCGACGACTAAAGAGTAACATCGCCACTATTACGCCTAATAAGCCGCCGTGGAATGACATTCCGCCTTCCCAAATACGAAATAAGCTTAAGGGGTCGCTTAGTAATCCTTCGAATTGGTAAAACAAGATATAACCAATACGACCACCAAGAATAACGCCCATGGCACCATAAAAAATAACATCACTCATTTGATCTTTGGTCCAGTTGCCGGAGGACAACTTTGCTCTGTAAGTGCCCAGCAAGTACGCACCAGCAAAGCCGATCAAATACATAATTCCATACCAATGCACGGACAGTGGACCAAGAGAAACCGCAATAGGGTCAATATTAGGGTAATCAATCATTATCTTGTATAACCTTTATAATAAAACAACTAGTGCACCGATTGATTGCTTTTACTTGGTTTAACCAAGCGTTCAATATCCGCTTCTCTCATAAGGCGTGTCATCGTTTGAGTCACCGCATCAGCGTGAACCAAGTTCATAACTTGTTCCAGCATTTCATTAGCCTGTTCTACCGTAATGTTTCGTATAACCGCTTTCACCTTAGGCAAACTCGTTGAACTCATAGACAAGGTGTCATAACCCATTGCCATCAATAAAATAGCACCCATTGGATCTCCCGCCATCTCACCACAAACACTTAAACTGATGCCTTCATGCTTCACATCAATCACTATATTAAACAGTGCCCGTAATACAGCAGGATGGAAAGGGCTGTATAAGTCGGCTACTCGTGGGTTGTTTCTATCTACCGCCAGAAGATATTGTGTTAAATCATTGCTGCCCACTGACATAAAGTCGACGATAGCCGCTAATGCTTTAACTTGATACACGGCAGCAGGGACCTCGATCATGACGCCTATTTGAGGCATTTGAACATCATAACCTTCTTCCTTTACCTCCATAAAAGAGCGCCTAATCAATGACTGAGCTTCTTCCACTTCCGCCACATTAGATATCATAGGAAGCATGATTTTAAGATTATGCAGCCCTGCACTGGCCTTAATCATCGCACGTATTTGACCTAAGAATATTTCGGTATGGTCCAATGTGACACGAATGCCACGCCATCCAAGGAATGGATTTTCTTCTTTTATAGAGAAATATGGTAAGGCTTTATCGCCACCAATATCCAACGTCCTCATCGTTACTGGAGCCGGTGCAAAACCTTCAAGCTGTTGCCGGTATATATGCTCTTGCTCTTTTTCAGTTGGAAAACGCTCGCGTACCATAAATGGCACCTCGGTACGGTACAGCCCAATACCTTCTGCTCCACGATCAAGAGACAGTCCTATATCGGCCGATAAACCAGTATTCACAAACAAAGACATGCGATGACCGTCTTTGGTTTCGCAAGGTAAATCCCTAAGCGTCAGGAACTCTTCTTCTAATAGTTTTTGCTCATCAACAACCTGTTGATAACTTTCAATCATTTTCTCTGATGGATTGGTAAATATTCTTCCCGTATAGCCATCGATAATCATGCTTTTTTTATCAAGCTGAGCATAGGGTAAATCCATTGCGCCCATCACGGTGGGGATTCCCATCGCTCTTGCCAAAATGGCGACATGAGAGTTGCCAGACCCTCTAACGGATACAAGCCCTTTAATCATATCTAATGGGATTTCACCTAACATGGAAGCGGTTAGCTCTTCTCCAATCACTATGGCCGGTTCGGAAAAACGGTTCGCAGCATTAGGTGAACTTTCCTGAAGGTGAGATAAAATACGACAACCGAGATCTCGAACATCAGATGCCCTTTCTCGTAAATATGGATCATCCATCATATTAAATTGTGCAATGTGCGCCAGAAAGACTTGACGCAATGCACCCTGAGCCCAATTTCCTGCCTTAATTTTATTCTCGACTTCAATCGCAATGGTGTTGTCATCTAACATTTTTAAATAGACATCAAACAAGGCTCGCTCATCGGAAGAAAGATGCTGGCTAAGACGGCTACTTGCTTGTCTGATGTCTTTTCTAGCGCCTTCTAGCGCCATACGAAACTCTAAAATTTCTTGCTCTGAGTCATCCGTAACTCGATCTGGAATGGCATTTAAATCGGCAGGAGGGTACACAACAACCGCCGTGCCAATGGCAACACCAGAACTACCGGCTATCCCTTTGTAACGCAAATCAGAATGAGCGACTTCGTTTGATTTATTAAAAACCGTCATGGCACCTGTTGCTTCAGCATGAGCAATGATACTGGCTAGCTGAGCCGATAAGGTCATTAAAAAGGCTTCTTCACTTTCATCAAAACGACGTTTTTCCTCGTGCTGTACCACCAATACACCCAGCACCTGACGGTGGTGGATAATCGGTACGCCCAAAAAAGATTGATAGCGCTCTTCTCCTGTTCCTTTTAAAAAATGGAAAGCTGGGTGTTTTTGCGCATCTTCTAAATTGACGGGTTCAGCCCGACGACCAACAAGACTCACTAAGCCCTCATCAGGCTTCAAACTGGCATTACCAGCCACCTCAGCATTTAAGCCACGGGTCGCCATTAACAAATATTCTTTCGAATTGGGATCAACCAGGTAAACTGAGCATACTTCGGCCCTCATTGAGCGCCTTACTCGCCGCACAATAATATCCAATGCGGCAGACAAGGATTCTGCGGCCGCCACTTCTTGTGTAATGCGCCTTAACAAACTTAGCATGGTTCTCCTTTTATTTATCCTCAAGCTACTGACCTATCTACCTTATCTAACCATCTGTGGGCATTAGGAATTAATTCCTTTAATGCACGACGGTAAACATCCTTTTTAAAAGCAACGACCTGACCTAAAGGATACCAATAACTTACCCAACGCCACCCATCAAACTCGGGACATTCTGTCCCATCAACACATACATCAGCATCAGGACAGCGAATAGAAAGCAAAAACCACTTTTGTTTTTGCCCAATACACAAAGGTTTACTATTATGTCGTAACATACGTTTAGGCAAACGATACCTTAACCAGCCACGTGTTTTTCCAACAATTTCTACTTGATGAGGCTCTAAGCCAACTTCTTCTTTCAATTCTCGAAATAGAGCATCTTCGGCGGTTTCATCATTCTTAATACCGCCTTGAGGGAACTGCCAAGCATTTTGACCTATTCGCCTTGCCCATAAAAGTTGGCCTCGCTCGTTCATAAGTATGATGCCTACATTCGGCCTATATCCGTCTGTATCAATCACGAGACACTACCTTAAATCTAAAAAATAATTGAATTCATTGTTCCATAATTCATCTAGCTTAACAATTAACACTGGTGTTATTTCTCTGTAAGGTCATTATACTCCCTCATATTTGTATTAATTGAGGATGAAACGTGACGCTTGCTATATTTGATTTGGATGGGACCCTTTTAGAGGGTGACAGTGATTACAGTTGGGGGCAGTTTTTAGTTGAGCAGAACCTAGTCGACGTTGACTTATATAAAAAAGCCAATGATCGCTTCTATCAGGATTATGTTGCAGGGACACTTAACATTCACGAATACCTTGAGTTCAGTTTAGCGCCGCTAAAGAATTTTTCTGAAAGTGAGCTTGACGCTCTTCATAAGACGTTTGTTGAACAGAAAATTAACCCTATGATCCATCAAAAAGCATTAGATTTAATTGCAGATCATAGAAAAAGAGGTCACTTTTTACTTATTATCACCGCTACAAATCAATTTGTAACGGGCCCAATTAGTAAAATGCTGGGCATGGATGACCTTATCGCACCTATCCCTGAAATTATTGATGGTCGCCACACGGGAAAAATCGTTGGCATACCAAGTTTTCAAGCAGGCAAAGTAACTCGTCTACACAGCTGGTTAAAAGAAACAGGGCACTCACTTGAAGGCAGTTATTTCTACAGTGATTCACATAATGATTTGCCTTTATTAGAACAAGTGGCGTTCCCTGTTGCTGTAGATGCGGACAAAACATTAGCCGATATTGCAATGCAAAAAGGGTGGCCGCACATATCGTTGCGAGACTAGTACGCATTGCGTTCAATAAAAAAGCGCCTTCTTGATCCCTTGTTTATGCTAACAAAGGACAAGAAAGCGCTTTATATTCGCCAGCAACCGATTTTATAAGCCCATATTATTGTGCACACGATAAAACAATGCTTTCAGATATTCCGTTTCATCAATGGATGGATGAACTGGGTGATCTGGTGCTTGTGTACCCCGGTAAATGAGCTGAGAAAAACGCTCTAATGATCGAGTGTTGCTACGAACAATATCATGCAAGCGAGATTCTTCTAAATGCATAGAACATGAACCCGTCACTAAAACGCCACCTTTCGCCACCAATCTTAGCGCCAGTTGGTTTGCTCTATGATAAGCGCCCTCACCCGCTTTAATATCCTTACGACGAGTAATAAAGGCTGGCGGATCCATAACAACCACATCAAAACGTTGTTTGTCCGCAATTAATGACTGCATTGCTTCAAACGCGTCGCCCTGCATTAATGAAGAATGACCTTCATATTGGTTTAATTGTAAGTTAGCCTCTACATGACTTAATGCACTTTCTGATGCATCAATGAAAGTAACATCCGTTGCTCCAGCAGAAGCCGCTTGAACTCCCCAGCCTCCAATATACGAGAAAACATCCAACACTCTTTTGCCATCACAAAACCCTTGCATGGTCTTACGATTTTCACGGTGATCATAAAACCAACCCGTTTTTTGACCGTCCCAAACAGGCACTTGGAACAAGACATCGTTTTCTTGAATAAAGACTTCTCTAGGAACGGTACCATAGACTTCTTCAACACTCGTTTCTAAACCCTCAACTGAGCGCATCTTGCCATCATTTTTCATCAGTATGGCTTCTGGCTTAATGACGTCAATCAAACCATCAATGATGTCTTGTTTTACTCTTTCCATACCGGCTGTAGATATTTGTACAACCAATACATCGCCAAATCGATCCACAACTAATCCAGATAATCCATCTGAATCGCCAAAAACCAAGCGATAATAAGGCCCCTTATAAGCCATTTCACGAAGAGAAAGAGCAATTTTAAGGCGATGAACAATAAGAGATTTATTCAGCACGGTACCCACTTCACGACTAAATAATCGGCCGTAAATCAAAGTATTTGGGTTTACGGTCGCCATACCTAACGCTTTTCCATTCGCTGCCTCGACCACAACCTGATCACCTGCGACGAATTGCTTCAGTGGACTCACATTTGTATCAATCTCATTACTGTAAATCCATTGATGGCCTGCACGCAATCGTCGATCAGCCTGCCCTTTTAGTCGAATTATGCTCAAAATTTTCACCTAAACCTATAAAAGACGCTATTATAATTACTCAACACTTTTTTGCGAATGTTAACGCGAACTTTATTTATTATTTGTTCAATTGAAAGGTCAGGAATGTCTACAGAAATCACCGAATCGCAGCTTCAGCGTATATTGCAAGGAATCAGTATTCCACCACAACCTCAGGTTATGGTGGATCTAAACATGGAACAAGCGATGCCAGACCCAAATATCAATCGTATGGCTGAAATTATTTCACAAGATGTTGGTTTATCCGCTGCTATTTTAAAACTAATCAACTCTTCTTATTATGGCTTACCTAGAAAAGTAACATCCATTCAGCAGGCGGTTATGATGCTGGGAATCGGCAGCCTAACCAATTTAGTCAATGGTCTATCGGTTAAAAGTCAGCTGTCTGATGAGTCGATTCAAGCATTACATGGTTTTTGGGACAATGCGATGGATGTCGCAGCGGTGAGCGCCAGTATAGCGAAACAAATCGGATTTCGCTTTCAAGACGAATGCTACTCCTTAGGTTTGTTTCACAATGCCGGCATCCCTCTGATGATGATGCGTTTTAAAGGTTACTCAAAAGTATTAGAAGAGTCCTATCAAGATCCAAATTTTGAATTAACCAATAATGAAAACAAACGCTTTAAAACGAATCACTCGGTAGTCGGGTATTATTTAGCGAAATCGTGGGTTTTACCAAGAAGCAGCTGCCATGTTATCGCCCACCATCATAGAACTGAAAAATTGTTCCAAGAACGAATAGCGGGTGACAAAAATACGTTAGCTTTTGCCGCTATTTTAAAAATGTCTGAGCACATATCTGGGACTTATAAATTAATAGGCAAAGCATCTGTTGATTATGAATGGGAAAAAATTGGAGAGTATGCGTTAGAACATTTAGAGCTGACCCAATACGATTTTGAAGGCATTATTGAGGCCTGCCATGAACAAGGAATAGGCCTCGGGTAGAGGCCATTTTTCTTTCAGTCAATTAACCCGCTTTAGGAAATAAGACTAAATGATCCAAATTGACTGAAAGACCAATCTCTTGGTCAACACTATGGTTATGATGAGAAGAGGCGAAGCAAAACACGACTTTTCCAGAAGGCAGTTTCACACGATATAAAAAGTGAGACCCTCTAAACCACTTATTCACAATTAATCCTTTAAAGTTGCTGTCATCATCGTGCAAAATATCATCAGGTCTTACCAATAGATCCACTTTTTCACCTGATTCGAAACCATGAAAACCACTTCCTCTGATTTCACCTAAATCCGAATGCACACAATCATCACCACAAACAACAGAGGATAAAAAATCACCATGTCCAATAAAGCTCGCAACAAAACGAGTGCTTGGTCTATGATAAATTTGATAAGCCGTCCCTGTTTGATGGATACAGCCTTCACTCATCACAGACACCTGGTCGGCCATAGCAAATGCTTCAAGCTGATCGTGTGTTACTAAAATAGCGCTCATATTTTCTTGCAATAAAATCTGACGAATTTCTGGTACAAGCTCCTCTCTTAATTTGGTGTCTAAGCCTGAAAAAGGTTCATCCATTAATAATAATCGTGGTTTAGGGGCCATGGCTCTCGCTAGAGCGATGCGTTGTTGCTGACCTCCAGATAAAGAATGAGGATAGCGGTCATCGTAGCCAGATAAGCCAACAAGGTCCAATAAATAGGAGACACGTGAAATTTGCTTTTGCTTGCTCCAATGCTTAATACCAAAAACAATATTTTCGAAAATGGTTAAATGCGGAAACAAGGCGATGTCTTGAAATACCATGCCAAACTTTCTTTGCTCTGGCGGTACTGAATACGTTGTGGATGCCAATAGCTCGCCATCAATATGGACCTCTCCATAAGTCAATGGTTCAAAGCCGGCAATCGCCCGAAGTAAAGTGGACTTACCGCAACCACTCGGTCCCAGTAAACAGCCTATTTCCCCTTCTTTCAAAGAGAAACTTACCTCTTTGATGATCTGTATATCATCATACGAAATTGTCACATTATGAATGGATAATTCGGATACGGCTGACGTAGAAGGAGAAGTCATTAAAATAGATCTCTATATTAATTTAAGTTCGTGAAGCAATAGAACGGCTAAGCAATATAACAGGGATTAGCCCGACCAGCACAATCATCATGGAAGCAGGTGCGGCATCCGCTAAACGCTCATCAGAAGCTAACTCAAATGCCCTCACCGCTAACGTGTTAAAATTAAAAGGTCGTAATATTAACGTCGCTGGTAACTCTTTAAGCACATCAACAAACACAATTAAAAGTGCCGTCAATACCGAGCCGCGTAGTAAAGGAAAATGTATCTCCCTTAAAACACCAACAGGCGTTAAACCAAGTGATCGTCCCGCCATGTCCAAACTTGGTTTGATCTTACCTAAGCCACTTTGCACAGCACCAAGAGAAACCGCCATAAAGCGCACTATATAAGCAAACAACAAAGCAAAAATAGTGCCTGACATTAACAAGCCTATTTTATCTCCTGATAAGGATTTAACCGCATCAATAATTTGATGATCCAACCAAGCAAATGGAATAATCACACCAATCGCAATGATAGTTCCTGGTAGCGCGTACCCAAGACCCGATATAGAAACCGCCGTATTAACAGAACGACTTGGAAATAAGCGACTGGCGTAAGCTAAAACAAGAGCACAAAACACCGTTAATACTGATGCGATAAGAGCCAAAGAAAGGGAGTTCCAAGCCAGTTTATAAAAGCTCTTGTCTAAGCCAATTGAGTCAAAAAAAGCCCAATAAGCCAATTGAAGAACCGGGAACAGAAAACCGAAACAAATGGGTATTAAACAGAATATTAGGGCCAAAATGCCATTACGACCCTTTAATTGAATTTTGCGGCGGCTTGCCTTGCCTAAACCTGATGAATGGTAGCGTATCTTACGCCTTGAGTAACGCTCAAGAACAATAAGTACCGTCACAAAAAACAATAGAGTGGCGGCTAATTGAGAGGCGGCAACAGCATCCCCGAAACCATAAAAAGTACGAAATATACCTGTGGTGAAGGTATTTACGCCAAAGAATTGTACCGTCCCATAATCCGCTAACGTTTCCATCAAGGCTAAGGTGACACCGGCGACAATCGCGGGTCGAGCTAAAGGCAGACCTAACTTAAAAAAAGCGTTACGGTTGCTGTATCCTAAAGTGCGGCTGACTTCTAAAGTATTAGAAGACTGCTCTAAAAAAGCCGATCTTGCCATAAGATAAACATATGGATACAAAACCAGAGAGAGCATAACAACAGCCCCTGGCAAAGAACGAACGGTAAAGAACCAATACTCGCCGTAGCCTAATCCAGTGGTATCTCGAATAAGGGTCTGAATAGGCCCAGCGTAATCAAATAATCCAGTATAGGTATAAGCAATAATGTAAGCGGGAACGGCAAGAGGCAATAAAAGCGCTATTGAAATCCATTTATGGCCAGGAAACACGCACACACTGGTCAGCCATGCCGTAGGCACACCCAATAAAAGCACACCAATTGTGACGCCTCCCATCAAATAAAGGGAGTTTGCAATGTATCCAAAAAGTACAGTGTCTACAAGATGCCCCCAAACGGAGGCATCACCTAATACAACATGACTTAAGATAACCAAAATAGGTAAGGACAAAACGACAGAAAGGGCGATAGAAACGCCCTTTAGCCAACCACTTTCAGATTTAGAGGAAGTGGCAGTAAACACATTATTAGACATGTTTTCTCAACATTTAAACACTTTTACGATTACTTCCAACCAGCAATGTCCATCATCTCAACCGCTCTACGGTTATTTTCACCTAATTTAGTTAAGTTTAATTGATCAGATTTAAACTCGCCATACTTAACCAAGGAAGATGGATAAGGATTGCCTTTTACTACTGGGTATTCATTATTTACTTCTGCGTACCAAGTTTGCGATTTATCAGACAAAAGGTACTCGATTAATTTAACCGCATTTTCCGTATTTTCTGAAGAAGCCGTTACGCCTATGCCACTCACATTTACATGAGCGCCGCGATCACCGCTGCCTTGATTTGGCCAGAACAAACCTAACTTTTCAGCAACCGCCCTGTCTTCCGCTTTTTTGCTATTGACTAAGCGCCCAAAATAATAAGTATTAGCAACCGCAATATCGCACTCACCTGCCGCTACCGCTTTCAATTGATCGGTATCACCACCAACCGGTGGGCGAGCAAAGTTTTTTACCAAGCCGTTAATCCACTCTTGCGTATTAGCTTCCCCATCAATCTCAATCATAGAGGCGACTAAAGACTGGTTATAAATATTACCAGAGGAACGAATACATAATCGACCCTTCCACTTTGGATCAGCTAACCCTTCATATCGAGACAATTCAGCTGGATCAACTCTGTCTTTAGCGTAAAAAATGACTCGTGAACGCTGTGATAATGAATACCAATAGTTCTCAGAGTTTTTTAAATTGCTCGGTACTTTTTCATTTAAAACATCGCTTTGGACTGGCTGCAAAACACCGGCTTCTTTTGCTCTGTGTAAACGTCCAGCATCAACGGTAATAAATAGATCCGCAGGACTGGCATCGCCTTCAACCTGCAGACGTCTTAGAAGCTGATCATCTGACCCTGTAATTAAATTTACGGTTATTCCAGTATCTTCAGTAAAGTTTTCAAGCAATGGTAAAATTAAGGATTCTTGACGAGCGGAATATAAATTAACCTCATCAGACGCCAAAAGTGGTGGTGCCATTAAACTTGTAGCAGCAAGAATAGAAATAGAGCATGCTGTTTTTTTCATAGAATATTCACCTTCAAAAAGTAACCTAAAACAATAGCTAAACTATAAATGAAAACAATTACCATTACTAACCTCTTTTAAGAGTTAACCCATAAAAAAAGGCGCATTCCCCCCTTAAAAGAAATAATTTACTTAAGCTTTACGATGTCCAAAAGCCTTCTCTACCACCAAACGCTTAATCTCTGCATTTTTGTTAATAAAGTTCATGCCAGTATTACGCATTTGTACAATGAGAGGATTTTGAGTGGAATAAAGCCTTTTAAAAGACTCCATACCGGCTGCCATTTGCAAATTATCTAGCATCCTAGCTCTTTGATAACGCCTTAGAATGGTTAATCGACCAATATCATCTTGCCGTTTATGCGCTTTTAATAGGATTTCGACTAAAGCACGAACATCTGAAAACCCAATGTTAGCACCTTGACCTGCTAGAGGGTGTATTGTGTGGGCCGCATCACCAACCAATGCGATTCTCTCTTTAACATATTCCGTGGCATGGCGTTGCGTTAATGGAATCGAAAGTCTTGGAGACAGTTCTGATAACACGGAAAAACGCTCAGAAAGAGCATAACTTAACCGGCGACAAAAATTAGGCTCATCCAACTGACACAATGACTCCGATTCAAGTGGGGGGACAGACCAAACAATTGACGCAATGTGCTTTCCCTCAATACTGGGTAAAGGTAAAAATGCCAAAATACCTTCATCTCCAAACGCTTGCCAAGCGGTATTCTCATGCGAGCGATCAATTTCTATCGTTGCCACAATGGCATGGTGTCCATAATCCCACTCGCGACAAGAAAAACCGGCTTCGCGCCTAACAAATGAATTTGCACCATCCGCAGCCACTATTAACGTGGCCTGAATTTTTTTCCCCGACTTGAGTATGATATCAGAGTGATTTTGTTGTGCATCGAATGCAACAACTTGCTCACCAAAGAACGAATGAAGCTTATCTAAATCCGCATTTTTTTGATTCAACGCATCACTGAGCACTGCATTTTCTACCATGCACCCTAAAGAAGGCACGCCTAAGCTCTCGGCTTGAAATTGAATATCACTCGTACCAAGCCCATCCCAAACGTTCATAGTACGATAATGTAACAATCTCTCTTCTGGTATTCTATGCCAAACACCCGCCGTTTCTAATAAATCTTGAGATGCGGCAGAAATCGCACTCACCCGCGTATCATAATGAGGGGGAGAAGAAAGAGTTGATAGACCAGTCGATGGATCAATTAAAGCAACAGAAACCTTGTTTTGCGCAAGCAGAGACGCGATCAAACGGCCTATCATGCCAGCACCAATCACAGCGACATCATATTGATTTGCCATTACTTCCTTCCCCTTAATGCTGAATAAAACGTTTAGTTACCTGCTATCAGTAATTCTATATCGGCAATTTCTTTTGGTAACCCGTGAGTTAATACATAAGGACCTTGATCCGTAATCACGATATCATCTTCAATACGGATACCAATACCGCGCCACTTGGACTCAACATCCATATTGTCTTTTGATACGTAAATACCAGGTTCCAAAGTCAAAACCATGCCCGCTTGTAATGCTCTTGAATCAGATCCAATTTTGTAAGCGCCAACATCATGCACATCCAAACCCAACCAATGACCCGTATTATGCATATAAAAAGCACGATATGCTTTGTTTTCAATCAAGGTTTGCAGATTACCACTCAATAAACCTAGCGTTAAGAGACCCGCCGTGATGGTTTCCACCGCCGCGTTATGGCACGCTTCGTAAGCTTCTCCAACAGTCAACTTCTCAAAGCCCGCATAGTAAGCCTCAAGGACAACCTGATATAACGCGGCTTGTGCTTCACTAAAACGACCATTAGCAGGAAAGGTACGCGTAATATCTGAGGCATAGCACCCTAATTCACAGCCTGCATCAATTAATACCAGATCGCCATCGTCTATCTGATCTTGATTATTGATGTAATGTAATGTGCATGCATTTGCACCAGACGCCACAATATTGTTATACGCTAATTGACGCGATCCAGACTTCATAAATTGATAATTTAATTCAGCCTCAAGTTGGTATTCCATCATCCCAGGCTTGACCGCTTGCATGGCCGCGCGATGTGCTTGAACGCTGATTTGCGCCGCTTTTTCCATCAAGGCAATTTCTTCCGCACTTTTAATCAAACGCATTTCAGACACAATCGGCGTGAGGTCTCTCAATATGGTAGGTGCAATAGCGCCTGCTCTCGCTCGCTTAGATAAAGTAGAGCGCCACGCCATTACCTTATCCTGTAACACAGTATCCTCTAATGGAAATACGATCTCAGCGGCACCATCGAGAATAGCGAGTGCATCCCCCTCCAAAGCAGACAAAGTTTGAACCTTATTCACGCCGAAAGCATCGGCGGCATCTTCACCATAGCGAAAACCTTCCCATTGCTCTTTTTCAATGTCTTTTGGCAAAGAAAATAAATTCGCTCGTCCTTCTTGATCGATAATTAAGTAAGCGTCGGGCTCAGGAAACCCAGTAAGATAAAAAAACAAACTATTAGGACGAAATTCATACTCACAATCATTATTGCGTGTGCATAAGCCCCCTGTACGTAGTACGGCAACTGACCCTTTAGGTAAAGTAGCCATGACGTGTGCGCGACGTGACTGATAAAGCGTATTTGATAATTTCGTCATAAATTTATCCTGTATTATTCGCTAGAAATAAAACTATTTTAATGGACTAGGTTGCTATTTCTCTGTTCTGCATCTAGCTGAACATCATGATGTTCAGAGTACAACATCATGGCGGATAATCTCGCGTATTCAACTAACTCAGTCAAATCGGCTTCATTATCATTGCTATCTTCCAAGTCTTGCATGTCTGCTTGCATGGACGATACATTGGCAAAATCTCTTAGCACTTGTTTCGTTTCTTCAGAAAGATTTTCTTTTCTACCAGACAGACCATAGCCTGCTAAAAAGCCATGTGACCATTGCGCCAGAGTTAAACCACGCTCACTCAGAGGTGCATCCTCGTCCGCGATCGTTGGAACTAGGCCATAGTCACCATTCTGGAACAAAGTCAGAGTAGCCGTGTACAACTCAACAATCACCCTGCGACTTGCTTCCTCTTTCCATGAACCAATGTCACAAAATTCAACCACCATAGTCAGCCAATCTTCTAAGGGTAAGCGAACACCAGAAGCAAGATAGCCACACAATTGACCATGTAGCTCAGCGGGTGAGGCGCTAATGGACTCGGTAACAAATACATCCGCTAATAGATCAAAATCTAACGCGTCTTTTAATAATTCCGTAGACATGGACAACCTGCTGTTTCAAAATAAAATAGAAAGTGAAAAGCCGCAGTAATAGCGGCTTTTGTTTTATTCGCTAAGCAAAAGACGCTAGCTCAGATGTTTTAGACCCGATTCCAATGTTTGCAGAATCAGGGTATTAATCGTCATCGGACCCACACCACCAGGAACGGGAGTATACGCCGAGGCTCTATCAACTAGAGGAGCAAGCTCAATATCACCGATGCCTCCAGGGTGGTAGCCCGCATCAACAACAACCGCGCCATCCTTGATCCACTCGGCTTTAATGAGCTCAGGTCGACCAACAGCGCCAACAACAACATCGGCTTGCTTAACCAGCTCAGGTAAGTTTTTAGTGCGTGAATGACAAATCGTTACCGTTGCATTCGCGTTCAACATCATCATCGCCATTGGCTTACCTAAAATTGGGCTACGTCCGACAACAACGACATGCTTGCCTTCCAAGTCAATGTCATAGTTTTCCAGCAAGCGCATTATGCCGGCCGGTGTAGCGGCTCCATAAGCAGGCTCTTGCATTGCCATACGACCAAAACCTAAGCAAGTGACACCATCTACGTCTTTATGGGCGGCAATCGCGTCAAAACATTCACGCTCATCAATTTGTGGCGGAACGGGATGTTGTAGCAAGATACCATGAACATCAGGGTTACTGTTTAACGCTTCGATTTGAGACAATAACTCATCCGTCGTAGTGTGCTCAGGCAATTCAATTGCCATGGAGTCCATACCAACGCGACGGCAAGCATTGCCCTTCATTTTAACGTATGTTGCAGAAGCTGGATCGCCACCTACAAGTATAGTCGCCAGAATTGGGGTTCCGCCAGTACGACTTTTCAACTCAGCAACTTGTGCTTTCAAACGCGTTTCAGTTTCGGCGGCACAACGCTTGCCATCAAGAACCAGTGCAGTCATGACAATATAACTCCTGCAAAAAATAAGGTGGATGAATGAGGGATGGACATTATAGCGTAAATATCCCCACAACCGCAGCCACTGTCACTTAATTGCCTCAATATAATCCACTAATAATTGCAAATTCCTTTGACCTCGAAACTCATTAATTTCCAGTTTATACACTAACCGGGCTCTATGAGCCGTATTCGGCCACTCTTGTAAATCGATAAAGAAGGCTATCGCGTCTAATAAAAGCTCCGATTTAGGCTCTTTGATTAACAGTTTTAAATGTTTCTCGCCTACAATTCTCTGCTGTAGAATGTCAAATTCACCGTCGAACACTGGCTCTGGGAAATTCTGTCCCCAAGGCCCACTGCGGCGAATTAATTCCGCAAAACTTAAACTAAAATCTTCCGGCGCTAAATGACCATCCGTTACAATACGAGCTTCCAGTAAATCTTCACTTACACGTTCTGTGACAACGTCATTAAAAGCTTTCGAAAATCGTGGATAATCGTCTTCTTTTATACTCATCCCTGCAGCCATCGCATGCCCCCCAAACTTACTTAATAGATCAGGAGAACGTTTTGCAATAACGTCTAAAGCATCCCGAATATGCAATCCTGGAATAGAGCGAGCAGAGCCCTTAATAATGCCATTATCGGCTTTAGCAAAGGCAATAACGGGGCGGTAACACTTATCTTTCATCCGTGAAGCAAGAATTCCTATGACACCCTGATGCCATTCTTCATCATAAAAACAGACGCCATTTGGGAGATTCGTTTCTTCTAAAAGATCTTGGA
The DNA here is from genome assembly GCF_014805825.1 of Marinomonas algicola. Classification (NCBI taxonomy): domain Bacteria; kingdom Pseudomonadati; phylum Pseudomonadota; class Gammaproteobacteria; order Oceanospirillales; family Oceanospirillaceae; genus Marinomonas; species Marinomonas algicola. The sequence goes on from NZ_CP061941.1 coordinate 3,882,133, forward strand.
GAATAAATTCCGCTTGTGACTTCATATCCGATTCAATACTTTTACGCTCGCGGTTTAATTGATCTAACTTTTGCGCAATCGTTTTTGATTGAATAGTACTTTCACTTAATAAACACTCGATACCAATTGACATGTCGTCCAAGCGCCCTGCTGCATTCAACCTTGGGCCCACTACAAAACCAAGATCGGACGCTTTAATTTGCGTGTAATCTCTCCCACCAATCGTCAACAATTCTAAAATACCAGGTCGCGCAAAACCGGCTTTAATCCTTTGGATACCTTGATAAACAAGAACTCTGTTGTTGGCATCTAACGGCACAACATCCGCCACCGTTCCCAAAGCAACTAAGTCCAAATAATCAGCCATTTTTGGCTCTTTAATATGTTGGGAACTAAACCATTGTCGAGCACTCAACTCCGCCCTCAACATACTCATCAAATAAAAAACAACACCCACACCCGCCATTGCTTTACTAACAAAATCACAACCAACTTGATTGGGGTTAACAATGGCATCGGCATCGGGAATATCATCGCCAGGTAGGTGGTGGTCCGTGACGACGACTTTCATACCTAACGATTTCGCCATAGCCACCCCGTCCATGCTGGAGATGCCGTTATCCACCGTCATTAAAACGTCCGGTTGACGCTGAGCCGCCACGGCCACTATTTCAGGCGTCAACCCATAACCGAACTCAAATCGATTTGGCACTAAGTAGTCAGGGTCAATCGCTCCCATTGCCTCCAGAGCAAGAATCCCAAGTGCGGTACTGGTTGCGCCATCCGCATCAAAATCTCCAACAATGAGAATGCGTTCACCCGCTTCAATTGCATCTGCCAGAATACCCGCCGCCGCCGCCACCCCTTTAAGAGGCTCAGGTCGTAACAACGACTGCAGACGATAACCTAGCTCCTCATCTGACCTGACACCTCGGGAATACAAAATCCTTTGCAGAGTAAGCGGGTATTGCGTTGAGAATGCGACAAATGATGACTCACTTTGGCGCCGCTTAATGTGTTTCTTCATTATTTTTACCGCCTAAGGCCCTAAGGATGAAATCTAAAGCAAGATACGACAACACTACTCTACGATTACAACGCATAAAACTGGCCAAAAAAACGTGATTAATTTGACAAAAGCTCTCGAGAGCTTTAACTTGGATGTCCTACGCAGAGTCTGCAGTTTAGATTGTAGTTTCCTGTGTATACCTCTAGCCCGTATTTCGAGATTTATTTCGACTTGCGGGTTTTTTTATTGGCACTTATTCTATCCAACTCTTATGGTATTAAAAACACTATTTACGGCTCTCGGTTTATTTCTGATCAGCCTTGGTATCCACAATGAAAGCCTTATAGACCTTCTTTTAGGCTCCACTTTTTTTATTTTCTCCGCTTACGACTTATATCGCCGTATCAAAAAACGAAACTAGAGCCCTGCAGGATAAAGTCGAGCTAAAAGGGTTGGCACAACCGTTTCTACTTTTAAAATCCGATCGCCTAGATGAACTTGATCAAAGCCTGCTTCACTCCACTTATCAACTTCAAATTCATTCCACCCGCCTTCTGGACCAATAGCGAGTACAGAGCTCTCTGTCAAAGCAACAGGACAAACATTTGCATTATAAGGGTGAGCTAACAAACAGCGTTTGCCAACCACCATTTGTGGAATCATATCTTCTACAAATGGTTTGAAGCGTGGCATCAATTGCAAAGAAGGCAGCAAAGTATCTTTAGCTTGCTCCAAACCTTCTCTTAAAATTTCTTGTAAGTTTTCATAAGCTAAAACGGGAGATTGCCAATAACTTTTTTCTACTTTCGCTGAATTGACAATCACAATATCCTTAACCCCCATACTGGTTACGTTCAACAAGGTTCTTTTCAACATATTTGGACGAGGTAAGGCTAACACTAGGGTTAAAGGAATTGGCTTAGGCGGGTCTTGATTTAATGATAAGATCCGAATAGCAGCCGCTTCATGACCTAAATATTCTCCATAGCCCATTTTCCCATTGAGCAACCCCATTCGTATGCGCTCACCGGCTTGCATTTTAATAACCTCATGGATATGTTTTGACTGCCTTGAAGTTAATCGCACAAGTTCATCATTAACTCTTTGCTCATTATCAAATAGAACAATATTCAAACTACGTTTCTCATCTAAAATGACACTTTTTATCCAGTCTACACACGACTCTAGCCATAAAAAAACAAACGGCAAGTTACTTTGTCGGTAACTTGCCGTTTGGCAGAGCGTGAGCCGTTTATCGCTTTGATCTACAGCTTTGCTGTAACAAAGTTTTGAACCGCTTTCAAATCATTATCAAGCACATCATAAGACTCTTCTCTTTCGAACAAGTCTTTCATGTGATCAGGCAGAACTGGAGACACACATCCAGCCTTTTCGACCGCTTCAGGGAATTTCACTGGGTGTGCGGTCGCCAAGGTAATCATAGGAATGGATTTATCTTTCCAACAAGCACGAGCCGCATCTAAACCGATCGCCGTGTGCGGATCTAGCAAGTATTGAGTGTCATCGAATACTTGTTTAATCACATCACATGTACGGCTGTCATCCACTTTGTAACTATCAAAATGACGCTTAACAAACGACCAAGCGTCATCATTCAGAGAAACGTCACCGGCATTAAATCGTGTCATCAAATCATCAATTTCAGCACCATCACGGCCATGAGCATCAAACAATAATCGCTCAAAGTTACTCGAAACCATAATATCCATACTAGGGGACAAGGTAACATTCAGCGATTGACGACTCATGTCATTTTCTGAAATCACACGATGAAGAATGTCATTTTGATTCGTTGCAACCACAAGCTGATCAATGGGCAATCCCATCTTTTTCGCCAGATAACCCGCAAAAATATCGCCAAAATTCCCTGTCGGCACAGAAAAAGAAACCTTTCGATCCGGCGCACCAACAGAAAGAGCAGAGGAAAAGTAGTAAACGATTTGAGCCATAATGCGAGCCCAGTTAATCGAATTCACAGCACCAAGCTTAGCGCCCTGTAAAAAGGACTGATCGGCGAAACTGTTTTTAACCATACCTTGGCAATCATCAAAATTACCTTTAACGGCCATATTGAAAACATTGTCATCAATGATCGTCGTCATCTGACGTCGCTGAACTTCCGATACTCTTTCATAAGGATGAAGAATAAAAATTTTCAAATGATCAGAATGGCGACACCCTTCAATAGCGGCTGACCCGGTGTCACCCGATGTGGCGCCTAAAATCACCAATTTTTCTTGGCGTTTTGTCAGCACATAATCCATCAAGCGACCGAGCAACTGCAGAGCAAAATCTTTAAATGCTAGTGTCGGACCACGAAACAACTCAAGGATCCATTCATTTGTATCGGTTTGCACCATTGGTGCAATAGAGGAATGATTGAAGCCTGAGTAAGCATCGTTAATCATCTCTTTAAATGCATCCGCTGGAATATCACCTTCAACAAATGGGTACATTATATTGAATGCTAATTCCTGATAGCTTAGTCCAGACCAAGAAGCAATTTCCTCTCGAGAGAAGGTTGGCAGTGTTTCGGGCACATATAACCCACCATCACTCGCCAATCCTGCCAATAATACATCGCCAAAAGAAAGCGCTGGCGCTTTTCCTCTAGTAGAAATATATTTCATAACCGTTTCCTACACTAAATGCTCTACACGAATACGTTGTACTTTACCTGATATTTCAGATAAAGCTTCAATTTCAGAAATCGCGGCGTTCATATTGCGTTCCTTCACAATGTGGGTCATCACGACCAGAGGAACCAAGTCACTACCTTCTCGTTCTCGCTGAATCAAAGACTCAATACTGATACCATTCTTAGATAAAATTTGAGTAATATTAGCCAATACACCGGCCTTATCTTCAATACTCATATTTAAAAAGTAGCCACTTTCTATTTCTTCAACAGACAGCACCTGTAGATCAGACAAGGAATTTGCTTGGAATGCCAAATGAGGCACACGATTGTCAGGGTCAGCCGTTAACGTTCTTGCCACATCGATCACATCAGCCACAACAGATGAACCCGTTGGCAAACCGCCTGCGCCTGCGCCATAAGTTAATGTTGGACCCACAGCATCTCCTTTAACCATAACAGCGTTCATTACCCCATTCACATTGGCTAACAATTGCTTCTTAGAGATCAACGTTGGGTGCACGCGTAATTCAATTCCCTGCTCTGTACGACGAGAAATACCTAAGTGTTTTATGCTATAGCCAAGATCATTTGCAAAACCAACATCTTCAGCGGTAATGTTGCTAATACCCTCGGTATAGGTTTTTTCGAACTGAAGCGGAATACCGAACGCAATAGAAGCCAATATTGTTAACTTGTGCGCCGCATCAATACCTTCAACATCAAAAGTAGGGTCGGCTTCAGCATAACCTAACGCTTGAGCTTCGGCTAACACATCAGAAAATGGGCGATTTTTTTCACTCATTTCGGTCATGATAAAGTTGCCAGTACCGTTAATAATACCAGCCAACCAATCAATACGGTTCGCCGACAAGCCTTCTCTTAATGTTTTAATAATTGGGATACCACCGGCAACGGCGGCTTCAAACGCAACCATGACCCCTTTTTCTTGCGCTCTAGCAAAAATTTCATTGCCGTGAACCGCAATTAAAGCTTTGTTTGCCGTAACAACATGTTTCCCATTTTCAATGGCTTGCAATACTAACTCTTTGGCCATTGTTGTGCCGCCAATTAGTTCAATCACAATGTCAATTTCAGGATTAGCAACCACATCAAAAATGTCGCGAGTCACATCGACACCCGTTAAGTCACACATATCATTATCACGACGAGCACCCACTTGCTCAATAACAATACTACGACCAACGCGACGTGTAATTTCTTCCGCGTTATTTCGAAGGATATTAAAGCTACCAGAACCTACAGTTCCTAACCCACAAATGCCGACTTTTACCGGTTTCAAAATAGTACCCCACAGAAATTCATAAAAAATAATTCAAATTGATTGAATCTCAAACAAATTGATTAAAAACATTATACCGTCAGTAAAGTCAAAACCTAAAGCCGAGTTACCCTGATAAAGCCAACTTATTAGATTATTTTAAGCTTTATTTATAAACCAAGCTCTTTAGCCAGTTCATCGGCCGGCAAATAACCCGGAATAAACTTGCCATTGTTTAATATAATACTTGGTGTTCCACGAACCCCAACCGCTTTACCTAGCTGATATTGCTGAGCGACTGGATTAGTGCAATTGGATTGAGGGACCACTTTTCCAAGCTTGGCTTCTGTCATCCACTTCTGCGGATCATCAGAACACCAAATGCTAACCAATTTTGCGTGCGCTTCAGAGCCAGTACCAGCACGAGGAAAACCTAAATAACGAACAGTAATGCCCATCTCATTTAACTTAGGCACCTCTTTATGCAGCATACGGCAATACCCACAATCCACATCGGTAAAAACGGAAATATGCGCTTTTTCTTCACCTTTAGCCGCATAAACCACCATGTTATCAAGTGGCATACTCTCAACCTGTTGCAACTGTGCTAATTCAGTTTCATTGGTAATACCATCACTTTCAATACGGTAAACATCTCCAGCAATAAAAGACTTACCGTCGGCGCTCACATGCAACACAGGGCCGCCATCCAAAGAAACAACATATAACCCCGTGCCTTTGTGCAATTCAATCGATTGAATAGCGTATTGAGGTATTGCCGCTTGAATAGAGGAACGAACAAGATCTTCTGGCGCAGAAAATACAGAAGTGGACACGACAGCCGCGCCCAAAATAAGCATCGAGTATGCTTTTGAGATTAGGTATTTCATAAACGTCCTATTTTAAAACAAAAGTTAGGTATCATTAGGCCATAAAATAAGAAGTAAGTTCCATAAAAAAGGCCAACTAAGCTGATTTATATAATTTTATAAGCACAAAAATAATGAGAAAATGATTCATTGAGAACAATACAAAACAGATAAGCGAGCGAACCGATACGTTACTCACCGTTGTAACCATTCCGCCTAGCTTCACGACTACAATCAACATTGAACTAAAAAATGAAACCAGCGAAAAAGTCACTTAAGTTTAAATGAAATTGAAATTATAATAATTAGTAGGAAAAACGGAAAAGAGGCGCATTAATCACCCTCTTTTGGTGTGTACTTAATCCAGTTAATCTACTAAAGTATAACATTGCTTTTGCTTAATCGTTTTTGCTTAATCATTTTTATTTAAAAGGTCTTTTAGTATGGAAAATCGGAGTTTAGAGTTAGCGGCTGCAAGAAAATTATTTTTCAGATTTAATAACGCGGTTGAAATCTTGGCAACGCACTCAGGAGTTATTAACTATAGAGTCAACTGTGCGTATTTTACTGGCCTTAACGCCATCAAAACAAAAGATTTTCAGCTTGATGAATTAAAAGAGATTGCTAACAAGTTTACTCTTTTAAAGGAAAAAGTAGAAAGAGATACTGATGGCTGGGATCAAAACAAAGCGTATCCCCTGGCTAAAATAGATGAACATAGAGCACTTGGTTACGCCAGTGATATTTTTGAAATATATCAGGATCTAATTGAAATCATAAAAGAGCCAAAAGATTAAACGCCCTTATTGCGCCAAAAAAAGAAACGCTAACATCTATTAATAAACACATTGTCTTATAGGGCGCAAAGCAATTAATGACGCTGACCGCCCTATTGACAGACATAAAAAAAGACAGCCGAGGCTGCCTTTTTTCAGATAAGATCTTAATCTTAGCGTTTTGCCAACTTCTCTTTGATACGAGCTGATTTACCAGAACGATCGCGAAGATAGTAGATTTTCGCTTGACGAACATCACCACGACGCTTAACAGCAATGCTGTCAACCAATGGGCTGTAAGTCTGGAAAGAACGCTCAACACCAACACCGTTCGAAATTTTACGAACAGTGAAAGCCGAGTTAAGACCACGGTTACGTTTCGCGATTACAACACCTTCGTAGGCCTGTAGACGCTCACGCGTACCTTCTTTAACTTTAACTTGAACAACAACAGTGTCACCAGGTCCGAAGGCCGGGATTTCTTTTGTCATTTGTTCAGCTTCAAGCTGCTGAATAATTAATGTTTTGCTGCTCATGGATTTGACTCCCAATGATTTGGTTTCTTACCAAGTGGAAGAAATATCTTCCACTCTGATAAGTTCACAATTCCTACTCTGCCGAGGTTGAATCTTCAGTTTCGTGAATAAACTCTTTCAACAACTCTTGCTGTTCCTTGTCCAACTCAAGGTCTTGCAAGAGGTCTGGCCGGCGTAGCAAAGTTCTTCCGAGCTTTTGCTTTAAACGCCAACGTCTAATCTCCTCATGGTTCCCGCTAAGTAGTACAGACGGCACAGGCGTCTCATTTAATACTTCCGGTCGAGTATAGTGCGGACAATCTAACAACCCATCAGAAAACGAATCTTCCTCTGCGGATGCTTTGTGCCCCAATACATCTGGAATCATACGAAACACAGAATCCATCAGAACCATTGCCGGCAACTCGCCACCACTTAACACAAAGTCGCCAATAGACCACTCTTCATCAACCTGAGATTGAATCAAACGCTCATCAACGCCTTCATAACGTCCAGCTACCAGAATTAATTCTGCTTGTTTAGCAAGACATTGCACACCTTCCTGCGTGAGTGTGCGCCCTTGAGGGGACAGAAAAATAACTTTTGCATTGGGTAACTTTTTACGAGCCACTTCAATTGCATCATTTAGGGGTTGAACTTTCATCAACATCCCTGGACCACCACCATAAGGTCGATCATCAACGGTCTTATGCTTGTCATGAGTAAAGTCACGAGGATTTAAAAAGTCTATTTCAACCAAACCTGACTTAACGGCTCTCCCTGTTACACCATATTGGGTAATAGCTTGAAACATTTCAGGAAACAGTGAAACAACACTTACCCGCACATTTAACCCTTTACAAAAATAATCGTTAAAACTCTGGATCCCAATCTACAACCATCTCTTGCTGCTCTAAGTTAACGCTTAAAACATATTGATCAGGTACGTAAGGAAGCAAGCGCTCTTCGCGATCAAAACTGCCTTCACAAGCTCGAACAACAAGCACATCATTCGCACCTGTTTCCATCATCTGAAAAACTTTACCTAAGAGGACACCCTCTTTGGTGATGACCTTCAATCCTTCCAATTGACTCCAGTAATAATCACCATCGTCAAGATCTGGTAGATTGCTTGCATCGATATAAACGTCCATACCGCAGATTTCTTTTACAAGATCTCTATCGTTATAACCTTTAACCGCTGCCACCAAGCCTCGCCCTTGAAGACGACCTTGGTTCAATTCAATCGATTTCCAACCGCTAGCGGTTTTCAACCACCAATTTGGGTAATCAAAGATCCCCTGCATTGGGTCGGTGTGTGAATATAACTTCACCCACCCTTTCACGCCAAAAACCGAAGTGATGCGTCCAACAACAAGCGGTTGCCCTGGAGCGGCTTGTTTATCTTTAGACATACCTACCTCAATAATTAAACGTTTTTGCTAGCATCTTTTACAAGCTGAGCAACACGGTCAGACAGTTGAGCACCTTGAGATACCCAATGGTTAACGCGATCTAAATCGATGCGTAAACGTTCTTCTTGACCACGAGCAACTGGGTTAAAGAAACCAAGACGCTCGATATAACGACCATCACGAGCACAACGGCTATCAGCCACGTTCAAGTGATAGAAAGGACGCTTTTTAGAGCCTCCACGAGAAAGACGAATAGTTACCATATTATTGGTTCCTTATTGCTTAACGAAACACCTCTTGCATCGGCAAATTTGAGCCATAGATCAAGAAGGCGGCATATTCTAGTTGATATAAAGAAAAAACAAAAGCGAAGTTTCACTACTTCTGCTGTTTTTTCCAACAATTTTCCAAAATTAAAGTCTACATTGCGCATTTAAGCGACAAACAAAGCACTCAAATTTACATTTTTGGGAATCCACCACCACCTGGCATCATTCCACCCAAACCGCGCATCATCTTTTTCATACCCGATTTGGAACTGAATTTCTTCATCATTTTCTGCATTTGCTTATGCTGTTTCAACAAGCGATTGACGTCTTGTATCTGCAAACCTGCACCAGCAGATATTCGTTTTTTACGCGACCCATTAATAACATCGGGATTGCGACGCTCTGCTGGAGTCATTGAATTAATCAGTGATTCCATCTGAATAAACATTTTATCGTTTACTTTATCTTGGATGTTGGCCATCTGACCACCCATACCAGGAAGCTTATCTAACATAGCCCCCATGCCACCCATATTTTTCATTTGTTGCAATTGTTCTTTAAAATCTTCTAGATCAAAGCCTTTGCCTTTCTGCAGTTTGCCGGCCAATTTTTGCGCTTTGTCTTTATCGATTTTCTGCTCAGCCTCCTCGATCAATGAAAGCATGTCCCCCATACCGAGAATACGTGAAGCTAAACGATCAGGATGGAAAGGCTCTAACGCTGTGGTTTTTTCACCTACACCTAAAAACTTAATTGGCTTACCAGTAATATGACGAACAGACAAAGCGGCACCGCCACGGGCATCACCATCCGTTTTCGTTAGGATGACACCGGTAAGAGGCAAAACATCACCAAAAGCTTTGGCCGTATTCGCCGCATCTTGACCTGTCATGGCATCCACCACAAACAAGGTCTCAACCGGATTAATCGCCGCGTGAAGCGCTTTAATCTCAGACATCATGTCTTCATCAATGGCTAAACGACCAGCCGTATCAACAATCAATACGTCTTTATGAGATTTTTTTGCCACATCAATGGCATTATTGACAATATCAATAGGTTTTTGCGAAATATCACTGGGAACGAAACCCACCCCGACTTCATTCGCTAAGGTTTCAAGTTGCTTTATTGCCGCAGGACGATAAACATCCGCACTGACAACCGAGACCGACTTTTTTTGACGCTCTTTTAAGAATCGAGCCAATTTTGCCGCCGAAGTCGTTTTACCGGCCCCTTGTAAACCTGCAAGTAAAATCACGGCAGGAGAAGCCGCTCGCAGATTCAATTCATCGTTCGCCTCCCCCATTACCTTTTCAAGCTCTTGTCTGACAATTTTCAAGAATACTTGTCCAGGACTCAGGCTTTTACTGACTTCTGTACCGATAGCCCGCTCTTTTACACTCCCAATAAAGTCTTTTACAACTGGCAGAGCCACATCGGCCTCAAGCAATGCCATACGGACTTCACGCAATACTTCTTGTATATTGTCTTCTGTTAATTTAGCTCGCCCTCGGATTCGATCCAAAGACGAGGTTAAGCGATCAGATAAATTATCAAACATAACAGCCCCAAAAAAATGTGTTCTATACGGAAAAAAACCGAGATCACGGTTTATCCAATGTTGAATTGCCCCTATTATAGCGGATAAATTATTATCACCCTATACCTTTACTAAATGGACTATTGAGATTCATGACTCAGACCACACTTTGGATAGCAAGTTTATTCTCCCTTTTTGCTGGCGCGAGCTATTTTTACCGTCCATCAAACAAGGCCACTCAACTTATTGGCGCCGCTACTATTACCATTAGCGGTATTGCGCTAGTGCTGCTTTTTAATTCAAAGGATGGATTTGACTTTCTAACCATTGGATCTTTAATTGCCATAATAGGCAGTTTACTGCTTTGGTTTAGCAATCGAAATAAAGATCTTTCGTTATTGCTCACATTTGCTTTTCCATTGTCCGCGCTAATGTTAATCCTTAATGCAATTGAACCATGGCACTTACGCTCTTTACATAGCCAATCGCTTGGCACATCCATACATATTTTGATTGCGGCGGTAGCGTATAGTTTATTTACCGCCGCCTGTGGTATATCCATACTTCTGGCATTACAAGAATACCAATTAAAGCACCATCACCTAAGACAACTGTTACGAGTTCCACCATTGCAAGTATTAGAAGACCTGATGTTTGAGTTTATTTGGGCCGCTTTTATTCTACTGACTATCACCATCGTTACCGGGGTCTATTTCATAGACGATATATTTGCCCAAAAACTGGTTCACAAAACAGTCTTCACCATCGCTTCATGGGGGGTGTTTGCAGGTTTACTCGCAGGCCATCATTTTATTGGATGGCGAGGTCAACACGCAGTGAAACTCACTCTTGGTGGCTTCATATTACTCATGCTTGGTTACTTTGGTAGCTCAATCGTTTTACAATTTTTAGCAAGATAGTAAAATTAGTTCTTGTCAGTGTTTGACAGCATGCTTTGAAACGACTAATAATCAACATTCTTAATTCTATAAGGTCTAATTTTTTTGAACGATGTCCCCTTAAGTATTCTTGGTGGAATACTGTTTTGTCTTATTATATTTTCCGCGTTCTTCTCCAGTTCAGAGACAGGAATGCTATCGGTCAATAAATACCGTCTAAAACACCTAGCGAAGAATAAAAATCGCTCTGCAATAAAAGTAAGTCAGTTACTTGAACGCCCCGATAGGTTGATTGGAGTCATTCTTATCGGCAATAATTTTGTCAACATCCTTGCTTCAGCCATTGCGACCGTTATCGCCGTTCGTCTTTGGGGCGATGCCGGCATTGCCATCGCAACGGCGGCACTTACATTAATCATCCTTATTTTCGCAGAAGTGACCCCCAAAACATTGGCCACCATTCACCCAGAAAGAATAGCCTTCCCAGCGTCATGGGTGCTCAACATACTGCTTAAACTGCTTTATCCCTTAGTTGTCGTTGTTAACCTGATTTCTAATGGTCTACTGAGGTTAATGGGAGTACATGCGAACCAAGGAAACCAAGACAACATCAGCTCGGAAGAATTAAGAACAATAGTAAACGAAGCAAGTGGTCTTATTCCCGCGGCCCACCAAGAGATGTTAATTTCCATATTGGACCTTGAAAAAGTATCAGTCGAAGACATTATGATTCCCCGTAATGAAGTAATCGGTATTGATATTGAAGACGACATAGAAGAAATCATTGAGCAAATATGCCAGTCAAGACATACCAGAATGCCTGTATACAGCGGTGAAATAAACAAGGTAATCGGTATTCTGCATGCTCGCCACGCCGCCGTTTTTTTAAGAGAAGAGAGCCCGTCAAAAGCGGCCCTATTGAAAGCAACGGTAGAACCCTACTTTATTCCTGAAAGCACTTCTTTAAATACTGTGCTATTGAATTTTCAGCAAGGCCACCAGCAAATGGGATTGGTCGTCGATGAATATGGCGATGTTCAAGGAATAGCCACGCTAGAAGACGTACTAGAAGAGATTGTCGGTGAGTTCACGCCTCCAACGGAAAACGAGGAAGACGAAATAAAAACGCTCGAAGATGGTTCTTTTAGAATAGAAGGCACAATTCACATCAGAGAAATAAACAAAACGTTAAATTGGCACCTTCCTACCGATGGACCAAAAACACTCAATGGCTTGATTATTGAAACCCTAGAATTAATTCCAGAACATCCAATCGGGTTAAAAGTGGGTAATTATTTAATTGAAATATTGGAAATAGAAGACAAGGTTGTGAAATACGCCAAATTAAGACTCAGAAGGTAATCAGATGCGTTTTTGTCCTAAATGCGGTACTCAAGTTAGTTTTCAAACGCCTCCTGGTGATAATAGAGAGAGAGCCGTTTGCGCGAACTGCCATCATATTGACTACGACAATCCAAATGTCATAACAGGCACCATCCCAATTTTTGAAAATAAAGTACTTTTGTGCAAACGTAATATTGAACCGAGGTTAGGATATTGGACATTACCCGCTGGTTTTATGGAGAATCAAGAGACCACCAAAGAGGGCGCACTTAGAGAAACCCTTGAAGAAAGTGGCTCAGACGCTATCTGCGGACCGGCTTTTAGCATGATTAGCATCCCACACATTAATCAAATCCATTTATTCTATTTAGCAAGGTTGCCAAAAGCCGATTTTCACCCTACGGAAGAGAGCTCAGAAGTAGAACTTTTTGATTATGATCAAATCCCATGGGATGACATCGCCTTTAGCAGTGTTAGCAAAACCCTTAAATTTTATTTGGAAGACTTAAAGAATGGGTCCTTTGAATTTCACGAAGACACCATTTATCCTGTAGAGTAAAACGCTATCAAAGAATAATTTCAACAAGGTAATACGGTACAACCTCATAGGGATGGCTCTTTTTCAAGGCTTGCACGCACTCATCTTTAACATCTTTTGCAATCGCCATTTCAACTCGATACTCCTCCTCTTTATGTATCTCACCAATTGTCCCTAAAAAGGGATTGCTTGACGACCCAGGCTTAAACTGCCCCTCACCAAGCACTTGCCAACAGCAATTTTCATAACCGTCCATAGAACCACCACCCACCGCAAAGATAGCGCTTTTTACACTCTCAACATGAGATACAGGGACGTTAAAAACTAAAGAATACATAACCACTTCCTAAAATAATGGAGATAAAGTGTCTCATTTACCGAATGACGCCAAATTAAAATAAAGAGTCTTGCTCAGGCCGCGCAGGTAAAGCGATACGAGCCGAGTACTCTGGCAACAAATCGAGCATTTTTTGTTCGAGAACTTGAGCTAACATAGGAGCCTTAACGTTATCCGATGAATGAACAAAAACATAGGGCGAATGGCCCAAATTCATCCAGCGTACTAACTTATGAGCCCATTGCTCTAAATACACCTCATTTAAGGGTAGATCTGGATGCCCTATGAAGCGCACAACAGGCTGACTTGATGTGGCAATAGGATGACAAGGTACTCTCGGCTTTTTCGACTGCGCCTCAACCAAACTGCCACAATACGCCTCGGTTGAGAATATCGGACGTGAGTCCATAATAACTCGGTTCATTTTCTTGTCTGACAGCATTCGCAGAAAGGCGGACTCTTCCTCACTTTTATTAAAAAAGGCTTGATGCCTCACCTCTACCGATAAAGGCGTCTTTAATGACCAAACCTCACATAATCGCTTAATATAAGATAAGTCGTTAGGACCAACAGTGGCAGGGAATTGCATCATAGTCACCCCAACTTTGTCTTCAAAAGCGCTCAATTGCTTACAAAATTCACTTAATTTTTTGCAGCTCGATTTGATTGTTTGCTCACTAAGATGATGGGTTACGGTTTGGGGGATTTTAAATGAAAAGCGAAAATCGGCAGGCACCTGCTCATACCACTGGCGAATGGTGTGATCGGTTAAGTCCGTATAAAAACTGCTCCCCACTTCAACACTATTAAAAAAATGAGCATACTCCTCCAGTCGAGTAGAACGGCCAGAACCATTAGAATACAGCCACCCCACCCAATCAGGATGATGCCATTGAGCCATGCCAAAATACACCTTATTAAACAAAGGTATTCCCTCTACACCGTCAACTCAATATACTCTATGTCTTCTAATGAATAGATTTTCTCTTTGCCTTCGACTCGAATCAACACCTCTTCTCCTTCTTCTTTTTTTAACAATGCTCTGGCTACAGGTGAATCAATACTGATGTAGTCGGGATGGTGGTCTAACTCATCGGGACCGACTATGCGGTAACGTTTGCTATTTTCTTGTTCGTCTTCAAGGGTTATCCAAGCGCCAAAGAACACCTTACTGCGGTCATTCGGTATACGGTCCACTACCGTACAAGCCTCTAAGCGTTTTTCTAAATAACGCACACGTCGGTCAATTTCTCGCAATTGTTTTTTGCCGTAAATGTATTCTGCGTTCTCTGAACGATCGCCTTGAGCAGCGGCCTCTCTAACGGAATCTGTCACTTGGGGACGTTTTTCTTTCCATAAATACTTCAATTCAGACAGTAATTTATCGGCGCCCTCTTTGGTGATATAAGCGGATTTGGGAGCAGAAGGAGGACGGTAACGACTCATTAATGTATTCCTATTTTTCAGTAGTACGGTAAGTCATGCCGTGACAAGCGTTATTCACCGCATAATTTTTACCAGAATGCCACGATTTTATCATAACCAGACCCGCTCCTATTAACCTATTCGAAGGAAGAAAAAACCTCCTATTAAGAGATGTATCGATCCGTTATGTCTTATGATACAAACTCATTGTGTTTCCAATCAAAAGAACTCACCATTCAACACCTATTCATAAGGATTTGGTTTTAGAAGAAACAAGCTTGTGGTTCAATGGTTATCGTTGGTCAACAGGTTCATTTTCAAAATGCAACTCGCCTCGGTCCGACGCAATCGCGCACTTATTGTCTGAGTTTAAAGCTAAATTCTGTCTTAATTAAGCGGCATAAGGAATACAAGGAGTCAATATGAAACGTTTTACCCTATTAAACACCCTAGTAATAGGCACATTGTTATCCACACAGGTCAGTGCAACCGACTTTTTTTCACATACTAGAGTGAATTTACCCGATGGACTTCACCACAATAGTGCCAGCTCATGGTCGAAAGTAATCAACTCTCAAGCAGAACTTGAAACCTTTTATAACGATTTGCCAAAAGCGTTTAATTGCTATTACAAAAACCTTATCGTAACGACAGAACTGGAAGAAAACCCCAACTTACCTCAAGATAACAGTTGTCAATTCAGTATGGTGATTAATACGTCTGAAGTACCTGAAATACCCACTATCGATTTTGAGCAATTCACCTTTGTTCTTGGTGGAATCACCCGAAACTCTGGTTGTCACTCGCTGAATATTGATCAAGTGTCTTACTCGGGTAATGACACCAATATCTCGGCAGAGGAACGTATATATACTGGTCTATGTACGATGGCGGTATCCTTCAATAATGTAGGACTATTAATTCGTAAAACAGAAGCCGAAAACATCCATATATCTCTGACCCAGTACAGTTATGGCCTGTATTAACGTGCTTATAGGATCATTGACATCACGCTAATCCACTCCAACCCTCTGCCACCAGCCTTAACGCCGTCAACACAAGATGCGGACTGGTGGTTGCCGCGTCATGAAGAGAAACTGAAGCAGAAGGATTCAATGAAGTCCGTCGACCTGGTTTTTCTAGGGGATTCCATTACCCAAGCGTGGGAAACAAATGGCATGAACGTATGGGACACATTTTATCGACCTCGTAACGCACTGAACCTTGGGTTTAACGGTGACCGAACCGAGCACGTATTGTGGCGTCTTGAACATGGCGCGGTGGAAGGAATTCGTCCTAAATTGTTGGTACTGTCTATCGGCACTAACAACACAGGACACAGACAAGATCCAGCAGAAGAAACAGCGCTTGGCATCCAGAAAATAGTGGATGCTTTGCAAGAAAGGCTTCCCAATATCACGATTTTACTGCTGGCCATATTTCCCCGGAGCGCAAAACCGACACAAAGAATGCGACGATTAAACAACGACATTAATGCCCTTATTCAATCCTACGCGGATAATACCAGCGTCTTTTATCTGGATATTAATCCGCATTTTTTAACTGAAGACGGTCGCTTAACAAGTGACGTGATGACGGATTTTTTACACCCTAATAAAGATCAATACCTCATGATCGCTAGATTACTCGAACCTCATATCAAACGCCTTATGTTAGAGTAAATTCAGCCCGTTAATGATAACAAGATAATCACAGTGTCATCATTATTCACATGTAACTTAAGACCTGCTTAAACGCTTAGGAAGCGTAAATGCATCGGTAAGGTGGCAGGCTCCCATTCCACCGTCGACAGTAATATCAATGCCTTTCAACCAGTTGCTTTGTGATGAAGCAAGGAACAGGATGACTTCTGCTACCTCCTTAGGCCAACCCGCTCGGCCAACACGAGCAATATTCTTAAGGGTTTTTTCGCCGAATGCGTCTTTAAAATCTTGTAATATTCCTGTTTCAATGGCAGCAGGGCTAACGGAGTTGATTCGAATGTCTTGTTTTAATAACGCTTCACATTCAGCCATGCCCCACACAATGACGGCTTCTTTGGATAAGTTGTAGGCACGTACATCATCAATGTCATGGGCTTTACAAAATTGGGCCAATTCATCTGTAGAAGACAAAGCCATCAATGATTTTACTTGCTCTATATTCTGACGCCACATTGCTCCAGCTTTTGATGCCACATTAACAATAGAGGCCCCTGAATTTAGTTTACTCAACATGGATTCCGTAAATTCGCGCGTCCCCATAAAGTTGACCTTGAGTCCTAAAAGCGCATTGCCTGCTCGAGGAGGCAAGCCCGCCACATTACACAGTGCATCGTATTGTCCTGATACTTTTGCAACCGCTTCTTTAATGCTGTCAGGTTCTGATAAATCTAATTCAATGTATTCATCT
Organism: Marinomonas algicola; assembly: GCF_014805825.1. Classification (NCBI taxonomy): domain Bacteria; kingdom Pseudomonadati; phylum Pseudomonadota; class Gammaproteobacteria; order Oceanospirillales; family Oceanospirillaceae; genus Marinomonas; species Marinomonas algicola. The sequence goes on from NZ_CP061941.1 coordinate 3,899,422, forward strand.
ACTTCGTAATCTGGCTTAAGAATGTCAAATACCGTAACTTTTCCGCCTTGTGCATGAATCAACTCAACTACTTTTTGACCAATTCCAGTGGCTCCGCCAGTGACTGCAATTCGCATAAAACTCTCCTAAAGAATAAATAGATAACTAATCGATACGGGCTGTGACGTTGATTAAATCTGAGAAAAACTCCAATGATTCTCTGCCGCCTTGAGCCCCAACGCCAGAAGCACCAAGACCGCCCATTGGCGTACGAATGTCTCTTAACTGCCAATCGTTGATCCAAATATTACCCGCTCGAATTTTAGAGGAGACTCTGTGCGCTTTAGAAAAGTTTTGTGTCCAGATGGAAGAAGCTAAGCCGTATTTTGTATTGTTAGCTAGTTTGACTACTTCTTCTTCCGTATCAAATGGGGCTATGTGGCAGACAGGACCAAATACCTCATTACGAACAAAGCTAGCCGATTCAGGGAGGCCAATCGCTACAACGGGCTGAATAAAGGCACCATTATCTTTTTCATCATTAAATTGAGGGATGCGGCCGCCAGTGACGAATGTCGCACCGTCTTTTAGGGCTTCATCTATCATGGATTTCACCTTATCCCTATGATGGTGAGACACTAAGGGCCCCATTTGTACGCCGTCTTCTTCAGGTGAGCCAATTTTCATATTGCCAACGGCGTTTCCTAAGCGTTTCACAAATTCATCAAAGATGGGGCGCTCTACATACATGCGTTCTGTTGAATAACAAATTTGACCGCAATTGGTGAATGCTGAACGCAGGGTTCCAGCAACGGCTTTATCTAAATCAGCGTCAGCAAAAACAATCCCTGCATTTTTACCGCCTAATTCAAGGCAGACATTTCGCACGCCTTTTGCCGCACTTCGCATAATAATTTCGCCCGTGCTGGTGTCTCCTGTAAACCCGAAAGCGGCTACGTCTGGGTTTTCTGTTAGAAAAGCACCTGCTGAGTTCGCGCCAAAGCCATGTACCAAATTAAATACGCCAGCGGGAAAACCGGCTTCTTCAATAATTTCCGCTAACAAAGTGGCGGATTGAGGGGTTACTTCTGACGGTTTCGCAATCACACAATTGCCCATGGCCAACGCAGGGGCGACTTTAAAGACCAGAAGCAATAAAGGCACATTCCAAGGTGAAATGGCCCCTACCACACCTTTTGCTCGTCGCATCGTATAATGCAGTGCATGACCGCCGTTAGGGGGGGTAAATTGATGGGACTGCTCAAACATATTGGCCACCTCATCAGCATACATGCGAAAAGCAAACGCCGAACGCCCTACATTTAACATCCGGGCGGCCGGATACGGCACGCCAACGTCTGTACTTTCTGCCAGCATCAATTCTTCACTGCGGCGTTCCATAATATCCGCCACATTACGCAGTAATCGGCAACGCTCTTGCAGTGTCACTTGCCCCCACTCTCCTTCAAAGGCTTCTTTTGCTTTTTGAACGGCAAGGTCAACCATCGCTTTATCGGCTTCATATACCGTCGCAATCTCACGACCGTTTACCGGGCTCACTTTAATAAATGGCTTATCGGATTTGAGCCATTCACCGTTTATATAATTTAAAAGCTCTTTCATCTTTAATTCTCGTTATAAACTGTTCTGTAGTTCAAGCGCACAGGTTAAATAATAATTACGAGCAGGAGCGTTCATTTGTAAATCAGCAATCTGTCGTAATGCCTTGATACGAGTCTGTTTAACCTTAATAGAATCGGAATGTTGTAATAACCAATCTGTTAAGTGCAATGCCCATTGATAGTCTCCCTTGGTCATGGCGGTCTCAAGTTCAGTGCAGAGTTTCTCATCTCCCACCAGCGCGATAAATCGGTTGGAGTACTCCTGCGGCGTAAAAGGAAAAAGGTGCGTCGGGTTGCCATCAAACCACCCTATTTTGCCTGCAAAGAACGCTCTTACAGACCATTCCACCGTGCCATAAAACTCGGCTAAATAAGGTCGGCTGCGTAGCGGCTCTGGCAGGGTGACAAACGCCACTAACTCATCTGGCGTCATTCCCTTATTCATGCCCTCAACTGACTTTTCAATAATAAATCGAATAGCGGCGCTGTAATCTCCCAAACATTGGGAGATGGCCTCTTTTCCAGCGACTGGCTGTCCATGTCCGGTTAACATAAGTTCCGCCCCCATGGATTGGATGTTATCTAAGGTATCCGCCCAGACTTCAAAGTCTCTATAAGATGTGCCGCGAATGGCATACAGATTAGGGAAAGAGTGGTAAAAGTTGTCCGCTGCAAACACAATATTTTCGGTCGGCATCCACACCATCATTTGATCGTTGGTTTCTCCCGGAGCGGCGATTAGATCGAATATACGATCACCAATATTTAAACGAAGTGCGTCGTCAGAAAACGTGTCTGTCGGCGTTAGAAAACCTTTTCCTAAGCCTTCAATAGGTCGATCTGCTGGGCCAATGCCAAGGTTAATGCGCTCACTTCCTGCTTGAAGAGGAATGCCGAATTGGCGGGCGGCACGCTTTCTAAAAATGACATCAGGGTTGGACGTACTGCCGCCTTCTGCCATTTCATTGCTTAAATTGGCTCTGGCATAAATCTTTACCTTTTCATGCTCAAAACCCTCCGCCGCAAAAACAGACGCACCGCCTACATGGTCACGGTGACCATGGGTATAAATGATAGCGACCACTTTATCTTGTGTGATTTTGCGTAAATCCCGCAAAATATTGTCTGCCGCCGTGGTGCTTTCTGTTGTGTCTATAATCACTAAACCAGCGGATGTACTGACAATCGACACATTGGAGGCGGCGTAACCAATGGCAATCCAGATACCTTGAGATGGCTCTTGTATCGATTTTTGGAAACGCTCACTGTGCTGTTTAAGCTTGTCTAATGGTTGCATTGGAAAAACCTTCCATTGAATGTTTGTGGTAAATAACAGTATCAATGTTGCATGGTGTTAGAAGATGCCTGTCTTCGTCGGAATTTTGCGATGAGGAGGAACACTCTCTTCACACCAAAACCCAGGAAGTATGCCTTGCTGTAATGATTTGCCAACAGAGCTCTGAAACATCTCCTCACTAACCGCCGTTCGGTTGCGTAAATTGGCACTCCAATCCAGTAGTTTTTCCTGCATTTGATAACGGATATGGGCATAACCAGAATCTCGACCTAGATCAAAAAACTCCTGAGGATCATTCTTCACATCAAATAAAATGGGGTCAAAGCCCAGCGCGTGAATAAATTTATACTGTCCATCAAAGGCCATCGTCATACGAGCATTATAGGGCGTGCGTTTCAGCGCTTTTGCCACGGGCAATCGACCATAATCGTCCTCACAAACAATAATGTCACGCTCAGGTTCAAATTCGCCACCATGAAGAATGGGGCACAATGATCGACCTTCTAAACGGTGATAAAGCGGTTCTTGTCCCATTAATTCCATAAAGGTAGGGATCAAATCAATGGCACAGGTTAATTCATCACAAACTTGCCCTCGAGTCGCATTTGCGGCAGGTGACGGATCATGAATAATCAGCGGGACGTTAATGGCCGAATCGTGAAAGAGGTCTTTTTCACCCAGCCAATGGTCACCGAGATATTCCCCATGATCTGCGGTAATAACAATGCTGGTATTCTGATCCAAACCTTTCTCTTCAAGGTGCTTGAATAATCGCCCTAGCTCATCATCTAGCTGTTTCACTAACCCAAGATACGCAGGCATAACATGATTGCGTTTCGCGTCATCAGAAAACACCTTAGCGACGCCAATCTTCATAAACTCACGATAAATAGGATGTGGATTTTCTCGCTCTTTCTCTGATTTAATCGCCGGCGGTAAGTCAATCCCTCGATACCTATCGTGATAAGGCGCTGACACCACAAATGGCCAATGGGGTTTAATATAAGAAAGATGCAGACACCAGGACTTTCCTTCAAGCGAATTAATGGTCTCTATGGCTCTGTTGGTCATATAAGCTGTTTCAGATAATTCATGAGGTATTCGTGCAGGCAAGTGAGCATGCTGCATAAAAAATCCAGAGCGAACCTTACCATCGTTATCTACAACGGCATTAGCCCACTGTAACCACGCATTATCACCTTGGTAACCTTGTTTTTTGACCCACTTATTGTATTCAGGGTCAACCTTGCTATAGCGACCCAGAGGCCCTTCTGGGTGCAGTCCATCATCATGCTCGCCTTTGACAAACCCGGCATTTTTAACATGCTGCCCAACAGGAGAATTGATATCGATATCAAGGCGTGACATCCCATCTAGATCCGGTTTCATATGGGTTTTTCCCAGTAAAACAACTTCCGCACCAGACGGTTTTAAATAGTCACTCAGCGTCCACTCAGCGACATGAAAAGGCCAATCATTCCAGGTAGCGCCATGTGACCGTACATGTCGCCCTGTGTAATACGAAGCGCGCGAATTACCGCAACTGCTGCCTTGAACATAAGCCTTAGTGAAACGCACGCCTTTCGATGCAATACGATCAATATTAGGTGTTTCAATTACTGATTGCCCGTAGCAAGACAAACAATCCCAACGTAATTGATCCATCATAATAAATAATATGTTGTTATTTTTCTGCTGATTCACACTCTTCTCCTAGCGCATCAAATTCGGTAAGCCCATAGCAATCGACGGAAAATAAAGTATTAACATTGCTGTGACGATCATCGCCATCACAAACGGCGTCACGCCCATAAATACTTCTTTTAAACGAATATCTGGTTGTGCGGCTTTAACCGTAAAAACATTGATTCCTAATGGAGGGGTAACCAGTCCAAGTTCAACCAAAATAATAACAATCACACCAAACCAAATAAGGTCGATACCTTGTGCGGCTAAAGAAGGGAGAAAGATAGGAATAATCAAAACTAAAATACCAATAACTTCGAATACCATACCCAAGAAAACACATAATATACTGATCGCGATAACCAGCTCGATCCCAGTCAACCCCCATTGATCCATTAGGTCAACTAACTCAAAAGGCAAACCGCTGATGTTGACAAACTGACTGAACACTAAAGCGCACGAGGCCACAGCAAAAATAGACGCTGAAATACCTGCTGAAGCACCAATAACCTCACGGTATTCCGTTAAGGTGCGCATTTTTCCACGATGAAGAGAGAATAAAAATGCCCCAAAAGCCCCCACACTTGCCGCTTCCGTAGGTGTGAAAACCCCTAAATAAATACCACCTAAAACAATGGCAAACAGCACAAGAAAACTACGTGCTCGCATTAATGATCCAGGCTTAACTTCCAACTCTTTTATGTCTGCGGATGCGGCCAAATCTGGTTTTACTTTAACCATTATAATGATGGTTAAGATAAATAAGGTCATCATTAATAGACCTGGAACAATGCCAGCCATCCACATTTTACCAATGTCTTCTTGCGCAAAAATGCAGTAAATAACCATAGGAACACTAGGCGGAATTAAGATTCCCAAAGTGCCACCTGCTGCCACTGTTCCAGCAGATAAAGAATCTTTGTAGCCTAGCCGTCTCATCGGCGGCAACGCCACCTTGGTCATAGTTGCGGCCGTCGCAATAGAGCTACCGCATACAGTCGAAAAAGCACCGCTTGCAATCACTGTCGCCATCGCAAGTCCACCTTTAAAGCGCCCCATCATATGTTGACCTAATTCATATAATTCGTCCGTAATACCGGCACGACGAACGAGCTCACCCATAAGAATAAAAATAGGGACAACAACCAGATTAGGATTAGCTATAAGTTCAGCAACCTGCTGACTGGCCATAAACAAAGACGATTCTAAGCCTCGATAATACGCAAACCCTATGAGGCCAACCAATAAGGTTGCAAAGGCTAAGGGGACGCCTAAAAGACTGACACCAATAAGTACAGCAAAACCGATGAGAGCCTCAAACATGTCTATCACTCCTTTTTATTGGTCGAAAAATATAAAGAGCGGACAGCGCGGAAAAGACACTTGTGACAAAAAAGACAGGAGCAATCGGCCATTCCAACACCACGGTAGCTTCTTCAAACTCCCAAGCTTCATAGGTATAAACACCAACAATAAAGGCAAATAAGAAGGTTCCTAATACCTCTAAAGCCTTCACAAAGGCATGATATTTTTCACCAAACATACGTAAGAACGTACCTTCTAAAATATCTACTTTTATGTGACTTCTATCGGACGCCGTTACCACTAGACCGCCACCTATAGACAAAGTAAGTAGCAGATTTGCTATTTCATTTGATCCATATATAGGGCTATTAAACACCCAACGTAACACCACATCTGTCACCGTCATGGAGATCAACACCATTAACGCTAGTGCACTTAACCACTGCCCAGAGTGATATAAAAAACGATGCATAAAACACCTCTTTACATTTAAGGGGTAATACAGGACGAGGCTTATTTAGTGAATAAGCCTCGCTTAAATTATTCAGATAGGTTGTTGGTTTCTTTGGCGTTTTCAGATTTGAAAAAATTCAGCATTTCATTACCGTTGACACCAATTTTATCGGCTTTTTTGACGAAATCGGTGAACAGTGGCTTAGCCGCATGTTGTAATCCTTGATATAGATCCTGCGACCCTGGTATGACTTTTATACCGGACAGTTCCATTGCAGTTAATGCAACTAAAGATGCATTTGCGGCGGCCTTACCGACTTTTCGAGAGAGCGCTTCACCGGAAAGCTGCTTAATAAGCATTTGATCTTCTTCGCTTATTTTCGACCAAGTGCGCTTATTTATAAATAATGAGAAACTGGTGGAGGTTCCAGCAAAAGGAAACTGTACGATATTTTTAGTATACGGTGAGGCTTTAAAGTCCGTAACGCTTTCATAAGAAATACCGTAGAAGGCATCGACCACCCCTTTTGAAACCACTTCACTGACTTTTACCGCAGGACCCGTCACAGGACTGACCCCAATATTTTTAATATTATTGGCCGTGTAACCTGGAAGAGCCCATAGACGCTTAGATTTTAACTCCTCTATGGTTTCTATAGGCTTGTCTTCTAGACCGTACAAATTCCCTCCTGAATAGTTAAACACGCTTAACATTTCTACACCGTACTTTTTCAATGGTGCTTTGTTCGCCAAGAATTTTTCATAGGTACGCCAATTGGCGACAGACGCCGCTTCGGCATTACTCACTAAAAAAGGCAAAGAGGAATAACTTAATACGGGTACTTGTTTTTGAATGAAGATATTCGCTGTCATGGCCACATCGGCAATACCCGACTTAACAGCCGATAATTGCTGTGGTGGTGGTGCCAATGTACCGGCTGGCACAATGAATGTGACTCGCCCATCCGTCGCTTCTGCTACATCACTTATCCATTCATTCATCACCCCATGAATAAAATGGGACGGTGGAAAAAAATTGTTAAAAATTAACTCTTTCGCTTGCAGAACAGAAGTAGATGAAGCGATAGCAACACTCACAGCAGCCAACTTAATTGAACGTAAAAACATATTTTCACTTCCTATTGTTATTTTTGTATCAGATGGACTAAGACTAGCAAAAAGTCAGGTGAAAACTTAAGATGTAAATTTAGTCTTTATGATAACTTTTTGGCATCACTGTATTACTTTTTATATAACTAACGAGCCGCTTTATGAAAATAAAATCGATTGAAGTCTTTCTTGCTACAGTACAAAGTGGCAGTATCCGAGCAGCGGCTAGACAACTTGAGCTATCTCAACCCGCCGTATCTAAAGCAATTAAAGCCTTAGAAGAAGAGGTTGGAGCCCCTTTATTAACTCGTGGAACGAAAGGGGTTTATCTGACAGAATTTGGCAAGGCCTTCCTCATCAGAGCGACCACTATTTCCCAAGAAAGCGCGAAAGCAATAGAGGAAATCAAACAGATGAGAGGAGAAGTCAATGGTTCTGTGTCCATTATGCTATCCCCTGTTACCGCCATGCTATTAGCCCCCCTGGTCATTAAACAGTTCCTTCATACTCATCCAGCAGTGAAAATACACATATTTGAAGGTTTGCAAGCGTCCGCTGTTGAAAAGCTGCGTACGGTTGAAATTGACTTCGCCATTGCCGCAGTGACTAAACCTCACTTACTCTCTAATAAAGAATTTGAAGTGCACCCTATAAAAGAATACCCGATGGCGATTGTTGGTCGTCGAGACAACCCATTTAAAAATAGAAACAGTTTGGTTGAATTACACAGTGCAAAGTGGGTGCAAATCGGTTCAGGAGGGCATTTAACAACATTAATTAATGACTTTTATGAAACAAAGAACCTGACACCGCCAAATATCAATATTGAATGCCACTCGTTTACCAGCTCTCTCGCCATGATAGAAAATACAGATATGTTAGGCATGATGCCTGAAATTTGGCTAAATGATCCATCCTATTCAAGTCGCTTTTGTAAGATCGACGTTAAAGAAGGAATGGCTGTCAATAAACTGCAACTAATTTTTCGACGAGACAAACCCTTAACCCCTGTAGCAAATCAACTGCTAAATCACTTCTTGCGACGCGCTGACGTATAAAGCCTTCTTCTGGTGATCAATAAAAAGTCTCATGCACAGCCTTCTACGTTAATAATCAGAAGTAGATAACAGATAAAAGAATGCTAAAACCGATGACAAAGAGGAAGCAATCGATTACAAATGATCATTTTGACGCTTTTTTAATACTGTATTAGCGCTGTTAACAACCGAGCAAAGGCCTTTAGACATATGAAAATACAGCCATTATCGCAACACATAGGCGCTCTCATTGAAGGCATTCAGCTGGCAGAACTGGACGAGCCTGCTTTTAATGAACTGCAACAAGCCTTTCTCAAACATCAGGTGTTATTCTTTCGAGAACAAACCATGTCTCCTCAGGAGCATCTTAAATTGGGGCAACGCTTTGGTCAAATCGAAGCCGTGCACCCTTTTTTTCCTCATTTAGACGACGCCGATCAAGTGGTTATCATTGAAACCTCGCGAGGCAACCCTCCTGGGGAAAGCTTCTGGCATACGGATTTAACTTGGCAAGAAAAGCCTTCTAAATGCTCTATTCTGCACGCTCAGTATGTGCCACAAACCGGAGGTGACACTGTCTGGTGTTCCATGCAAGCGGTGTGGGACAGGGTGCCCGCTGAGCAAAAAAACTACCTGCGAACATTGCAAGGTCATCATGCCCTACACGCCTTCGAAGGCAGCCGCTACGACCGCCATGAAACAGATCAACCTGGCAAGCAACAAAGCTTCGTCGCCAACAAATCCAAAGAATACCCGCCAGTCATTCACCCAGTCGTTACACGTCACCCTGAAACAGGAAGAGAAACTTTATTCGTCAATGAGCAATTCACTCGCTCTATTGTTGGCATGGAAGACGCTGAAAGCCAAGCCTTGTTAAACGAACTCTTTGCACTCGCCAGATCGCCCGAATTTCAAGTACGCTTTCAATGGCAAGCTGGTTCAGTCGCCCTCTGGGACAACCGCAACACCCAACACTACGCCGTTACCGACTACGGCGACCAACCAAGGCGACTGCACAGAGTCACCGTTTGTGCGGATGGGTAGCATAAAGCCCATGCATTGATACACACTGAACAATCAGATCTTTGCCAGTATGGATTTGATCAAGGCGCTATGCTCCCCTTGGGATTTATAGGCGGCAAAGGCGCGCATTTCGATCACGGGTGCGTCGACGACTTGATGCAGTTGTCCAACTTCCAGTGCTTGCTTGACCATGACATCGGGTAAATAGGCGGCACCGCCATTGTTTAGAATCAAACTGAGGGCGACTCTACCACTGTTGACTCGTACACGGGCGAGGGGTCGTTGAGGAAAGTGAGACTCGTGCATCACAGCAAAGGCCGTGCCCCATTCGACACGAATATAACCTTCAGCGACCGCTTTCTCGGTTGAAATACCTTGTTTGTCCGATACCAGAATCATGGGCACCATGGCCACCTGTTGAACAATTAAACCTTTCATGGAAGGTGGCTCGTACATGAACCCCACATCAATCAAGCTTTGATCCAATTTTTCCACCACACGTAATGGGGTACTTTCTTCAGCGCGTAAGCTGAGCTCTTTATGGGAAATATGAATGTCATTGAGCCAGTCTTGTACAAAAATATCCCATAAACTGGAGACCGCCGCGACCACCAAGCGTCTGTGGTGTCGCTGACTGAGGGCCGTGTCTTCATAGGCTCTTTCCCACGCTTTGAGAATGAAGTTCGCGTGCCGCTCGAGTCCTTCACCAGAGGGTGTCAAACTGATTTCATGATGCCGACGAATAAACAGCGACACCCCCATAATGGATTCTAATTGTTTTATTCTAGCGCTGACCGTAGAGGAAGAAACGTTCAGGTTAATGGAAGCTTGCCCAAAGTTCCGAGTTTTCGACACTTCTACAAAGGTTTGCAATAAGGTGGTATCCAAATCAACATCCTATTTTTTTGGCCGTAATAGCCAATTAATTTCGTTTTTCATGCCATCTAGTATCGCTTAACATTATAAGCTAATGCAAAAACGAACCTAACCACTCAACAAAATGCCCTGATACAAGGCCAACACTGAGGTTGACATACGGAAAAATACCATGAAAAGAAAGACAACGCCTTGGCCCACAGGGTCGGCCCGAAAATGGATGCCCTTTTTAATCTGGGGTAGGACACTCAACAAACACTCCTTTTTCGCCGACCTGTTGGCGGGATTAACTGGCGCCATTATTGTACTGCCACAAGGTGTCGCTTATGCCCTTATAGCTGGGTTACCCGCCGAATACGGTTTGTACACAGCCATCGTAACGCCTGTGATTGCCGGGATATTTGGCTCCTCATTGCACCTTATTTCTGGACCAACGGCCGCCATTTCGATTGTGGTGTTGAGTGTCGTCAGCAGTGTGGTTCCTCAAGGAACGGACGCTTTTATTCCGGTTGTGCTGACCTTGACTTTATTAACGGGCATCATTCAACTGGGCATGGGATTGGCCCGAATGGGTATCTTGGTTAATTTTATTTCTCATACTGTCGTGATTGGCTTTACCGCCGGAGCCGCTGTACTGATTGCCACCAGCCAATTAAAACACGCTTTGGGCATCCCTGTGCCTTCTGGGTCGTCTTTTTTTGAAAGTTGGCAGGCGTTGTTACAAGGTCTTTCACTCATCAATTTTTACTCTGTCAGTATTGCTGTCATCACCATTGCCGCCACTCTTTTTGTAAAAAAAGTCTACCCAAAAATGCCCGCCATGTTATTTGGCATGATTGTCGGCAGCGTAACGTGTTTTTTACTGAGTGGCGAGCAACACAATGTTCCGCTTGTTGGTGCTCTTTCTGGCCGTTTGCCTCCACTGTCCTTGCCAGATTTGTCGGCAGGCACTATTAGCCGCATTCTGCCGGGGGCCATCGCCATTGCTATTTTGGGGTTAGTCGAAGCCGTATCGATTGCTAGGGCCATTGCGATCCGTTCAGGGCAACGTATCGACGGCAACCAAGAGTTTATCGGTCAAGGATTATCTAATGTGGTCGGGAGTTTTTTCTCCTGTTACCCTGGCTCAGGTTCTTTTACTCGCTCTGGGGTCAATTACGACGCAGGCGCAAAAACCCCTTTGGCGTCCATTTTTGCCGCTATGATCTTGGTGGTGATTATCGTGTTCGTTCCACAAGTGACCGAATATCTGCCTCTGCCCGCTATGGCAGGCGGCATTCTGTTAATTTCATGGAATTTAATCGATACCCACCACATTGGCCAAATTCTTCGCAGTAACAAGCAAGAGGCCGCCATTTTAAGCGTCACCTTCTTCTCCACCTTGATTGTTGAACTGGAGTTTTCTATTTATCTGGGCGTATTGCTGTCGTTAATCTTTTATTTAAAACGCACAGCCAATCCAAGAATCATGGAAGTGGCCCCCAAAACACTGGACCAAGGAACGGACTTACGCAGCATTTCACGTTTTCAATTGTCGGAGTGCCCACAAATAAAAACCGTGCGCATTGATGGTTCCATTTTTTTTGGGGCCGCGGATCATATTCAAAAAACACTGATCGACACCAGCACCAAGATAGAAGCAAACACCCACCTTATTCTACTGTGCAGTGGCGTGAATTTTATTGATGTGGCTGGCGCTGAAATGCTCCTGCAAGAATCATCTAGAATGAAAAAAGCAGGCCATCACTTGCACTTCTGCTCCCTGAAAAATACGGTGAAAGACGAGTTATCCGCAAACAACTATTTAGCTAAATTAGGAGAAGATAACTTTTACCCAACCATTGATGAAGCACTGACCAAATTGGTGCCATTGCTTGATCAACCAAAGTGCCAGAACTGCACAAGGCGTGTCTTTTCTCAATGCCCACCGTTACCATAAAAGTGCACTCAGCTAGGAAGGCACTGTGCCTTCCAAAGCGTGCTGTAAAGCAGCAAGATCTTCGAGTGAATCCTTTTTTATGGTTAACTTAATGCAAGTAGCGTCTTTTTCTGGCAATGCACATATGGCTTGCCAAACCTCATGAGAAAGGGTCAATCGCTCACCTTCTAATTCAATAATGATGGCGACAGAGTGCTTACGGACCAAAGACAATACATCACTTTCTGGGTGGACTTTTGCGGAGAAAAGTTCCACTTTTTTATGCCATGGATTGTCATCCACAAACGCCATAATTTGGTACTGCACTGAGTGATGTTTATTAAGCGTTTGCAACAAGGTGGCAAATCGATGTGAAGCGTATTCGATTCCCACTACTATAATAGGAACAATGGGCCTCGCCTGAAAAAGCCATCGACCGCTTCCAGAAGCGATGGCCTTAAGAAAATGTAAGACGTGCTTTATCATAACGCTAAAAAGTCCGTTGACTAAACCCGCCTTACATTAACATAATTTGGCGCCTGGCCTAAGTCGCTAGCGCCTCTGCAACAGGCCCGCTTACACTAAGGCTTTAGATCTTCATAAGGCAGGCCAACATACTGCTCAGCAATGACTTTTTTGCCGCTCTCAGACCCCGTGTAGTAACTTAATTCTGACGCCATAAAACGAGAGAATGTCACATTCCCCAACTCAGAGTCTGACGTTTCGGACGCATCAAACTTATGCATCATATTAGTCATCCACCAAGAAAAACGCTCACCATTCCAGACACGCCTTAACGCAATGTCTGAATACTGACTCACGCAAGAAGCGTCTCCTTCTTTATAAACGCGTGTCATGATTTTATACAAGGTAGCCACATCCGATGCCGCTAGATTCAAGCCTTTTGCCCCTGTTGGAGGCACTATGTGTGCCGCATCACCAACTAAGAACAATCTTCCATACTGCATCGGTTCGCAAACAAACGAACGTAATGGCGCAATGCTTTTTTCAATACTGGGTCCGGTAACGAGATTGTCGGCGGCTTTTGGCGGCAAACGCTTTCTTAATTCATCCCAAAAAGCATCGTCTGACCAGTCCTCAACGTTATCGGTTAAAGGGACTTGAATGTAATAACGTGAACGGGTTTCAGAACGCATGCTCACCAAAGCAAAACCTCGATCCGACTTACTGTAAATAAGCTCTTTGCTTGCTGGAGGCGTTTCACTTAACACTCCCAACCAACCAAACGGATACACTTTTTCATGTTCAGTCCGAAGCTCCGCCGGAATCGTTGGGCGAGAAACCCCATGAAAACCATCACAACCCGCAATGTAATCACACTCTAAACGGTAAGTTTCACCATTTTGAGTAAAGGTGGCACTTGGAGACTCTGTATTGACATCATGCAGTTCAACGTCTTTCGCCTCATAATAGGTTTCTAATTCTGCGGCGTCTCGAGCTTCCATCAAATCAGCGGTGATTTCAACTTGACCATAACAAAGGACGGTATCACCGCCTGTTAAATTTTTTACATCGATGTATGTGCTTTGTTCATTGAACGCTAACTCAAAGCCCTCATGCACAATGCCTTCCGCATCCATTCTTTCGGACACACCGGCTTCACGCACCAGATCCGCAAAACCTTGCTCCAAAATACCCGCTCGAATACGTCCCAGCACATACTCGCCAGTCATGCGTTCAAGAATAATATTACTGATACCTTGCTTAGATAACAGTTGGCCAAGCAGCAAACCTGATGGGCCGCCACCGATAATGGCGACTTGAGTTTTGATGGTTTTCATAAAGACTCTCTTCTCACATTTTTATTATTAGTCACACAACTAAAAGCTGTTTTGTATAACGTCATAATGGCCTTTAAAAGCCACCTTATGAATTCACTTATCGGACAAATACTTGTACTTTTCAATCAAAGAGAGTATTACTAATTTGTACAAACAGAATCAGAAAAGCGCCTTATGAGCAACGAAAAACAAGATATCCCCCAGTTCTCCTTGTATGGCGAAGCCACTTCAAATAAGGACCCTGGCTTTGTCCACATTGAAGACATTGCTACTCGCAGCAGTGAAAATGGTTGGTTAATAAAACCTCATCGTCATGGGCGTATGTTTCAGGTTTTATGCATCTTTGATGGCAGGATTGAGGTCAGAATTGATGAGCAGAATCATCATTTAACGGGAGGTTGGGCCATCACAATTCCAGCAGGGTCCGTGCATGGGTTTCGTTTTTCACCCGATACCGATGGGGTTATTTTAACGCTAGCGGACCCCATTTTAGCGGATCAGACTCAGCAAAAAGCACACCACTATATTGAAGGGTTAACGCGGATGGCCAGTGTCATTCAAATTGATCCGAAAAATGTACTTTTTAATCAGCTCAAACAATATTTACAGTTAATCAAAGCCGAAATTAAAAATCATTACAGTGGTCAACAAGTTATGTTGGAATGGTTGGTCAGAATGGTGTTGGTGACACTGCAAAGACAAGCCGATTACAGCCGATTATCCACGGACGACAATCAAAGCAGTAACCGCTTACTCGATCAGTTCAAGCAGTTAATGGAAGCCCACTACCACGAACAATGGAAAGTGGCTCAGTATGCGAAAGCCATGAATATGTCTGTATCCAGTTTAAATCGCTTGTGTCACGAGACCATTGGCAGCGCGACAAAAAATGTACTGCAAGACAGGTTATTGATCGAAGCCAAGCGGAAATTGATTTATACCCGTGAGCCACTCGATCAGATTGCTTATGCTCTAGGCTTTAAAGACCCTGCCTACTTCTCTCGCTTCTTCAAAAAAATGGCCGGGGGTTCACCAAGTCTTTATCGTAATGACAATAACTATGAAACCACCAACCATTAATCAACACTATGACCCCTTATTACTGAACGGCCGGTAAAACCGCGTTATGCAAACTCTTCGGTATCGATCTCCGCCTGTGTTGCGGCATTATATCGGGCTCCCATTACCGTATTTTGATTCAGAATTTCATCTAATTGCTGATAAGACGTGGCACTAAGTTCTACCTCTGCCGCGCTAAAGTTTTCCGATAAGTGCGTTAGATTGGTCGTTCCAGGAATAGAAACGATGTGCTCTCCTCTTCCTAATGTCCACGCCAATGCCAATTGCGCCAATGTGCAGCCTTCTTGCTTAGCGATCAACGCCACTTGCTCTAACAGGGTTAAATTATGAGCATAATTCTCTGCATGGAAACGCGGCATATTACGACGTATGTCTTTTTCTACTAGACTATTTACCTCCGTCAATGCCCCTGTTAAAAACCCTCGCGCCAGCGGACTAAAAGCGACAAACGTGGCACCCAGTTCTCGGCAAGTCTCTAATACCGAAATTTCAGCATTACGAGTCCATAAAGAATACTCGGTTTGGACCGCGGCAATAGGGTGTACCGCATGCGCTTTACGCACTGTATCCGAAGACACTTCCGACAACCCAATTTCTCTGATCTTACCTTCTTTTACCAAATCCGATAACGCACCAACACTGTCTTCTATTGGCACATTTTTATCCCAACGGTGTAAGTAATACAGGTCAATAACATCGGTTTGCAGACGGCGCAGACTGTCTTCACAGGTTTTTTTAACCACCTCTGGGCGACCATTAATTTCACGCACACCCTCGGCATTTTTAAACATGCCACACTTGCTTGCCAAGATATAATCATGACGACGAGATTTGAGTACTTTGCCTAACAATTGTTCATTATGGCCAAAACCATAGAGCGCCGCCGTATCAAGTAAGTTGTAGCCCATGTCTAGCGCACTTAACAACAGGTTTTCGGCGTCTTTCTCTGATGGCGGAGTGCCGTAGGCATGGGATAAATTCATGCATCCTAGTCCGATAGGAGCACAGTCAAATGAGCCAAACTTACGAGTAGTCATAATTTACGGTTCCTTAATGCAAAACATCCATGCCCTCTTTAAGCAGATGACATGGATGAGAGAAAACAAAAAACGATTCGAGACCTGAGCCTTTCTATTCAGCGTCTAAACATTTTTCCAAACGATCTAATGATTCCATGGCCGCATAGCACTTCGCTAGACTTGAGTTCGGTTCACGACCTTCTCTAATGGCAGCAAAGAACTCACGGTCTTGAAGCTCGATACCGTTAAATGAAACGGCCACATCCGATAGATCTATCGGGTTACCTTTACCATCTTCTAAATCATCATAACGCGCAACATAGGTGCCATTATCACAAATATAACGGAAGAAAGTCCCAAAAGGACCATCATTATTGAAAGATAACGAGAGCGTACACAGCGCACCGTCCGGTACCTTCATACCAATACTCATGTCCAATGCAATGCCTAAATCAGGGTGAATTGGACCTTGCATCGCTTGTACTTGAGACGCCGTTTGGCCTGTCTGATACTGGAACAAGTCGACCGTGTGGCAAGCGTGATGCCATAACAAATGATCCGTCCAAGAACGCGCTTCACCTTTGGCATTGGTGTTTGTACGGCGAAAAAAGTAGGTTTGCACATCCATTTGTAATACGTTTAATTCACCCGCTTGAATTTTATTGTGTATCCATTGATGACTCGGATTAAAACGACGCGTATGACCCGCCATAGCCACTAAACCCGTTTCTTTTTGCAAAGCCACAATGGCTTTAGCGTCTTCAAGGTTATCCGCCATTGGGATTTCAGTTTGTACGTGTTTTCCGGCGCGTAGACATTGAGCAACTTGTTCCGCATGCACTTGAGTTGGCGTCGCTAAGATCACACAATCCACATCATCACGGGCTAAGCTTTCCGCTAAATCCGTTGTGTAATGAGGAATATTATTCGCTTCAGCAAAAGCTTTGATTTTTTCCAAATTACGGCCACCAACAACGGAGACGACTTCCGCATCTTCTATCGCATTGATGGCGTCTAAATGTTTCATGCCAAAAGCGCCGGCGGCACCCGCAATACATACTCTCATCATTTCGGCTTACTCCGTTTTTAAATACGTTTTAAAATAGGTCTAAATAACCGTTTGACTGAATGTTAAAATACCTTATTTATCTGATTAAAAATCTAACATTGGTATCTTGTCGAAGATAATTAAATAACCAATATGGCTATTCATTTTTTGCATAGCTAAGGTGTTTTATTAGGTTTGTTAATGGTTTTAATTAATTCCGATGAACGTAACTTTTCCAAAAATGAAAGCTGTGTTTTCGTTGGCTTCCAGCTTCTTCTTACGGTAATGCCTATTGGCCGTGTCGCATCAACAAGATCATAAGGAACTGACTTAAGCGTACCCATTGATAATTCATATTGAATTTGATTTTCGGAAATAATGGTTAATCGATCACTGTCTAACAGCAGCGATTTGATTAACAATTGCGAGCCACTTTCCACCAGCCTTTCAGGTGTACTCAAACCCGCATCGACGAATAAAGACTCGAAAATAGCGCGCGTTGGCGTCCCTTCATGTGGCACTACCCACGGGTAGCCGCGCAGCATAGAGAGAGTCACCTGCGGCACATGAAACAAAGGATGGTCAGGACGAGCCACAATTTCCACTGGAGAACAAAACAACTCCTCTTGCTCTATGTCTTCCGCTGGGGGCGGGAAGCGCAATGCGCCCAATAATAAATCAATCTCTCCGTGACGTAAGTGATACAACAAATCATCGTAGGAACCATCTTGAATTTTTAGACGAAAATCGGCATGTTGGTCAGAAAATTGAATGATTGCGTGAGGCAAAACTGAGGTTCTCGCTAAAGGCATGCTACCAATGACTAATTGCCCCACTTCACGATTGTGCAGCGCATCCACTTCATCACGCCCTTGATGAATTTCTGAAAAGGCCAATTTGCAGGCACGTGATAGAATACGAGCCGCTTTTGTGTAACCGATACCAAGACTGTTTTTTTCAAATAACACCACCCCCAACAACCCTTCCAGCTCACGTGCAGCACGGTGCAAAGACGATTGGGAAATGCCCATATTACGGCCTGCCGCACTGAAGTTATGCGCTTCGGTGACGGCCACCAATGCCTTTAGCTGAGTTGTCGTCAGTTGCTGCAACAGACGCGTCGGTTTTATTTTTCCGCCGCCTAAACGCATGGCGCCTTTTAAGCCGGACAAAATCATATCGAGTGCTCTTTGCACCCTAAAGGCAAAGAGAGTCCCTGACTCACTCACATACATACCATCACTTCTACGCTGAAATAACGCTGTTCCTAACTCGGTTTCTAATTTTGCAATCGCTTGAGTAATCGCCGGTTGAGATAAAAAGACTTTTTCTGACGCTTTACCAATACTTTTACAATCGACCACTTCTAAAAAAACCCTAAGATGTCGAATATTAGGGACTTCAAAAGCCATAACAATCTCCTTATTTTGCCAAGATAAAAACATAACCTATATCAAAATTGAATACCATTACTTTAAAAACCAAATAGCCATACCCTACGTAGAGTTCAATACTGTATCGCATTCGGTGATCGCTTTTTTTTACAATAGTCGATCGCTTTTCAATAACACTTCTATTACAAAAAGAAGAGCCGTAGATAACAGAGAGTGTAAAATGATTATTGATTGCCATGGACATTATACAACTACGCCACCAGGTGTCGGCGCGTACCGAGACCAACAGAAACAAGAGGTTGCCAAAGACCCTAGCTTTAAAGGATCAAAAGGTAAGGTAATTGTTAGTGACGATGAAATTATTGAAAGCATTGAAAGCAACCAATTAAGACTGCAAAAAGAACGTGGCACAGACCTGACTATTTTCTCTCCTCGCGCAAGCTGGATGGGGCATCATATTGGTAATGAACACACGAGCCAATATTGGACAGAACATCAAAACGATCTGATTAAGCGCGTTTGTGATTTATTCCCAAAGAATTTCGCCCCGGTTGCTCAATTACCTCAATCGCCCGGAGTCGACCCAGCCAAGTCTGTGGCCGAACTTGTTCGTACGGTTGAAGAAATGGGCTTTATTGGCTGTAATTTAAACCCAGATCCATCTGGCGGTTATTGGCAAGATGCGTCGTTAAGTGATCGTTCTTTTTACCCTCTTTACGAAAAAATGTGTGAATTAGACGTGCCAGCCATGATTCACGTCAGCGCTTCTTGTAATGATTGCTTCCATTCCACCGGGTCGCATTATCTGGGGGCAGATACGACAGGCTTCCAACAACTTGTTATGTCGGATGTCTTTAAAGACTTCCCTGATTTGAAAATCATTATTCCACATGGTGGCGGTGCCGTACCTTACCACTGGGGACGTTTCAGAGGGTTAATGCAAGACCAAGGCTATGAACCATTAGAACTCTCCGCGTTGAAAAACATCTATTTTGATACCTGCGTTTATCACCAAAAAGGCATCGATCTACTACTGGACATTATCCCTACTGAAAACATTTTGTTTGCCTCTGAAATGATCGGTGCGGTACGTGGTATTGACCCAGAGACAGGTCATTATTTTGACGACACAAAACGCTATATCGACAATAACACACTGTTAAACACGGAACAAAAGCAGCAAATTTTCGAAGGCAATGCGCGCCGTGTATTCAGTCGTTTAAAGATTGTCGAATAATTCACACTCAGATTTAGGAGCAAAGACATGCAAGGCAATGTTGTAGTACAAAAGATCGAACGCGCGGACCCTGTGATTATTAAAGCGCTGGGAGAATGTGGGGTAGCAACGGTTCACGAGGCTCAGGGGCGTCGTGGTTTACTGGCCGATTACATGCGACCTATCCAACAAGACGTCACCATCGCAGGCTCCGCCATCACCATTTCAGGTGCCGCTGGGGATAACTGGATGATGCATGTGGCCATTGAACAATGCCAAGAGGGTGACATCATGGTCTTTGCCCCTACGTCTCCATCTAACTTTGGTTTTTTTGGTGATTTATTGGCCACATCGGCGCTTTCTCGCGGCGTGGCAGGCTTGATCATCGAAGGCGGTGTACGGGATACACGCGACCTGCGCCAAATGAATTTCCCTGTTTGGGCGAAGCACGTTTTCTCACAAGGCACCATTAAGGAAACCCTTGGCTCGGTCAATATTACCATGACTTGCGCCAACGAAATCATTCATCCAGGCGATATTATTATTGCTGACGACGATGGTGTGGTTGTCGTGCGTCGTGAAGAAGCGGAAGCGGTATTAGCCGAAGCGCAAGCCCGCGTTGCCCGTGAAGAAGAAAAGCGTATTCGCATGGAAAATGGCGAATTGGGCTTAGACATCTACAATATGCGTGGTCGCTTGAAAGAAAAAGGCCTGAAGTATGTCTAATTCCGCTCGCTGCATGATGATGCGAGGAGGCACATCTAAAGGTGCCTATTTCCTCGCCGACGATTTGCCCAGGAATGTCGCAGAAAGAGATCAGTTCTTGCTGCGCATTATGGGATCACCTGACGCGCGTCAGATTGATGGCATTGGTGGTGCTGATCCACTTACCTCTAAAGTCGCGGTAGTGCAAAAATCCACCCGTGATGGCGTCGACGTTGACTATTTGTTTTTACAGGTTTTTGTCGATCAAGCCACGGTCACCGACGCACAAAACTGTGGCAACATTCTGGCTGGCGTTGGCCCTTTTGCCATTGAAAGAGGTCTTGTAGAAGCCTCATCAACCACAACATCCGTTGCCATCTACATGGAAAATACCGGGCAAATAGCCGTCGAAGAAGTCGCAACGCCTAATGGAAAAGTAAGCTACCAAGGCGATGCACATATTGATGGCGTGCCCGGCAAAGCCAGCGCCATTCCAATTACCTTTCAAGATACGGCAGGATCGAGCTGCGGCGCGCTACTGCCTACCGGTAATCAAGTTGATGTGATTAATGGCGTACCTGTTACCTGTATCGACAATGGTATGCCCGTCGTCATCATGACAGCCGAATCCATGGGCGTATCAGGCGATGAAACGCGGGAAGAGCTTGAGCAAAACGAGACATTAAAAGCCAAACTGGAAGCCATTCGCTTGCAAGTAGGCCCTATGATGAATTTAGGTGACGTCAGCCATAAGTCTGTTCCTAAAATGACCATGGTCAGTCGCGCCACTAGAGGCGGCAGTATTTCAACCCGTACTTTTATTCCTCATCGATGTCATGCCTCTATTGGTGTTCTCGGCGCGGTCAGCGTCGCGACGGCCTGTATGTTGCCTGATTCACCCGCTCATGCGCTCTCAACTATCCCAGAAGGCGACATTAAAGCCATGCCGGTAGAACACCCCATCGGCGAAATGACGGTTATACTCAATATAAACGAGCAAGGTGAGGCCCAAAGCGCGGCGATCTTGAGAACCGCCCGTAAACTTTTTGATGGCGACGTCTTCGCCGACTAATACATAGGAACCTTTATGGACATCGATTACATTCCATTCCATGACACCCCAAGTAAACCGGACTTTATCGCACCCGCTGGCGCTGTTGACGCGCATTGCCATGTCTTTGGCCCGGCGGATAAATTCCCCTATCACCCAAAACGCAAGTACACGCCCTGCGATGCATCAAAAGAGCAACTGTTTGCCTTGCGCGACCATCTTGGCTTTACTCGCAATGTGATCGTGCAAGCCTCCTGCCACAGTACAGACAACGCCGCCTTGGTGGATGCACTAGAAACCGCCGGCGATTTGGCTCGTGGTGTCGCTTTTGTAGATGATTCCATTACCCATGCGGAACTTGAAACCATGCACGCAGCAGGCGTTCGAGGTGTGCGCTTTAACTTTGTGAAACGCCTTGTCGACAGTACACCAAGAGCGGTTTTTTTCTCGATTGCGGAAAAAATCCGTCCTTTTGGTTGGCATATCGTTGTGTACTTTGAAGCCGCCGACTTAGAAGACTTGATTCCTTTCTTAAAAGAGCTGAACACAACCATAGTCGTTGATCACATGGGAACACCAAGCATTGCTAATGGTGTCGATCATCCCGACTTCCAGCGTTTTGTTCACTTCATGGCTGACAACGACAATGTGTGGTGTAAGGTAAGTTGCCCAGAACGTTTGACGCAGCATGCTCCCGACTATTCTGACGTGTATCCATTTGCTCGCACATTGGTGGAAAATTTTTCTGATCGTGTGTTATGGGGAACCGATTGGCCACATCCGAATATGAAAGTGGAAGCGCCTAACGATGGTCACCTTGTGGATGTCATTCCCCACATTGCACCAACGAAAGAACTGCAACAAAAATTGTTGGTGGATAACCCAATGGAACTGTATTGGAATACGTAATCGATTCGAAAATGAACGCAAATAACAGATTTTATTTGCTTTCATAACAACATAAAAAACCGCAAGTGAGAAACACACCCTCACTTGCGGTTTTTATTTTTCAATAACATTCCAGCATTAACGTTCGAATACGTCAGTCAGTACCATCTGTTAATAACAACACACCGGCACCTGTATTGGATATAGGCGCATGATAATGCTTATGCAATAGATTTACGTTCGGGGACAATGCCCCACGCATTACCATCCACATAATCACTTCTATCCCTTCTGTTCCTGCGATATCCATGATCTCCGTGTTACTTAACTCGTACATTTTTTCAGGGTCGTTCACAATCCAATCCATGCATTTCAAATCAAAATCGACATCGATAATGCCTGATCGTTCACCCTGAAGCTGATGAGACATTCCACCGGTACCCAAGATGACGATTTTCGTATCTTCTGGATATGATTCAATGGCTTTGCGTAATGCTTTACCTAGATCGAAACAACGCTTACCGTTTGGCAAAGGATGCTGTACGGTGTTAACCGCCAAGGGAATCAGCTTACATGGCCACTCAGGCAGATGACGCCACATTAAACTCATTGGCACTACACAACCATGATCCACCTTCATTTCTTGGCACATGGTCATATCAAAGCCTTGATTGATCAAAGACTCGGCAAGGTGCCAAGATAAAGGAGCATCCCCTTTAAATGATGCTGTTGTTGGAATCCCCCAACCTTCATCGGCATTGTGGTACTCATCGGCACAACCAATAGCAAAAGTTGGTACCGTATCCAAGAAAAAATTCAAACCGTGGTCGTTATAAACAACAATCGCTACATCCGGTTTTTCTTTTTCTAAAAACGCTTTTACCGGCTCGTAGCCATCAAAAAAACGCTTCCAATAAGGGTCGTTTTCTAATTTATTTGCCATGGCATTGCCAACAGCAGGAATATGAGAAGTGGTAACTCCACCAATAACTTTAGCCATTCCAGTAACCTCCACGCTTTTCTAATTCGTCTTTAAAACCTTCGGCGTTATCTAGCAAAATTTGCTTAAACTCTTCCGTGGTAATGTTATGAAAAGACGCGCCAGCATCTTGCATATTAAGCCCGTGGAAGGTGGCTAATTTTGCTAGATAATAGATATTTCCGCCCAATCTCAACATTTCTAAGAAATTGCCTTCCACAACCGCTTTACGTTGTTCGTCAGTCACATTAAATCGACGACAATACGCATCCATATCAGCCGCGAACTCGTCACGATTGGCCGCATCGTTTAAAGAAAACGCCATTTTATTTAGATTAAATGCCGAGTTGGCGCGTTGACCGTCAAACACGTACGTGCCTGGGATATCGTCATAATCATGTTTTTGCCAAGCCATGTTGATTACCCTTTAGTTGTTATTAATGGGAGCAAGTTACCTTGCAATATATAGTTTATGTATTTTTATCGAATATAGAGGCATAATTAAGGGACAAAACCATCATTAAATTGTACTTTTCGAATATAGATGGATAAATTACCCTGATGACAAATAATTTTCCTATTCCAACCGTACAGTTCTACGGTGAACAAGAGCAACAAGTCACACCGGACTTACTTCATAGTGAATTGCTCATCACCAAAAGTAGAGCCCATCATTTCAAAATTCGCCCTCACAGACATCATGGTTTAAGCCAACTATTTTATGTCCGAAAAGGGGAAGGCGAAGCGAATATCGATGGCAAAAGCATCGCCATCACAGCGCCATCAGTCATTGTTATTTCTGAAATGTGTGTACATGATTTCCTTTGGTCTAAAGAGGTGGAAGGATACGTATTGTCCATAGCAAACCCTTTACTTGAACGAGTTGAGCGTTTACTCAAGAAAGAACAAACCACAATTAAATCAACACGCATTATTCCAATCAAAAAAAACCAACCGGCGTTGGATTCTATTTTTTCATTAATTCATCTGGAATACAGCGAATCCATTATGAGCGGACGCTCTGAATCATTAGGTTCCTTAGTGCAATTACTCGGTATTTGGTTAGAAAGAAACTCATCTCAACACACTCATTCGAATCACATTAACAGCAAAAAAAGTGACTACCTACATCACTATAACGACCTAATTAATAAAGACTTTGTGAAGCACAAAAAAGTAGAAGACTATGCAAAGACTCTAGGCATCACGGCGCCTTATTTAAATAACCTCTGCCAACAATTTGTTCAGAAAAGTGCCTTACAGCTCATCCATGACCGAGTGCTATTGGAAGCGAAACGTTATTTAATGTACACCATTCTCAGCATTAGCGAGATCGCCTACACTCTTGGTTTTCATGACCCAGCTTATTTTACTCGATTTTTCAAACGCCTCACCAAAGAATCCCCAAAACAATTTAGAATAAACGCTGTCAATCATCAGTAATGGATTTTTCTCTATTGTTTTCAAAGGCAAAAAAAATACCCCGATGCATTTTATCATCGAGGTATTTCTTATCTCTACTCGTATCAGTTAATCTGATATTGAGTTAAAAAAAGCCAATCATTCTGCTTCTTTTTGAATATGTACATCCATTTGAGGGTAAGGAATACCAACGCCTTGCTCATCAAAAGTGTATTTGATTTTTTCTAAGATATCCGCTCTAACAGCCCAATAATCTGCCGCATTAACCCAAGGACGAAGGTTAAAGTTTACCGAACTATCCGCCAGTTCAGAAACCGCAATACCACAAGCCGGGTCTTTTAGAATACGTTCATCCGCATCCACAATTTCTTGCATGATATTTTTGGCTAATTTGATATCTGCATCGTAGCTAATACCAATAACAAGATCGATACGACGCGTCTTCTCTTTAGAGAAGTTTACAATCGCACCATTCGCAATCGCAGAGTTAGGAATAATAATAACGCGGTTATCAGGCGTTTTCATGTAAGTAGAAAACAATTCTATACGATCCACTGTCCCAGCTTGTCCAGCAGCATCAATAAAGTCACCCGCTTTAAATGGACGGAATAGAATAATCAATACACCAGAAGCAAAGTTAGACAATGAGCCTTGTAAAGCAAGACCGACAGCCAAACCAGCCGCACCAAGAATGGCAATAAAGGAGGTTGTTTCAACACCCAGCTGACCCAATGCCATCAAAGCAATACCTGCAAACATCAAAGCATATAAAATGCTTGATGCAAATCCCGCTACCGCTTTATCCACATTGGACTTTAACATTCTATTTTCGACAAATTTAGCGACTTTAGACGCTAACATTTTACCTACGATAAAAATTGCAATTGCAATTGCAAGGTTCAATATCATTTCCATAATCCACGGAGCCCAACTGGCCCCTTGATCCAACATATCATTCATATTTTATTCCCAGCCATTAAATAACATCAACGTTATATATCAAAATCCACTTTAAATTGCCATTCATCCAATAAAGATGCCAGCGCCTTTTTCCCTTCTGATGAGAATAATACACAAGCTTGAGAATTAACCAAGCGACTTCCTGTTACATATTGTTCATCTATGTCTTCACATTGTTGTCTTAACGTATCTAATTCAGCCGAATGAGTGATGGTTACACCAATAAAAAAATGCCAATCGGCAACGGGAAGATCGCCCGATATGGCATGTTCGAGAAGGCGTAAACAATACGTTTTATTCACGCGGTAATAAGGAACCTGTTGTTTGTATTTCAAATAAAATAACAATAAGGCCACCAAAACCAAAAAGCAGGCCGCTATGGAAATAAGAAAGTTCATTGGTATTAAACCAATGGGTAATCGAGTAAGGCCTGTTTTCCTCGCTGTAGAGCGTCCAAATACTGAGCTTCACATTGTTCCATTTGTACGCGAAATTTTTTCTTTGCCGAGGAAGGAAGTTCATTCCAACTATCGTGAGTAGGTATATGCTCTGTTTCAGCATACACCTTGTAGAAAACACCAATATCTTCATTTGTTGATAGATCAAAACTCAATTGATCCAATAGCACTTTCACCCGTATGGCGGCTTCAATCCAACCAAGCTCCTCGGTACCAACTACTTTCAATAGTACACGAATACTGTCAATACGCTCAGAGCGTCCCTCTAGGACTCTTTGCTCAGCCTCAGCTAAGGCCAGCTTTCGCTCTTGATCCTTTTTTAATAGACGAAGAATAAGCAGGGCCAACCCTGCAATCACGAGAATTCCTGTAGTTAATGCTAAAAAGAAAACACTCAAAGACATAAAGCGAACCTGCAAATTAAACTAATTAATATATTAGCCTAAATTCTAACACTATGCAGACAGCCCATTACAGTAAATCCATCGCATTCCAGAAAGACACATCTATATGGAGATAAACGAGCAAATTCAAGACTAAGGTTTACTCTTCATCGCTTTATAAGCGATATAAACAAACCCACCTAAAAAAGCCAACATCAAACCGACAGTCAGTACACCAGCAAGAACAACATCATCTAAAAACATAATCATCACCTCATTTGTTATGCGTTAAATGTAGCCTTTCCTTCAGTTCTTACCTTGATATAAGTCAATATTTATCAGTCTAGAGGAGGATCAGGGAGGCGTTTACTGACGTGTATCAATAAACGCCTTCCTCAGTATCATTTCTAGGCCTTTAAAGAGGTTTTAACAAAACACGTTGCAGCCAGTTAGAAATATCACCAATCTGCTCAGGACAGACAGAGTGAGGCATATTGTATGATTTAAAGGCCACATTATAAGATTTATTCAACAGCGTTTCTCGAGCCGTTGTACCTAATTGTAGAGGAACCACTGGGTCTTCAGATCCATGGTGAATTAAAATTGAAGTGCTACCATTAACGTTTTCAGTCGCATGTGTTAATGCTTCGGCTTCTACCAAATAAGTAGACAGCGCCATAATTCCAGCTAATTTTGACTGGGTCGTTAGACCCAATTTATAAGCAATGACACCTCCTTGTGAAAAACCCGCAAGCACAATCCGCTCACTTGCCATACCTGAAGCGATTTGCGCATCAATGATGGCTTGAACGTGAGCACAGGATTCAGCAATATTTTTACTGTCCACCTTTCGCTCAATCGTCATTTCTAAAATGTCATACCAAGCTCTCATTTCCATACCACCGTTTATCGTGACAGGGCGAATCGGAGCATGTGGAAAGATAAAGCGTACGCCTAATGCCTCTGGCAGAGACAAGCTTTTCACAATAGGTTGAAAATCATACCCATCAGAACCAAGACCATGTAACCAGATAACAGCACTGTCTATTGATGAAGATGTTTCGACGACAACACACTCTAATTCCTGCATTTATTTGTTCCTCTTTTAAGATAGTCGGTAACTTACACATAACGGCCAATCAAAACAGCAAAAGCGGCACGTACTTTCACTCGAATGGAAGTCGCAACTGCATTGAATCGTTGGATTTTAACCGATAACCCAATCCAAGTAATCGTACTGGTCTATTTTGACGAGAAATCGCTTCTTTTATTAACATAATAAAAAATGCGTACTCCTGACCTTTTTGATAGGCTTTCTCAACCGTTGTTTGTTGGAAATTATCAAACTTCACTTTCACATAAAACTTACTCGGAGGATGAGTGAATTTTTTATCCGCCATTCGATGAGTTAATGCTTCGATCAATTTTGGAACTTGCTTTAAACAGGCATCAACGGAATCTAAATCCTTTTCATAAGTATGTTCGACAGAAAAGCTTTTTCGCACGCGATTCATTTGGACGTCTCTGTCATCCACACCAAAAGCCAGTTGTGAAAGGCGGTAAGCAAAGCGACCGAATAGTTGAATTAGACTGGCTAACTCTATTTGCTGCAGATCGCCGCAGGTTTTGACACCTAACTTATGAAGCTTTTCTTGACCAACTTTCCCAATCCCCCAAATGCGCTTAATAGGAATATTTTTTACAAACGCATCCTGCTCCGATGGTGGGACGACAAACTGTCCATTCGGTTTATTCCAATCGCTGGCGACTTTCGCCAAAAACTTATTCGCGGCAATGCCCGCAGAGACAGTAATGCCCGTTGTATCCATAATTTTTTGACGTATCTCTTGCGCCATTAAAGTGGCACTTCCTCGACATAACGTCACATCCGTTACATCAAGATAGGCTTCGTCAAGCGATAAGGGCTCAATAAGACGAGTGTATTCGCCAAAAATACGATGCATTTGTTGGGATACCTCTCGATACTTTTGCCTATTTCCAGGAATAATAACGATGTGAGGACACAGACGAACGGCATGAGCCGAAGACATAGCCGAGCGTACACCATACTCACGTGCAATATAATTCGCTGTAGCAATCACCCCTCTTGACGTCGCCGATCCGCCAATTGCTAATGGAATATCACGTAACTCAGGGTTATCTCGCATTTCTACTGCAGCATAAAAGCAATCAGCATCTATGTGAATTATTTTCCTTTGGGACATATTCTCTTGGATATATAGAAACGGTAAAACAAGCACTAAAGTACCATAAATACTGTATATAAAAACAGTTAAACTGAATTTTTCGTCGTCCATTTAATTACTCAACGCTTAATCTTGTCGCTAAATACCCAAGATTTAAATTATCCTTTAAGATATGTGTTCAAACGCCGTAAACTTATTATCTAAGGTAATCACATAGGAAACTTATAAAATGCGTTATAAGATACCTTTAATACTAACCGTATTAGTAAGCACTCTTTCTGGATGCAGTTATTCATATCATAAAACGTCCAGTGAAGAGGAAATTGCAAAACCGGCCAATCCGATGCAAATTACCGTAGATGAGGACACCGTTGAAAGTGCTCAAATAAAGAAAGCCCCTAGAAAAATAATTATTTACAGAATTCATTAATTGGAACTTTTTAATAAAATGCCACAGATCATTACACGTGGTACGATTACCAAAAGATTAGGAGACATTGCAATGCGCTTTCTAAAACCTGTGTACCTTTTATGTTTTGCCAGTTTATTTCTAACGGCATGTAATGCAATTCAAAACGCAAACAAGTGCACAAGTATTGCACCTTGCAATGGTAATACTGTTAGTAATTCTCTTGCCGATAATAACAGCGATAGCCCTTTCGAGATCGTGGATGTTATTCCAAGGGAGCCTATCATCATTAATGCTACCGGCTATTCTGCACCTATAACCAATAAAAAATTTTCTAAGTCACAAGCGAAACTGCTCTCGTTACGAGGCTCTAAACTTGACGCTTACCGTAATTTATCTGAGCGCGTATATGGCTTAAAAATTAATGGTACGTCCACTCTTAGTAATATGATGACTCAAAATGACGAGTTAAGAACCTTTGTCGATGCTTATCTTGTTGGTGCTAAAGTCGTTTCTCAAAGAGAGCTAGATGATGGAAGTTTTGAAACCGTTGTTGAAATGGCACTACAGGAAAACTTTCGTCGATGCGCAGGCTCTCCAGAAAGCATACGAACCAACCCAGCTTGCCAAATTAGACCCTCTTATCGCAGTACTGGAAACAACAGCACCTCCTCAAAGAACAAAACCAATAACTTTTACTCTGTAGAATAATGAATAAATTCATTAAACACTTAATCACCAGCGTCATAGGCTTAATGGGCTTAGCCGTTAGCTACACCTTAACTGCCGCCAGTATTGAAGCGTCTGGACAAGCGATTATTTATAATAATGACATTGAAGACGCACGTTATAGAGCGACTGAACAGGCCATCAAGCAAGCGGTTTTACAATCCAGCGCGACCTTAATGTCAAACGACTCGTTAAATAATGGTGAACTCAATTCATCCATGCATTTGCAAGCTTCGGGATATGCCGAATCAACAGAGATATTATCAGAGACTATTTCGGATAATATTCTTCGAATTCGTATATCCACCGATGTTACAGATGATATGCAATGTCGTAATGGTGCGACGAACCTTTACCGCAAATCGGTTGGCATTACTGGTTTTGCCTTACAAGTACCACAGCAAGCTAATTTAGGGGCGCTTCACAATATTACACGAGGCTTCCCTAAAAGCTTAACCGATGAAATTAATAGACAAGGCTACCTACACGCACTAGCCGCAACCAATACCATTATTTATCCAGACCTTATTAATGCACCAACCTCAACCAATGTCGACGGATCGTTAACCGATGTAGCACGAATTGGTGAGGACTTAGGCGTACAATACGTGATAAGTGGCGTTATTCGAGACATCGATGAATTATCCCCTCAACACCCAGATCAAGACACACCACTAAATTCTCTTTTAAAGTGGGCCAATAAAGAAACCAATGCGCGCACTATGATGCTAGACATCTATATATATGACGGTTTTAGCGGTGCGTTACTTTTTGAAGCAGGCTATCAGGAATCAGGAGACTGGACACTTCCTCGCAACAAAAAAGTAGGCTTTGGGTCTTCTTTATTTTGGAAAACAAATTACGGTAATATTGTGCAACAAATTTTATGGCAAGCGTCTTTAGATGCTAGCGAAAAACTACGCTGCCAGCCTTTTGTTGCTAACATATTTCGTACAGAAGGAAATAAAATACACTTGAACGCTGGCTCTCTTGCAGGCATCAAGACAGGCGACAAATTTAATGTTTATCGCCGATATGAAATTTTTGATCAACTACAAAATGCCCAAACACAACTGAACAATGCCAATATCAATGTTACCATTACCCAAGTACAGCCTAATTTCGCGATTGGAGAATTAGCTGTTGATGCAAGAATTTTGAATGTACAGCAACAAGATGTTGTTATCGCTTGGTAAATCACTACAATCAACACAATACTTTTTTAACAAGGACATCACATGAACAACGAATTGCTACATCACTTAGAACAACGTATTAATCAAGCTGTTGAAGAAATTAATGCTCTTAGAGGAAAAATTTCTGACCTAGAAATGAAAAACTACGAGCTAAGTGAAGAAAAAACTGAGTTAGAAGCTAAATTCTCTCAGCAAGAAGAGCAGCAAGCAAATTGGGAGAACTCATTAAACGGTATGCTTTCTCGCTTAAACCAGTTGGATAAGCATCAATGAGATACGCTGCCGCCGCTGCATTGATGCTAACAACATTAAGTGCCAATGCAGCTGGCACTTGGTCTACATTGCTCAATTATGACCATATTTTTAGCAAACCCTCCACAGCGACAAGTAACACAGATTCAATTCTATCTGGCGCTATGGAGTATACCTTTCCACGAAGCTTAGCTTTTTATGGCGGAGCGTCTTTCTTCTTACGAGACAGCTTTGAAAGCACGCTTCATCTTGGCGCTCGCTTCTACAGCATGGACCCAGTGACCAGAGTGGGCAACGTTCCTGTCTGGAGCTTTATTGGTTTAGGTAATTATTTCGTTACTGATAACGCCTATTATCCTGAAATAGGGCTACGCATTGGCATTAGTCAACAGTCTCGAATTGACGTAACATTGAAAGTACTGAACAGTAGCGACACCGCATACGATAACCATGCTGCTTTAGGTATTGGTTTTGCGTTTTAACTATGAGGCCAGTTAAATCGGCTTCATTCTGTTTATTATGTTATTTATCAGCACAGACGCTTTCATAGCCATCTCTGCTTTACAGCTCGATATTATTGTTATTTAAGACTTTCATAATTTTAGATAGCATACGAAGCGATTAGGTTTTGTTTTTATGGATCAACTTATTCAGCAACTTCAACACAAAGTTGCTTTTCTACTCCAAGAGCTCAATGATGCTCGTGCAGAAATCGCGGCACTAAAAAGAGCAACATCTACTGCTGGCAGTGAAGATACAACGTCTCCATACGACTTACTGAGTCAAATGAACAATTTAACGCCCAATGATCAACTCCAGCTTTACATTGAAGACTCCCTTGATATTGAAACGGCAGAATCGACTGAGCCCACAGAAGACAGGGAGGATTCAGAAAATCAGCTTAGCTTTGACTTACCCCCTGAGATAAACCTGTTTGACTCAATGATAGAAAATACGGACTTAACGCCACACACTCCCACTACTGAAAACGCATACGCAACTGAGAAGCAAGTGACCTTAGAAGAATTAACTAATTTTGAAGACGCCTCTACGGAAAAAAATACTGACCTCACTCACGCATCAGAAAGTGACTCAGTCGAGATGAAAAAAGAAGCCATGCTCAAACCCACAGACTCAGAGCCTGTAGGCCAAGAAGCAGAAGCCTCTACAGAAGAACAGCAGCTTGCCAGAAAGCGTAAAAAGAATAAACAGAACAACATTAAGCTTATTCAATTACTAGAAAGAAAATACCCTAAAGCGTTTAATTGGAATAACCCTTCTCCCCTGAAGATCGGCATTGATAAAGAAATGCAACTTGATGACGAATTAACAGAGAGTAAATTAAAACGCGCCTTAGCCGCTTACACACGCTCTGATCGCTATAAAAAGAGTGTAAATAAGCAAAAGTTGCGTATCGATTTAGATGGGAAGCCTATTTTACCGAAAAAAGCAGCAAAAAAACCAATCAAAGCAAACACCGAGAATACGGTCAAACCAGTCATTGATAAAGCGATAACAAATAAGGTTGAAGTGGAGCCAGATGACGGCCTTTCAAACGAAGAAAGAATGAAGCGTAAATTAAATCTGCTTTTATCAAAAAATAAACACTAATTTAAAAAAAACTATTTACAAAGCACAAAGGCATAGATAATATATGCCGCGCTGCTGTGGAGGGGTTCCCGAGTGGCCAAAGGGAGCAGACTGTAAATCTGCCACGAAAGTTTCGGTGGTTCGAATCCACCTCCCTCCACCACATCAGCATCTTCTACGAAAACACACTTCTAAAAATTCCTTACTGATTGATACCATCCATAAAAAGCACCTTCAGACCCAGTCTATAGCGCTAAACCCACCTAATCCACTACACTCACTTTATAAACTAAAGTTACCCAGTAAAACCACACCGTACTGATAAATCCGCACCACACATCAATATAAAGCCACGACAACTCCATAGACGACATAGCCCCAGCGAAAGCCCACAAAAACAGCGATAAGCGATAAGCGATAAGCGATAAGCGATAAGCGATAAGCGATAAGCGATAAGCGATAAGCGATAAGCGATAAGCGATAAGCGATAAGCGATAAGCGATAAGCGATAAGCGATAAGCGATAAGCGATAAGCGATAAGCGATAAGCGATAAGCGATAAGCGATAAGCGATAATTTTAAACGTTAGGCTTAAAATATAAAGGCGATATAAAAATTTTTTACAGAGGATAAAATAATGAGGGATACACAAGAAGTGGTGGGCCGTACTGGATTCGAACCAGTGACCAATTGATTAAAAGTCAACTGCTCTACCAACTGAGCTAACGGCCCGCTCATGCATTAATAAACAATGGTCGGAGTAGAGAGATTCGAACTCCCGACATCCTGCTCCCAAAGCAGGCGCGCTACCAGACTGCGCTATACTCCGGATGGCTCCTCGAACTGGACTCGAACCAGTGACCCAATGATTAACAGTCATTTGCTCTACCAACTGAGCTATCGAGGAATCAAGAATTTCCAGAAAGAAATTGTCATGAAGATTAATAGTGGTGGGTCGTACTGGATTCGAACCAGTGACCAATTGATTAAAAGTCAACTGCTCTACCAACTGAGCTAACGACCCAACTATAATGTTCATCAGTAATGGGGTGGACGATGGGGCTTGAACCCACGACCGCCGGAATCACAATCCGGAGCTCTACCAACTGAGCTACGCCCACCATTACTAGGTAGTGATTAAATTAGTGGTCGGAGTAGAGAGATTCGAACTCCCGACATCCTGCTCCCAAAGCAGGCGCGCTACCAGACTGCGCTATACTCCGATGGCTCCTCGAACTGGACTCGAACCAGTGACCCAATGATTAACAGTCATTTGCTCTACCAACTGAGCTATCGAGGAATTACTAATTTAGTTGCTGCAACACACTTTTATTTAAAGTGGCGGAGGAGGAGAGATTCGAACTCTCGGTAGGCTATTAACCTACGCCAGTTTTCAAGACTGGTGCATTAAACCGCTCTGCCACCCCTCCGTTGCGAGCGAGGTGTATATTACTGATTTCAAAATTCAGTGCAACCACTTTTTGCATTTTTTTTAATATTTTTCGCTTTTTTCCATTACATAACCCTCTTCCGCTCTTGGTTTGACCCAAACATTAGAAAACCAATGGTAATGAGCCCCTTTATTTGCGGGCATAGTGCAGTTTATCCGTCCTCGGCCATAGGAAAATGGCTCGGCGGCCGTAATCGCTACTTTTTGCGGCGCTAGCCATTCTAGAGAGGCTTTCCCTTGACCTGAAACATAACAGTTAAGTTCTTTGGTACGATATTGGCCATTTTTTAAAGTCAGCGTCATAGTGACAGGATCATCTCCCGCAAAATCACCTTTTGTTTCAACCGCATCTAAAGGCATGGGTATAGAAGATAGCTTTGTTTTCAATGCCTCTAGATCGGCATAGGCACCAGCGGCCGGAAAACGAGGTAAATTGGTAAAGTTTGAATCGACCCCCACCACACCAGATTGCTGTCCGAAGCCAATAATGCCTTCTTGCGTTAAAAACGCTCGTATAGCGTCATTCGATTCCCCGTAAGGATAAGCAAGCATTTTAGGAGATTGCCCTAATTTATCAATAAGCAATGTTTCAACTTGAAGAACTTCATTTTTAATACGCTCAAACCAGTCACCATACGTTTCACCTTTCTCCTTACGCACCATATAAGGGTGACTGATAGTATGGTTAGCCATAACACCACCATATTGTTGCATTTCACGCATGTTGTCCCAGGTCAAAAACTGCCTATTACGTTTTAAGACTGGGTCTGAATTAATAAAAACAGTAAAAGGAAAACCTTTTTCCTTTAAGATTGGAAAACCATTGTCATATATATTTCTATAAGCATCATCAAAGGTTATCGCCACGGCTTTATCAGGCAATGCCTTCCCAGCCCTCAGAGTATTTAACCCTGATCGTAAATCGATGACTTGAAAACCTTCATTTTGAAGATAGTCAAGATGTGCTTGAAATTGAGCTGGGGTCACCGACGTCGAGAAAGGCGTCGTTTCATCGACGTGATGATATTGCAATATAGGTAAATGGTATTGATCAGCATGAACACCGAAAGACAAGGACAAAAAAGCACTCGCAACCAGCCCTGTTACATGGAACTTAACTAAAGACATCATTCTCACCACTCTATTTTTATAAAACATAATAACAAAAAAACCAGATAAGTAACTTCCCGAAAATACTCAAAAACACGCCCGTTATACCAAAACTGTTACGGTCAAAATACTACGTCACTGCATCTACTTACTTTTGACGCGGTCTTCTACACTCAATAAAAACGTAACAAACTAAAAAATGAGGGTACATCATGAGCAAGTCAGCCTTTTTAAATAACCTTGAACACCAATTAGCCGAACTCAAAGACCAAGGCTTATTTAAAGAAGAGCGAATGCTATTATCGCCCCAGGCAGCGCAAGTTACAGGCAATGGCAATCAGTCGCTCATCAATCTATGTGCTAATAACTATTTAGGGTTGGCTAATGATCAAAATATTGTTAACCATGCAAAGACAGCACTCGATGAATACGGCTATGGAATGGCCTCTGTACGTTTTATTTGCGGCACCCAGTCAATACACGAACAACTAGAACGTCAGTTAAGTGAATTTCTTGGCATGGAAGATACTATTCTCTACTCTTCTTGCTTTGATGCTAATACAGGCTTATTCGAAACCCTACTTTCTGATAAAGACGCCATCATTAGCGACGCATTGAATCATGCAAGCATTATCGATGGAGTAAGACTGTGTAAAGCCAAACGTTTTCGCTACCAAAATAACGACATGCAAGACCTTGAGGCGCAATTGCAGAAAGCGGTTGCAACAGGTGCCGAAACAAAGCTCATCGTTACCGACGGCGTTTTCTCTATGGATGGTATCATTGCAAACTTAAAATCTGTTTGTGATCTGGCCGATAAATACGATGCATTGGTCATGGTCGATGACTCCCACGCTGTCGGTTTTCTTGGTGAGAACGGTCGAGGCAGCCATGAATACTGCGACGTCATGGGACGTATTGATATTATAACAGGCACCCTTGGTAAGGCACTTGGCGGTGCATCCGGTGGCTACACAAGTGCCTCAAAGCCAATCATAGAATGGTTGCGCCAACGATCTCGTCCTTATTTATTTTCAAACTCATTAGCGCCAGTGATTGTGTCCACTACCCTGCATGTGCTTGAAAGGATCAAATCGGATCATCAGTCTCGAATCGCCATTAAGCAAAATAGTCACTATTTTAGAGAGAAGATGACACAACTCGGGTTTACATTAGTGCCAGGAGATCATGCCATTATTCCAGTGATGCTCGGAGATGCAAAAGTATCACAAGTTATGGCTAAGAAACTCTTTGAGAAAGGCGTTTATGTGACTGGCTTCTATTACCCAGTCGTGCCTCTTGGAAAGGCTAGAATTCGCACGCAAATGTCAGCTACACTCACACAAGAACAACTGGATTATGCTATTGATGCCTTTGCCTCAGTAGGCAGGGAACTTAATATTATTGGAGCGTCATAAATGAAAACCTTAGCCAAAATACATAGCACCCCAGGAATATGGATGACTGAAGCCGACATTCCTGAATATGGCCACAACGATGTTTTAATAAAAATTCGCAAAACCGCTATTTGCGGTACCGATATGCACATCTATCACTGGGATGATTGGGCGAAAAAAACCATTCCCGTTCCAATGACAGTAGGGCATGAATTTATCGGAGAAATTGCCGCTGTTGGTCCAGAAGTTACTGAGTTCAATATAGGGGATCGAGTCTCGGGTGAAGGCCACATCACCTGTGGCCATTGCCGTAATTGCCGTGCAGGCCGTAGACACCTTTGTAGTAAAACGATCGGGGTAGGCGTAAATCGTACTGGGGCCTTTGCGGAATATCTTGTTATCCCTGCATCGAATGCGTTCAAGATACCTGACAGCATTTCTGACGATATCGCCTCTATCTTCGACCCTTTTGGTAATGCCGTTCATACAGCGCTTTCCTTTGACCTTATAGGTGAAGATGTTCTTATTACCGGTGCAGGTCCAATTGGAGCAATGGCCGCCGCCATTTGCCGTCACGTTGGCGCCCGTAATGTGGTGATTACCGATGTTAATGACTTTCGTCTAGAACTTGCTAAAAAGATGGGGGCGGACAGAGTTGTTAACGTTACTAAAGAAAGTGTAAAAGATGTCATGGCTGACATGGGTATGCGAGAAGGCTTTGATGTAGGCCTAGAAATGTCAGGTAACGATCAGGCATTTAACTCCATGTTGACTAATATGAATCATGGAGGCAAAGTCGCCATGCTCGGTATTCCAAGTGAAGGCACCGTTATAGATTGGAACCAAGTTATTTTTAAAGGCTTACATATAAAAGGCATTTATGGCCGAGAAATGTTTGAAACTTGGTACAAAATGGTGGCCATGCTTCAATCAGGGTTAGACATTAGTCACATTATTACTCATCACTTTTCTATCGATGATTTTCAATCAGGCTTTGACGCCATGGCATCTGGTTTGTCAGGTAAAGTCATCTTAGATTGGACCTAGCGCTATCTAACCAATTTCTGAAAAGAATTGACGCGATCACTTGCGTCAATTCTATCGAAAAGGTAGCGTTAAGTTTTCGCTTAATCAGAGCCAAGACATGCTAACCATTGGAACAAGCACTCATCCAACACCTCATCATGAGGCCCTATTCCTTTTAATGTATAGAGGAAACGTTCTGACGACAGGAGAATTACAACACTACCTTGTCACGATTGATCAATTCCAACCTGATGCTCAATCCCAACCCGTATTTTGTGGTGAATGGCATGGCAAGGATGTATTCGCCTGCCTATTACAATCTGTGCCACCACGCTTCCAAGAAATCGACTTACGAGAACTCCTCTTTGCTCAAGATGAAGCGGGGTATTATTTACTTAGCCGCGCACGACAGTTGGCCACATGGGAATCTGATCATCGGTTTTGTGGGCGCTGTGGAACAAGTTTTAAAAAGAAACACGATAATGAGCACACAAAAATATGCCCTAAGTGCAACCTTAGGCATTACCCACGCATTTCACCTTGCATCATTGTTTCAATTCGTAATGACAACAAAATATTACTTGCTAGAGGGATTCACTCAGCGGTCAATCGGTTTAGTAATATTGCCGGTTTTGTTGAGGCTGGAGAAAGTCTTGAGCAAGCGGTTGTAAGGGAAGTTAAAGAGGAAGTAGGTCTCGTTGTTAACAATATTCAATACTCATCCAGCCAGCCTTGGTCTTTTCCACACCAGCTAATGGTCGGTTTCTTGGCAGACTATGTAAGTGGGGAGATTGTTCCCGCCCCAGGTGAAATAGCAGAAGCCGCATGGTACAGCATTGATGAATTGCCTGCCATTCCTCCACCAGCGACCATTTCAGGCCAAATCATTCTAGAACAAATTCAACGGATAAAGGCAGAAGGTTGATTTTTAATCGACGATACATATTTTTTTCACCAAGACGCCATCTCTACAAAAAAAGCCCCCAATAATTGTTGTCCAACTATTGGGGGTCAGCTCATATCTTATTTTTAATGGGCTTTTTACTTTACAACCCATTCTATTAGTGCGTTACGACCTTATAACATGGAACATAGGTGCTTCCAGGCAGCTTCATACGTTGTTGCAAAACAAAGGCTTGCAGTAATGCATCCAACTTAGCCAAAAGCGTTTTATCTCCATGAATTTCAAATGGCCCATGGGCTTTGATATAGGCAACCCCAGAGGCCTTCACATTACCAGCAACGATCGAAGAAAACGCTCTCCTTAAATCGGCTGCAAGTAAATGCACTGGTTGGTCAAAATTAAGGTTTAACGCCGCTACCTTTTCATGAGTCGGTTCAAACGGATGCTGGAACTCCTCAGGGATATGCAACTTCCAATTATAGTAGAAAGCATCATGGTGAAGACGACGGTAAGTTCTTACCTCATCCATTCCATCCTTCATCACTTTAGCGACAGCGGCCTCATCATTAATAATAATGCTGTATTTCTCTTGTGCCTCTTTACCTAGCACATCACCAATAAATTCATGTATTTGCTCAAAGTAAGCGGCACTTTCTTTTGGACCTGTAAACACCACCGGGTATGGAATATTGGCATTTTTAGGATGCA
This sequence comes from Marinomonas algicola, assembly GCF_014805825.1. Classification (NCBI taxonomy): domain Bacteria; kingdom Pseudomonadati; phylum Pseudomonadota; class Gammaproteobacteria; order Oceanospirillales; family Oceanospirillaceae; genus Marinomonas; species Marinomonas algicola. The sequence continues at coordinate 3,939,110 of NZ_CP061941.1, forward strand.
ATAAGATCCCCAGTAAATACAAAATTTCTTCTGCTGTGCCTGCGCCACCAGGAAACACAATAATGCCATGCCCTGCTCGAACAAAAGCTTCTAAGCGTTTCTCTATATCCGGCATAATAACAAGTTGATTAACAATGGGGTTTGGCGATTCAGCGGCGATAATTCCAGGCTCAGTTAATCCAAGATAAACGCCATCTTTAATTCTCTGCTTAGCATGAGCGATAGCGGCACCTTTCATCGGGCCTTTCATCGCACCAGGACCACAGCCTGTGCAAATATTAAGATCTCTTAAACCTAACTCATGGCCGACTTTTTTAGTGTAATCATACTCATGACGAGCAATAGAATGGCCGCCCCAACAAACAATTAAATCTAAATCATCTGAACGCCTTAGAGCATTAGCGTTGCGCAATAATTCAAAAACAACGTTAGTGATTTTATCTGAACTGGCGTTATCTAAGCCTTTTTCTAAATTGTACTCATGGTAAGAAAAAATAATATCTCGAAGCACTGAAAATAACATTTCACGTACGCTGCGTATCATTTTACCATCAACGAATGCACTGCCAGGTGCATTAATCAATTGCAGTTTAACGCCCCTTTCTTGCTGTACAATACGAATGTCAAAGTCATTAAACTCATCCATTACCGCCTGTGCATCATCAGAATCACTGCCACAATTCAAAATAGCGAGAGAGCAGCGACGAAACAATTGATATAACGAGCCTGAGCCTTCAGAAATACGAGCTATCTCATCTTGAGAAAGCATTTCAAGCGCACCTTTAGGTGCAACAAGTGCATTCACGCGACCTTCATACTGCATTGATCGCCTCCTTTTAAAATTCGTTTAGTTGAAATAACATAGTGGTATCAGAACGTTATTTTATCAAGTGATAAAAAAACCGCTTGCGCGGTTTTATAGTTGACTCAATACATATTCAGCTGAACTCACATTAAACTCGCCCGGTTCATCAAGCCATAACTGGCTGATAATCCCGTTATCCACTAGCATCGCGTAACGCCGACTACGAATACCCATTTTTGCGGCTGAAATATCCAACTCTAACCCCATGGATTTTGTTAGTTCGGCTAGCCCATCCGCCGCCATAACAATATTATCGGCATTACTCGCATTACCCCACGCGTCCATTACAAACACATCATTCACAGATAAACAGACGATTTCATCGATACCCTTTTCCTTAAATGCATCAGCATGGGCAACAAACCCGGGTAAATGACTTACGCTGCATGTTGGAGTAAATGCACCAGGTACCGCGAACAAAACGACTTTTTTACCTGAAAAGAAATCCGTAATATTAATAAATTCAGGCCCATTTTCACCCATTATTTGAAACTGACCAATGGGTAGCATATCCCCAATTTGAATTGACACTTTTCCTTTCTCCCAATTAAGTAACCACATTTAGAGTATCTATCTAAATGTGGTTACATCTTACATTTTACGAATAGTAAACTGCTTCAATAAATCTTGTTGATGGCCAGCTAATTGCTCCAAAACAATACTGTCTTTCGCTGTATTCTCAGCCGCTAGTGACGCTTTTTCAGACATATTGGCAATATGGTGAATGCTTTGACTAATATCTTTAGTCACCGCAGATTGCTGCTCTGCCGCCGTCGCTATTTGAGTTGTTAAATCTCTAATCCCTGAGACAAGCGTTTGCATTTCTTGCAATGACACCCCAACTTCTTGAACCTTAGTTACGCTATTATAAGCACTGGCGCAACTTTTAGACATGCTAGAAACCGTCTCTTTCACACCACTTTGCAACTCAATAATCACTCGTTGAATTTCTTCGGTAGAACTATGAGTTCGTGTGGCCAATGTTCTTACTTCATCGGCCACAACGGCAAACCCTCGGCCCTGCTCACCAGCACGAGCCGCCTCAATGGCCGCATTCAAAGCCAACAAGTTTGTCTGTTCGGCAATCCCTTGTATCACTTCCAGTATTTTACCAATACTCTGAGAGTGCTCATCTAGAATATTGACGGCTTTTGCAGAAGCCTCTATTTCTCGTACAAGCATCTCAATTTCACTGATATTAGCGTCCATTTGATGGCGGTTATCCAACGCTTTTTGATCTACTATTTGAACTTGACGAAGTGTTGTTTCGGAGCTTTCAGCGACTTCCTGAACCGTTGACGCCATTTCAGTCATGGCCGAAGCCACATTCGTAGTTTGTTCATTTTGAGAGCTCATAAGCGCTTTGGACTCATTCGCTAAAACAGAACTGTTTTTAGCCGAGTTTGACACTTCGGTAGACGCTTTATTGATGTCAGTCATGACACTTTCTAACTTATTCACCAAATCATTCACCCAACGAGAAAGCTCACCAAACTCATCATTAGAGGAAATTTTCACTTGCTTAGTTAAGTCTCCTTGAGCAATTTGACCCAATACAGACATAACTTCGCTTAATGGACCTTTAATACTCCGGCTAACCCATAGAGCAACCAATAAAGCAATGACAATTGAAATCAGAACAATAATAAGCGACGCTAACCGAGAGACATCAGCCGCGCCAGAAGCATCATCACGAGCGATTTTTCGGGTTCCGTCAGCTAAGATCAACAAGTTATCTGTGTTTTGAGAAATGGTATTCATTATTTCTGAAAGAGATTTGGCGTTCTCAACCGATTTTTGCTGCATCTCTAGGAAATAACGATAGCGCATCACTACACCTTCATCAGGAATAACGGCGTCTTCTACTTCTTGAATTAGAATTTCAATATTTTCATCTTGTATGTATTGCATTTTGTTATGAACATCAGAAAACAGACGTTCCAACGAAGCGTAAAGTACACCTAAGTAATCAATGTCTTTTTGATCAAAATAATCATTTACAGTCGCTTGCATACTTTCCATTTGAGTAATCATATAAGTTGCAGCGAATTTAACTTCGGAATCATCTGATTCAACTAATACCTGCAAATCTTCAATGGTAAATAATACGGAGTCCTTTAAATCAAGTTTCTCCTCTAAAACAATCGCCTCGTTATCGATCATTGCCCTATGATTCGCAAAGGCTTCTTGAGAAATTCGGTAAAACTCGCCCGCCTCTGCCTCTATTAAGGACAATTCAGATGACATATTCGATCTGTTTTTTATGAGTTGGCCTAGCTTTTGAGAGCGCTCAGAAAAGCGTTCTTTATGCGCCATAAACTCTTCTTCTAATAATGAAAAATCTTCTTTGTCTCGGCTCAAAAGAAATCTCAGCATGACGGAGTTAGATGCCATCAACTCATCTTTAATCTGATTACTTGACATCACAATGTCAGCCACGTCACCAGTTACCACATCTAATTTTTCTTCAACTTGCTTTAGACCTAAAAAGCCCGCACTGGCAACAACAATGATTAAAAGCACCAAAACAGCAAAGCCGCTCAAGATTCGCTGTATTACTGATAAAGACATTAGGCTCCCCTTAAATGAAAACAGATCAATACGACCCATTAGTAAACCGTTCGATGAACGTTAACACATGCCACACTCACAAACATTTAACTTGAAACAAAAAGAATATAAAACATTTTTATGTAAATAGAGTTTCAAAGCGACCAATATCCTGTTCATTTAGTCAATTGATTTATTTAAGCACCTCAATCTGTTAAATTCCAACACTAATCTTCTTTTCCAAACATGTGCCGCAAATTTATGGAACAACCTTTATACGAAAAAATTGCTAATCAAATAGAGCAACAGATTTTAAACGGTGTTTTTTTACCTGGCACAAAGATAACATCCGTAAGAAAGTGCAGTAACCAACTAAATGTAAGTGTTGCAACCATTTTACAAGCCTACAGTCTATTAGAAGATCGCGGAGTCATTAAGGCTAAGCCTCAAAAGGGCTATTATGTGCAAGATATACTTCCTAATACAAAGCAAACAGAAATTATTGCTCCTGCCAAAGTAACGGACTCAGTTCCTATTTTAATTAACAAACTGCTGCACGCATCACAAGATGACGCCATAATACAGTTTGGCGCCGCCATACCCGAAGGGCAATTTCTACCGATCAGACAGCTACAAAGATCTGTTGGCCGGTTAATGCGCTTAGAGCCTGAGATTTGTGCGGCGTATGAATTTACTCCAGGGGCACTTAGCTTAAGACGACAAATTGCTATTCGCATGCTCGACTCGGGTTGTAAAGTACAGCCTAGCGACATCACTATTACCTTGGGTTGTCAAAACGCCATTATGCATGCTCTCAAAGCCGTCACTTCATCGGGCGATACCGTCGTTGTTGAAACGCCTACCTACCATGGTATTTTACAAGCCATTGAAGTCCTTCATCTGAAAGCCATCGAAGTACCTTGTCTACCCGACTCAGGTATCGATTTGGATCATTTAGAGAAAGCACTTAACAGATGGGACATAAAAGCCTGCTTAGTCACACCAAACAATCAGAACCCTACGGGCTCATCGTTAACTAAAGAAAGCAGAGAAAAATTACTTAAGATATGCAATCAACATAATACAACTATCATTGAAGATGATGTTTATGGCGAGCTGAGTTATGAGAACAAGCGCGAAAATTCTTTAATGTCTTACAAGGAATACAGTAATGTTATTTATTGCAGCTCATTCTCTAAAAGCATTGCACCTGGCTTTCGTGTTGGCTGGATAATTGGAGGTCTGCAACAAGAGAAGATTGAGTATTATGCTTCTGCACAGTCACTTGCAACACCAACACTGACTCAAAGAGCACTTGCAAACTTTTTAGAAAACGGTGCTTACGATAGACACTTAAGAAAAACCCGCCAAGCCTACGAAGAAAACATGCATCGATGCCGGTCACTCATTGCTCAATACTTTCCTGAAGGTACCACCATATCGAAACCCTCTGGAGGGTTCTTATTATGGATATCGTTACCTAAAAATATTGATGCACTTACGCTTCATAAAAGTGCATTACTAGAAGGGATAGGTACGATTCCCGGCTTAGTATTTAGTATTACCCCTAAATTCACCCATCACCTCAGAATCAATTACGCCATTTCGTGGAACAATAAAACAGATACGGCCATTAAGAGAGTCGGAGAGCTCTGTCAGGAACAATAGGCCGAAAAATAGCTGGCTATTTACTAATCGTCACAAAATAAAATCCCCCTTTTAGTGGTAAGTTTGCCGGTTTTATCTTATCCCTAATAAGGTAGAGTTAGATTAAAGCTTTTATATAAGATAAGCTTATGATTAATTAATAATTAAAACTTATTTTAACCTGTACAGGCAGTGCAAAAAGCGTACAATTCGCACTCTTTTTTAAATTAATCGACCTAACGGCCGATAGTTTTATTATCATCTTAATTACTGGCATTTGTGATGGAATTTGTTGATCACCCCCAAGACATACCACTTCAAATTAAAGAAGTTAATGATCGAACGTTTCCAGAAACTTCTTTTGATCGAGTTGGTTTTGCTGGCATTACCTGCCTTTCAACACGTGCTTATGAAATGGGTCAATCTGTACAGATCACCCTAAAAGAAATTGATCCTAATTTCTGTGTTACAGGTCGGGTTGCTTGGTGTGATAATCATCAAGCTAGCTTCAAAATTGCGATCGAATTCCCAGAAAAAGAAGATTGCTTTTGTGTCAGAATGGTTGAACAATTATCACAAATCGAACACTACCGACGTCAAGCCAAAACCCAAGGCCGACGCTTAAACTATAATGAAGCCGCGGCAGAATGGATAAGTAAATTTGCCGCATCCTTCCCAGCTTTTACGATTTAATTTTTATGAACACAACGCTTAGTCAGGAACAACTTGACATTATACGCTCTCAACTAGGTCGCGAGCCTAATGGGATCTCAGCTATTGCTCACTCATCTCCAAATGCTATTCCACAAGTACTGCAAATGGAGAGCTGGGTCTTTAACCAGCCATTCCCTACATTGTACTGGCTTTCAAGCAAAGCAATAGATAAAGCCCTTGCGCGTATTGAAAGCCTAGGCGTGGTTAAGCAGTTAGAGCAACGGATCAAGGATGACTCGGAGCTAAGAGAAGCCCATCACAAATCTCACAGAGATTACATTCAAAGGCGATGGGACGCTATGCTACCTGAACATAAATCAATCATTGAGAAAAAAGGATTCTCAGGCTTATTTGATACCCTAGGCATTGGTGGTATAGCAAACTGGGATCAAGTACGATGCTTGCACATGCAATATGCTCATCACCTTGCTGGAGACAATGTCATTGGTAGAATATTAGACGAAGAATACGATATTAGAGCCATTGCCGACGCCGAATAGTGTATAAAAAAAGGGCTCAATAGAGCCCTTTTTTTATACATTTTCATTCGTTATTCTTTTAGCCATTTCTTTAATTCATCCGCCGAGTCAACTTGAGCTAAACCCTCGCGAAGTTTATTAAACGCGGCGGCGGCCACCGCAGGACGAGAGGCGTAAGTCGTCAAAGCGCCACCAGTCCAACCTGCCATTTTTAACGCTTCCTTTTTAAATGTATTGCCAGCTACACCATGACCACCAAGTGATAATAATGCATCTTCAATATCCAAGTAACTTGGTCTTTCCGCGCCAAACTTCATAAAGTCATCTTGCTCAACCGCATCAAATGTTTTTGTCATGAATAAGAGTCCTATTATTTTAATATATCCATTAAAGTTATCCATATCAGACAAAATAAACAAGGTATTTTTAAGTAAGAAACTTAAAAATACGATTGAAAACACCAAAAAATAATATTCTTACTCTCAATCCACTTTTGTTTTAACTCGATTGATGGCTTCTAGCCACCCTGAGTACAATACATGACGTCTTTCATCATCCATTTTTACATTAAATACTTTATCTACACGCCAAAAGTTTGATATTTCATCCGTAGACTCATAAATACCAACCTGTAAACCGGCAAGAAACGCCGCCCCCAAAGCGGTTGTTTCCGTTACTTGTGGACGTTCCACACGTATGCCGAGCATATCCGATAAGAACTGAACAACAAGATCATTAATGACCATACCGCCATCAACCCGAAGAGAGGTAAACTTAGCGCCATCTTGCTCCATCGCCCCAACGAGATCCTTCGTTTGATAGCAAACAGAACGTAGCCCAGCACTAACAATATCTGCAACACTCGTGTCTCTTGTTAACCCAACCATGGCTCCACGTGCATCAGGGTCCCAGTAAGGCGCTCCCAAGCCTGTAAACGCAGGCACTAAATAAACAGAATCATCATTACCAGCACTTTCAGCCAGTGCCTTTGTTTCTTTAGCATCGGTAAAAAGTTTTAGCCCATCTCTCAACCATTGAATGGCTGCCCCAGCAATAAAGATACTGCCTTCAAGAGCGTAGGTCACTTTACCGTCCAACCGATAACCTACGGTAGTTAGCATTTTATGCTCTGATTTTAGCGCTTTATCTCCTGTATTGATGATCATAAAGCATCCTGTTCCGTAAGTACTTTTCACCATTCCAGGCTCAAAACACGCTTGACCAATAAGCGCCGCCTGCTGGTCACCAGCCATCCCCGTAATTGGAATTTCTGCGCCAAAGACACTCTCATCAGTGACCCCAAAGTCAGCACTGCAATCCATCACTTCAGGAAAGTTGACACCTTCAATACCCAGTAAAGAAATAAGTTCTTCATCCCACTCTTGCGTATGGATATTAAACGCCATCGTTCTAGCCGCATTGGTCGCATCTGTTTTGTGAGAGCGCCCATTGGTTAAACGCCACAGCAGAAACGCATCTACTGTACCAAACATTAAGTTACCTTTATCTCTTAACGTCTTTGCTTCTGGTACGTTATCAATGACCCAACGAATTTTAGTGGCCGAGAAATAGGGATCAATTAGCAAACCTGTTTTTTCTTGTACCTTGTCACTCAACTCTTGATCAACCAAGGACTGGCAAAATTTAGTCGTACGTCTATCTTGCCATACGATGGCATTATAGACAGGCTCACCTGTTTCCTTATCCCAAAGCAATGTTGTTTCGCGTTGATTCGTGATCCCTATCGCCGCTATCTCTTGGGCATGTATGCCTGTATCCTTTAATACTTTTATGCAAACAGAAAGTGTAGACGACCAAATTTCTTCTGGTTTATGCTCTACCCAGCCATCATGGGGGAAAACTTGGGTAAACTCTTCTTGAGCCTGACCAATTCGCTTCCCCTTAGCATCAAAAACAATGGCTCTACTGCTGGTTGTTCCTTGGTCGATTGCCAGAATATACTTTGTCATGTCGTCGCCTCTTATTGCTGCGTATATGGTAAACAGATGTCATTTATTTTTATTTTCGAACATTTCATGTTCAAGTTTGAATGCTGCATATTAAAACCACTGCAGCCAATGATAGCAAGTTAAAAAAATAGGAGAGCTTTACTCAATGGGTCAACAAACACGACAAGAAAAAATAGTGTCTTTAGTTCAGGACCAAGGTTATATAAGCATCGATGATCTCGCCGCTCACTTTAAGGTTACACCACAAACCATGCGCCGCGACATTAATGCTCTTGCCAAAACCAACCAAATTCGTCGTCATCATGGTGGTGCCAGCTGTGACTCTAGCACAAGCAATGTGTCTTACGCACAACGCCAGGTTTTAAGTCACGATGCAAAACACGCTATCGCCCAGAGAATCGCCGCAGAGATACCAGACTATGCCTCTCTTTTCATTAATATCGGAACCACTACAGAAACGGTCGCAAAAGCCTTATTACAACACTCTGGGCTACAGATCATCACAAACAACCTTAATGTAGCCACAATACTGAGCAGTAAAGAAGATTTCACCGTTATTATCGCTGGGGGCAAAATTCGCTCGCGTGATGGCGGTATAATGGGAGAAGCAACCATTGATTTCATTAGTCAATTTAGAGTGGACTATGGCATTATTGGAATCAGCGGCATTGATCCAAGTGATGGGTCTTTACTGGATTACGACTATCAAGAGGTACGTGTTGCTCAAAGCATTATTAAAAACTCACGTACAATCTTTTTAGCGGCGGATCATGCAAAATTCGGACGCAATGCGGTGGTACGTTTAGGTAACATTACTCAGGTAAATAAGTTGTTTACGGATCAAGCACCTCCGCAAGCAATTCAAAAACTACTCATAGAAAATAATATTGACTTAGAAATTTGCTCCTAATGTCTATGTCTCCTTATAAATAACCGGTTTAAAGCCTTCGAAATAAGTAAAACTTGGTCACTTCTCAACCAAGTATTGCTTATAATCTCAGTTTGATCTACTCTTCACCTCTATAAATGTTCGTTTTAGAACATATAACATTCAAATTCGATAATTAATGTAGGTGTTGCACGATGTCTAATAAACATTTCGATCTTTTTGTTGTTGGCGGTGGAATAAACGGCACAGGTATCGCTGCTGATGCCGCAGGTAGAGGCTTGAGCGTCGGTTTATGCGAAATGAATGACCTGGCAAACGCAACATCATCTAACAGCAGCAAGTTAATTCATGGCGGTTTACGATATTTAGAACATTACGAGTTTCGCCTAGTAAGGGAAGCACTGAGCGAACGAGAGGTGCTGTTAAAAATAGCGCCACATATTGTTACACCAATGCGCTTTCAAATGCCTCATCGCCCCCATTTAAGGCCTGCGTTTCTTATTAGGCTCGGGTTATTTCTATACGATCACCTAGGAAAACGCGAAGCATTACCAGGGTCAAAGGGCGTAAAATATGGCTCATCAAGCCCACTAAAAAGTGAAATCACCCAAGGCTTTGAGTATTCTGATTGCTGGGTTGATGATGCCCGCCTTGTCGTACTCAATGCATTATCCGCGCAAAAACATGGCGCACAAATACTTGACAGAACTCGTTGTGTCAGTGCAAAACGTGTTTCTGGAAAGTGGGAAATAGAGCTTAAGAAAGAACATAACGACGAAATCATAAAAGTAACCGCCAACGGGTTAGTCAACGCGGCAGGACCTTGGGTGTCTTCTTTTATTCAGACCGGCTTACAACAAAAAGCCCCCTATGGAATTCGTATGATTAAAGGTAGCCACATTGTAGTGCCTAAACTCTATGAAGACTCCAATGCTTTCATTATGCAAAACGAAGACAAGCGCATCGTTTTTGCTATCCCATATCGTGACCATTACACTCTTATAGGCACAACAGACGAAGAGTACAAAGGAGACCCATCTAAGGTAGCCATTTCTCAAGCAGAGACCGACTATATTTTATCTGTTGCGAACAAACACTTTAAAAAGCAGCTATCCCCGAAAGATATTGTTTGGGATTACTCTGGTGTACGTCCGTTGCTTGAAGACGAATCAAGCGATGCATCCGCTGTTACGCGAGACTATACGCTTCATATAGCGGATGAAAATGGTAAAGCCCCCCTTTTAAGTATTTTTGGTGGCAAGATCACCACCTACAGAAAGTTGGCTCTATCTGCACTAGAAGACTTACAAAAATACTATCCAAATTTAGGGGAGCCTTGGACAGACAAAGAGCCCCTTCCTGGAGGTAACTTAAATGGCAGCCTTAGTGACTACGCTGCCACACTAAAACAGCGTTACCCCTTTTTAACGCTTGCATTAGCAAAACGCTACGCAAACAGTTATGGGACTTTGAGCGAAACCTTCTTAGCAGGAAAGCAGGATATTGAAGCACTAGGGAAAGATTTTGGTCAATCACTATATCAAGCCGAGGTTGATTACCTAGTTGAACACGAATGGGCTCACACAGCCCAAGATATTTTATGGAGAAGAACCAAGCTTGGCATAGAATTTACTGATGCAGAAGCTGTGGCGTTGTCCGAGTATGTATCTGAAAAATTGCAAGCAAGTCATTAATTAGACAAACACCACAAACCTCACAGGCGTATTAAAATTTAATATTCGATATAACCACTAGAGATCTATGATCCTAGTGGTTTTTTTTATACTCTTCTTGAACCTTTCTCACTCACTAGGACGCACACAATAGTATGGACGTTGAACTTCTCGGATTCCCCATTGAACTTTATCTTTTATTAACAGCCGTTGCGGTTTTTGCTGGGGCCATTGATGCTATTGCTGGCGGAGGCGGGCTGATAACGGTTCCAGTCTTATTAGCCGCAGGCCTGTCTCCTGCAGAAGCACTAGCCACTAATAAACTACAAGGTTGCGCTGGTACCCTTTCGGCATCCGTACACTTTATAAAAAAGGGGCAAGTCCATCTCTCTGAAATGTGGCTGGCCATAATAATGACAGCCATAGGAAGCATCACAGGGACGTTACTGGTTTCCTATCTGGATGGTGAGGCGCTCATTAAAGTCATCCCAGCTATTTTAGTATTTGTCGCACTTTTCTTTTTCTTCTTACCTAAAGTTCAACCCTATATTGCAAGCCGAGTATCACTTAGCAAAACGGCCTTTGCTCTTATTGTTGGTACCAGTATTGGCTTCTATGATGGACTCATTGGTCCGGGGACAGGGGCTTTTTTCTCAACAGCGTTCCTGTGCTTTATGGGAGCCACTATTATTAGCGCAACCGCTCAAACAAAAGTACTAAATGCGACAAGCAATGTCTCCTCTCTATTTATTTTTGCTTTTACTGGAAACATTATTTGGGGGCTTGGCGTTGCCATGGGCATAGGGCAATGGATAGGGGCGCAAATAGGGTCACGCCTAGTGATCACAAAAGGCAGCGCACTTATTCGCCCCCTAGTAATCATTATGTGTTTGGCTATTTCAGTCAAACTCATATTAGAGCATTGGTAGCAATCAAATAGCACGCCTCTTTAATCTATTTCAGGGGCGTGTTCTGCACTTTCATTGATCAACCATTGCAAGAGTTTATGAACGTAACCACGCTCTCTGTACTCTTCTGGGCAAACAAATAAATAACAGTTCCCCATATCCAACTCCTCCTTAAAAGGCCTCACTAGACGTCCTTCATTAAGATCGTCCATAACCAGTGGCGTGCGCCCCAAGGCAATACCTTGGCCTGCGATAGCCGCCTGTACCGCCAAATCACCACGATTGAAACTCACTCCTTTTGCCGGGCGGACGCCACGAACTTGTGCAAGATCGAGCCAAGCCTCCCATTCCGCATAAGGAGTTGAAAACATCCAACCCGAATCGTCATTCAGCAGCGCAACATTAGAAAGCTGATTTGGCTCAAGTAAGTTATGCTCTTTGGCATAAGCAGGACTGCAGACAGGAAACACCTTATCCACTAACAAAGGTGTCGAATAGTTCTTGCCGTTATAAATGTAACTATTGATAATCGCCACATCTATTTTATCTCTACGAAAGTCTACCTCTTTATCGCTCGCCTGTATTCGAAGCTGAAGTTCGGGATAAGCCTCATGCAGTCGCCCCAAACGAGGAATCAGCCATTTTGTTGCCAGCGATGGCAAAACCGACAAAGTCAAAATACGGTCACTTTCTTCAACCCGAAGCTCCGTAATAATAGAATCGATATCATTAAAATTTTTGTGTAGGTTAACCGCCAAACGCATCCCTTTTTGAGTCAGCTCAAGACGGCGATGCTGCCTGACAAAAAGTTCAAAACCCAAACGCGCCTCAAGTTGACGTATTTGCTGACTGATAGCGCCTTGAGTTAAGCTAAGCTCCTCCGCTGCTTTGGTAAAACTTAGGTGTTTTGCAGCAATGCTAAAAGTATACAAAGTGGAAAGAGGCAGTGATCTCATTTAAGGCCTTTTATTAAAAGTACATCCAAGTTCATACAAAGACGGCACGTCGATTTCAAACTGATAATTTAACCTAAAACCGTACAAGCCATTACGAATTTCACATTAGTAAAATTAATCCATAGCGTTAAATTATATCGCTTGAAAACCACTTAAAACAACCTAAAATTGATGTTTCAAGTTTAGGCATACAGCGGCCTAAACAAACTAGTATAAATAGAAATCATCTCATTTCTATAGTGTCCATTAGCCGTCCCCACAGCATTTAATGGAGTGAATACAGCGCCCACAAGGTGTATTTCTCACTAATTACTAGTTGCTTTTGTTTAACCGGACTTTATGTCCGGTTTTTTTAGGCCTATACAGTCGGAATAACGAAGGAAAAAAAAGCAGCTTTAAAAGCTGCTTTTTGAATATTCGGATTAGCTCAGATTAGGCAGCAACTGACGACTCTGTATCTTTACCTTCATTTGCTAACGCTTGCTGAGCAAGCTGCTCCATTAAACGAACTACCTGACAACTATAACCAAACTCATTATCGTACCAAACATACAATGTCGCTTGATTACCGCGTACTTTAGTCGATAATGAGTCCAGAATCCCTGCTTGCGTGCTGCCAATGAAGTCAGACGATACCGCATCGGCTTCTATACTAAAGCCAATTTGACCTGATAACTCAGCGGTTTGTGATGCCGATTCCAATAGCGTATTAATTCCCTCAACCGTAACGTCTTTTTCAAATCGTAGGCTTAAGACCGCTATCGATACATTGATCACTGGAACACGTATAGCACTGCCACTCAGCTTGCCTTCTAAAGATGGAATGGCCTTTGAAACCGCCTTTGCAGCGCCAGTTTCTGTCATCACCATGTTTAGGGCGGCCGCACGGCCTCGACGATCGCCTTTATGTACGTTATCAATTAGATTCTGATCGTTTGTATAAGCGTGAACGGTTTCAACATGTCCCGATTCAATGCCGTATTGTTGCTCTAATACAGATAAGATTGGTGTGATTGCGTTTGTTGTACACGAAGCCGCTGAAACAATACGGTCATCTAATTCAACATCATTCTGATTGACGCCGAAAACAATGTTTTTCATCTGCTTGCCAGGCGCCGTCAACACAACACGGTCAATGCCTGGTCGTTGTAAGTGAGCACTTAATCCATCATGGTCACGCCACATACCCGTATTATCAACTAACAAGGCGTCTCTAATACCATAAGACTCATAGTCCACTTCACTTGGATGAGAAGCGTAAATAACTTTTACCGCTTGACCATTTATAGTTAATGTAGATTCTTCTTCATCCGACTTAACAACGCCCTCATAAGTGCCATGAACAGAATCAAATTTTAATAAACTGGCTCTTTTCTTTAAGTCTTTATCGCCGGCTTTACGAACGACAATCGCCGCTAACTTCATTCCAGGAGTGGTATGACCAAGTGCACACATACGGCGGGCTAAAAGTCGCCCTATTCGACCAAAACCGTATAACACAACAGGCACTTGCTTTAGAGATGATGTACTTTGAGCGATCAAAGCCTCAACATCACTTTCAACCAAAAGGCTTTCCAAATCTACGGTAGTGTTTTGCACTGGGGTAGATTGAAGATCAGTTAAAAGAGCAATCACTTTTACAAGGTCAATTTCTGGATATTGGTCAAAAGTCGTCATTAACGCCGTTACTGAATCTGACATAAGTGGCTGGCCTGCCAGTTCCACTTTAACCTCTTGCTCACGACCAAGTTTACCAAGAATAGGAATCAAAGATTCCACATGAGAAAGCGTTTTTAACCAAGTATTCGTCATTGTTCGCCCCTGAAAGAGTCTCTATGTTGTATCGATGGCGGGAGTTTACCTAGCATTTAGGTCTATGACAAATTGTAAAAAGGCAACAAAAAACTAAGAAAATCAGACATTTGGTAAGTAATATACAAGAAAAGAATGGAACAAAACAAACAGCAAAGAAAATTTACTACATTTAAAAGTCATAAAGGGGCTTTACACTGAAAGATGGCTAAAAATGTAGTAATTTGCCAACTTCAATGAATAATAATTACATTTTATTTTTTTATAAATGGCGTTTTCTTTCCGCTAAAACGCCCAATAGAATGAAACAAAAGAGAATGATTGTAGGCCTGTACTCAATGGGTACCTGTAAAATCCCCAAGCGGACGATTGGTTGTCCCCATACCGTTAACAATCCGTAGCCAAAAGTACACATCAGGATAAACACAGTCACTCTAGCAATAAAAACCCAATGAGAGACAGTCCTTTTCAAAACCCTGTTTAATCGATCACCATAAATAACCAAGACAGTAGCCACTAATGCCAAAGCGACATCACCTAAATAGGGTGTTATTTGATACGCCAATTGAGTATTTAGTTGTAACAAAAAGTCCATTTAATTCTAGCTCAACGGTAATATTTACTAAGTAGGTAAAGGGTCATCAAGATCATTCCATTAGACAGAGGCTAGCGAGTGCTTGAGTTTTTTTTCAAGAGCGACTCAACATCAATTTGACCAGATAAAGACTGTTCCTTTGGAGAGCGATCTACGTAAGCGATTGAGACATCAAACGTTGTATTACGCAGCTGAATAAGCGTACCATCATAGAACAGCCATTGGGCCCTGCCAAAGCCATCATTCACAAAGCCAACAGTAGGCTTACCGTATTTATTTATCAGTAAGTTACCTAATGCTTTACGTTTTTCATTATCTTTCACGACGCCAGCTAGAGATATCTTTTCAATAAATTTAAATTTATTGTAGACCACAGTTAACGTTCGCACCCCCAAAATCCCTTCTTCTCCTAAACTATAACTAGCAATGCCTTGACGAAAACTTGGATAGGAGCGAAGCCCCATTTTTTTCAACTGCTCTTCAAATTCCGCTTGAGATAAATCGTTTATTTTCAGACCAAAAAGCTCTGCAGCATTTGAATATACTTTAGGTTCAGCAGGTACGCTTTCCTCAGAAACCACTTTTTCAGCGCCCTCTTGCTCAGCAAGCACCTCTTCAGCACTCACTTCTGAAGCCAAAGAAAAACGCAATAACAAACTTATAGGAATTGCTTTTAGAAATGGGAGTTTTCCCAAAGAAACCATCATTTTTTCTCTCTCATACGCCTAGCCGTCATACTAGGAAAGCAATATTTCAACATTCTGATATAATATATTAGTTCGCTGTTTCACTACAGTAAAAGACTAACTTAAATTTCCAGAGGTGTTACATGGCGCTCGTTATTGGCATAACAGGAGTATCTGGTAGCGGTAAAAGTCGGCTTTGCGCTCTACTAGCGGAAGGACATGACGATAAAATAACCGTTATTTGTCAAGATAATTTTTATAAAGGGTGCGGTAGTATCGATCCAGACGTATACAATTTTGATGATCTGAATGCCCTAGATGTTGAAAGCCTAACTCTCGCCATTCATAACTGCAAAAATCGTCAACAACCAAATGAGATACCGGTATATGACCACTCTCAACATAAACGCGTTGGTTACCGTAATTTAGAGCCGACGCATGTTGTTCTCGTTGAGGGCCATATGATGTTTCAAGACCAAGGTGTTCGTGATGCTGTCGATTATCTCTTATTTGTCGATACCGACCTTGATATTGCGGTTGTTCGTCGACTTAAAAGAGACATAGCGGAGCGCGGACGTAATGTGAACGAGGTAACAAGTCGCTATATGCGTCACGTTAGACAAGCGGCATTAAAAACGCTTGAAATAAAGAACAAAGCAGACTTTATTATCCCAAACAACAACAGCTTTACAAACGCAGCAGGACTATTAAGACACCACATTGACTTCATTTTAAAAGAAAAAGGGGCTAAATAAGCCCCTGTTCCTTAATCACTTAAGGTGTGAGCTATTTTTTAATTTCATCAAAAAACTTTTTCACACCATCAAACCAACTTGATTGCTTAGGAGAATGACTAGAACCTTCCCCCATACTATCATCAAGCTCTTGTAAAAGTTCTTTTTGTCTTTCTGTTAATTTAACTGGCGTTTCAACAATAACGCGGCAAATCAAATCACCTACTGGACCACCGCGCACTGGCTTCACGCCTTTGCCACGTAAACGGAACAATTTACCTGTTTGGCATTCTGGAGTGACCTTTAAGCGTACACGACCATCCAATGTCGGCACATCAATCTCGCCTCCTAAAGCCGCTTTTGTAAAGCTAATTGGTACATCACAGTGTAAGTTAGCACCATCCCGCTCAAAAATAGCATGAGGTTTAACGGATACTTGAACAAATAAATCACCCGCTGGAGCACCATGAGCCCCCGCTTCACCTTCACCGGATAAACGAATACGATCTCCTGTATCCACACCAGCAGGAATCTTAACAGACAAGGTTTTGTATTCTTGTGTACGCCCTTGTCCATGACATGATTTACAAGGATCAGAAATAATCTGACCTTGTCCATGACATTGAGGACAAGTCTGTTGCACAGAGAAAAAACCCTGGGCCATTCGCACTTGACCCTGACCTTGACAAGTAGGGCAAGTCACAGGTTTAGTGCCAGGTTTCGCACCACTACCGTCACAAGGTTTACAATCGACTAGCGTCGGAATGCGAATTTTTTCGTCACAACCCCAAACAGCCTGCTCTAAATCCAGCTCTAATGTATATCTCAGGTCAGAACCACGTCGAGCACGACTGCCGCCACCACCTTGGCCACCGCCGCCGAAAATATCACCAAACACATCGCCAAAGATATCACTAAAGCCTCCTTGTGCGCCGCCATAGCCACCACCTTGACCATTAACAGCATCATGGCCATATTGATCATAAGCGGATCGCTTCTCGTCAGAAGAAAGCACTTCGTAAGCTTCGCCAATTTCTTTAAATTTTTCCAGTGCTTCGGTATTGTCTGGGTTCTTATCAGGGTGGTATTTATTGGCTAGAGATCGATAGGCTTTTTTGATCTCTTTTTTATCTGCGCCACGTGCTACCCCTAGCACTTCATAATAATCTCTTTTGCTCATAACAGGTGGTCCTGGGCAGTAAAGTCGAAAGTAGATACATTCATTTTATTGAATACAAACAAGAATAGAAAAACTCGTGTAATAAATAACAAAACACGGCCATTGACCGTGTTTTATTATTACCGAAAATCTAGCTAGATCTACCTAGATTCATAACGGCTTATTTTTTCTCGTCTTTTACTTCTTCGAATTCAGCATCAACGGCATCATCTTGCTTAGCGTCTTCAGCTGATGGTTGTTCACCCGCTTCGGCAGCTTCAGCTTCTGCATACATTTTCTGAGCCAGTGTTCCAGAAGCTTGAGTCAACGCCGTGGTTTTCTCTTCGATCACTTCTTTATCGTTGGACGTCAATGCTTCTTCCAATTCAGTAATCGCTTTCTCGATCGCTTCTTTTTCTTCCGCTGTCGCTTTATCACCAGCATCAGTCAACGTTTTACGAGTGGCATGGATCATACCGTCGGCCGTGTTACGAACCTGAACAAGCTCTTCAAATTTACGATCTTCTTCAGCATTCGCCTCAGCATCACGAACCATTTGTTCAACTTCGTCATCACTCAAGCCTGAAGACGCTTTGATCACAATAGATTGCTCTTTGCCTGTTGCCTTGTCTTTGGCAGAAACACTCAAAATACCGTTAGCATCAATATCGAAGCTTACTTCAATTTGTGGTACACCGCGTGGAGCAGGTGGAATCTCTGCCAAGTCAAAGCGACCTAGTGATTTATTTTGAGACGCCTGTTTACGCTCACCCTGTACCGCATGAATTGTCACTGCGCTTTGGTTGTCTTCTGCAGTAGAGAATGTTTGCGACTTCTTAGTAGGGATAGTCGTGTTTTTCTCGATCAGAGCCGTCATTACACCACCCATTGTCTCAATACCTAGAGACAAAGGCGTCACGTCTAATAGAAGAACGTCTTTTACATCACCTGCAAGTACCGCACCTTGAATAGAAGCACCGATTGCCACAGCTTCGTCAGGGTTTACATCTTTACGAGGTTCTTTACCAAAGAACTCCGTTACCTTAGCTTGCACTAAAGGCATACGAGTTTGACCACCGACTAGGATAACTTCATCGATATCAGAGGCACTCAGATCTGCATCTTTCAGCGCTTGACGACAAGGCTCAAGAGATTTCGTAACCAACTCTTCAACTAAAGACTCAAGTTTAGAGCGAGTCAATTTAACGTTTAAGTGTTTTGGTCCTGACGCATCAGCCGTAATGTAAGGTAAATTAACTTCTGTTTGCGTAGCTGATGACAATTCAACTTTGGCTTTTTCGCCAGCTTCTTTCAAGCGCTGTAATGCTAGAGGATCGTTATGTAAATCGATACCAGATTGTTTCTTAAATTCCGCGGCTAAAAATTCAATAATACGCATATCGAAATCTTCACCACCTAGGAATGTGTCTCCATTGGTAGCCAATACTTCAAATTGTTTCTCACCATCAACGTCAGCGATCTCAATGATAGAGATATCGAATGTACCACCACCAAGGTCATAAACCGCAATAACGGAATCGCCAGCGTTTTTGTCTAAGCCATAAGCTAGAGCGGCCGCTGTTGGTTCGTTGATGATACGTTTTACTTCAAGACCGGCAATTTTACCGGCGTCTTTTGTTGCTTGACGCTGAGAATCATTGAAATAAGCAGGAACCGTAATTACGGCTTCAGTGACTTTTTCACCTAGATAATCTTCCGCTGTTTTTTTCATTTTTTTCAAAACTTCAGCGGAGATTTGTGGTGGCGCTTTCTTGTCGCCTTTCACTTCGACCCATGCATCGCCATTTTCCGCTTCAATAATTTTGTACGGTACCATTGAGATGTCTTTTTGAACCACATCATCTTTAAAGCGACGACCGATCAAACGCTTAACAGCAAACAATGTATTCGTTGGGTTGGTAACGGCTTGACGTTTTGCAGACTGGCCAACCAATATTTCGCCATCATCAGCATAAGCCACGATGGAAGGCGTGGTGCGATCGCCTTCAGCATTTTCAATTACACGCGCTTTGTCACCGTCTAGTACGGAAACACAAGAATTTGTTGTACCTAAATCTATACCTATGATTTTACCCATGGTTTTCTTCTCCAGTAAAAATCAGTTATTACGATGTTATTCTGTATTTGGGTGCTCTTTTGAGCATTTCAACCGATCAGTGTCAAAAAAATGACAGATTTTTAAGCTGCACTCGAAACGACTACCATTGCAGGTCGCAAAAGGCGCCCATGTAATGTGTAACCTTTCTGAATCACATCCATTACCGTGTTCGGCTCTAAGTCAGGGTTAGGCACCATAGTCATCGCTTGGTGTAACTCTGGGTTGAAGGGTTCTCCATGAGGGTCAACAGCATGCACCTCAAAGCGAGCTAAGGCTTCAAGTAATCCCTTCAATGTTAACTCAACGCCTTCACGCATCAAATCTTCACCATCGGCCTTTTCAGTTGACGTAAGTGCCCGCTCTAGATTGTCTGCTACTAAAACAATTTCTTTAGCGAACTTCTCTAAGCCAAATTTATGAGCCTTTTCAACATCAAGATCTGCACGACGACGAATATTTTGCGCATCGGCTTGTGCACGTAACGCTGCTTCTTTATATTTCGTAGCTTCTTCTAAAGCTACAGACAGCTGCTCATCAAATTCAGAACTGAAACCTTCCGCTTCAGGTTCTAGAATGGATTCGACACTTTCATTCTCAGGTTGAATGTTTTCTGCTTCGTTGTTCAAAATTTGCTCCGCATCAAAAGATGGATTTTTTTGCTGATCACTCATTAGTTCCTCCAAATAACAGAACGTGTTCAATGTCTGTGTGGCATATATGGGGATGAGCAGATTACTTTCAATAGCAAACCCGCATTAAATTTAAGGGGATTTTAGAGAGGAAATTATCTTTAGAAAAAGAAACGTTAAATCTTAGGTTTGGCGCAGATACGGTTGATGAAAATACGATAAAATTCAGATAAAGAAAGTCAGCAGGCATGACGTATAAGCGTTTAGTTATTTATTTTTCGTCGTTATCACTCTGTAGAAAAACGAACGCAGAGCCATCTCTTATCCAATAAAGTTTTGCGCTGCGTTCGACCCTCTCATTACTCTATTCTACTCACCCCAGACACTGGGGTTGGGATGCACAAGACTCCCTTCATAATGCATTCTTGCTTGTCTATCTTTAGAGAGTAATAATGGACCATCAATATCAACCCAACGCGCTTTCTGAGACAACAATAAAGCGGGCGCCATGGCCAATGACGTGCCAAGCATGCAGCCCACCATAATCTCAAAGCCTTGATTTTCAGCCTCATCAAGCAACGCCAACGCTTCGGTCATACCTCCAGTCTTATCCAATTTGATATTAACGCCTTGATAGCGCCCTTTTAACGCCTCTAGCGAAGAACAGTCAAGACACGACTCATCAGCCACGATTGGTATTTCTGGATGTAACCCCTCCAATAAATGCTCTTCTTCAGGACACAAGGGCTGTTCTATCATTTCAACACCCAGTTTGACCAGCTCAGGTAAGTAAGACGTTAATTGTGAGAAACTCCAGCCAGTATTAGCATCAATTACCAAACGCGTGTCAGGAGCCGCCTCTCGGACGGCCTTGACTTTATCTAAATCGCCTTGACGGCCTAATTTCAATTTTAGAATTGGCCGGTGTTTTTGCCTCTCAGCCGCTTTTGCCATATTCTCCGCTGTATCTAACGACAAAGTGTATACAGTAACAACAGGGTGAGGAGGTCCACTAAAACCGGCCAGTTGCCAGGCAGGCAAACTAGCCTGCTTGGCTTCTAACTCGAATAAGGCGCAGTCGACTGCATTTCTGGCGGCTCCAGAAGGTAAATGCGAACGAAGATCTAAACGATTAAGTCCAGATTCAATGTGTGTTTTAACGCTTTCTATCATCTTTACAACATTTGGATAGGCTGGTTCAAAGACATCCATACGCTCGCATTCTCCGCGACCTATCAAGCCATTTTGCTCAATTTCGACAACAACGACTTCGCCGTTTAGCTGTGGCGCCATACGAGAAATGATAAAAGGCTCATGCAGTGGCCATTTTTCCACATATATATTCATTTTACGCATTATAGAGTCTCCAATTTATTTACGATTGAAGAAACGCCCGTGCGCACAGGATCTACAACGGGCACACCAAATTGAACTTCTAATCGAGCCATTTCACGTAGAGCGTCAGCTTCTGACAAATTCATTGTATTTAAAGCAATCCCGCCAAGAGAAATACTTGGGTTGGTTAAAGCGCCCATAGCTAAATTTGTAGCAATTACCGTTTCTAGGTCAGGTACTAAATAACCGTCCATAGAATCCATTTGATCACGTCCCGCTTCATGACAAACAATCAGCACGTCCGCTTGAGCACCATGCAACAATCCCAAACTCACGCCAGCGTAGGCCGGATGAAATAATGAGCCTTGGCCTTCAATAATATCCCAATGATCTGTGGTGTTATCAGGAGAAAGCGCTTCAACCATGCCAGCAATAAAATCAGACACAACCGCATCCACTGGCACACCGTTCCCTTCGATCAAAATGCCGGTTTGACCTGTGGCTCGAAAGGACACATTTAGGCCTCTTCGTTCCATTTCTTTATGAATGGCGAGAGTTGTGAACATTTTACCAACACAACAATCTGTCCCAACACTAAGCAATCGTTTGCCTTTTCTCGGCAGGCCAGTACCACATACCATTTCCCCTTTTGGTATTCTCACATCAAACAAGCTTTGCCCTGTTCGTTCGGCGGCCGCAACCAGCTCGGGAATATCACACAATCGCATATGCAAACCACTGGCAATATCTAATCCCGCTTCCATGGCTTCCGTAAGCAAACCTATCCATTCTGCTGGCAAGGTCCCTCCAATTGGGGCCAGACCAATGACAAAAGTTTTTGCGCCGGCATCAGCCGCCTGCTGAATAGAGAGGTCGGGCAAACCTAAATCGGCCTTTGCCCCTGGTAACTTAAGCTGAGCTACGCACTTTTCAGGGCGCCAATGAGCAATGCCTTTCGCCACTTTTGCCATTAATAGATCATTAGCATCACCTAAGAAAACCAAATATGGCGCTTTTAATATCAAGGTGTTCATGATTGCCTTCCTTTTTAGGTCAAACGATCTCCCAGAAGCGAAAATCGCCCTGTTAATAATCGTTATTGGGTTAATAAATTTGAATTAGCTCAGCGCACTCTTTTCAAAGTGGCTTTAGCTTTACTTTGTGAGTAAGTTAGATGTCGTTTAAAATGCTGCTCCAGTTGTCTCCACAAGAGAACAAAGCAGGTTGTAAGCAACAAATACAAGCAGGCCGCTGTAAAGTAGGTTGAAATATCAAATGTTTGCGAAAAGACTCGACGAGTTTGCCCCATCAAATCCATAACAGTAATCACGCTTGCAACCGCCCCACCCTTTAACATCAAAATGAATTCGTTACCTAACGCTGGAAACGCGATGCGGTAAGCCAGTGGCAAAATAATGTGTCTATACAATAAGGAGGCAGGCATCCCCATCGCGCGTCCCGCTTCGATAGCACCTTGGTTTACTGACTGTAAAGCACCTCTTAGAATTTCTGTTTGGTAAGCTAAGGAGTTCAAAGTAAACGTAAGTAAGGCGCAATTTACTGGATCTCTGAAGAAACCCCACAAGCCTGCATCCATTAACAAAGGCCGAAATTCTCCTGACCCGTAATACACTAAGAAGAGTTGAGCAATCAGTGGTGTACCACGAAAAAAAGAGATATACACTTGTATCGGAATTCTCAGATAGCGGCTAGGGTTGGTTCTCAATATCGCCATAGGCAAAGCAAAAATAGCGGCAATTAACACCGCAATAAAAGTGATTTTTAATGTTAACAGTGCCCCATCAACGAAAACAGGTGCATAGTTTTGAATAATATTAAGCACAATATTCTCCTAAGCCGTCGTGTTATTAATGACGAGGTTGCATGCCCCGATTGGCCCTAATCTCAAGCTGAGCCAATACCCGCTCAAACAAAATACAAATCAGCCAATAAAGCGCGCACACAGTGAGGTAAAACAAAAATGGTTTTTTTGTCGCACCAACAGCAATATTGGTCATTCTCATCAAATCATCTAGCGCAATAACAGACACTAACGCTGTATCCTTGACTAAATTAATCCAAAGGTTTCCAAGTCCAGGCAGAGCCAAACGAATAATTTGTGGCCGCTCGATTAACCAGAAAATTTGCACCCTCCCCATAGCAAGAGACTGACCGGCTTCTCGTTGTCCTTTATCAATAGACTGCCACGCCCCACGCAACACTTCTGCAGCATAACCACTAAACACCAAACTCAGAGCGATCACGCCAGCAAGAAAAGGACTGAAGTCAAAATAGCCATTATTGGGGCTGAACCAGGCGAGCAGTTGATTTATGAATAAGCCAACACCGTGATAAATCATAAACAGCGTTAACAGCTCAGGCAGCCCTCGAATAACCGTTGTAAACAGAAGTGCTATACTTCTTGTTAAACGTGATTGACTCATCGACATTGCCGACACACTGCCCCCCAAAAGCAAACCAAAGGGGAGAGCAGAACAAGCCAACAATAACGTAATCAGTAGACCTTTGAGCAGTTCATCACCCCACCCTTGATCACCAAAACTAAGAAGTGCTAATGCTTCAGAGAACCCTGTCATGTTTTAAGCCACCCTTCAAAAAAAACCATAGAAAGACGCGCGACAATAAACGCATTCGTATAACCTAAAGATTTATTCCAACGTCAGCAGGTTAAGAGTGAAATATTTTTTATTAATTTTTTGATAGGTGCCGTTCGCAATAATCGCCGCTAAGGCAAGGTTCACGTCTTTCAATAATGCCTTATCGCCCTTCCTCATCGCCATACCAACACCGTCACCAACGTAAGCAGGGTCCGTGATCATTTCGCCAACCCGTTCGCAACAAGCACCATCGACAGAGTTCAACCAATCCGTCATAGGCATAATATCGCCCGCTTGAGCATCAATGCGTCCGCTCACCAAATCCAAATTAACAGCGTCTTGTGTTGGGTATAAACGCACATCAGATTCAGGATAATTTGCGAGTAGGTACTCAGCTTGAGTAGTAGAACCTTGAGCCCCAATAATTTTTCCCTTCATGGCATCAGGTGACACATCAGTCAGTGCAACGTATTTATCCGCCACAAACGTCATCGCAGAAGCTTGATAAGGCTGACTGAATGCAACCTGCTCTTTACGCGCCTCTGTAATAAACATTGACGCTAATACAAGATCGTACTTGTTTGCTAAAAGAGCCGGAATGATACCGTCCCAATCTTGAGCAACAAACTTACACTCACGCTTCATTTCCAGACAAATCGCTTTACCAATATCAATGTCAAATCCAGCCAATTGGCCATCCGCTGTATAATAATTAAATGGGGGGTAAGCCCCTTCTGTTCCGATTCGTAAAGTATCGCTAGCCACAACGGACATCGCCGTTAACGAAAGACAAGAGAGAACGGCACTGGTCAAAAAAACATTTTTCATACTGAGTTCCTTACTTCTACAACAAGAATGATCCGCATAGCCCTTTATAAGAGAAAGGATGCGAGGAGTCGTTTCGAGTATCGTCAAAATCCCCACACTATAAAAATGATAAATAAATATGCTATACATAGCCTACCGCTATGCTTATTTACATTTATGGAATTTAACCATGCTGTCAGCCAAAGATAGATTGCTTCGAAACTTAGATTGGAACCTCCTCTACACTTTTTTAGTTATAGTCAATGAAGGTGGCATCAGTGCGGCCGCCAGGAAGCTTTCGTTAAGTCAACCTAGTGTCAGTAATGCATTAAAAAGATTAGAAGAACACTTCGATAAGCCATTGATATTACGTAAAAAAGGCTTTTTCTCATTAACACTCCAAGGTATGAGGGTGTATGAATATGCGTCTGCGGCAAGCCGAGTTATCGGCAATATGGCCGATCAATTTGTAGAGCAAAAAGACACAGTTCAAGGTGAAATAACCATTGAAATCGCCAGCCACTTACAATGCCCTGCCTTCGATAAAACCTTAGCCAAGTATCATGCTCTCTATCCGAACGTCATTTTCAATATCAATACACACCCAAGCGCCGATATTGTGAGTCATGTTCTCGAAGGTGCTCTACACATTGGCTTAAGCAATAAAAAAATGGCTAAAACAGGACTTCGCTTTGATTTTATTGGGTATGAAAAAATGGGCTTTTACTGCGGTAAAGATCATCCTTGCTTCGGTAAACCGGATCTATCTATAGACGACCTTAAAGGTGGAGCTTATATCTCATTTGAAAGCGATCAACCAGGAGAGGGATTAGATGCGATTGCCCAGTTTCGGGATGAGCATCAATTCTGGGGGAAATTGGTCGCTGTATCTTCCAATGTTGAGGAAATTCGTCGCTTAATTCTTGCTGGTATTGGCTTTGGAGCCTTGACCATAGACAGCGCCACACCCTATGTCGGTCAAGGATTATTATGGCCCTTGCCCCCCTATAATGACTTTCCGGTCACAGAGATTTACCTTGTTAGTCCGGAAACAGTTAGTCTGAAAGAGATAGAAACAAACTTTATTAAATTACTAAAAAAACAAGTGAGAGAAGAAATATCACTCAATCAATAAGCAAATAGCAAATAGCAAATAGCATTGCATAATTTAATGACTAAAAGCGCATGAGTTTTAACGTATTGGCTTTAAATTACCCATCATAAAACCGTATCACGTCAAAAAAAAGCGGTTTAATCTGACCAAATAAATTTATTTTCACTTTAAACACTTGTCAAAAAACAACCAACTACTGTATAAATAACCATGTAATTTGAAATATAATGAAATCAGAATTAGTCTCACCTTTTTCATGGAGCAAAACACCATGCTGACAAGTATTGCTATTGCCAATTTTGCCATTGTTGAATCCCTAGAACTTGAATTGCGTAAAGGAATGACCGTTATATCCGGTGAAACAGGTGCGGGCAAGTCGATAATGGTGGATGCTTTATCTTTATGTCTCGGCGCCAGAACAGACAGTGGCGTCGTCAGACATGGTGAAAAAAAAGCCGAAATCAGTGCCACATTTGATGTAAGCAATAATATCAATGCAACTAAATGGCTACACGATCGAGATTTAGAGTCTGATCAATATTGTATTTTGCGAAGAATCATTACAAAAGAAGGCAAGTCAAAAGCCTATATCAATAATCGCCCTTGCGCATTAGCCGATTTAAAAACCATTGGCGCCTATTTAATTGATATTCATGGACAGCATGAACACCAGTCTTTGTTGAAAAAAAGCGCCCAACGCGTTCAAGTTGACGCTTTCGGCGGCCTAAATTCACTAAGCCATAAAGTAAAAAGCCAATATCAAGATTGGAAAAAAATGCGAGACGAACTAAACGCACGGCTAACTCGCTCTACAGATCAAGAATCCCGCATTCAATTATTAACTTATCAAGTGCAAGAGTTAGAGGTTTTGAATCTCAAAGGCGGTGAATTAAAAGCATTGGAAGAAGAGCAAAAATTTTTGGCAACAATTGCCGATGCGCAACAGAAGGTCTATCAAACCAACTTACTACTTGCTGAAGAAGAGGATAGCAACATTCGCTCCTTGCTCAATCATGCCTTATTAACGGCCTCTAGTATTCAAACGCGCACGCCTCATTTACAAAGCGCTTGCGACTTAATGAATGAAGCCATTATTCAAATTGAAGAAGCGTGCAATAGCCTTTCTCATTATCAAGACACACTTGAGCAGGACCCAGCACGGCTAAATGAAGTAGAACAACGTCTCAGCGATATTTATGACACGGCCAGAAAACACAAAACAACACCGGAAGAATTGGTCTTATTACAGGAAACCCTTACCGCCGATTTAAATGACATCATCGGCAGTAATGAAAATCTAGACGTATTAAAGGAAAAAGAAGAAAAGGCGTATCAGGCCCTGACAGAAATGGCAACGGAGCTTACAGAACAAAGAATGAAAGCTAAGGAAGTTCTAGCGACAAAAGTTGAAGAGCAGATTCATGGGCTAGGCATGCCTTATGCTCAGTTTCAAATTCATTGCCATCCTTTAGACGAAGTCACAGCAAATGGCTTCGAAGAGATTGAATACATGATTGCTTCAAACCCAGGACAACCCGCTCAACCTTTAAGGAAAGTAGCGTCTGGAGGTGAGTTATCTCGGATCAGCTTAGGGATACAAGTCGTCACGGCGAGCACATCAACGATACCAACGCTTATTTTCGATGAGGTTGATGTTGGTATCAGCGGAGGAATTGCAGAAGTTGTAGGGCGCATGTTGCGTTCCGTAGGTACAAAAGGGCAGGTTTTTTGTGTTACCCATTTAGCGCAAGTAGCAGCGCAAGGCCACCAGCACCTGTTAGTACAAAAACAAGTCGAGCAAGACCACACATCGTCTCAAGTCACTACGCTGCATAAAAAGGACCGGACCGTAGAAATTGCTCGTCTGTTAGGAGGATTAGAACTCACTCAACAAACGTTAGCCCATGCAAGAGAAATGCTTGGTAACGTTCACCTTCAATAAACCACATGCATTGTATAAATAAAAAAACCACTTACTAGATCATTCTAGTCAGTGGTTCTAGGTTTGCTCTGCTCTACGATTTTGGCTTAACGTATAAAATCAAATTATGATCTTCGATTTCGTAACCGTGTTCAGCGGCAATTTCTTTTTGACGTTGCTCAATAATAGGATCAAAAAACTCAATCACGGTACCTGTATCTAAACAGATCATATGATCATGATGCTCTTCTTGAGCGATTTCAAATACCGCCGTTCCTGCTTCAAAATGATGGCGCATAACCAAACCAGCACTTTCAAATTGAGTCAGTACACGATATACAGTGGCTAGACCGACATCCTCCCCCTGATCTAATAACTTACGGTATACATCATCAGCACTTAAATGGGAACCTTCTGAACCTTCCAAGATTTGTAAAATCTTTACCCTAGGTAAGGTTACTTTTAGGCCTGCTTTCTTCAATTCTTGATTTTCGTTTGTCATTGGCTATTCTCTACTCGAACTTATTTTAAATTACTTTATCATTAGTTGATCTAAATTAGGATTAAACAAATGAAAAAAACACTCATCACGTTCACCCTCGCCCTTTCTTTAAGTGCATGTAGCTTATTTCCAGATGCGTATAAAACGCCAGTCCCTCAAGGAAATGTCTTAAAACAAGAAGATGTTACGCAATTACAAATTGGTATGACGGAGCCTCAAGTGAAGTTCCTAATTGGTACACCTATGATTACCGATCAATTCACATCCAATGAGTGGCGATATCTGTTCACTTCTACCTACGCTACAGACAAAACAAAAAAGAGCGATTTAAACAAACTGACGTTAACCTTCAA
This sequence comes from Marinomonas algicola, assembly GCF_014805825.1. Taxonomy (NCBI): domain Bacteria; kingdom Pseudomonadati; phylum Pseudomonadota; class Gammaproteobacteria; order Oceanospirillales; family Oceanospirillaceae; genus Marinomonas; species Marinomonas algicola. The sequence continues at coordinate 3,968,145 of NZ_CP061941.1, forward strand.
AGATGGCGTTTTAATTAAAATAGACCCACCACTCTAATCCAAAGTTTACTTTCCAGCCTTGGCGGCACGATTGGCCCGAGCTTGCTTCGGGTCAATTTTCAACTCTCGATATATCTCAACTCGCTCACCAGCCTTCAAGAGTTGTGTTTCGGGATTACGGACCGACTTACCAAAAATACCTAATTTGACTGAACTTAACGCCAAATCAGGGAAAAAAGCATTTATATTGGACATCATGACAGCATCACGGACGGTGCACCCCTCCTCAACCTCCATCGCAATAATTTTTTGTTTTTCAGGGAGAGCATAAGCTACTTCCACTCGTATTTTATCCACCATAAACAACCTTCGCTCTATTACTAAATGCGTCAACCATAGAATTTGCCACCTGACTAAACACCCCACCAAAAGCAAATTTCAGCATACCACTTAGTTCAAACTCTAGAGATAACGCTATTTTACAACTGGTATCCGATAGCGGAGTAAATACCCAAACGCCCTGCAGTTTTTTAAAAGGGCCTTCCACTAAATGCATTTCAATTTTATTTACATAATGTAAGGTGTTTTTTGTCGTAAATGACTGTTTTACAGGTCCTTTGCCTACTTCTAGCGCGGCAACAATCACCTCATCAGTTTGCGACTTCACTTGAGAACTGATGCATCCCGGTAAAAACAGAGGATATGCCTTAATGTCGTTCACCAGATCAAACATTTGCTCGCAACTGTAATTTACATAGGCCGATCTTTCGATTTGACTCACTCTACACTCCTATCCAACCCGTGATCGTAATTACCAACATAATTGGAATACTGAAAAACTTCAAAACATTATACCACCACTTGAAATGCTTAGGGTTACGAGTAATAAGCTCATTTTCTAGTCTACTTCTTGGGATATTCAGAGCCACAAGAACACTTAAAAGAAGCGCAACAACAGGCAACAAAATGAGAGAGGTAAATTTATCAAGCAAATCAAAAAGAACATAACCAAACACTGTCCAATCACTCCAATCATTTAGAGACAATAAGCTTGCAAAACCCAACAACCAAACACCAACACCAAGAAGCAAAGAAGCCTTGAGGCGACTAATATAAAAGCGCTCATGTAACCAAGACACAAACAGTTCTAGCATTGAAATAGCGGATGTCAGAGCCGCCAGTATCAACAACAAGAAAAATACCGACCCGACCAACTGTCCTCCAGGTAAACTCCCAAACGCGACAGGCAATGAAATAAAGGTTAAACTTGGCCCAGTATCCACATTAATATTTAAAGCAAAAACCAGAGGCAGAACAACAAGACCAGCCAGAATAGCCACTAGCGTGTCCACCCCAACAACAATAGAACAAGCCCTAGCAATAGACATATGCTTACTCATATACGCCGCATACGCAAACATGCCACCCATCCCAATACTTAAGCTAAAAAAAGCATGGCCCACTGCCGCCAAAACAACATTAGGGGTAATTTGATTCCACTTCCAGGAAAACAAAAAAGATAAGGTCTGATCTAGGTCTCCCACCAACACAGAGTAAACAGACAAACCTAATAACATCAGAACCAGAGAAGGCAGTAGCACCTTAACTAATACGGCTAGACCTCGTGTAACTGACTGCCCCACAGCCAGAATCACCAATACAACAAAAACTGAGTGCCATAGCATCATTTCAGAAGGAGAACTAATTAACTCCTGAAAGACAGATTGCGTCTGAACTTCATCCGTCTCGGTGAAAACTCCTTTTAAAGAACGCTCAAAAAAGGCTAAAGCCCAACCCGCAATAACGCTGTAAAAGCTCAGCACTAAAAAGCCTGCAAGACCAGCAAGATAAGGCACAAGAACCCAAGCTTTGTTGATAATATGACGTTCATGTAAATCATTGATGGTATCAATAGGGTTAGCTCGAACCGAACGACCCAACGCCACCTCGGCAATGAGTACAGGCAAACCTACAAACAACATGCACAACAAATACACGAACAAAAACGCACCGCCTCCGTTCTCCCCTACCATATAAGGGAACTTCCAAATGTTACCAAGACCAACTGCGGAACCACTGGCGGCTAAAATAAACAACCAAGGACTAGTCCAAATCCCTTGCACACAACGATTTTCGGGCATAAATTACGCTCTTGCTTAATTTCATTACAGTCTAGCTTGAACGAATTAACTCGCCACTTTAAACTGTCTACGATTAGACTTTTTTAAAAAATGTGAATTCTCTAACATTAAGCGCCTGAGCTCAAGAAAAGCATAGGCTTTTCCAACCTGGAATCGTATAATTTTGACCTATGAGTAAAGCAAAGAAGAAATCCACCAGTACAGGCACTATTGCCTTAAATAAACGTGCTCGCCACGATTATTTTGTTGATACAAAATTTGAAGCCGGTTTATGCCTAGAGGGTTGGGAAGTAAAAAGCCTACGCGAAGGTAAAGCTCAGCTCGTAGACGCCTTTGTTATCATCCACCAAAATGAAGCTTGGCTAATCGGTGCTCGCATTACCCCGCTGTTAAGTGCATCCACCCATGTGGTCTGCGACCCCGTGCGTAAACGTAAACTCCTACTGAATCGTAAAGAGCTGGATAAAATCATCCAAGTTACTGAGCAAAAAGGTAAAACCTGCGCCGCGATGGCTCTCTACTGGAAAGGCAATCACATTAAATGTGAAGTAGCCCTTGTAACAGGTAAACAGGATCACGACAAACGTAATACAGAACGTGACCGCGATTGGGCACGAGATAAAGAAAGATTAATGAAACACAGTGCATAAACTGCGCTATTTCAATCTTGCTGCTAGCGTAAAGCAATGCTTTGCGTTAGAATCAGCCTACTTTTTGGGGGCGACATGGTTTCGACGTCGGTTACAAACCCAAAGGTGCATGTCGAGAGCGGTATGTGATCTCGTAAATCCCCCATACCATTTTAATAGTCGCAAACGACGAAAACTACTCTTTAGCAGCCTAAACCCCTGCTAAAGTGCTGTCCTCAGGTTGCTTGTAGCCAGAGAATCGACAGTATCATAAATTACGAGATGCTAACTGATGCCCCGCCTAGGGATAAGGTTCTAAGACTAAGTAGGCTCGCCATTAACACCCTGTCCTTCGGGCGGTTCGTGGTCAAATAATAGAAGTGACTATGCATGTAGAGCCGATGGCAGAGGACTGACGGACGGGGGTTCGATCCCCCCCGCCTCCACCACTTAAGTGGTTGTTTTTAAAAGGGTTTTTATCTATTTTTAAAGCAATGACACACATTTGACACACCGCGCAAATTAACTGTTGTTCAAATGACCAAAAAAGGGGCGATTAATTCGCCCCTTTTTCGTTTTTCCCTTCCAATGTTTGAATCCTAATTTCATGCCGAAACAGCACATAACTAATTAACATTGTTGCGGCGTCCGCCCCCGTTCCTGTTAATTGACTAATAAGCTCTAATTCCATTAAACATGCTCCAGCTGTTCTTTTGCCTCGTTACCCAGCTCAACAGCGATAGGAGCGGGTAAACCTAGGTGAATTGCAACAACCGTAACTAATACCCCCGCTATTCCTGTAATCCATTTTTTCATAATTCCACCTAAATCATTTTCTTATTTTTCATGTAAAGATAAGCAAGCGCGGCAATGATTACCCACTTCATCCAACCGTATTTTTCATTTGTAAACCAGCCAGCACCAAAGCCGACACCGCCTGCTATGAGCGGTAATAGTAATAACGGCATCATCCCCCCTTATGCCAGCGCGTCCGCTGAAATTTCATTAACGTAATCTTGTGTTTCCGTTGGTGCATGAGCGAGCCAATCAGCGCCGTAATTATTCTGAGCTTTTGACACATTACCCCGCCCCCAGTTGTAAGCGGCCAAAGCGGTTCCCCAATCACCAAAGCGTTTTTTAAGCCGCGCTAAATATTCAGCGGCGTAATAAATGCTATCAATGGGGTTTAATGGGTCAACATTTGGATGCCATCGTGGGACGATTTGAGCGATACCCACAGCCCCCGCGCTAGACATCGTTTGCCCTGTGATAATGTCAACACGAAAGCGGCTCTCTTGGTAAAGCAAGCGAGCAAGTAAACCGGCTCTAATACCGTTTTGCTTTTCAGCTTTCTTAATGTCTCTTAGATAGGGTGCGGCTGTTTCTGGCGGCACCCACGAAGTTTTTTTAATAGAAAGTAGCCCCCCACAATGAGGGCAGCAAAAAGAACTTTTTTGTTCATTTTTTATACCTGATGAATTCATCTAAAATGGCACCTGAGTAACACGACAAGCATTACCCACGTCTTCATAATAAAGAGTGGTAATTGTAATTTTTGCGGGTGCGTCACTTAGATTACGTAAAACTAAATAGTTCATTCTTCCACCCACAACCCAGCCAGAATCAGCAATATCCCCAATGTGCCCAACACACCAAAAACCGCCGCTATCGTTCATATCTGAAATACGGCATTTTGTTAATGTGTCAGACACATTCTGAACCATGAAACGGCTCACTTTCATTGCGTTCATTGGTGTAGAAATCGAAAACGGATGAACATCAATATTGCTATTCGCTGGTACTTCATAGTCTTCAGAATGAAAATACGCCATATTTAATTCAGCATTTACAACGGGTGAAGCAATATCAACACAGATAGAGCCGCCAGAGCTTGGCGGTTCTTCTTCACCACCCTCATCAACAACTGCCCCTGTGTTACTAGCTGGCGTCAACATTCCCCAGCCTGTTCTAAATTCAATTGTTTGGTTTTCGCCTGAAGATCGTAACTGCAGACCAACAAAAGAAAGATTTAGAGTATCCCCAGCAGCTAACTCAACGCTTCTTTTACCGCCATCCATATCAATAAACGTACATTCAACATTGTATTTTGCATTTTGAATAACGATCCAATCACCGATCACGGGAACATCAACCACGCTACAACAAAAAATATCAAACTTCATAAATCACCCCTTCATCATAGCGATAGCGAGAACAGCAAGCCCAGCTATCCCAACAACCCACACCATGTTTTTGGATGAGTCTGCTTGCATTTCACTTTGTCCGCTTGTCATTACGTTACTAAGAACATTGTTTAGTTGCTCTTGGCTTTTCGCTTGATTTGCAGACAATTGTTGTATTGACGTTTGAAAACCCGTCGTAGCCGCATCAATAGCTGTTTCCTGTGAGTCAGCAACACGTTCAAGAGATTCATTAGCAAACTGAGACATTGCATTCATAGCTTGACCATTCGCCGCCAGTGCTTGCCCTGCCATTTGCTGTGTTGAATTCAGAGCATCAGAATTTGTTGCATGAACCAACGCCATTGTGTTTTCAGTATTGCGCAACAAGGCTTCACGGTTTGCCGCTGATTCCGCCGTAACTGTATCAACCGCGTATTTACCCGCGGCCAATGTCACGTTTACGCTGTTGTCCATTGAACGGCCAGCTAATGCAATTGCATTGTTATTCATCTGTGCCGCTAGTGCTGTGCTATTGTCGTTAAACCGACCTGCTAAAGCGGTGTTATTGTCATTTGCACGAGAAATAACCGCCGCCGCCGTGCCGCTTTCATTCGCTGTTTTTGCCTGATTTTGAGCCACAACACGATCCGCCAGAGACAGCGCAGATTGAACCGCGCCGCCGTCTGTTACCGTTATGTTTGCCCCTGCTTCTGCGTTATAACTGTTAATGTCACCCGTATTGGATTGACCCGCTTGGCTTTTGCTTACGTTTTCCGTGGTCTTTTTTGACGATGAACTAAATAAACCCATATCAACCCCGCTTTTTCGTAAACATAAACAAAGCCACCGCTACACCAACCGCCGCCAACAACCACACACCGCCACCGCTGCTTTGAACACTCACAGAGGAAGTGTTTGGCATACCCGGCATTGTTGGTAATGGGGGCAAATAACCAAAGTTAATATTAGCGCCCCCCGTTAATTGATCATTACCACCCGCACTACTACCCGCATCCAAACCACCGCCACCCGTTAAAGAGCTTAATTTTGAAAAGTCCATATCAACGCCCCCGAGTCAGTAAAACAACCAACAATAAACCACCGCCGCCAATCAGTGCCAAAGCTTGATTGCTAATACCTGAAATCAATTGACTTGATGGTGTAACCGTTACGGTTTGCTGTGTTGGGGTTTGTGGGGCAGATGCCACAGGTTCTGTTACACCAACGCTTGCAGGTATTTGAGGCTGATCCGTTTCTTTTGCTTCAACATAGTCAACGAACACGCCCCCCACTTTCCCAAAAAAATCACCCGCTTCATCCCATAAAGACATGAAACCCCCTTTAAGCAATTCGCTTAATGTAATCAGTTAAAATTTCAACTGTACCGCCAGTGGCCGCCGTGAATTTTAGAGATATTTCATCGTAATTCGTGACCATCAAATCAGCATACGCAAAGCCCGTTGCAACAGGGTCTATAATGAAATAGCCATCAATGGTTTGGATTCCATTTCTCTGGGCACGTACTTTTTGAAGATACTCGTTTAATTTTTTCGATAATTTCCAGTTACTCTGGATTTGGCCGTCCCGCTTACCTTCAAACTCTATTTCTGTAATATCGCCTTTTAGGTAAATTGTGCGGATGTTGATGTTTGGTCCCTTGATCAACTTATCAAACGTGTTCACACCTTCCACCGCCGCCGTTACCACTTTACGATCTAAGCGGCGTTCAACGGTTCGTGTACGTTGCACTAAATTTGCACCGCCTTTGCCGTCTGGAACTGCTTTGATAGTACTGGAGGTTTCACGCCAGACTTGGAAACGCCATCCGCCAGCGGGCGGGGTGTCTGGTAATGTCCCAAGCTCAATTTTCAAAAGCCAAGAATCCCCCGCTTTTGGCACCAGAGCCGTCAACTCTTGCACTTCTTGCTTTGCTGCGTCTGGATCAGAAAAACGAATCGGGATAATTTCACCTACAGTACGATTACGGTGTTTTTCTAGTACGTCCACAATTTCTTTGCAGTACGTTACAAGATAGTCATCAGAACCATTCGTAACGCTGATTTTACGTAATGAGTCATGCGGAATATTTGTATCTAAATACAAATTTTCGTAAACGTAACCATTACCCATTGCGAGCTGGAGAGTGTTGTTTGATGCAATAGCACCGTCCGGCGATTGCATTTTATCCGTAATAGTACGAGACATTATTTGCCCCCTTTTGCGATAGCCGCAATTTGCTTACCCATTTTACCCATTTTGCTAATCGCAAAAATTGCAAAGCCAGCGGCAAACACTGTCACAACACCCGTTACCAACAATTTAGTGTCTATGTTGTCTTTTACTTTGTCTTTGATGTCGTCTACATCCATTTTTTTTACCTGTTATGTTTTGGTTAATTGATTTTGCTTGAACAGGCTGGAGAATAAGCGGCGGGGTCGGTATCGAGTCAATAGCAAAAATAGCCTGATACCTTTAGGTATAAATTTACAATTTCTTGACAAAAAGCCGCATCAAGCGGCTAATTTTTTAAGTTTTCCCGAATCGTACTTTCCTATGTCGTGGGCATTTGTTTTAACTAGATAGTGGTATCTAGGTAGTTTTTTAATTGCTTCAACTGGAAAATCTAACTCTTTTGAAAGGTAAACAGCGTCATTCATGCGTTGCTGTCTACCCACCCATTTATTAGGACAATTACCCACAATCGTTTTAGGCACTTCTTGCCCTCGTTGAAAAATACAAATCGCTTCTAATCCAAATTTTCGGCCACCCGTTAATATTTCACCAAACGCCCCATTTGCTTTACCGCTTGTCGTTAAGCACTTGGCTAATTCTTCCATGACAACTTTAAGCGGTTTTTTATGAGTACCATTCCCAGCACCCCAAACCACTTTACAGAACCCAACTAGGCTTTCAGGTGTTGCGCCACTATCTGGACTAAACGCAATCTTAAACCCTCGTGCTTGCTTTGCTGCTCTTGCTGAAAACACAGCCTTAGCAAATTTCGCTAGTGACGAATAGCGCCTAATTTCTGCATTACATAATGAGTCATAATCTAAATACGGATCAAATAGAACAACTTGATCCGTTGCTTTAACAATGCCCAATTGTTTAACCGCGGTTGTCTTACCAGAACCAGAAGACCCCACGATTAACCAATGGTTTTCAGATAAGTTATTATTGCTATTGATTGGCTTTAAGATCATGCGGCCACCCTCACACGTTCTTTTTCTTCCTTAGCTGCTTCTGCTTTTTCAGCATCGGCTTTTTTCAATTTATGGGCTGTATCGATACCATCCGCCGCGAGTTTCCCCACGGCCATGGCCGCCTTTATTTCTGCGTCATATTGGCTTAACCAACCTGGCACAATAGCACCGTATTTAATCAGGACGGGAGAAAGGTTTTCGATTGCATAAGCCTTAGTGCTTTCAGTAAATTCAAAATCAGGATGCACTACACGGCGTAAAGCAAATTCAATAGTCCCCAACCCCATGGCCGCCGTTATACCCGCTGTTTCTTTGTCAAAGTCGGCTTGTTTTTCCGCTGCTTTTTCTTCGAGTTTGGCTTGCTCTGGGTCAAGTTCCGCCGCCGCTTCTTCTGCTTCAAGTTGATTGATAAATGCCGTTTGTTCTGTAGGTATAGCGGCTGTTTCTTCTTGATCGTTTTCGATCATGTCTAGTTGCTCTTCACTCATGCTGCTATAACCCCTCTTTCTACATTCATAACAATGCAATCATTAGCATTAACAAACACTGTTTTATCTCTGTATACGAGAGTACAAGCAGAGTAACCCACAGAATAAAAAATTCTTTCTGGTTCTCCTGTACTTTCCAAAATTTGTAATAATTTTGGAGCTATTTTTAGTAAGTTTTTATTACTCATGCTGTTTGTCCTTTATGTTTATTTGTAGGTTTACGAGTTGCAAAAATGGCCGTTACAACAGCCGCGATTAATGCCAAAGCTCCCAATAAAACGGGGGGAGAAGCGGCGGAGCCTTTAGGCTTATTTTCAGGTATCGGCTTAGGCTTATTATCGGTATCCTCTGAAACACTCAAAGCCGCATTCTGTGTAGGTATAGCGCCAGTTTCTTCGGTATCGGATACAGACCCTTTTTCCACTTCTTCACGAGAAGCCTTTAGGTTATCCACTAGGTATTTTTGACGCTTTTCCCCGTTAGCCTGATTAGTGCCACAATCTGGACACCATGTGTAAAGTGACTGACGTTTACCGCCAGCTTTTCGCACTTCGGCCACTTCCTGACAGTCTGGCTCTGTGCATTTAATAAATCCGATTGGTTCAGCCATTGATAATCCCTTCTAAGTTATCTAATTTTTCCTTATAGCCAAGCGTATCTCTTACAAGTTCATTAATTACTTGGCTATCCTTTAACGCTCTGCTTGTTAATTCAGTAATGACTTGATCATTAAGAAACGCCACGCTTTCAAGCTGAGCCGCCACGCTACCCAGCCCCTTAAAACCGCCACTAATCAAACTCATAGGGCTTACGTCTTGTAAGTTTTTCAATGAGTTCATTAGTAAGTCTTGTGCTGTTTCACGTTTTTGCATGATTTCTATTAGCTGTTCATTTTTCATTTATTTTTTTCCTTTTATTAGATTGTTAGTTTGTTTTTCAGGGGCGAATACTGCCCCCCGTACAGTTATTGACACGAGTCCAAGGAACGGCTTCGCCGTTTTTTAAAGACAGAGATTCAGAGCCAGACCCAACGCGCTGAACTGTCCACTCATATAAACGAGTTATGATTGATTCAATACCAGAGACCAAAGCAACGCCTTTAATGGATTTGACCATCTCACCGAATTGGTTTTCCTCTGGTTCGGAATAATGAGGCTTAAGAGCTTGTTCACGGCCAGCGAACACACCGCCCATTAATTTCACGAATAAAGACCAGTTGTCACCATTTGCAGCGTGATAAATGTCTTTGCACATAGAAGGCGCCGCATCGACACCAAGACGGCGTAATTCACGCCATACCGTGACCGAAGCACCACCCACAAATTGAAATTGTCTAATGCGGTTTAATCGTGCCCATGCGGTAATGCGTTGCGCGGCATCCGTTCCGCTTTTGCCTGTTTCTAAATCAATATCGATATTTTCGCCATCAATGTTCTTTGCAACGTACTTAGCCACGTAACCCGCCGCCGATCCCTTAGACGGGTCAATCTTAACGACTGTAAAACGGTGTTTGTCCGCGCCTCTTTCGTTTCCGTCTTCTTCCATTGCATACTTACGGAACGCATTTAAAAAGTGCTGTGCTTGCTCTGGTTTAATAAAAGTGATCATGTGCCAGTGTGGGCACCCGTCATGGTGAGGTTCAACAGTACGCAAACCATAGAAGTGCATACCGTGATTACCGCAGTAAGCACGAAAGCGCCGCCAAACCGTGTTTAAGTAGGCCTGAGCTTCTCGCACGGTTGGGCAATCCGCTTTTAAGTATTTACGGTTGCGTCGTCCATTGCTGATTGGATGGTATTTAGACGGGCATGTAATCGTTATAAAATACGCCTCGTGCCCAAGTTCAGCAGCCAATTCTTCAAAGCCGCGAATCCTTACCATCAGTTCCGTTTTACGGTTCTTAGGGTTTGAAATGCCTTTTTCTGAAAGTTGCGCCAGTGTGTACACTTGGCCGTGATTGTTAACAGCCTCCCAACCTTCGAGAAAAGCACGATTGTTTTGTAACTGTTGACGGAATTTATTTAACGCCCAGCTAGACGTATAAGGTGACGCGTGGCGGTGTACTTGGCCGCATTCCCTTAAAACTTGCTCAACAAGCACCCATTGGCGTTTTGCTTGACGTGCCCACCATGCCGCCGTAAACATACGCGCCGCCATGCCTAGCACTCTATCCATGTCATGCCAGTGGCCAAACTCAACACCAGCATAAGTCGCTTCTTTCTTTAAAAATTCAATGGCTCGCTGTTTACCGAACTTATGAAATAATTCATGAAATCCGACCTCTGTTAAACTGGCTTGATTATCCGCCCAGTTCACCAAGCTTTTACCGCTTAATTCGGTCACATATTGGTCACACCAACTTAAACGCTTAGCTATTGAACGTAACCAAGTGTTAGCCGCAACATAGCCCACGGTTTGATCTAGTCGGTATAACTCAGTTTCAACAACGGTTTTAATCACAGTAATGCGTGACAAAATTTTGCCACGCCATTCAATACACTCAGCCGTGGGAGTGGATAAAATCATAACGCCCCCTAAGGCCAGAAAGGGGAAGCAAGGAAGCGGCGCACAATCTTTGATTCGTGTTCGCTCATGTTTTTAACAGCGTGCATAAAATCAAAATCAAACATGTCCGAATTGCCAAACCAAACAGACCCAAAAAAACGCAACAAGACACACTCCTCTTTTGGCCGTCTGTGTAGCACGGTTTGTATTGACTTCATTTTGATCATGCGCTCTTTTTCGTCCCAGTATTGTTTTAGTTCTGGGGCGGCTTCGAGCATCTTAAAAAAACGGCTTTCGGCTTCTTCGTTGAACACTTTTTTAATCTCCAAGAATTGCGCCCATAACTCATAGAAGTTATCAGGCGCGGGGTATTGCTTGAGTTGCTTAGATAGGTTTTTGTATTGCTGGGTTAGAGTGGACAAAGCGCCCTTCCCTAGTTCCACGGCTTAGCGTCAAGAAGACGGCGTGTTTCCATGATGACATTCACGAATAAATCACCCTTTGGTGAAAACTGATGTCGAGCCATACGGCGGTTATAAAGAGCAAGTCGAACAACTTCGACATCCATTCCCGTGCGTTCTGCCCACTCTTCTGGGGTGCAATACGGGGCGGAAACTTCCACCACAACGCCCTCAGCATGAATTTTCATTAGTTGAATTTTCTTAGTTTCTTCTTTTTTTTGGGTCTTTATCGCTGGTTTTGTTGGCTTCATCTTTCTATACTTCCTTATTTATACAATTTTGTTTGGTTTTATCTATTTTTTACACATATGAAAACAAACAAATGAATATTAATACTTAACACAGACAAACGTCAACACCTGAAAAGAAACATTTGAAAAGGAATTATTTATGACACCACAAGCTAGCGATGTAATTGATCGGTTAATGGAAGCTTTTGGCGTTTCCAAAGCCGCTGGATTAGCAAAATCTTTAAACGTTACAGCAGCCGTTATAACAAACTGGAAAAGACGAGAAACCATTCCCTATAAAGAGGTTTATGAAGCCTCCAGAACAACAGGCTATTCAATGGATTGGATTTTGACAGGCAAAGGAGAGGCTCAAACCGATAAAATTCAAGTCATCCCAAAAGAAGAAGATGGTTATTGTCACGTTCCACAATACAGTATCGAAGCCAGCGCAGGGCAAGGGGCGTTAATCGAAGCGGAAACCATCGACCAGCATTTAGCGTTTAAAGAATCGTGGTTAAGGCGCTCAGGGATAAACCCCATTAATTTAATCGCCATGTATGCCCGTGGGGATTCAATGGAACCCACCATTTTTAGTGGTGATTCGCTGGTGATCGACAAGACAAGAGACACGGTAACCAGTGACGGTGGTGTATACGTCATTAATTACGATGGGGAATTGTTTGTAAAACGGGTGCAAAAGCAGTTAGATGGATTGGTGGCTATTACGTCTGATAACAAGAACTATCAACCAATGACAATACCCGTTGAATCACTAAGCAAATTGCAAATAATCGGCCGCGTTGTGTGGTCCGGTCATCCAATGATTTAGGTGGAACAGTCATGAAAGGTAAAAAGAAGGATTGGTGGTTTAGAGGAATAGCTTTTATCAGCATTCTTTATTTCGTAGCGGCATGGATTATTTTAGCCATGAACTTGTGGTACTCCCCTCCATCACCAAAATTAGGCCTAAATGAAATCGGTGATTACTTGGCAGGCTCATTTAGCCCCCTAGCTTTTTTCTGGCTTGCTTATGGATACTGGATGCAAAACAAAGAACTAAAATCCAACACCTTAACAGCAAACGAATCTAAAGAAATAACAAAAAACCAACTCCATTATCAGAAAATAAAAGAACAAAATGACGCTCAACCCTACTTCTACATTAATAAAATAATCGAAAGCAATGAACTTTCAAACCTCCATCAGATAGAGATTCATCTTAAAATAAATGGCCCAACTATTTATAATTTCCAAACATTTGGAAAAGAAATAATACAAAGCAGAGAAAAGAGATTCGACAACCATACAGTCGTAAATATTTTACTTAGAGTTGATTTAGAAGCAATTGATAATATAAAAGACCACTTTAACGAACTCAAAGAAAACATTAGAAAAAATGTAGTAACAGATTTTCCAGAAGCCATTAGATACAATGCAAAGCTATTCATAGAAAAAAAAATAGCCACAATAGACTTTGAATATTTAGACAAAATTGGCTTTAAACAAAGAAATAAAATAACAATAGGATACCTTCACGACGGAATAAAAGTAGAAGTAGGACATAACATAATAGAACAAAGTAGGGAGAATTATGTCAATTAAAAAGGTACCAACAGGCTACGAAGTACGTTTTCGCGTCAACGGCCGTGGAAGTCGTGAACATAGAAAAGTGTTTCCAACGAAGACCGAGTGTGAGCGGTTCCAGCGTTACACTATCGCCCAATTTGAAACCCAAGCCGATGTAAAACCGTGGCTAGAGAAGCCCAAAGACATGCGCCGCCTGTCTGAATTGGTGGAGCTATGGGACGACACACACGGCCACTTCCTGAAAGACAGCACACGGCGCAAAAGTAAGTTACTTATGATAGCCCACGAACTAGGCGACCCCGCAGGCTCAAGCCTTACCCGCCTTGATTACACCCGCTGGCGTACCCAACGATCTAAAAGCGGTTTAACACCCAAAACGTTAAATAATGATTTGGGGTATTTGTCATCCATGTTTAATGTGTTGATCAAAGCTGAAGAAATACACTACCCCAACCCACTGGCTGATATCGACAACATCAAAGTACCAGAGCGGGAGCTTTCCTATCTAACCAATGAACAGATAATAGAGCTGTTAGAAGAAGCCAAACGAAGCGAAAACAAACACGTTTACCTGATTACGAAAATATCCTTATCAACGGGCGCACGCTGGGGCGAGGCCGAAGGGTTAACACGCCAAAGGGTCAGAGATAACAAAGTTCACTTTACAGACACCAAAAGCGGCCGGAATCGAAGCGTACCGATCACCTCAGAACTGTATGACGAAATACAAGAGCACGCAAAAAAAGCCAAGGGAAACCAGATTTTTACAGGCTCAATTACCAGTTTTAGACGCGCGTTAAAAAGAACATCAATAGATTTACCAAAAGGCCAAGCCGCACACGTACTAAGGCATACATTCGCCAGCCACTTCATGATGAACGGCGGCAACATCTTGACCCTGCAAAAGGTACTCGGTCATAGCGACATCAAAATGACCATGCGATACTCGCACCTATCGCCCGACTTCCTAGAAGAAGCCACCAGATTAAACCCTTTAAGCCACTTAACACCTTAAAATGACATCACAAAGACTAAATAAACATTAAAAAAATGTATAAAAGAGGTCAAAAAGACATCAAAAGACACTCAAAGACACTCAAAGACACTAATTTATCTTTTGTGACGTGTCACAAAAGAGTACACTAAAGTGTAACGTGAGCGCTCACGAAAGAGTGTAATAGAGTATTGATGGATCAAGTTTAGACCTAACAAAATGAAAAAAAGTATAAAAAGTAAAAAAAGCAAAAAAATAAGCATAAACCTACCTATAAAATGCTGTATATATTGGTCAATTCTTAGCTTAGGTCTACTTGTGTTTTGCTTAATTCATTTTTCGGTAATAGATTCAGTTTACGCCAATAATTTAGTAGATGATGTACTTGCTCAACTAAATCAGACGCACTCGATGACACAGCAAGGCACTGTAAATCTAACCAAAGATGCTATTGGCATCGCCTATCAGTTAGGTCGATTGGACTTTGCTACGTTTGCAATAACTTTTGTTACCGTAGTTATTGCAATAGCAGGTTTTGCCGCATTTGCAGGCATCAAAACTACAGCAATTGAAACAACAGAAAATAAAATTTTAGAACTCCTTGACGACCCTGATTTTGAAAATCAAATCAGAGAAAAAATGAGTGAGGATATTAATTCTAAAATAAATAAAGTGGTTAACAAGCTTATAGACGATTCCCTTGGGGGATTAGTTCGAGAAGCCGTTAATGAAAAAATGCAAATGAAAGAAACTCTTTTCGATCAAACAATTGGAACAGAGTTTGATGATTATCTCGATAAAGGGGAGTGAGAAGATGCAAGATTCATTATATAAAGAATTTAATGAAGCTATTAAAAAGCCTCCAGTTGATCTTGAAATTTTATGTCAAAAAATAAATATTGAATTGGTTACAGTGCCTATGGATGACCGTATTTCTGGCATGCTTGAGCCAAAGAGCAACGGAGAATATAAAATCACTGTGAATAGCAATATGAGCAACGGTCGACAAAGATTTACTATTGCACATGAGTTAGGTCATTTAGCATTACACAGAGATCTTATTGGAAATGGTCTTGATGATAGAGCTATGCGAAGCACTACGCCGGGTTGTTATGATAATACTTTAATAACTAGAGCTCATGAGACAGAAGCGAATCAGTTCGCTGCAGCATTATTAATGCCAAAAGAAGCTGTTCTAAGAGAAGCATTGCGATTAGACAAAAATATCTTAGCGTTAGCCAATTATTTTCAGGTATCAGAAAGTGCTATGCAAATTCGTTTGTCATCTTTGTTAAGCAACTAAGATATATTTTACTTTGAATAATAATGCCTTCTTTAACTAAGAAGGCATTTTTTTTGACACACATCCGACACACCGAGCACCTAAAAACAACCAACAATACTGTATACATATACAGTATATGTATCTTTATAAATCAATAACTTACTGATTTTAAAGATGTTTTATACAGGGTTCGATCCCCCCCGCCTCCACCAAATACAAGAAAGGCCGCCCTTAGGGGTGGCCTTTTTTATTGCCCAAACCCTTGTAAACTCTGGCTTTCAGGCCTATTTATCGTTTAAATAACATCCTGTATTGGGCCGTATGTATTTGAATCGTATAAGATCCAAGTAACGATAAAGTATAGGTGTTGTATTCGTATCTAGTTATTGCTCATAATCAGAAAACTCCGAGACTAAAAAATCAAATACCCGTCTGATTCGACGGTTAGTTCGCAGTTCATTGTGGGTAACTAGCCATAGGTCTACGGTCACCAGCGGGAGATCAGAGATGGAAATACGTTCAACGAGCGGCTCGTTATCTCCAATCGCCTCTATCGTGGCACTAATTGCCACGCCTCTTTTAACTAACTCCCACTGAACAATATGACTGTTTGCAATGACTGGAAAATTGTTTTTACTTAGAGAAAGGCCCTGTGAATTAAGCAACGCCATGAGACGCCCCGGGCTCTCAGTATCAATGTAGTTCGCCTTGTTTAACTCGGCAATTGATGGCGGGTTACCTAATTGCTGCAAATAACTTTTGGCAATGTAGAGATGTCCTCGAACACGACATAATTTTTTGGCAATCAATTCGGGCTGTGTTGGACGAACACTCCGGATAGCAATGTCAGCCTCTCTTCGATTGAGATTACGTTCCTCGTTAGTGGAAAAAATTTTGATTTCAATGCCAGGTTCTAATTCCCTTAGGTTCTTGATCACAGGTGACAATAAGAATGTGGAGAAAAGTTCGGAAGCGGTGATGCTAACGTCACCCTCAATGGCGTCTGATTTACCCGAAGCGGATAAAGAAAACTGGTTGGCGGCCTGTCCCATCAGCCGCACATGTTCTAGTAATTTAATGCCATTTGGCGTTAGTTCCAATCCTCGACCTTGCCTGGTAAATAGATCAAATCCAATTTCTCTTTCTAGCGCCGCCACCTGTCGCCCTAAGGTAGGCTGTGTCATTCCCATTGAACGAGCAGCCGCTGCCAGAGAGCCTTCCTCTGCCGTTACCAAAAAAGCTCGCGCACGGTTCCAGTCGAATGTTATTGATGTCCAATCCATACATAAATGCATATCTGATTTTAATATTTCATTATATTGATCTCATTAATGTATTGATAGAATTATAAACATTAAATCATTTTAACGAGATTGATCAATATGAAACTACCTACTATCGCACTGCTGTTCGTCACACTATTACTCGGCGCATGTTCGGGTTTGATCCAAACAGCCTCCATTTCTGAAGCGTATAAACATTATGATCGTCAGCAATACGACCGGACATTGAAACTGATTTCTCAGGCAGAGAATGCTGAAACCATGTCGCCTGACACGAAAGCAGAATTGGTCTACCTAAAAGCAATGACCTACGAGGAGATGGGTGAGATCGAGACAGCCAACACGCTTTATGAGTACCTAATTAAAGAACATAGTCATTCACAATACGGCTATATGGCTGTCAAAAAGTCGAATGGTTACTAGTCCATTTTCATTATCCGTTTTAGCCTACCTATTACCGAGACTTTACTTATGAAAGACATCATTGTTTGGGCAATACATACCCCAGGGGGAACGATCGCCTTAGTAGCAGCGGCTCTTGCCATGTTCTCTAAGAAAGGGAGTGCACGGCATAAGAAAGCAGGTTCCTGGTTTACGGTATCCATGATGATTATGCTGGTATCAGGCATTGTAGCCGCTTACCTCAAAAACGCCATTGATGATATGATGTTGGGCGCAATTGTCCTGTATACCGTATTTACCGCCTGGTTAACGGTCTATCATAAAAAAAATGAAACTGGCATTCTGGAATTGACGGCTTTGATATGGGTTGTTGGCTTCGCCATTATTGCATTTTGTCTCAGTATGGTTTGGGAAGAGGTTGAAACGCCTGCCCCCTATCTTGTCTGGGGTGTTTTGGCTACTCTGTGTGCACTGGGGGATATCCGTAACCTTTATTATGGTGGTCTTTCAGGCACTCAACGAATGATTCGGCATGTTTGGCGCATTGGCTTTACACTGATATGGGCTGCATTAGCGTTCACCGACAAAATCGTAAAAATGATGGGCGCCAATGTTAAGAACATGCTTGAAGAGCAGGTACTAATAATTGTAGCACCACCGACATTTCTCATACTGATCACAGTTCTGTATTGGATAACGCAAATTTTGTTTTTTTCCCGAGAAAAATTTGCGACTCACGACAAGCCAATTGAATAAATATTATATGCATAAAGGTATCGCTGCTAGAGATTAGCCGTAAGGCCAACTTGTTTCTCGCTTCCGGCTATCATAGTACTCTGAAAACGCATTCTAAAAGTACTCTCCTGTTGAAATCCATATTAGACGCAGTAATCCCATCAGAAAACAGCATTTACATTGTTTCTAGTCATCTAAGCCGGTTGAAACTCGACATTAGCGTGCGAACTGTCTATAGTCGCCCTCTCTCGTGGTTGATGTTTATTTATGCAATGAATGTGTCATCATTTATTGGCTCGTCACCTCATTATTCTTAGCTTATTCATTCTATTCGGGACACTTTCTTGATCTCCACCGCTAACATCACCATGCAGTTTGGTGCGACCCCTTTATTCGAAAATATCTCTGTCAAATTCGGCAACGGCAATCGCTATGGCCTAATCGGCGCGAACGGTTGTGGCAAGTCCACTTTCATGAAAATCTTGACCGGTGAACTGGTACCAACATCGGGCAACGTTTCTATCACTCCAGGTGAGAAAGTCGGTACGCTGAGCCAGAACCAATTCGCTTTTGAAGAATACACCGTTGTTGATGCGGTTATTATGGGGGATACGGCGTTATGGAAAGTAAAACAAGAACGTGACGCCATTTACGCGAACCCTGACATGTCTGAAGAAGACGGCATGCGTGCTGGAGAATTAGAAGCCGAATACGCCGAGATGGATGGCTACAGCGCAGAAAGCCGTGCGGGTGATATTCTTCTGGAAGCAGGCATTGATGAATCAGAGCATTTCTTGTTAATGAGCCAAGTACCACCTGGTAGAAAGTTACGGGTATTATTAGCTCAAGCGCTTTTCGCGAACCCAGACATCCTGTTGCTTGATGAACCAACCAACAACTTGGATATTCATACCATTAGTTGGTTAGCCGATGTATTAAACCAACGTAAATGCACCATGGTAATCATTTCCCACGACAGGCATTTCTTGAACTCGGTTTGTACTCACATGGCTGATATTGATTATGGTGAATTGCGTGTTTATCCGGGCAACTATGATTATTTCCTAGAGGCATCAGCACTGATACGAGAGCAGCTTTTGTTAGAGAATTCAAAGAAAAGTGCCGAAATAGACGAGCTGCAAGCGTTTGTTAATCGCTTTTCTGCCAATGCGTCAAAAGCAAAACAAGCCAGTTCACGAGCTAAGAAAATGGATAAAATTGAGCTTTCAGAAGTCAAGTCATCCAGTCGAATGACACCTTCTATTAGCTTAAAACAAGACAAAAGACTGCACCGCCAAGCACTCATACTGGAAGAGTTAGGGCATGGTTTTGACGACGGCCAGCTATTCACCAATGGTAGCCTCATTTTAGAAGCCGGCGCAAAGCTGGCGGTCATTGGCGAAAACGGTGCAGGTAAAACGACGTTCCTACGCTGTTTGGTTGACGAACTGCAAGCAAACCACGGTTCTGTTAAGTGGTCTGAAAATGCCGTAATAGGCTATTGCCCTCAGGACAGCAGCGCCGATTTTGATTCTGATATGACACTGTTTGATTGGATGTCTCTATGGCGTACAGCGAAACACGATGATCTGAAAGTACGAGCCATGTTAGGTCGTTTATTGTTCACCGCAGACGACTTTAATAAAAAAGTCCGTGTTTGCTCAGGTGGAGAAAAAAACCGCTTATTGTTTGGTAAATTGATGATGATGGATCTTAACGTTTTAATCATGGATGAACCAACGAACCACATGGACATGGAAGCGATTGAAGCACTTAACAATGCGTTGCTGGAGTTTGATGGGACACTTATTTTTGTCAGCCATGATAGACAATTTGTTTCGTCTTTAGCGACACGTATTGTCGAAATCAAAAATCAACAAGTGATTGATTTTCAAGGTACTTATGATGAATATCTAACGCATCACTAATACGCTGTTATAAAACCAAAAGGGATGGCTATTCACTGTAGCCATCCCTTTTTTATTCCAATCTAATGAGCTAATCGCTGTGCTTTAAATCCAAGTAGAACCAAAGAAACAGCTCGAAAAAACACCATTACTTATTCTCATCTAATACATTTCGCTGATAAGTTAAATTGGTAATATCGATATTCTTTTATGTAATAAGGAGCGGTATTATAAATTTTCTTGTGGTAATTTATCGACCCTGTTTCTGATACTTTATTCCACCAGTAAGTAGACTTTTATGCGATTAAATACAGTGCTGCCACTTCAACATTGGCTGAAATCCTATTCCAAAACCGCCCTGATTAATGATTTCATTGCGGGCATCATTGCCACCATTGTGATGGTTCCTCAAGGAATGGCGTATGCGCTGCTTGCGGGTGTACCGGCTGAATACGGATTGTACTGTGCTATTTTACCGACCTTGCTTTACGCCTTGCTTGGGAGTAGCCGAAGCTTGTCAGTCGGACCTGCCGCGTTGATCTCCATTATGGTCGCCAGTTCAATTGGCGCCTTGAATCCACAATCAGAAGTTGAATACCTACATTATGCCGTCAATATTTCATTTCTAGCTGGGATGTTTCTCATTGCCATGAGACTGTTCCGCTTAGGCAGTATCACAAATTTTATCAGTATGCCTGTTGTCAGTGGCTTTACCAGTGCTTCTGCCATTATTATCACCACCAGCCAACTTAAGCACATTTTTGGTCTTCCTGTTGCTTCAGGCCTAAGCTTTAATGAAACCCTTTGGCAGCTTGGCACTCACGTCATGGACATAAATTACCCAACCTTATTTGCTGGTATACTCGCTTGCGTTGGCCTTTGGTATTTCAAAGAGCACTTTCCTAAATTAGTAAAAAGAATGCCTTTCCCAACTTGGCTAAATCAAGCGATGAGTAAAGCTGGCCCAATGTTTGTCGTATTAATTGGAGCCATTTTAGTGGGAGCCTTTGACCTGCATGAAACGGCAAATATTGCCATTGTTGGGCTCATTCCTGATGGATTACCTTCACTGCACTTCATTGCTATTGATCTTGCCCTATGGAAAAGCATTGCTCTACCTTCTTTTCTGATTGCGTTAATGTGTTTTGTGACCAGTATTACTGTCGGTACCAGTTTGGCTGGAAAGCGTAAAGAACGGATAGACGCTAACCAAGAACTGTTGGCATTAGGTGCTGCAAATCTTGGCGCCGCTCTTAGCGGTACTTTTGCTCTGGCCGCCAGCATGAGTCGCTCTGCGGTAAATCACAGTGCCGGAGCCGAAACGACCATTGCCAGTATGGTATGCGCTTTAGGCGTCTTAATGACGCTGCTTTTCCTTACCCCATTATTTTACTTTTTACCATTAGTCGTTTTAGGCGCCATTGTTATTATGTCTGTGAGCTCTTTAATTGAGCTTTATCAGATAAAACGCTGTTGGAAACTTAATAAGGCCGATGCTTATAGCTTATTAGCCACTTTTTCTACTGTGCTGGTGTTTGGCATAGAAATTGGCATATGTGTCGGCATTATAGGTTCTGTCATTCTCATTATTCATCGAGCAAGTCATCCACACATCGCCATTGTTGGACGTGTGGGAAACAGCGAACATTTTCGTAATATTGAACGCCACGATGTTCAAATAGATAAGAACGTACTGGCAATCAGAGTCGATGAGAGTATCTATTTTTCAAACATACAATGCATAGAAGACTTTATTTTCGACGCTTGCTATAAACGACCGGAAACACGTCATGTTGTGCTTATTTTTAGCTCTGTCAGCTTTGTCGACACCACAGCAGTAGATGCATTAGATAACATGCTCAGCAAATTCAACGATTTGCATGTGCAATTACACTTAGCCGAAGTCAAAGGTCCTGTTATGGATCAATTACAAGATTCTCAATTTGTAACAGACTTAACCCCCGGTAAGATTTTTTTCACTACAGATGAGGCGCTTAAGAGCCTCTCCTCTTCATAAAACTCAAATTTCAGGGCCTCCTTGCCTAAGATTCTTTTCTGCCTACAAAAGAAAACAAAATAATGCCGTTGTTAATTGTTAACGGCACTTCTAAGCTCTATTATTGCAGCCGTATTTTAAATACCTACTTTAAATATAAGAAGGTCAACACTATTATTTATGAGATGATCTAATTTGGTACTCACATAAGAGCTCGTTTCACCGCATAATATTTGATTCAAGTTGATGTATACGTTACTTTTTATCAAATGATTTTTTTATGTATTTATCGTTTTTAACGCAGGAGCACTACAGTTGAATACCTTACTTTGGCTTCCTTTACTGCCACTACTTGGTAGTTTGGTCCCTCTCTTTGCCGCACGATATAGTCGGAATGTGTGTGCTTTACTCACGGCGATTTTGCCTTTTATTTCTCTGCTTCTCGTTTTAGAAATGACGCCTGATGTATTGAATGGTACTAATCACTATGCGTTTGCCGAATGGATTCCTCAGTTAGGACTCAACATCGCTTTTCGTTTGGATGGGCTGTCTCTTTTATTCACCATACTAATTCTCGGCATTGGTCTCTTAGTCATACTCTATGCTCGTTATTACTTATCTTCTAACGACTCTATTGGTAAATTCTACGCATTTTTAATGTTGTTCATGTTTTCTATGTTGGGCGTGGTTTTGTCCGATAATTTATTGCAGATGTGGATGTTCTGGGAATTAACCAGCATTAGCTCTTTCTTGCTCATCAGTTTTTGGGGCCATAAGTCAGAAGCACGTAAAGGTGCTCGTATGGCACTGACTATTACAGGCGCAGGCGGCCTAGCATTACTGGCTGGCATTATTATTTTAGGCCACGTTGTCGACAGCTATTCGTTACAAGTTGTATTAGACAGTGGTGATGTTATTCGTTCACACAGTGCCTACCCAGTTATTTTAGTTTTAGTCTTGCTAGGTGCGTTCACAAAATCGGCTCAATTTCCTTTCCACTTCTGGCTTCCTCATGCCATGGCGGCCCCTACGCCAGTCAGCGCTTATCTGCATTCTGCTACTATGGTAAAAGCAGGCATATTTTTAATGGCACGAATGCATCCTGTATTAGCGGATACTGACCTCTGGTTTTTAATTGTCAGCTTAACCGGTTTAACCACCTTATTATTGGGTGCTTACACCGCATTATTTAAACATGACTTAAAAGGCTTACTGGCCTATTCAACCATTAGTCACCTTGGTTTGATTACTTTGTTACTTGGTTTGGACACTCGTTTGTCAACGGTCGCCGCACTCTTTCATATCATTAACCATGCGACCTTTAAAGCCTCTTTATTTATGGCCGCAGGAATCATCGACCATGAAACTGGGTCACGAGATATGCGTCAATTAAATGGCTTATGGAAATACATGCCTCATACCGCGACTCTCGCCATGGTCGCGGCATCATCCATGGCTGGGGTACCTTTATTAAACGGTTTCTTATCTAAGGAAATGTTCTTCACTGAAACGTTACACCAAGAAGCGCTTGGATCCCTTTCTTGGATGATCCCAGTTCTCGCCACCATGGGTGCCGTCTTTGCTGTCGCCTACTCAACCCGCTTCATTCATGATGTGTTTTTTAATGGTGAACCAATTAACTTACCAAAGACTCCCCATGAAGCACCGAGATACATGCGAGTACCTGTAGAAATCCTCGTCGCACTTTGTTTATTGGTCGGTATTTTCCCTGGTTTTATCGTGGGTGATTTGCTGTATTCAGCCTCTATGGCCGCGATTAATGGACCCGTACCAGAGTACAGTCTCGCTATTTGGCATGGTTTCAACTACCCATTATTAATGAGTTTTGTGGCCACGGCAGGTGGGTTAATTATTTATTACTATCGCCAGCCTTTATTCGCATTCCAGTCGAACTTTGCTGAACCAGACGCTAAGCAGATTTTTGATGACATTATGCAAAACATCATTAAACGCGCAACAACCTTATCAAATCTATTAGAAAATGGGTCATTACAACGATATAACGGTCTTTTGATTGGTTTAGCCGTTATTATGATGGCGGCCCCTTTGATGGATTTAAACTCCACTCTCGGTCGACGTCCTGAACTGCCCTATACCTTAATAGATGTGACAGCGGCTTTTCTATTAGTTGTTGGTGCTCTGACGACCGTTATTTGCCACAGAAAGCGAATGCTTGCCCTAATTACCCTTTCTATTGTTGGCTTTATTGTTTCTTTAGCTTTTGCCCGTTTCTCAGCACCCGATCTCGCCTTAACGCAACTGTCCGTAGAAGTTGTGACGATCGTATTGCTAATGCTGGCCTTATTCTTCTTACCACAAAGAGCACAGAAACAGTCTAACCCGAGGCGCATTATACGTGATTTAAGTATTTCAGCCGTTATGGGGGGCCTGATTGGTACCATTTGCTACGCCATATTAACGCGTCCACTAACGAGTATTTCGGACTTCTTTATTGAAAACAGTAAAACCGGTGGGGGAGGCACAAATGTGGTTAACGTCATCCTAGTAGACTTCCGTGGTTTTGACACCTTGGGAGAGATTACTGTTTTAGGCATTGCCGCATTAGGCATATATAAATTGATCTCCAGAATGGGGCTATTTATGCCAAGCAGCGATCTCTATGGACGACCTTGGTCAAACGACGCTCACCCAATGATGTTAGCGGTATTGTCACAGAGTTTGTTACCGATTGCTCTTTTAGTGTCCGCTTATATTTTCTTAAGAGGTCACAATATGCCTGGCGGTGGTTTTATTGCTGGCTTAATTACCTCGGTAGCCATTATCCAACAATACATTGCTCACGGTGTTGACTGGATGAAACACAGAGTAAAAATTGATTATCAAATTTTAATCGGAAGTGGTATTGGGATTGCCGCCTTAACCGGAGTCGGCAGCTGGTTCTTTGATAGACCGTTCTTAACCTCTTGGTTTGACTACTTCTACTGGCCTATCGTCGGTAAATTCGAACTGGCCAGCGCCATGGTGTTTGATCTAGGAGTCTACTTGACTGTGATCGGTGCCACTATGCTGATCTTGGCTAATCTTGGTAAATTAACTACCAGTGAACGGCCTATTCAAAAGGAGGGCGAGTAAT
The DNA here is from genome assembly GCF_014805825.1 of Marinomonas algicola. Classification (NCBI taxonomy): domain Bacteria; kingdom Pseudomonadati; phylum Pseudomonadota; class Gammaproteobacteria; order Oceanospirillales; family Oceanospirillaceae; genus Marinomonas; species Marinomonas algicola. The sequence goes on from NZ_CP061941.1 coordinate 3,993,268, forward strand.
GGAAGGTATTTACGCTTTTTGCGTTGGTTTCTTAACGGCTTGCGGTATTTTCTTGACCCTACGTGGTCGAACCTTCTCTGTTGTATTAGGTTTAACTATGTTGTCATATGCTGTTAATTTATTTCTCTTCGCAAGTGGTCGACTAACCATCGACAGTGCCGCTATTTTAGGTCAATCAGAAACTTATGCGGACCCACTTCCTCAAGCCTTAGTGCTTACCGCTATTGTTATTGGTTTTGCCATGACCGCTTTTGTCGTTATTTTATCGATGCGTGCACGAGCCGATTTGGGTAATGATCATGTGGATGGCAAAGACCCAAATGAAATACCAACAGACATGTCTCAAAGCAAAAAAGGGGAGAGAAACTAGATGCAACATTGGACAATTTTGCCCATATTACTGCCCTTGCTAGTCGCATCTGCCATGCTACTACCACCTCTGTCTTCTAGACTTAACTGGTTACGTACTGCATCGGTAAGTACCCTATTTGTAATGACTATTCTGGCCGCCATGCAAGTTGCTACGGTAATCGACGAAGGTTCACAAATGTATGTCCTAGGAGGATGGACACCTCCTTTCGGGATAGCTTTAGTAGCGGATAAAATGTCGGCTTTACTGGTTTTATTAACTAGCTTTTTGGGGCTAGCCTGCATGGTATATGCCTGCGCGGGGCACGACAAAGGCGGAGAATATTTCCACCCTCTTTTCCTTTTCCAAATAATGGGCATTAACGGTGCTTTTTTAACAGGAGACTTATTTAATTTATTTGTATTCTTTGAAGTACTCTTAATAGCCTCTTACGCTCTACTTGTTCACGCTGGTGGTAAAAACAAAACCCAAGCAGCGGTCCATTACGTTGTGATTAACCTGCTAGGGTCGAGTTTATTCTTGTTCGGTCTTGGCATTTTATACGGTACTCTTGGTACATTAAATATTGCGGACATGGCAGTGAAAATCGGTCAATTACCGCATAATGAGACCATCATTGCTAAGATAGGGGCCTTGTTGCTATTGATCGTGTTCGGTTTAAAATCCGCCATGCTACCTTTACAATTCTGGCTGCCAAAAACCTACTCGTCGGCCAGCGCCCCCGTTGCCGCACTGTTTGCAATCATGACAAAAGTAGGAATTTACAGCATATTCCGCGTATTTACCGTCATCTTTGGTGACAATGCAGGAGAGTTAGCTAACTTTGCATCTGGTTGGTTATGGCCGCTTGCTTTGCTGACGATTTCTATAGGATCTCTTGGTGTATTGGCAAGTCCAACGCTAAAACTACTGTCTGCAAATCTTGTCGTCGTCTCCGCAGGTACGTTATTGGTGGCCGCCGCACTTCATTCCGAACTAGCAACGGCAGGGGCGATGTACTACATCATCCACAGCACCTTAGTAACCGCTGGCTTATTCTTGCTGGCTGACATTGTTGCGAAACAAAGGGGACAAGCCGAAGACAGGCTGGTTCACTCAAGGGCACTTGCTCAACCACGATTAATTGGATTTGGTTTTGCCATAATCGCCCTTACTTTTATTGGTATGCCTCCTTTTTCAGGCTTTATCGGTAAAGTGATGATCCTCAATGCCGCCGAAACTATGACGACTCGTTTATGGATATGGCCGGTTCTCCTTATGAGCAGCCTTATCGCTCTCATCGCCTTCTCTAGAGCCACTGCAAGACTTTTTTGGAAAGCACCCAACAGTAAAAATACAGCGTTAGAAAGCGCCCACTCTTTTGAGGTAACCGCTATTATATTACTCATTTTAGGGGCGCCTTTGCTGGTTATTTTTGGCGGACCAATAACTGATTATGTGATACAAGCTGCTGCCGACCTTCATAATATGAACGTATCGGTTCACCCATTATTGCCTGAGGTATCATTATGAAGTCTAAAGCTTTTCGATTTTTGCCTATGCCTTTCCACAGCATTTTGTTGTTTACAATTTGGCTTTTATTGAATAATAGCGTCTCCGCAGGGCATTTATTATTGGCTTTTATTTTTGCCATTATCATTCCTTGGGGAGTGGCCAGCATGACAACTGAACGCCCTCGGATTCAAAAACCTTTGCTAGCCGTCTCATATGTGTTTCTTGTGCTAAAAGACATCGTTAGCGCAAACTTTACTGTTGCTCTATTAGTGTTGGGACCGCTGAAAAAATTGACGCCGGGGTTTGTCGCCATACCTCTTGATATTGAATCTGAGCTTGGCATTACCTTATTGGCAAGTACGGTATCATTAACGCCAGGAACGGTAAGTGCTGAGATTTCAGAAGATCAACAATGGCTCTATGTTCACGCATTGCATTTAGAAGATACGGAAGCGTTAATTAATGAAGTTAAGACCCGTTATGAGACCCCGTTGAAGGAGATATTTGGATGTTAGATTCAGCCATAATAATCGTATCAATCATCTTATGTATTGCCCTACTATTAAATTTATATCGCTTACTGGTAGGGCCCAAATTACCTGATAGAATCCTTGCGTTAGACACTTTGTTTATTAATGGCATTGCCCTTATTCTCTTATATGGAATAGCGGTAGAAAATGCAATTTACTTTGAAGCGGCATTATTAATAGCGATGTTAGGTTTTGTTAGCACATCCGCACTATGTAAGTACTTACTTCGCGGCGACATAATAGAATAATAGGATTAATATGAATTTTTTTGTAGAAGCAATATCCGCCTCTATCCTAATATTTGGAGGCGTATTTTTATTAGTTGGTTCCATTGGCTTGGCTCGTTTACCAGATATTTATACTCGCTTACATGCGCCGACAAAAGCCACCACTTTGGGAATAGCCGGGGTATTAATCTCATCCTGCATTATTCAGTCTTATCGACAGGAAAGTCTGTCTATAAATGAATGGCTAATTACTTTATTTCTAATGATTACAGCGCCTGTTGCTGCCAATATGATCGCAAAGGCTGCCTTACATCATGATATAGAACCAATACATAGAACCCAGGGCAAAGAATTAATGAAATCAGCTAGAGAAAGACAAGCACCTCCATCAGAGACGCCAAAAGAAAATAAGTAATTAAGGAACATAATCCAAACAGTTTCCTTAAAAAATGAACTTTCATACAGCCTCATAGTCTTATATACCTCTACAATTCTATGAGGCTTAAGCATGAAGTTATTCTTATTTATCACCTTAAACAGCCTATTTATTTCAAGTCTTTGGGCGGCCCCAGAGAAAGACCTGGACAAGTTTTGGCTGCCTCACGCACCAGAGAAAACAAAATCAATTTCTCATAGTCAATGGCAAACAATCTTAAATTCTTATCTAGTTACTACTCAGGAGCAACAAACCTTTTTTTCTTATTCTCGAGTGTCTAAAAAGGACCTTAAGCAACTCAAAGGCTATATAAATGAGCTTGTTAACCTCGATCCTCATACATTAACCAGAGCCCAACAAAAAGCGTATTGGATCAACTTATATAACGCAAAAACAGTAGATTTAATATTAGATAATTACCCTGTGAAAAGTATTACAAAGCTTGGAAAAGGCTTTTTCTCCTTTGGCCCTTGGGACGACAAAACATTAACTATAAATAATAAAGAGCTTTCATTAAACGATATAGAGCACCGAATCTTACGCCCTATTTATAATGATGCACGTATTCACTATGCGGTGAACTGTGCCTCTTATTCCTGCCCCAATTTAGCCGATCAAGCTTACACTGTAGAGAACATGGATCAGCTATTAGATAAAGGAGCAGAACACTATATTAACCATCCAAGAGGGGTATCAATAAAAAACAATAAGCTCACTCTCTCTTCTATTTACTCTTGGTATCAAATTGATTTTGGAGAAGATGAAAAAGCGTTAATCAAACATTTAACTGATTATGCAAAGCCAGGGTTAAAAGCGGCATTAGATGTGATAAAAGGAAAGATAGAGTACGATTACAATTGGGATTTGAACGAACTTAAATGATACAAAAAAGCCAGACGACAATCATGTTATCTGGCTTCGCTGAGGTTCTTTAGCACAATTGAGTTTTAATTCATCGCCATACTGGCAACGTAATAGACAATGGCATAACCAATCGTATATGAAATCAGTAGGGCTATACTGTAACGAGAATAGGAACCAAAAGTTAAACCCTTTACTTTACTCATTGCAACAATGCCCGCAGCCGAGCCTATTACTAACAGAGAACCACCGACGCCAACCGCATAGGTAAGAGCGAGCCAATCGGCACTAGACATCACAATACCCGCTTTAAGAAGTGCTGCGGTTAAGGGTACATTATCTATAGCCGCCGATAAAATCCCCATCAAATAGCTCGCAGCAAATGGAGGTAACACGTCATACAGCTGAACAAAAGAGTCCAATACATCAATCTCTTTTAGCATACCGACCAACAACAAAATGCCAAGGAAGAAGAGTAAGGTTTCAAACTCAATAACTCGTATATATTCTAAAATAGGATCCGCTTCAATATCTTCATTGAAAAAACGAGCAATCAAAAACATAGAAGACATTCCAAACATGAAAGTCAGTACTGGAGGAATATCAAATAATACGTTAGCGATAATAGTGCCAATGATGGTCGCTAGAAAAACGACAGCAATAGCAATATCGACCTTACGAACGTCGGTTCGATGAAGTTGAACTTCTACCGTTTCTGCCATTCCCCTTGCTTGCATACAGGTAAGTAATATCACAGCGATAAATGCAGGAATAGACAACAATAATAAGTCAATAATACTCACTTTATGTGCAAGGAATATCATTAGGGTCGTTACATCACCGGTAATCAGCGCAACGCCTCCAGAGTTAACAGAGAAAACGACTAATGTAGCAAAACGAATGGTTTTTTTAGGGGTTAAATTAAGTGATAGAATTAATGTAATAGAAACTAAAGTAGCCGTTATATTATCGGCTAATGAAGAGAAGACAAAACAAAATATCGCAGTCAAAAATAGCAATGCCCTTTCACTAATACGTTTAGGCAAGAAGAGATAAATAAGGTTTTCAATCATGCCTTTCTTATTTAAATAAGCGACAAACGTCATTGCCGACACAAGAAATAACCAAAGACCTGCAATCTCAGAAATGTTCTCTTGGAAACCCGACATGACCTTTTCAGCATCATCACCTTGCCCATGGAAGATAAATAATAAAAGCCATGATAAAGTCCCTAAAAACAAAGTTACTTTAGCCTTATTAACATGAATAATATCCTCTAACACAACACCTAATAAGGCAATTACAGCCATACCAACAAGCACCATTTGTAAAATCACAGACATCTATTCATCCTCTAAAGTTAAACGTTAATTCTAAAAAATACGCTATTCTACAAATGTTATGTTCTATCTAATAGTATGGCAGGGAAGAAATGAAAACTAATTACATTATTATTAAACTCCAACTCTCTTCTATCGATAACGTGATAAATGCCGATTTACAGACGAAAAAAAACCCTGACGGCGTGAGCCATCAGGGCTTTCTAATTAAAACTTGACGACGACCTACTCTCACATGGCGAATGCCACACTACCATTGGCGATGACGCTTTTCACTTCTGAGTTCGGGATGGGATCAGGTGGTTCAACGTCTCTATGATCGTCAAGCAAACCGGTTGCGTTCGTTCTGAGTGCCTGTGTTAAGCCCTTAGGCTTAATCCAGCTTGTTCACTCACAACACGCCAGTACGTGCTTGAATCTTTAACAATGCGTTTTTGAAATAGCGATAACCAAGTATCAAACCAGCCACATCATCGCTGATGCGCGTCGTAATCTGTGTCTCTATGATCTTTTCATGATGCCGTTTGACCCTTCTCTGTTCGAGTTTTCTCAGTCTCTCTTTATCACTTAAAACCACTTTGGTGTTATATGGTCAAGCCTCACGAGCAATTAGTATTGGTTAGCTCAATGCCTCACAGCACTTACACACCCAACCTATCAACGTCGTAGTCTTCAACGGCTCTTTAGGGGACTTATGTCCCAGTGAGATCTCATCTTGAGGGAGGCTTCCCGCTTAGATGCTTTCAGCGGTTATCCCGTCCGAACATAGCTACCCGGCAATGCCACTGGCGTGACAACCGGAACACCAGAGGTTCGTCCACTCCGGTCCTCTCGTACTAGGAGCAGCTCCTCTCAAATCTCAAACGTCCACGGCAGATAGGGACCGAACTGTCTCACGACGTTCTAAACCCAGCTCGCGTACCACTTTAAATGGCGAACAGCCATACCCTTGGGACCGGCTTCAGCCCCAGGATGTGATGAGCCGACATCGAGGTGCCAAACACCGCCGTCGATGTGAACTCTTGGGCGGTATCAGCCTGTTATCCCCGGAGTACCTTTTATCCGTTGAGCGATGGCCCTTCCATACAGAACCACCGGATCACTAAGACCTACTTTCGTACCTGCTCGACGTGTCTGTCTCGCAGTTAAGCGCGCTTTTGCCTTTACACTCTTCGCATGATTTCCGACCATGCTGAGCACACCTTCGTGCTCCTCCGTTACTCTTTGGGAGGAGACCGCCCCAGTCAAACTACCCACCACACAGTGTCCTCGATCCCGATAAGGGACCTGAGTTAGAACCTCAAACATACCAGGGTGGTATTTCAAGTTTGGCTCCACTAGAACTGGCGTCCTAGTTTCAAAGCCTCCCACCTATCCTACACAAGTAGGTTCAAAGTTCACTGTGAAGCTATAGTAAAGGTTCACGGGGTCTTTCCGTCTAGCCGCGGATACACAGCATCTTCACTGCGATTTCAATTTCACTGAGTCTCGGGTGGAGACAGTGTGGCCATCGTTACGCCATTCGTGCAGGTCGGAACTTACCCGACAAGGAATTTCGCTACCTTAGGACCGTTATAGTTACGGCCGCCGTTTACTGGGGCTTCGATCAAGAGCTTCGCTTACGCTAACCCCATCAATTAACCTTCCAGCACCGGGCAGGCGTCACACCCTATACGTCCACTTTCGTGTTTGCAGAGTGCTGTGTTTTTAATAAACAGTCGCAGCCACCTGGTATCTTCGACCGGTCAATGCTTACGGAGTAAATCCTTCACACTAACCGGCGCACCTTCTCCCGAAGTTACGGTGCCATTTTGCCTAGTTCCTTCACCCGAGTTCTCTCAAGCGCCTTGGTATTCTCTACCTGACCACCTGTGTCGGTTTGGGGTACGGTTCATGTATATCTGAAGCTTAGAAGTTTTTCCTGGAAGCATGGCATCAACTACTTCGTCCAAAAGAGGACTCGTCATCAGCTCTCGGTCTTAAGAAAGCCCGGATTTACCTAAGCCTTCAACCTACTACCTTAAACACGGACAACCATCGCCGTGCTAGCCTAGCCTTCTCCGTCTCTCCATCGCAATATACATAAGTACAGGAATATTAACCTGTTTCCCATCGACTACGCATTTCTGCCTCGCCTTAGGGGCCGACTCACCCTGCCCTGATTAGCATGGGACAGGAAACCTTGGTCTTCCGGCGGGGAGTTTTTCACTCCCCTTATCGTTACTCATGTCAACATTCGCACTTCTGATACCTCCAGCCTGCCTTACAGCTTGACCTTCAACGGCTTACAGAACGCTCCTCTACCATGCAAGATAAATCTTGCATCCGTAGCTTCGGTGTACAGTTTTAGCCCCGTTATATCTTCCGCGCAGGCCGACTCGACTAGTGAGCTATTACGCTTTCTTTAAAGGATGGCTGCTTCTAAGCCAACCTCCTAGCTGTCTAAGCCTTCCCACATCGTTTCCCACTTAACTGTAACTTTGGGACCTTAGCTGACGGTCTGGGTTGTTTCCCTTTCCACGACGGACGTTAGCACCCGCCGTGTGTCTCCCGTAATTGCACTCATCGGTATTCGGAGTTTGCATGGGGTTGGTAAGTCGGGATGACCCCCTAGCCCAAACAGTGCTCTACCCCCAATGGTGAGATACGAGGCGCTACCTAAATAGCTTTCGAGGAGAACCAGCTATCTCCGAGCTTGATTAGCCTTTCACTCCTATCCACAAGTCATCCCCGGACTTTTCAACGTACGTGGGTTCGGTCCTCCAGTTAGTGTTACCCAACCTTCAACCTGCTCATGGATAGATCGCCCGGTTTCGGGTCTATTCCCAGCAACTAAACGCCCTATTAAGACTCGGTTTCCCTACGGCTCCCCTAAATGGTTAACCTTGCTACTGAAAATAAGTCGTTGACCCATTATACAAAAGGTACGCAGTCACGGAACTAAGTCCGCTCCCACTGCTTGTACGTACACGGTTTCAGGTTCTATTTCACTCCCCTCGCCGGGGTTCTTTTCGCCTTTCCCTCACGGTACTGGTACACTATCGGTCAGTCAGGAGTATTTAGCCTTGGAGGATGGTCCCCCCATATTCAGACAGGATACCACGTGTCCCGTCCTACTCGATTTCATTGATAAGGCGTTTTCGTATACGAGGCTTTCACTCTCTACGGCCAAGCTTTCCAGCTTGTTCTACTAACACCAAATCAACTTAAGGGCTAATCCCCTTTCGCTCGCCGCTACTTAGGGAATCTCGGTTGATTTCTTTTCCTTCGGGTACTTAGATGTTTCAGTTCCCCGAGTTCGCCTCATTAACCTATGTATTCAGTTAATGATACCCGCAAGCGGGTGGGTTTCCCCATTCGGAAATGTTCGGATCAAAGTTTGTTTATCAACTCCCCGAACCTTATCGCAGATTACCACGTCCTTCATCGCCTCTGACTGCCAAGGCATCCACCGTGCACGCTTGGTCACTTGACCATATAACCCAAAGTAGTTTTTTGATGCCTAACGCTTCTTAAAGAAGAGCCAGTATCAAAACAACACTCAGATCACATACCAACGATGCTTTTGTGTCATCACTGGATTTTACGATTTTAGAAAGTCATCCAGGTTATTCTCAATAAAGAGAAAGATGCTTTCCACCGGTTTGACGCTTGATTATCGTCTATTTCAAAAAGTTACATTGTTAAAGAGCAAGTTTAGTGCAAAGCACTAAGTCAGAAATTAACGCATAAGAATGCCTAAATAATTAACATGAATTATTTAGAGGTTAATGTCTTGCTTAAGGCTTTGACCAGATTGTTAGCAGCAGAATGAATACACTAGGACAGCGAATTCAGTTGAGTAAGTAATGGTGGAGCTATGCGGGATCGAACCGCAGACCTCCTGCGTGCAAAGCAGGCGCTCTCCCAGCTGAGCTATAGCCCCATTTATTACTCTATGTATTTGGTGAGTTAAAGAAGATGCCTTCAACTGCATACCAGAACACCAAGAACAAGCTGCTTAACACCGACCTTTAGCGAACTAAATGAAAACGTAAACCACACTGCTATTGATATATTGGTGGGTCTGGGCCGATTTGAACGGCCGACCTCACCCTTATCAGGGGTGCGCTCTAACCAACTGAGCTACAGACCCAAATACATAAGAATCAATTGATTCAATTTTCTGTGCTTCTCTATAAATTAGTCATCAGATAATTTGTGTGAACGCTCACCAGAGCTTCGTATCGTTTAAGGAGGTGATCCAGCCCCAGGTTCCCCTAGGGCTACCTTGTTACGACTTCACCCCAGTCATTGACCACTCCGTGGTAACCGCCCTCCTCGAAAGGTTAAGCTAGCTACTTCTGGAGCAATCAACTCCCATGGTGTGACGGGCGGTGTGTACAAGGCCCGGGAACGTATTCACCGTGACATTCTGATTCACGATTACTAGCGATTCCGACTTCATGGAGTCGAGTTGCAGACTCCAATCCGGACTACGACGCACTTTGTGGGATTCGCTTACTTTCGCAAGTTCGCCGCCCTCTGTATGCGCCATTGTAGCACGTGTGTAGCCCTACTCGTAAGGGCCATGATGACTTGACGTCGTCCCCACCTTCCTCCGGTTTGTCACCGGCAGTCTCCTTAAAGTTCCCACCCGAAGTGCTGGCAAATAAGGATAAGGGTTGCGCTCGTTACGGGACTTAACCCAACATTTCACAACACGAGCTGACGACAGCCATGCAGCACCTGTCTCAGAGTTCCCGAAGGCACTAAGCTATCTCTAGCGAATTCTCTGGATGTCAAGAGTAGGTAAGGTTCTTCGCGTTGCGTCGAATTAAACCACATGCTCCACCGCTTGTGCGGGCCCCCGTCAATTCATTTGAGTTTTAACCTTGCGGCCGTACTCCCAGGCGGTCTACTTATTGGTTAGCTTCGCCACTAAGTCATTACAACCCAACGGTAGTAGACATCGTTTACGGCGTGGACTACCAGGGTATCTAATACTGTTGCTCCCCACGCTTTCGCACCTCAGTGTCAGTATCAATCCAGAGTGTCGCCTTCGCCACTGATGTTCCTTCCTATATCTACGCATTTCACCGCTACACAGGAAATTCCACACTCCTCTATCGTACTCTAGCCTGCCAGTATCGGGTGCCATTCCAAGGTTGAGCCCTGGGCTTTCACATCCGACTTAACAAACCACCTACGCGCGCTTTACGCCCAGTAATTCCGATTAACGCTTGCACCCTCTGTATTACCGCGGCTGCTGGCACAGAGTTAGCCGGTGCTTCTTCTGAGGGTAACGTCACAGCTATTGAGTATTAATCAATAACCTTTCCTCCCCTCTGAAAGTGCTTTACAACCCTAAGGCCTTCTTCACACACGCGGCATGGCTGGATCAGGCTTGCGCCCATTGTCCAATATTCCCCACTGCTGCCTCCCGTAGGAGTCTGGGCCGTGTCTCAGTCCCAGTGTGGCTGGTCATCCTCTCAGACCAGCTAGAGATCGTCGCCTTGGTGAGCCTTTACCTCACCAACAAGCTAATCTCACGCAGGCTCATCTAATAGCGAAAGGTCCGAAGATCCCCTCCTTTCCCCCGTAGGGCTTATGCGGTATTAGCATGCGTTTCCACATGTTGTCCCCCACTACTAGGCAGATTCCTACGCGTTACTCACCCGTCCGCCGCTCGACGCCTGTAGCAAGCTACATCGTTTCCGCTCGACTTGCATGTGTTAAGCCTGCCGCCAGCGTTCAATCTGAGCCATGATCAAACTCTTCAGTTTAAGATCTTGTGCTGATAAATCAGCTTGCTTACTCAAATTTAACTCTAACTAAACTTAAATGTTTGTTTGATAAATCAAACAAACAAGAACGAATTGAAAGTGTTTGGACTCTCGTAAGACTTCAAATTTTTCGAAGTCTCCAGCGAGCGCCCACACAAATTATCTGATTAACTATTTTAAAGAGCGTGCTAACTAAAGTAAGACAAGAAGAACACAGTATTTTGTTTCTTCTTGCTGGGCAGTCACTCGTTGTTCTGAGTGGTTGTCCGTGTCAGCGAGGGCGTATATTAAGGATCTACAGATTTAGTGCAACCCTTTTTTGGCATTTATTATAAAAAAAACGCCAAATTGAGAAAAAACACTATCCGGTGTTTATTTTTCATACAAAACAACACAAACCACAAACAAAACCATCCTCTATTGATAAACATGAGGGTTAATTCACCCTCATATATTACAACGGCACTATAAGTTAGTACTGGCTTTGGCAGCCTCTTCTTGACGCCGCTTCCTTTCATAGATAATAGCAATTACTACAGTGACTAAAATCATCAACAACCCCAAAGCATTAACAGATGGCGTTAACCCTGTTCTTACTTTTGATGCGATATAAACAGTGAGCGTTGTATCGTACCCTTTAACAAACAGTGTTGTGTTGTAGTTTTCAAAAGATTGCAAAAATGCAATCACAGCAGCGGAAATGACCGCAGGCTTTAAATAAGGCAACAATATTCTGCGAAACGTTTGCCACTGACTCGCTCCCAAACTCATCGCAGCTTGCTCTAAAGTCCTATCGAACCGTTGTAAGCGTGCCAACACCATTAACATTACATATGCAGAGATAAACGTTGTTTGAGCAATGACAGTCAATACCATCCCGCCACTTACTGATAACCCCTTCCAAAAAATCAAAGTAGAAATACCGACAATAACGCCTGGCGTCAACAATGGCGACATCATCAACGAATAGATAAAGGTTTTTCCCCTCCCTTGAATTGTAGATAAAAACAGTGCACAACAAATACCAATAGGTACCGCAATAATTAACACGCCGAAAGCCACAATGATGCTTGTAAACAAAGCATTCCACATAGCACTGTCTTGCGCCAATTCTTCAAACCACTTTAAAGTAAACCCTTTCCATGGGGACACCGTTGGAAATCGGCTGTCATTAAAGGTAGCGGCCCCCATAATAATAAGAGGCGTAAACAAATAAATGAAAAACACTCCGATATAAAAACGTATACCCCATTTTAGTATGGTTGATGACTTCATCGAGCAATATCCCCTAAACCTACTTTAAAGATACGCATAACCAGTGCAATAAAACCAATACAGATTAGCAATAATAGAAATGCGTATGCGGCACCTTGATTCCAGTTACCGCCTTCAAAAAACCAATTATAAATAATTTGTGTAAACCAACGACTGCCAGGTGAGCCTAGTAGAGCAGGAACCGCATAACTGCCTGCGGCCAGCATAAAAGTCATAATACAGCCTGTTGCAATACCCGGTTTTGCATGCGGAATAATGATTCTGACATGAGTCCTAATCCAACCAGCACCGAGACTACGAGCGGCTTTAATTTGGTTCATATCTAAGTTTTCAATGGCATTATAAATAGGAAATATCATGAACAAGATGTAAGCGTATACCATGCCTAACATGACAGCACCGTCTCCATTCATAAACCTCATTGGGCGATCAATCAGACCAAGCGCTAATAACAAGGAATTCAATGGGCCTTTATAAGCCAAAATGATATACCAAGAAAAGGTTCTAAGAATTTCATTAATCCAAAATGGGATAATCAATAACAATATACACAATGCTGCCTGGCCAGGCGTAGCCACCTTAGCCAGATAAAAAGCCAATGGATAACTGACACAGAGCGTTAGCAAAGTCACCAAAACGCTAGACCAAATCGTTTTTAAGAAAATAGTTAAATGAATTTTATTGTCAAACAAGGTTTCATAATTAACTAACGAATAAGTATCTTTCTCTCCGCCTAAATCGCTTGGTAATAAATTTGGGCGCAATGAATAATCAACCATGAGTAGTTGAGGCAAAATAACTAAAGCGATCAACCACACAGAAATAATGGAAAGGATTGCTATTGCCAACCCCCCACCAAAACGTGCTTTTAATTGCTTAAACATGCTCTCCTCCAGTTATGACTACCGCATCTTTATTATGGTACGACAGTGTAATATGAGCGCCTGGCACCATTTCAGCTGAATATTGATCTGAGCCTATTTGCACCGCTAGACTATGGCCATATGCAGTTGTCGCATTAAGTGTTAAATAAGCCCCCTCAAAATTAATTTCTTTTATTGTTGCTTCAAAGCTATTACCTGCAGAAATCGAGGCCAAGCTAATGTGTTCTGGGCGAATATATAAAGTAGCTTCTTGCCCTTTTGCAATAGCGCCAACACCTTTACCAATCAATGAACCCAAAGGACCGCAGTCCAACACAATTTCTGCACCATTTATGTCTTTAACCGTGCCTTTAAAGGCATTATTTTCACCCACAAAAGAAGCAACAAAACCTGTTACAGGCTCACGATACAGTGTAATGGGATCGGCAACTTGCTGAATTTGACCTGCTGACATAACAGCAACACGATCAGACATAGTTAAAGCTTCGCCCTGATCGTGTGTAATATATATAAAAGTAATGCCTGTTTTTCGTTGAATTTCTTTTAGCTCTGTACGCATATGTTGGCGTAACTTCAAATCCAAAGCTGAAAGAGGTTCATCTAAAAGCAGGACTCGTGGTTCAACAGCTAATGCTCTCGCGATTGCAATACGCTGTTTTTGCCCACCAGATAAAGCAGAAACTTGCTTATCAGCACTGTCAGGTAAAGCGACCAATTCCAACAGTCTATCAGAGGCTTTTTTCCGCTCGCTCTTACTTACACCACGAACCTCAAGTCCAAACTCAATATTCTCCGCTACTGTCATTAAAGGAAATAAAGCTAGGTTTTGGAAAATCATCGATGTAGGGCGTTTATTGGCAGGAACGCCTCGCATATCCTCACCACCAATTCTAACCGCACCTTCAGTAGGATCTAGAAAACCGCTGATCATATTGAGAATCGTTGTTTTACCACAGCCTGATGGCCCCAAAAAACTAAAAAACTCTCCAGACTCAATTTTTAAGTCGGATTTTTGTATTGCTGTGAAATCGCCAAATTTCATTACTACATTATCTAAGTGAACACTGCTATCCATTGAAACTCTCTAACTCTATAATTCAATATTTAAAACGCAAAAAAGCCTCTACCCATATAAACAATAGGATAGAAGCTTTTTACGAAGGAGCTTAAGCTGACAAGTAACGATCTTGATACTCGTTACGTAATGCAACATACCAAGGTTCCTGGATCGGCCACCACCATAGATTCTTCAGCTCATCAGCTGTATAAGAATTTTGGAAGAACGCTTTCGTCGCTTCAGGCAGCAACGCATCCGCACCTTTTGCCGTTGAGTTATAACCTGTCGCTTTTACAAACATGGCTCCGGCTTCAGGAGTGTAGTACCAGTTAATAAACTCATAGACAGAATCAACATTGTTGGCATTTTTAGGTATAACAAAACCTTCCATCCATGCAAGCGCACCTTCTTTTGGTGCACCATAAGCAATAGGCTCTCCTTCAGACTGCAATTTAAACGCCGTGCTGTCCCAAGTTTGACCAATGACAGCACCATTTGTACGGAAGGCACCTTGCGCTTCATTTTCAGTTGACCAGAACTGAGCAATCATTCCTTTATGCTCAGAAGCCGTTTTCAGAATGACATCAAAGTTAGCACGCATTGCTTTTTCATTTTTATACGAGTCAAGCATAGGATAAGGAAGCTTACCCATACTTTCTAACCATAAACCAACACCTACTAACGCTGAGTGTCCTCGAACGGTTACGCCATCGGCATGCTCGGGGTTCCAAAGGTCGCCATAACTTAAATTGGAGCGGTCAACCTTAGCGTAGTCTTTATTATAAGCAATCGCTTCAGTACCCCAGTCAGATGGAGCAAAATAACGTTTACCATCAACAACGCCTCCCACTTCAGATCCAGAAAGCGCACTGTCTAAACACCCGTCCCAGTTGATTCTGGATGTATCCAAGGGCTGCACCAACTCGAAATCAACATACCCAGGAACACGATCAACGGTTGGCATTATAATATCAAAGCCCGTTCCATCTGTTGCACGCAATGAGTTCATTAGCTCATCATTTGTACCATAAGGTGTAAACGTCGCATTAATACCAGTTTTAGCTTTGAAATCTTGTAACATCTCATCTGTGATATAGCCAGCCCACGCATAAATGCGCAATTCTTTATTTGCCGCTACGGCTTTATTTATTGAAAATGTTGAGGCGGCCGTTACACCGGCAACTGACGCACCTTTAAGAAACTGTCTGCGGGAAAGTGTCATGTTCTTATTCCTATAATTAAGTCACACTGAAATACCAAGTGAAACGCACTTGAAACTCATGATGCCTAAAAGCAACACATTTATACTAGTTTACTACATTAATTTTAAATACCATTTAATACAAAATAATGACAGTTCTATCAAGTTGGAAGTTTTTTCTTGTCAAAAACACTCTTTTCATAGTAAATGTCGTTTTTGTGATACTTATGTCGCAATATAGCAAATGAAAGAAGATAGCATTTCATTTGAAACAAAAGGATGCCTTGTCTATCAGCCTTCACCTAGCATTAACAATATAAACAACTAAATAAAAAAAAGGCCAGCATAATGCTGACCTTTTAATCAATTAAAAAAAACAAGACAAACTAGAACAACACTCTAGCCTTAATAGTGCCTTCAACTTCTTTTACCTTCTCTAAAGCCAATTCACTCGTATCATAGGCTACATCCATAACCATATAACCTAACTTTTCTGTTGTACGTAAATATTGTCCCGCTATATTAATACCATTATCAGAAAAGATGCTGTTAATGCTAGAAAGAATACCAGGTCTATTCTCATGCACGTGCAATAAACGATGAAAGCCATCTTGAGCAGGCAATGCAACTTCAGGAAAGTTCACCGCCGCAGTAGTCGTACCGATATCAGAATATTGAATAAGCTTTTCGGCGACTTCAATACCAATATTTTCTTGCGCTTCCATAGTACTACCGCCCACATGAGGCGTTAAAATTACATTATCTAAACCTCTTAGAGGAGAAATAAACTCTTCGGCATTGCCTTTTGGCTCTACTGGGAATACATCAATGGCAGCACCGCTTAAATTGCCTGCTTTAAGAGATTCGGCTAATGCATCCAAATTAACAACCGTTCCACGAGAAGCATTAATAAAAATCGAACCTTTCTTCATTGCCGCAATTTCATTTACGTCAATCATCATTCTTGTGGATGCTGTTTCAGGCACATGTAAGCTAATAACATCACTTGTAGACAAAAGCTCCGTTAAGCTTTTTACTTGGCTGGCATTGCCCAAAGGTAACTTGGTGACAATATCGTAAAAGCAAACCTCCATACCTAACGACTCAGCCAATACGCTCAACTGCGTACCGATACTACCATAGCCAATGATGCCTAAACGCTTACCACGAGTTTCAAAAGAACCCACAGCTGATTTCATCCAGCCACCACGATGACAAATAGCATTCTTTTCAGGAATACCGCGCAGCAACAGAATCAATTGGCCTATCACTAACTCAGCAACACTACGAGTATTTGAAAAAGGCGCATTAAATACCACAACCCCCTTCTCACTGGCCGCATCTAGGTTCACCTGATTCGTACCAATACAAAAACACCCAACAGCCATCAATTTATTCGCATGGCTTAATACTTTTTCTGTCAATTGCGTTCTTGATCGAATACCAACAAAATGCGCTTCTGAAATTTTGTCAATTAATTCATTTTCCGCTAATGCAGTTTTGAAATATTCAATATTGCTATAACCAGCGGCATTCAATGCATCAAGTGCTGATTGATGAACACCTTCTAACAATAAAATTTTGATCTTATTCTTGTCTAATGAGGTATTTCTCATGGCTCGTTCGACTTCTCTATAGTAAGTGGGGGATAAGGTCCTCTATCTTAACACACAACAACACTAGCTATAATAAACATAAAGGAATGTCTTTCATTTTATTAATGAGTAATACTCATACAACGAACATAGATTAAGATAATTAAGAAAATACATAGCGTTTTTGGATATTGAGGTCTACTATATTAGAGTGTTTTTTAACCAACCGATAGATAGAGGTTTCTTGTTATGGAAGCAGGTTTATTAGCTGCGGCTGACAGAGCAAATTTAACCAGCTCTATACGGCCAATCACACCACCAGCAATCAGTGGTGGCGATAAAAGTCAGAATGAATCAACTCACTCTCCTAGCGTCCAAGTAAATTTATCAGACGCAGGGAGACAACGATCCATCGAATCACAGCAACAAAGTTCGGTTCAAGCTTCTGCAGAATCAGAGTCTGCAGAAAATCGTCCAACAAGATTTTCTGAAAGGCCATTAAATACCATCACCTCTTCTACAGGTGAATCAACCATCGCTTTGGCTTCAAACACAGCCACTGAAAGCCTAAACAACACGCCTTCTGCTAGCCAGATAAATAGCCGCAGTACAGCAGAGCAATCAAACAATATAGGTACACAAGAAAACGCTAACACGGGCACGGTAAACAACGCGACGACCGCTATATCACAACAGCAAGCTAGGCCCAATCAAAATGCCAGTGTGGTCACTCAATACAATGTGACACCGGACTCCATTCTTGGACAGTCTATCAGCACCCAAGCTTAAAAAAATAAAGTGCCTCATACATTAAAAACAGAAGGATGAATGAGGCTTTTCTGTATCTATATTCGACTCAAATAAACGCCACACTCTATATGGTGCGTATAAGGAAATTGATCAAATACGGCGTACCTATCAATCTTGTGAGTGGTTGAAAGAGCCTGCAGATTATTCTTTAATGTTTCAGGGTTACATGAAATATACAAAATCCTATCTACTTTACGCACTAACTCAACGGTAGCATCATCTAATCCAGCCCTTGGGGGGTCAACAAGCACCACATTTGGAGACAGTGATTCCATCCCGGCTTGAACAAGTTGCTTAGGCAGGTCGGTATCTCCATTTAACGCAGCAGAAACATCCTCACTCGCCATTTTAACAACATTCACATTTTTCATCCCATTCAGTGCGACATTCAATTCCGCTGACTGCACAGACACTTTGGAGATTTCAGTAGCAACGACCCGATTGAACCTCCGGGCTAATGGGATAGAAAAATTACCATTTCCGCAGTACATTTCAAGAAGATCGCCAGAGTCATCCTTTGTGACATCTAATGACCACTCAAGCATCTTTTCACTAATACCAACATTAGGCTGAGTAAAGCTATTCTCTACTTGCTGATAATGATACTTCTGCCCATTTACTGTTAACGTTTCTAATACAAAATCTCTTGTCAAAACCATTTTCTTTTTACGGCTACGACCCACAAAATGGCAGGCAGGAAAAACATCATATAACGTGGCGGATGCGGCCTGCCACACCTCATCAATTGGCTTATGATAAAGCAGGCTTATTAACGCCTCTCCGGTTTGTGTGGTTAAAAAGTCCACTTGGAAAAGCTTGTGTCGTAGAACAGAAATGCCTTTAATTGCGTCTAACAGCTCAGGCATTAGTTTATTAATAAGTTTGGATGCCACTGGAAACTGATCTACTCTGATCGGTTTTCTTGGATCATTCGAGTCAAACATAGCGTAATACATTTCATCACCATCGTGCCAAATTCGAAATTCAGCTCGCATCCTGTAATAAGAGTCTGCACTTTCAAACACCTCAACTTCAGGCATCGCCAACCCTTGGAATAACTGCTGTAAAGTCGTCAATTTTTCTGACAATTGATGATTATAAAGTTCAGGTTGAATGAGATTTGGGTTCATTAGAGTCGCTCGAAGGAAATGAGAATAAATTGATTACACTCAGGATTATACGGAATGCTCTAAAACAAATCTAATGCCTAATGCTAGAGCTTAAATAATCTTCGCCAAGTAAAATCTCTAAAGAAAGAGTCAGAGAAAACTCAGGATCAAAATCATTATCTGATTCATGCGTCATTTGGGGTGTAACTTGACCTATCAACCAGTTCCGATACAACACTCTTTTATAATTAATTGAATATAAGTAAGTATCAAGATCAGGGGCTGGATCGCCTGACTGAAGCACACTAAACTGATAGCGAATTTTATTATGATCATTAATAGAATGGTTTAAAAACACATTTTCACGGTAATAATACGTCTCTTCACGATTTAACCATGTTGAGCCAAATGACGTACCAAAGACTAAATTATTCGTCAAGGGAGTTGTTGCCTCAGAAGTAAAACTGATGCCAAACCCCTGAGAATAATAAGAAAATATCGATTCACGCAAACGTATAGACCAAGAAGAATAACGCCGATCTTGAGTAAAGCGAACTCTTACAAAAGGATCTAATGGAAAATCAACAAGAATACCGGCATCAAAATTGGCGTTCCATTCTGTTTTAACATATCGGATCGCCGCCGAGAATGTTTCTCCGAGTGCTTCTTTTTCAAAAGTAGAGGATGTGGCTTCTTGTATTTTATTATTTTCAGTAAGCTCATTCGCATCCGAGTCAATAACGAGTCTTAACCTATCTTTAGTATTTGGCAGACGGACTCCCATATGTAGCCCGAGAAAAGGAGAAGAATTACCAGTATCCGTAAAAACACCACCCATCTCCAAGCTGACAAAGCTTTGATTTGGTAAAGTAGAACTTTCTCCAGAGAAAAAAGCATCGAGCCCATTTGACCACTTACTCACCGTTTGTGACGCATTTTTGTGAGATACGGCCCACCACTCCAATTCATTAACACCCTCCACGTCTGCAGACCACGCAGGCATGGAGATAAAAGCAAACAACGCAAGCACATACAGAGAAACACATGTTAATGCTGAGAATGTTTTTGCGTTACATTTCATGTTAGATTGCCTTCAGCATTGAGCGCACCATCAAAGAGGAGTTCTTTGCAGCCACTTCAAGATAAGATTCAAAACTCAAGGAAGACTCCTTACCAGCAATATCGGATAATGCTCTGACAATGACAAAAGGCGTACCAAATTTATAACAAACTTGAGCGACAGCGGCCGCTTCCATTTCAACCGCCATCAAAGATGGAAAGGTTTCTCTAACGGCTTGAACTCTCTCAGGGTCATTCATAAAGCTATCACCCGTGCCAATTAAGCCTACTTTGGCCGTAATACCTGGAATCTCAGAAATGGCGTCTTTAGCCGCACTAATTAAATCATGATTGGCATTATACTCTGCGGGCATATTAGGCACTTGACCCATAACGTAACCAAAAGCAGTGACATCAACATCATGATGAATAACGGCATCAGAAATAACCACATCACCCACATTCAATTCAGCATCAAATCCACCAGCGGAGCCCGTGTTGATTACCTTGTCTGGGGTAAATCTTGAAAGCAATAAAGCGGTTGAAACAGCCGCATTCACCTTACCAATCCCAGACTTTAACAAAACAATCTCTCGACCATCTAATTTACCAAAGTAAAAATCGCATCCAGCGATGGTTTCACAAGATAAATCCGATAGCCACCCCTTAATTAAAGACACCTCTTCGTCCATTGCACCGATAATCGCCACTAAACTCATTCAAACACCCTCTAATTTTTTATGTCATTCTTGCTACTTACGAATTCTATCATTTCTTTTATACGAGACGCATCGTGTGGCAATCTAATTAAAAAAATCTCTGCGTCAATCTCAGCATCTATGGGTTGGGT
This sequence comes from Marinomonas algicola, assembly GCF_014805825.1. NCBI lineage: Bacteria > Pseudomonadati > Pseudomonadota > Gammaproteobacteria > Oceanospirillales > Oceanospirillaceae > Marinomonas > Marinomonas algicola. The sequence continues at coordinate 4,014,131 of NZ_CP061941.1, forward strand.
CAATAGTATTCTGACCGTTGGAAACTCCATTTTCATGGTGGCCAGCTTACTTGAAACTTTTGTATCTAACGCCACAATAACTTCTATATCATAGTTATGTAAAAGAGAGGTGTAAGACTCCATTTCATCAACGAAGTGTGGCACAATATCATGATCAACAAGCTCACTTTTGACGATCGCTTTGGTCACCTTCGTTCCACCAACTAACAACCAATTACGGCCGTTAAGGCGTAAATCTTCAGGTATGACAGGCCTCAGCTGGCACAAGGAAATCAATAATTCAGCTACACTATAAGAAAACGGATAATAATCTAAGATAAAATCAGACCCATTGTCTACTTTATTACAACCAACCATTGCAATAGGAAGGTCTTTACGGTCAAGCATCATAGACATAGTTTCCGCCAACTCATTATAGTCAGGGTAAGAGTAATCCGCACACCCAACCAAAATAGCATCTATTTTTTCCAACGTATTTGATTGTAAGAAAAAATCGTCAACTGACCTCACACAAGTAACATTTACGGCAAGCCTATGTAAAGCAAACATAACCAAAGCACTTCTTTCATAACCATTTTCAATCCAGACAACAGAGAAATTACTAGGTAATTCAATCAATTCAGTTTCAGTAAACACATAAGGCAGAGATATCGATAAATGCTTATCGTTTCCGACCTCAAGTTTTGCCCCAACTTTCTCAACTAAGCGTTCTACAAGTTTAGAAAATACAGGCCTAGAATGGCTAACACCAAGAACATCAATGGTTAGTTTTTGATGGCTCACCTTAAAAGAAATGGATTTTTCCTCAACCAGCTCATTAGAATGAATCATCATGACTAACGAAGAAAGTAACGCTTTAAATTCACCTGGCCAGAAGTACATAACACTGGCCGCCTCCATATCACAATCAATAACAATATCGCCTCTGCTATAAAAAGTAATTGGCACTCTATCCAATTCACTGCAAAGTACCTTTCCAAGAGAAGATCGAGCTGAGTTTTCATCTTTTAAATCAGAAAGCCCTTTTAAACAAAACACCAAAGCATTTAACCATTCTCCAATTGGAAAGCTGTTCGAACTATCGCACCGACCCGCGAGGTATGAGAGCTCCAAGAGCAACTCTTCACTACCCACCTGTTGACCAATTAAAAATGCAGCAGGTTGAATCTGAGAAAGCTGCCATTCCAATTGAGTTTCTTTAGTAATGTCCTTCCCTATAAGAGCTAAACCACGAAAGCCACTTTCAGCTATATAAGCATAAATCGTCCAATGATAGGTTTTATTAACATGCGAAAAACTTAATGTAAAAGTCGTTCCAGCTTCACCTTTAAGCGCCTTCTGAATAGATGAATGGCTCGTAATTGGCATAAAATCAAACAGAGTTCTCGCATTCTCGGCATCACTAAATAGAACTTTGGCATCTTGGTTCATGCGTAAAACAGAGGCCACTTCATCACAGAAGATAACGACCGTTGAGCTCCCTTCCATAAGAAGCTGCAGTGCGCCAAGCTGCTCTTTTTCACTTGCACTTCTTCCATTAATAATTTTTTCTATTTCATCAAACTCTTTATAGGCCGCATTCTGAGTTAACATCAAATCATTCATTGAATATAACATCGGGGTAAAAATAGCGCTTCTAGCCAGCTTTACAATGGTCAAATAGCCACTCAGCAATATCAAGGCTAGAAGGAGCATTTTATACGGAACCTCATCCTCAAAGGAGAAAAGTTCCGTTTGCTGTAACAAAACACCTAACTCGATTTTTGATGGGGTGCCAGACAAACTTATCTCCTCTTTATACATACGCATCCATTCATCGACTGGTGCTTTAGGCGTTTTTACATCAAAAATCCCCCCCCCTTGATTCGTCAGTAAACTCACACCATCCACACTGGCACTTTTTAACAAAGAGTGAGCAAATACAAAGTTATTATTGAGAGAAATAAACCCGTAGATATAACCTAAATTTCGGCCTTGCAAAGAAACGATTTCTTTTTTAAAAACCAAAAAGTAATCACTTACACCTGTTGTAAATACTTGCCACTTACCTATTTTTGAAAACATATCGTACACAGAAGCAGAGCCATCTAAATAAAGTTGACTTCTCGGGTCTTCAATTGAAAAGCCATCTTCCCTTTCAATGTGGATAAAATCGATGACGCCTAATAAAAAAGTGTCATGGCTAGAAAAGAGAGATTTCATCTCTCGGCCACTTGGAAGACCAGAGCTCGCAAATAGCTGAGCAATCCCACTGATTTCAAATTCAGCTTTTTGTAAATAGGTAAAAAAGGCTCTTTCTACTAAATCGTGTTTACTCTTTAATTGATTCAATGAATTCTGTTTGAACTGAGTAAAATCCCAAGCCATAACAAGACAGGACAAAATAATAAATCCTAGTGTGAAAAAAACACGAAGACGCTTTTTAAAACGCTGCTCCAAGCTCTCTTTTTCTACAGGCATCAAGCGCACCTCATGTGAACGTACTTTTTACATCAGAAGAGGATCAAACAGATAACCTTCAAAGGTTAAGTTTGATAAGTATAAAGTTGGGTACCTCTTACTCTCCAAGTGGTGTTTGATCATTTCAGCTAAAGCAACTTCAACTTTATCAAAAGGCACCTTAAACCGAACTAAAGACGCATCTTTTTGACTCAAATCGCCTTCATACTGCCAGCGATTGATAATAGTCACCTTATCCTGACTCAAGCCAAATAAATCCAAATGCTCTATAGATAAAAAATTATCGCACTGAAAAACTAAGACATTTCTATTTTCACTTTTTAACGCTCGCAGCAGAGTACGTCTTAATGAATCAGACCCATCAAAGTACACAATTTTTTCCGCTGTATACCCACTAGCCGTGAAAGAGTCCAAGAATTCGTTACAATATTGCTGATTTCGATAGCCACTATCAAAAGCAATTGTCACAATATCAGAATCTGGCCGATGAATATGACCCAAAAGGTTAGCAAAAGAATCAGCAAGTGCTAAATAGTTAACGCCAGCATAAAAAACAGCACTTTCGTTTTCCCAGCCCTTTACTGGCGACGAGACGTCATAGAGCATTATTTTAGTGTCATTTTTTCTTAAAATAGATTCAATAATGGCTTTTTGCTGAATCCTTTCTAGGGTAGTAATCAAATAATCTGGAGGGTACTGCATCACTTTTTGGTAAGCCTCAAACAAAGTGTCATTCTCAACATCTAGACTGTATTCAACAACATCTAATCGATAATCTATTTGAAGACGCTTCATTCTCTGCTTAAAAGCACTCAAAAAAGAAGACCGGCGAGTGTTTTTCGGTAAAATGGCCGATATATTAATAGTATTAACTTGAGGGAACAGAAGAGGTTCTGCAGGACGGTTTACGACACCCTCGAACTGTTTCATTAAAGAAGCTTGTCGAGGTCGCTCTTCCAAATAGACATCGCTATTTAAAAATTCAAATCCATAAGAATCATTTACGGCAATAAAGATTACCAATAGAAAATAACGTAGCATAGTTTCACTCAATCTTGGAAAACATCCATTTCATGTAGTGTACTACTTAGAAGAAAAATAAAGAAAAAAAAAGCTGACATAAAGTCAGCTTTTTTTAATTTGGTGCGGAAGGAGAGACTCGAACTCTCACGCCGTGAAGCACTGGAACCTAAATCCAGCGTGTCTACCAATTCCACCACTCCCGCAAGGAATGACGAGCATTATAGGGCGGTATTTCTTAACGTCAACAGTTTTTTGAGAAAATCATTAAAAAAATGCCATATTAAAAAAAACACACCTAATATCTAAAACTTACGATCGTCATTGTACAAACCCTGCTCATAACGTACAGCCATTTCTTCTAGGTCAATTGTATTGATTCTTGATGCCTGACCAGCGCAACCAAACGCTTCATAACGATCAATACAAACGGCCTTCATTGCACGAATACTTTCAGTCAAATATTTGCGAGGATCAAAGTTTCCTTTGTGTTCAGCAAGACTTCGACGAATAGCGCCAGTAGCCGCTAAACGTAAATCGGTATCAATATTAACTTTACGCACACCATAACGAATGGCTTTTACAATTTCTTCCACTGGTACACCATAAGTTTCTGGGATGTCACCACCAAACTCATTAATAATAGATAACCAATCTTGAGGCACGGAAGAAGAGCCATGCAACACAATATGTGTATTAGGCAGCAACTCAACAATCTTAGCAATACGCTCGATATCAAGAATGTCACCAGTAGGCGGCCTAGTAAACTTGTAAGCACCATGACTTGTACCAATCGCAACGGCTAACGCATCAATCCCTGTCGCATTAACAAAATCTACAGCTTCTTTAGGGTCTGTAAGCATTTGATCCATCGTCAAAATGCCCGCCGCACCAACGCCATCCTCTTCACCTGCTTCGCCTGTTTCTAGAGAACCTAAAACACCTAGCTCGCCTTCTACAGAGACACCACAGGCATGAGCAAACTCAACTGTGCGACGAGTTACATCAACATTATAATCATAACTTGCAGGTGTTTTACCATCCGCCATCAAAGATCCATCCATCATGACGGATGAAAAGCCAAGCTGAATGGAGCGCTGACATATAGCAGGTGAAGTACCGTGATCCTGATGCATAACAACAGGGATATGTGGGTAATCCTCAATTGCCGCCGCAATCAGATGACGAAGAAAATGGGAACCCGCATATTTACGAGCGCCTGCCGAAGCCTGCATAATAACAGGAGAATTTACTTCATCTGCCGCTTCCATAATGGCTTTAACCTGCTCCATGTTATTCACATTAAAAGCTGGTAAACCATAACTGTGTTCCGCTGCGTGATCTAGCAACTGACGCATACTAATTAAAGGCATAAATGTTTCCTCTGAATATATATCGTTATTAAGTGCAAATAACGAATTTCGATTGGTGTATGTAAACTCTCTAGTTTTTATCAAGCTAGTACCCAATAACATGAGCACTAACAAGTGGCTTTTTGCCTTATAATTTTTTTATATTCTTTATTAAACTAGTTTTTTGATCGGGTTTCTAGCATTGCCACCGCCGGCAGTATTTTTCCTTCAACAAATTCAAGAAATGCACCACCACCAGTTGATATATAAGACACCTTATCCTGAATGCCATATTTATCAACCGCCGCTAAAGTATCGCCACCGCCAGCAATTGAGAACCCTTTGCTATCCGCAATCGCCATAGACAATGTTTTTGTACCTTCTCCAAACTGGTCGTATTCAAAAACCCCTACCGGACCATTCCAAATAATGGTTTTTGCTTCTCCCAGTAACGCGGCTAGTTTTTGTGCTGTTTTTGGGCCAATATCTAAAATCATGTCATCTTCAGCAACATCTTGTACGTCTTTAATGGTCGCAGCCGCTTCAGCAGAAAACGTTTTCGCCACAACAACATCTACAGGCAACGGAATCGATGTTTTTTGCATTAGCGCTTTTGCTTGCGGAATTAATTCTTTTTCATAAAGCGACTTCCCTACTGGATAACCTGCCGCCGCCAAAAAGGTATTAGCAATGCCGCCTCCAACAATAAGTTGGTCTACCTTTTCAGACAACGTTTCCAGCACGGTGAGTTTAGTCGACACTTTTGAGCCACCAACAATCGCAGCCATCGGTTTTTCTGGTGCAGCCAAAGCCTTTTCTAAGGCATCGAGCTCAGCGGCTAACAGAGGACCAGCACAGGCTACTGGAGCGTATTTTGCGACACCATGAGTAGAAGCTTGAGCTCGATGAGCCGTACCAAAAGCATCCATTACAAAGACATCACACAACGCGGCCATTTTTTTCGAAAGCACATCGTCGTCTTTTTTCTCACCTGGATTGAATCGTACGTTCTCAACCAAAACAATTTGCCCTGCTTCTACAGCAACGCCATCAAGCCAGTCTTTCATTAACGTGACCGGCTGTTTCAATAAATCAGAGAGGTGATCAGCAACAGGTTGCATCGAAAACTCAACATCAAACACCCCTTCTGTTGGACGACCCAAATGGGACATGACGATCACTTTAGCACCAGCATCCAATGCCATTTTTAAAGTAGGTAAGGCAGCACGAATACGAGCATCACTAGAAACCTTGCCATTTTTAATTGGCACATTAAGATCTTCTCGAATCAAAACTCGCTTATCAGCCAAGTTCAAATCCACCATTTTTACTACGGTCATGTCATTTCCCCATTTAATAAAATATATTAAAAACTACAATATTAGATCTTACGCCCCCAATAATTCGCGACGTCTAGCATTCTATTTGCGTAGCCCCACTCATTATCAAACCAGCAAAGCAGCTTCACCAGTTGACCATCAACCACTTGAGTTTGTGTGCCATCAATAATGACAGAACGCGCATCATGATTAAAGTCAACGGACGCATGAGGCTCTTTGGTAAAGCCTAATATATTATGATATTTACCACGAGAAAGGCGTTCGAAATAAGAGTTCACCTCCTCTTTCGTTACCATTTCTTTCGTTCTAATAACAAGGTCAATTGCCGATACATTAATCGTTGGCACTCTCAGGGCATTACAAGCAATCTTTGATCCTAACGCTGGAAGCAACCGTTTAATCCCCTTAGATAGACCTGTATCTACTGGGATAATTGAACTCATAGCCGATCGTGTTAAGCGTAAATCATTCTTATGATAAGCATCAATAATGGGTTGATCGTTCATAGCAGAATGAATGGTTTGAGTCGTTCCATGTTCAATACCGACCCATGCTTCCATGGCTTCTAGAATTGGAATAATGCAGTTCGTTGTACAAGAGGCGGCGGAGACAATAGTATGAGACGCCTCAATTTCGGATTCATTAAAACCAAAAACAATTGTCGCATCCACATCACTATCTGCTGGCTGAGACAATAACATCCTGTGAACGCCCGCATTAATGTACTTTTGCGCAGATTCTCTAGAAGAAAAGCTACCAGAGCACTCCAGTAGCATATCAATACTGAGTGATTGCCAATCGACTCTATCCGGATCGGATTCCGCCAAACATAAAATCAGATCGTCACCGACTTTTAACGAGCTTTCTTCGCATGAAACAGACATCGGAAATCGACCATGCGTACTATCATAACGGGTCAAATAGCTAATAGTATCCAAATCCGATAGTTCATTTATCGCTACAACCTGTATGCTATCCCTATAATCGTTTTCATAAAGCGCTCGCAATACAGAGCGACCTATACGCCCATACCCATTAATAGCCACTCTTAACATTGATTTATAACACCTTAAAACGACGTTTATAATTCCAGTAAAAAAGGGCCATTATGGCCCTTTTCATAGATCATCGAATTTACAAAATACCGTTCACAGTTTCAACGACATTATCGACAGTAAAACCGAAATGTTTAAGTAGTTCACCACCGGGAGCCGATTCTCCAAAAGTGGTCATGCCTACAGCCGCGCCTTCAAAACCAATATACTTATGCCAGAAATCCGCATGAGCCGCTTCTATAGCAACACGCTTAGTCACTGATTTAGGCAATACTGACTCTCTGTAATCCGCATCTTGAGAGTCAAACGCGTTAGTGGAAGGCATAGAGACAACTCGAACGTTTTTACCTTGTGCTGAAAGCGCCTCAGCCGACTCTCGCGCCAACTGAACTTCAGAGCCAGTAGCAATCAAAATGACATCAGGAGTACCTTGACAGTCTTGCAGTACATAGCCACCTTTTTCAACGTTGGCCAATTGCTCCGCCGTTCGATCTTGCGCTTTTAATCCTTGACGACTAAAAATAAGAGACGTAGGCGCATCACTGCGTTGGATGGCCACTTTCCATGCAACAGCTGTTTCAGCTGCATCGCATGGGCGCCAAACAGACATGTTCGGTGTCATACGCAAATTAGCTAATTGCTCAATAGGTTGGTGTGTTGGACCATCTTCACCTTGACCAATAGAGTCATGGGTATAAACGAAGATATTCTGAATCCCCATTAAGGCGGACATACGTACAGCATTACGCGCATATTCCATAAACATCATGAACGTTGCGCCGTAATTGATAAAACCTCCATGTAATGATGCACCATTCATAATGCCGCTCATACCAAACTCACGAACGCCATAGTAAATGTAATTACCTGCGGCATCATCTTGAATACCTTTAGAACCAGACCAAAGCGTTAAGTTAGAGCCTGCAAGATCCGCCGATCCACCTAATAATTCAGGTAGCATAGCGCCATAAAAACCAATTGCGTTTTGCGATGCTTTACGACTTGCAATGCCTTCCGCTTTCGCCTGGCACTCTTGAATAAAGGCTTGAGCTTTCTCTTCAAAGTCAGCCGGAAGCTCACCTTTCAAGACGCGTCGTTCATATTCTGCCGCTAATTCAGGAAAAGCCAACTGGTAGGCCGCAAACTTGTCATTCCAAGCCGATTCATTTTCAGAGCCTTTATCTTTAGCATCCCAACCAGAATAAACATTTTCGGGAATGTCAAAAGGAGCATGATCCCATCCCAAAAAACCACGTGCGGCGGCAATTTCAGCGTCACCAAGAGGCGCGCCATGACAATCATGACTGCCCGACTTATTCGGTGAACCAAAACCAATAATGGTTTTGCAACAAATCATAGATGGTTTATCCGTTACCGATTGGGCTTCGGTGATCGCAGCTCGAATTGCCTCAGGGTCATGGCCATCAACACCTGCAATGACATGCCAACCATAAGACTCAAAACGTTTAGGCGTATCGTCGGTAAACCAACCTTCTACATGACCGTCAATAGAAATACCGTTGTCATCCCAAAATGCGACTAATTTGCCTAGACCTAATGTACCAGCCAATGAGCAAGCCTCATGAGAAATACCTTCCATTAAACAACCATCACCTAAGAAACAGTAAGTAAAATGATTCACTAGATCATGCCCTGGACGGTTAAATTGAGCCGCCAATGTTTTCTCAGCAATCGCCATACCTACAGCATTACTAATACCGGCTCCCAAAGGCCCTGTAGTCGTTTCAACACCTGGCGTGTACCCATACTCAGGATGGCCAGGTGTTTTTGAATGCAACTGACGGAACTGTTTAAGGTCTTCAATCGATAGATCATACCCAGATAAATGCAATAGAGAATAGATCAACATTGATCCATGACCATTTGAAAGAACAAACCGATCACGGTCAGCCCAGTTTGGGTTTACTGGATTATGTTTTAAAAAATCATTCCAAAGGACTTCTGCAATATCAGCCATGCCCATAGGGGCACCTGGATGTCCTGAGTTGGCTTTTTGTACAGCATCCATACTTAATACGCGAATGGCATTAGCGAGTTCTTTTCGAGATGACATCTATTTCGGCTCCTGATGGCGTTTAAATATCTAAGTATTCTCACCTCTATTGTCGCCCTATGCAACGCCTACGCTCTCATATAATGCTCATAAAAGGAAAAAAACACGGTCCTTCAAGAAAACATAAATAAAACTTAACAAATTTACTTCAAAGATCGGTTGATTTTGCTCTTATTCTGGTTCAAAATTGGACATTAAAGCGTCGATTTGTTTCGGCTTGCGGACGCTATATAAAATCAGCTAAACAGAAGCAATACGCCTGTTTAGCTATTCTTCAAAGCTAAGCGGGTTTTTTTATGCCTTTTTAGCGCTTTATTCATTTATTGATCGAGGCACTAACATGTCAGAATATTCTTTATTTACTTCCGAGTCCGTTTCCGAAGGACACCCAGATAAAATTGCAGACCAAGTGTCTGATGCCATTCTTGATGCTATTCTTGCTGAAGATCCAGAGGCACGTGTTGCTTGTGAAAGCCTGGTAAAAACCGGCATGGTTTTAGTCGCAGGCGAAGTTCGTACAAACGCTTGGGTTGATATTGAAGAAATCACTCGTAAGGTGGTACGTGAAATTGGTTACAACAGTTCTGAGATGGGCTTCGACTGGGAATCCTGTGCTGTCATGAACGCAATTGGTAAGCAATCGGCTGACATTGCTGTTGGCGTAGATGAAGCTGGAGACCATGAACAAGGCGCTGGTGACCAAGGTTTAATGTTTGGTTTCGCCACAAATGAAACAGATGTATTAATGCCAGCGCCAATCACCTATGCCCACCGCTTAGTTCAACGCCAAGCAGAAGTACGTAAAAACGGTACGTTGGACTTTCTTCGTCCAGATGCAAAAAGCCAAGTCACCTTTCGATATGACGAAAACGGCAAACCATGCGCCATTGACGCCGTTGTCCTGTCTACTCAACACAGTGCCGCCGTAAAACAAAGCGATCTTCGCGAAGCTGTTATGGAAGAAATCATTAGACCAGTGCTTCCGGAAGAATGGCTTTCTAAAGAAACCAAATACTTCATCAACCCAACAGGTCAGTTCATTATCGGTGGCCCGGTTGGTGATTGCGGTCTAACAGGTCGTAAAATCATCGTAGATACATACGGTGGTATGGCGCGTCACGGCGGCGGCGCATTCTCAGGCAAAGACCCATCTAAAGTGGATCGCTCGGCCGCTTATGCAGGTCGCTATGTGGCGAAAAACATCGTTGCTGCAGGCCTAGCTGACAAATGTGAAATTCAAATCTCTTACGCTATTGGCGTAGCTGAACCAACCTCCATCAGCATTAACACTTTTGGTACAGGTAAAGTGAGCGATACCGTCATCAGTCAATTGGTACGTGAACATTTTGAATTGCGCCCAGCAGGACTGGTTAAAATGCTTGATTTGAAACGTCCTATTTACCTTCCAACAGCCGCATACGGGCACTTTGGTCGTACTGGCGACAACTTTACTTGGGAAAAAACGGACAAAGCCGCTGCATTGAAAGCATCTGCTGGTTTATAAGTTCTCTCTTTTCCGTTATAAAAGCCCTCTACATTGAGGGCTTTTATTTTTATGCGTATACCTAGAGTTTATATCGACCTACCACTTTCTGAAAACACCCGTTTTTCACTTCCCGAAGCAACCTTTCATTATCTGTGTAAAGTACTACGATTAAAGTCTGAACACCCATTAATTGTTTTTAATGGTAAAGGCGGTCAATATAACGCCACTCTTAAGCAAGTTGAAAAGCGCACCGCTGAAGTCGACACCCATGGTTTTATTGAGCTACACAATGAATCGCCAATTAAAGTGGCTATCGGGCAAACTCTTTCAAGAGGTGAAAGAATGGACTACGCTATTCAGAAAGCCGTCGAAGCTGGCGTATACTCAATACAACCTTTATTCAGTGAGCGATGTGAAGTAAAACTCAACGACAGTCGAATAGAAAAACGCGTCCAACACTGGCAACAGATCGCAATTAGTGCCGCCGAACAAAGTGGCCGTGGCATAGTACCAAAAGTGCATTCTCCAATGCCATTAGAGGAATGGACATCGAATTGTAACGAAATGTTAAAACTCACTTTACATCACCGCACAAAAAAAGAGCTAACAAAACTATCCAAACCATCCGATAATACAGTTGCTGTTTTAATTGGGCCAGAAGGAGGGCTAACAGAGAACGAAGTTAAACTCTCCGAAAAACAAGGATTTACATCAATATCTTTAGGTCCAAGAGTGCTTAGAACAGAAACAGCACCGATTGTAATATTGACAACACTGAATGTAATGTGGGGAGACATTTCCTAAGCTAGCGCTGAACACAAGTTGGATTTGTACACTAAATAAGCAAATAAAGTGAAAAATATACAAACTGATTACATACATATTTTACTTAAATCATTAGAATCGTTGTCATAGAATGAGTTTCATATTCCATTAAAGAACATGAGTACAATAAAATGAATAAGTTTTCAAAAACAGTTCTACTCACATCAATTCTATACAGTGCAGCAAGTTCGGCACTGACTTTAGAAGAAGCGACATATATAGCTATAGAAAATGACCCTACTGTGCGTCAAGCAATTTCGACATACAATGAAAACAAAAGCCAGATTGAAATCTCCAACTCTGGCTATAGACCTAGCTTAGATTTAAACGCAGGTGTCGGTAGAGAAACCACCTACAATGAGGGTGCTGACGATGTGGATTTAACACGTCGAGAACTTTCTCTGTCTTTCTCTCAGCCGTTATTCAGAGGCTTCCAAACTCAGAACGAAGTAAAAAGAACCAAGAATGAAACAGAGGCAAGCCGTTGGAGCGCTCTTATAGCCGTAGAAAACGCGTCCCTAAATGTTGCTGACGCTTACACTAATGTATTGCGTTATAGAGAGCTTTTAAAGCTCTCTGATCTCAACCTAAAAACTCACGAGCGCATTTACTCACAGATCAAGTTAAAAAGTGATACAGGAGTTGGACGTAAATCCGATCTAACTCTAATAACAGCGCGCTTAGCAAAAGCCCACTCCAATCGCTTGGCCGCTCTAAACAACCTAGTTGACGCTAAAAGCCAATATCTTTATGTTGTCGGTGAGCTTCCACCTGAAAATATGATTTACCCTATTCCAGATCGTGACCTTTTGCCGACCACTCTTGAAATGGCAATAGAAGAAGCCATTGCAAAAAATCCGGCCATTGAAGTTACCAACTGGGATGTTAAAGCGACGGAAAATGCTAAATCTTCTAGTGACGCTACCAACTACCCTCAACTAGATTTTGTTGTTGAACGGACATGGGACGACAACATAGATGGCGCAGAAGGCGCTTCTGAAGACCTTCTGGCAATGGTTCGCTTAAATTACAATTTGTACAATGGTGGCTCTGATACACAAAGACGCAAAATTGCTGAGCAACAAATATTGCAAGCCTCTGAAGTTCGCCGCAGCACAATAAGAGATACAGAACTGACGGTTCGCTTGGCTTGGGCTGCGTACAAATCAACAGCAGCGCAAAAGAAACACATTCAACAGCACGTTATCGCCACCAAGCAATCTCAAAAAGCCTATGAAAGTCAATTCAGATTAGGACGTCGAACATTATTAGATGTTCTAGACAGTGAAAACGAACTTTTTGAAGCAAGACAGAGCTATGTAAATGCTGATTATGACGAACAATTTGCCGAGTTCAGACTATTTAATGCTAAAGGCGAACTAATGAGAGCGCTACGTATTTATAGACCTGCTATTTTAGGCTTTGAAGACCAGATTGAGGATGAATCTATCATCTCAACAGAGCAAACAATCAGCGCCATTGACAGGCTAAAAACGGTAGAGGCTGAATCGGTAAGTGATCCAGAAAGCATCCTACCTTCAAGCGAAGAACTATTCATAGACTCTGAAACTGGCAGCGGTTGGTAATTATTATGAAAACGATTGGATTATGCATTTGTTTAATATTGCTGTCTTCACAGTCAATGGCATTCTCTGTTTATGGAGATCAGCTAGATCGTGAAGAACTTAAAGACGATGACTTAGATGGTGTCATTAATGTACGTGATGCGTGCCCTAACACGCCAAGAAATGCGGCTATAGATAATATAGGGTGTCATGAAGAAAGCACCAAACTGCTGTCTGTAGAGCTTAATATTTTATTTGATTCGGGAAGGCATGAAGTAAAACCTCAATATTATAAAGAGGTGAAAAAACTGGCCGATTTTTTAAATGATAACCCGGGAAGTACGGCTGTGATTGAGGGCCATACAGATAATATAGGATCATCTGATTCCAATGAACTTCTCTCTCAGCGTAGAGCTTCGGCTATCGTCGACGTATTAATAAGCAGTTTCAATATTGATGAAAATATTCTACGTGGTATTGGCTATGGTGAAAGCAAACCTATTGCGTCAAATGACAATGGTATAGGTAGGGCACAAAACCGCCGAGTTGTCGCGGAAGTTTTTGCGCAATCTACAGCAAAAATTGAGCGATGGGATATTTATAGCGTTGATAGATAAGCGTTAAGTGTAAAAAACAGCAACAATAGAGTTATTGTTGCTGTTACTCCCTTCTCATACCCCACATATTTCTATAGCATGGCTTTTTATATATTAAATATTTTTTGGGCGCAGCTTCTGCCTCATCTACCCTACAGGAATATTCAATGACCATTAAGCTTGGCATCGTTATGGACCCTATTGCGTCTATAAACTACAAGAAAGACACGTCTCTCGCTATGCTCTGGGCCGCTGCAGAAAAAGGCTGGGAGCTTTTCTACATCGAGCAAAAAGACTTATTTTTAGAGTCAGGCAAAGCCTTTGCTATAACCAAAAATCTACACGTCTTCAAAGATCCAGAAAAATTCTATACGCTAGGAGAGGAAAGAAAAACTTCATTAGCAGATTTGAATGTTATTTTAATGCGTAAGGACCCTCCATTTGATGGCGAATTTGTCTATAGCACTATGATTTTAGAGCAAGCGGAACGAGAAGGAACCCTAGTCGTCAATAAGCCTTCGAGCTTACGTGACTGTAACGAAAAACTTTTTGCAACACAGTTTCCAGAATGCTGCCCTCCCGTTCTGGTAACGCGCCGCGCAGACTTGTTAAAACAATTTCACAAAGATCATGGTGATGTGATCTTTAAGCCGTTAGATGGCATGGGAGGAACATCCATATTTCGTCTGCGCCATGATGACCCTAATGTAAGTGTCATTATTGAAACATTAACAAATATGGGCACTGAACAAATCATGGCTCAGAAATTCATCCCAGAAATCACTCAAGGCGATAAACGTATTCTTATTGTAGACGGAGAGCCGGTCCCATATGCTCTAGCGCGTATCCCTGCTTCAGGAGAAACCAGAGGCAACCTAGCCGCTGGAGGCCGTGGTGAAGGTAGACCACTTTCAGAGCGTGACCTTTGGATTTGCAACCAAGTCATCCCAACATTAAAAGAAAAAGGGCTGCTCTTTGTAGGTCTTGATGTCATTGGCGACTATCTAACCGAAATCAATGTAACCAGCCCAACATGCGTTAGAGAGCTCAATAATCAATACAATCTAGACATTGCAATGGACTTAATTCGAGCCATAGAGAAACGTTTGAACTAGTATTCTTATGCGTACAGCAGATCGATTCTCAATTGCATTATTTGCCGCCATAAGCATGCATGTACTTATGGTGGTTTTTATTAACTTTGAGTTAAACCTAGCACTCCCCCCCTCTAAATCATTAGAGATCACCATTGTTCAACATAAATCAGAAGCGCCAAAAGAAGCTGACTTTATCGCTCAAGCAAACCAGCAAGCCAGTGGCACAGAGGTTCGAAAAGAAAAACTAACCTCGACCGAAGAGGCCCAATTCATCGCTGATGAAATTAGAGAAATAACCCCTCCTGTTAAGCCACAGCTGGCCTCTAATACCGACATAAAAGAGAAAAAAATCATTTCATCTCAACAGGATTCAATATTCAAAGTACTTGAGGAACCTGATGACAACAATCAAACTCTAGAAGAAAAATTTATCGGCCAAACTCAATTACCGAGCCGTTTGTCGTCAGATATAGCAAGCTTAGAAGCTCTGCTAGATAAACAAAGGCAAGAATTTGCCAAAAGACCAAGAATCAGACGACTCACCTCAGTTTCAGCCAAGTCTTCCGTTGATGCACAGTACCTAGACGATTGGAGACGAAGAATAGAGCGAATTGGCAACATCCACTACCCTATTGAAGCAAAGCGAAATAAACTCTATGGTAAGCTGCGCCTTGCCGTCTCTCTCTCATCAAACGGATACGTAAAGGAAATAGACATCTTGCACTCTTCAGGCGTAAGGGTTCTCGATGATGCCGCCATTCGAATTGTTCGGTTGGCCGAGCCATTTCAACCCTTCCCAGCAGAGCTATCAAAGGAAGTCGATCAGTTAGAAATCATTCGAACATGGCAGTTCATTTCTGGCAATCAATTACAAAGCCAGTAGCCCATCATTTAACATCAAAAAATCCAGACAAAAAAAAGCCCGTTACAATGACGGACTTTCATTTCAAAAACTCTCTCAATTATGAAAACTGATTTTCACCCATCGATTCTCTAATTTTTTTCATAGCGTTCTTTTCAAGCTGGCGAATACGCTCTGCAGAAACGCCATACTCATCAGCCAATTCATGCAATGTTGACTTTCCATCAGATAACCAACGTTGAACCAAAATGTTACGGCTTCTGTCATCTAATACAGACATGGCTTCTTCAAGTCGTCTATTAGAGTCTTCTTCCCAGTTACCATTCTCTAATAATTGAGCAGGATCATAACGATGATCCTCTAGATAATTTGCTGGTGCTTGAAATGCGCTATCATCATCGTCATCCGAAGACGCGTCAAATGTCATATCAGAAGAACTCATACGTCCTTCCATTTGACGAACAACCTCAGGAGAAACGCCTAGATCCTCTGCCACTGACTCTACTTCTTTGTGGCTAAACCAAGACAATGTTTTCTTAGCACTGCGTAAATTAAAAAACATTTTACGTTGGGCTTTGGTTGTCGCAACTTTCACAATACGCCAATTCTTAAGTATGAACTCATGAATTTCTGCTTTAATCCAGTGAACGGCAAATGAAACTAAGCGAACCCCAACTTCAGGATTAAAACGCTTTACCGCTTTCATCAAGCCAACATTACCTTCTTGGATTAAATCACCTTGATTCAAACCGTAACCGGAATAGCTTTTTGCAATATGTACAACAAAACGCAAATGAGACATTACCAAGGTTCTAGCGGCTTCAAGGTCCTCTTGATAATAAAGACGTTCTGCTAACTGGTGTTCTTCTTCAGCAGTTAGAATTGGAATCGTGCTAACTGCCTGAATGTACGACTCAAGATTTTGACCTGGAGTCATAATATCAATAGGCTGAAGAGCTTTACCCATCTTTATATCTACCTCTATAAATAAGTTGTATTAAATACTAGCAAGTTAACCAAAAGTGAATGTGATAAAAATGTGCATTTTATGCGATATTAAAGTAAACATGCCTGTAAAGCCGTAAATATCACTGTAATTCTATATCTGAAATATGTCTATTAACAGCTACCCATGCACCCACAACACCAATGATTGCGCTCATAGTTAAGCATAAAACAACTTCATCTGCATTAAAATACTGCAATGAAAAGTCGCTTTGATATAACGCAATAATTCTCTCCGCGGGCGTGCTTACCCAAAGGCTAACACATAAAATCGTTATACTCGCCAACATGCCACCCAGCACACCAAACCAAAACCCCATATATAGAAAGGGTCGTCGGATAAATGAATCAGTCGCACCAACAAGCTTCATAACAAGCACTTCATCTCGACGGCTTTCAACAGCCATTCGAATGGTATTTCCGACTATCAATAAAACAGCGCCCACCAAAAGCGCCGAAAGCGCATAAATAAAGCGCTGCCCAAAGCTTAACACACTTGCCAATCGGTGCAGCCATTGAGCATCTAGCTCCGCGTACTCAACCTCAGAAAAGTTAGCCAAGTCATTTCTCAGGGATTCCAAACGAGGCAAGGTATCAACTGAAACATCATAAGCGGGAATCACTTGAAGGACAATTGGTAAAGGGTTTTCAGGTAAGGCCGATAAGATTTGCTCGTACCCACTCGATTGCTCGAAGTACCTCATTCCCTCTTCTTTGGAAACATACATTACATTTAACACGTCATTACGACTAGACAACTGATGCGATAACGACAAAGCCTTTGTATCTTCAAGATCGGCAAACAAATACAAACTAATAATAGATTGCTTATCCCATTGATCCGTAATTGATTGAACATTTTTTAACCCCACGTATAAACCGCCAGGTAAGGATAAAGCAATCGCGATCACCATGACCGTCATAATACTAGCTAAGGGGTCCTGCATTAGACGCATCAAACTTTCTAGTAACGTGCCTTGGTGATCACGGAGATAGCTTGAGAAATGAAAAGGCGTTGACAGCCGCGTTTTTGTATTAGGCGTGACAACGCTCGTAGACTGCCGCGTTGCACCTCTAGGTTCAGGCTTCTGAGACATTTAGCTAAACCCTCCATCATTTACAATCCTACCTTGATTAAGCGTCAGTACTCTATGTTGCATACGAGCGATCAAAGACAAGTCATGACTGGCAACTAAAACGGTGACGCCCACTCGGTTAAATTCTTGGAAAAGATTCATTATTTCTGAAGATAGACGAGGATCTAAGTTTCCAGTTGGTTCATCAGCCAACAAAAGCTGAGGTTTATTTACCACAGCTCTGGCAATACCTATACGTTGCTGTTCACCACCAGATAGTGCCATAGGGTTATATTTCTCTTTCCCTAATAAACCCACTTTGTCTAATGCCGCCCTGACACGTTTAGCAATGTGCAAAGGGTCAGCGCCACTGACTTGGAGCGGTAAGGCAACATTATGAAAGACACTCCGATCAAACAAAAGTTGATGATTTTGAAATACCACACCCACTTTTCGTCTATGATACGGGATGTATTTTCGACTCAAGGTGTACAGATCTTCCCCATCAATAATGATTTTCCCCGTACTTTGACGTTCAATCATCATAATCAATTTTAATAGGGTACTTTTACCTGCGCCAGAGTGGCCTGTAAGAAAAGCCATTTCACCTTGTTGCAAATGAAAACTAACTTGACTAAGCGCTTCTTGCCCCGTTTCATATTTTTTGCCGACACGTTGAAATTCAATTTCCACAAACTTTACTCACGCTCATATTTATACAAACAACAGATAAAAGTAAAACGGTCCTGTCTCGAAGCCATGCTCTTCAAAAGAAACTAGGCTTCCTCAAATAAGGCGTCGACAAACTCTTCTCCGACAAAAGGTCGTAAATCGTCAACTTGCTCACCAACACCAATAAAACGTATAGGTATAGCAAATTGTTTCGCAATGGCAAAGATAATACCGCCTTTGGCCGTACCATCTAATTTAGTCAGTGTAATACCACTTACCCCAACCGCTTCAGTAAACAACTTCGCTTGACTCAACGCATTTTGACCCGTCCCAGCATCCAGAACAAGCATCACTTCGTGGGGAGCATTTACATCAAGCTTTTTCATCACCCGAACAACCTTGGAAAGCTCGTTCATTAAATTACTCTTATTCTGCAAACGCCCGGCCGTGTCAGCAATGACAATATCAATGCCTTTTGCTTTCGCCGACTCAATAGCGTCAAAAATAACAGAGGCCGAATCCGCGCCTGAATGCTGAGCAATAACAGGGACATCATTCCTTTCACCCCATACTTGTAACTGCTCTACAGCGGCCGCTCGAAATGTATCACCAGCCGCAAGAAGTACGCTTTTCCCTTCCGCTTGAAATTTTTTCGTCAATTTCCCTATGGTGGTCGTTTTACCCACACCATTCACACCCACCATAAGAATAACAAAAGGCCCTTCTTGCTGACCAGTTTGTAATGGTTTTTCAGATTCAGACAACATCTCTTTTAACTCGAGCTTTAAGGAAGACAATAACGCATCTGAATCTTTTAACTCTTTTCGGCCTAGTTTGTCGGTAATAGAAGCTAATAAGGTTTGTGTCGCATCCACACCAACATCCGCGGTTAATAGTTGAGTCTCAATATCCTCTAGCAACTCATCGTCAATTTGTTTGCGCCCAACCACTAGGGAAGCTAAACCATTCCCAAAACCATTACGAGTTCGAGATAAGCCCGCTTTTATTCGCTGGGACCAGCTAAGGCCTTCTGTTTTTTCAACGACTACTTCTGGCTTTCCAGCCACTACTTCTGGTTTTTCAGCTACTATTGGCTGAGTAACGTCTTCAACTGTGGTCTTATTAACCGTTTTGACAGACGACAGGGCGATTTCCGCTTGATCCTTGTCGATGACCTTAGGACTTGTATCGTCATTAACAATCGAGTTTTCCATACTGGCTTCAGCGGATAAATTTTGTTCTGCAGGCAGGGAGGAAGTATCATCATTCGAGTTTTCTGAATCCTTTTTATGGGCTTCTTTTATTTCTGTACCTATTTTTTTGGTATAGCCACGTCGAATGTAAAATGCGATTAACGCCATCAGCGTACCAATAACAATGGGGACGTAGCGTGCGTACTCTCCTAAATAAGGAGTAAAAAAACTAATAATTTGATTTACAAATTCCATTAAGTCGATCTCTATAGTGGATGCCGTTAACCGCTTTATAAATAATCTAAGCCGTTAAACTCAATTTTTTTACTATTCTGTGGTAAAAAGACACAGAAAACATGCAATTTTAACATTTTTCAATACATCAAACAGTCCTGAAATGGTCGATCTAACGCTTTAATCTATTTTTTTGGAATAATTACAGAATGCCTAAGACAAAAAAACCATTATTTAGTCGACCATTTTTGTCAGCCCTGATGATTATCATCCCTGCAATGGTTCTACTGTTAAACCTCACGGCAAATGAAAAACATTATGTGATGCCTGAGATCAAAACCTGGACAACGGCTTCTGGGGTTCCTGTAATTTGGTTGGTTCATGATGAATGGACCGCCCGTGACACTATTGAAATACGAATTCTATTCAATCACGGGTACAGTAACGATTCAAAATTATCGTTAACTGAATTCACATTTGATTTCTTATTAAAAGACACCTTGCCACTTAGTACAACCTATATCAATGACAGGTTGAAACCTCTCGCAGCCAGTGTTAGCTATAAAGTCCAATCTAATAAAAGCGAATTGGCGTTTTCTATAGATGGCCGCCCCTCTTTATTGAACCCAAGTATCGAGTTATTGTCTGCTTGGCTACCAGAGCCATCATTTAAATTGAGAACCTTTGCTAACAGGGAAAACGCACTTAAAAGTTCGTCACCACAAAAACAACAGTTACTCAATGCGACATTTGGAGCCGACGTCAATAACACATCCAAAACACAGTTTTATGACCCCATTCAAATGGATGATATACATCAAACCTATCAAATACTTCAGCAGCATATTGATAAGATTGTTGTTGTTGGCGCGCTTCCCGATGTAAATAGCATTAAACAAAACCTAAATAGTATCACTCACGGCTTTTCGGCATCATTAATTACGTCACCTGTTGTACAGGTACAAACAAAAAGCCTCCAGACAAATGAAGGTCGTAATCTACTTGAAAGCTATGGCGGATTGCCCCTGCCAACGTTAAATCAACCAAAAGAATGGTTTACTCTGCAATTTTGGGCGACTTATTTTCTTCAAGAAGTCAATAAAGAAAACAACGCCAATCACGTTGAGCTGCGTATTGAAGTCGCGCAACCATTGCCTTGGATATGGTGGAGAATTCAACATGCACCCCCTATTCTACAGAGCCCACAAACGAACCCACCGCTCGATGACGGTACTGTCTATTCAAAGCCGTTACTCGACAACATGATACCGAATGCAGATGAGTTTGAGACAACAGTAGAATTATTTCAGGAGAGGATGTTGCAACAGTCTAAACAAACGATATGGTGGGCTAATATCGCTACCCAAGTCACTCAAGGCAACACACGTCAATTAGAATCATGGATTAATAATTACACTCATGATTTAAACAATTTTTCCTATAAAATCTACCAACAAGAACTGGTTAATCTTATAAAACTAAATCAACTACATGAGGTTCAAATTCGCCAATGAGGCCCCCTAAAGAAATCACTAAATCATCTAAAGTTACCAAATCAAAACTTCGCATCATTGGTGGCGAATGGCGCTCAAGAACCTTACCTATTCCAGAAGTCGAAGCTCTTAGACCAACCCCAGATAGAGTCCGAGAAACCCTGTTTAATTGGATTTCAGTGTGGGTACCTGGCGCTCATTGCGGAGATTTATTTTGTGGTAGTGGCGCTTTAGGCTTAGAGGCGCTATCAAGAGGCGCATCAAGTTGCTTATTTGTCGATAATAGTCGTGTTGTTACACAGCAAATGAAAGCGAATTTAGCCACCTTAAAAACATCAGCCGGAAAGGTAATCCAACAAAACGCCCTTGACCTATTAAAAACACAGCCATCAAAACCATTCGATATTGTATTTTTAGACCCTCCATTTAGAAAAGGTTGGTTAGAAGAGCTCATTCCCCTTTTAAATAATCAATGGTTAGCGAATCGCGCTTGGGTTTATATCGAAATGGAGAAGGAGTCTAACCTCCCTGAAACGCCCTCAAACTGGGCATTAGTGAAAGAAAAGAGTGCAGGACAGCTCTGTTACCGGCTATTCGAAGTCAATAAAACTGAGTAAATTTAAGGTCTATTAATAAAGTACATTAAATTTCATAAGAACTATTGTTTTTTAGTCTATCAATGTTTAAAACTAGGTTATCAAATGTTATTTATTGTAGAGATTTATTCTAATGAGATAACAAAAAACGACATTGGTGACTAACATTTAAAGTAAGATTAAAAAATAAGGACACGTTATGTTTTCAAACCTCAGCTTTCGTTCAAAGTTAGTCGGATTACTTGTGTCTTCTGTAATCGGTTTTTTATTGGTTACTCTCGTTGCATTTAATGGCTTTAATAACCAACAAGACGCCAACCAAAAGCTTCATAATTATTTCACAATAAAAGAAAGCATGGACACGCTGGCCATTGCCATGCTGGAAGAAACAGAAGCGTTCGCAACGGTTAACGACAGCAATGTCAACGACTTTTTAACTATGATAGAAGAGAGTAATATTGCGTTCCAAGAAATTCTAAACAAAAGCATTCTACTGGCCAGTTCAGATCAAATACGAAATGCGTTAAAAGACACAAAAACCTATTTAGATAATTACTCCACTGTTTTCGTCATTTTGCTGGATCAACAAGGAGCCATAGGCTTTGAATCATCTTCCGGTTTAAGAGGTGAAATTACACGTCAAGGCGACGAAATAATGGACGCTGTCGCTAAATTATCGCTACTAAAGCGTGAATTCGTTAACGTAAGAAAAGTAGAAACCAGTTTTTTATTCGAGCCCACTGAAGAGAACTTTAATCAAGTAACCAGTAGCTTCGAAAAGTTCCAAAAACGCATTAATACATTTGGCTTAACAGACAAACTTAGCATCACCGCCTCCTATATAGATTCAATTAACCAATATGTTGAAAAATACGCTCTCCTTAATAACTCAAAGCAGCAATTTTCAACCATCAATGAACAATTTAAGAATCAACGAGAAACAACAGCGAACATCATTCGAAAAGCCGTATTAGCCGCAGAACAAGACGCTCATGAAAGTGCGGAAACAGCCAATATAACGCTGATCTCTGTCAGTGTCATTGTAACGGTTTTGGCCGCTCTTATTATGTACGGCATTGGCATTAGTGTGAGTTCATCTATTTCTCGTATTACTCAAGACCTCAATAAAATAAAAGGCGGCGACCTAACAGCACGAGCCTTTGTGAATGAAAACAGGAATGATGAGTTTGATTCTTTAAGTAAGTCAGTAAATGAAATGACGGCTGGGTTAAGTAATGTCCTAAGCGATGTAGTTCATACAACAACCGATGTAAGCGGTATGGTCGTTGAATTGAACACAGCGATATCAAGTATTGCTGAAAATAACCGCTCAGTCAGCAAACGAACTGACTCTTTAGCCGAATCAACAGAGGACATTTCTGAACGTTTGTCAGATGTCTCAAATACCACAGACAGGCTCAAACACGATTCAAACGAAACCTACGAGTCAGCAAAACAAGGGGCGAAAACCATCAAAGCGGCCCTAGACAATTTAAGCCATACGGTAGAAGTCGTAACCAAAACAAGTCTACAGCTTGATGAGCTAGGTCAGCTTTCAAAAGACATTGATGCGGTGATTGGAATGATTAATGATTTAGCCAACCAAACCAACTTACTGGCGTTAAATGCAGCAATAGAAGCGGCGCGCGCAGGTGAGGCAGGACGAGGGTTTTCAGTTGTGGCTGATGAAGTACGATCACTTGCTGAAAAAACCGTTGAAGCAACAGGAAAAATCACATCCATTGTCAGCACGATTCAAAGCTCGACACAAAAAGCAATTGATACGATGGAAAGTGGCCAAACGAGTCTCGATGCCATCCAAGAAAATGGGGCGACAGCAGGACAGGCCATGCTTGAAATTGAAAAAAATGCGTCTACCAGCTCTTCTGCATCCATTGATATGGCGCAAATTATCCAAGAGATAGCGTCTACCGCCGTACAAATGAATAAGGACATGGATGACATTGCTCAACAATTAACTAACGATACATCTTCTATTGAGACTATCTCAAATAAAACCAGTCAAATAGAAAATCAAACAATGGAGTTAGGCCGTAAAACAAGCGTCTTCACTTTATCTTAATCGTATATCCACTAAAGCCCAGTGACTTTCATCCATACATACTCACTGGGCTTTAACCTTTAATACCCTTTACTCAACCCTTTCTCTTCACCTTTTGATCTAAAGCGCTTGATGGCGATTGATGCAAAAGATAGACTTACATGAGTTGTGCCTTTCTATTTATTTGGCCGCCTTTCTCGAACATCCAACTCAAATCAGGAAGTCAAATTATTATGCCGGACACTATTCCAGCCGATTCTGTTGGTATTGTCACTCCTAATATTGCCGTATTTGATACGCCCCTTACTCTCACAAGCCAAAATACGCTTGAGCAATATCAACTTGTTTATGAAACCTATGGTGAGTTAAATGCACAATCCACAAATGCCATTCTTATTTGCCACGCATTAAGTGGAGATCATCACGCAGCGGGCTACCATTCTATGAATGATAAAAAGCCTGGATGGTGGGACTCAGCGATCGGCCCGGGAAAACCGATCGATACCAATCGTTTTTTTGTGGTTTGCTTAAATAACCTTGGCGGTTGTTCTGGAAGTACAGGACCAACCAGCCTAAATCCAGCCACAAACACTGAGTGGGGGGCTGATTTCCCAATTCTCACCGTTGCGGATTGGGTTGAAAGTCAAGCACGCCTTGCCGACTGTCTAAACATAAAGACATGGGCCGCCATTATTGGTGGTAGCCTAGGTGGCATGCAAGTGCTTGAATGGAGCATTCGCTTCCCTCATAGAATTAAGAATGCGGTGGTTATTGCCTCAGCACCAAAATTGTCAACACAAAATATCGCGTTTAATGAAGTCGCTCGCCAATCCATTAGCCGAGACCCAGATTTTCATGATGGCCATTACACAGCCAACAATACCATTCCAGTGAATGGTTTAGGACTTGCTCGTATGCTTGGCCACATTACTTATCTATCAGATGATTCTATGGGGAAAAAGTTCGGCCGTAAAATGCGCCACGATGATTACCAATACCATTACGGAATCGACTTTGAAGTTGAAAGCTATTTACATTATCAAGGGGAAGCGTTTACCAAACGCTTTGATGCTAATACTTACCGTTTAATGACCAAGGCTCTAGATTACTTTGATCCAGCCGCTGAGACAGGTGGCGATTTATCTAAAATACTAAGTCGAGCTCAGTGTGAGTTTTTATTAGTCTCTTTCACGACGGATTGGCGGTTTTCACCGGCTCGAAGTGAAGAGATCGTAGACGCCTTAGTATTAGCCGGTAAACATGTCAGTTACGCAAAGATAGAATCCAATAAAGGTCATGACGCTTTTTTATTCCCAATCCCACGCTACATGTCAGCACTACGTGGTTTCTTAAATCGAGCACATAACCTTCTTCTAAAGGAGACTAACTGATGCGTTCAGACTTAGATATCATCAACGATTGGATTCAAGAAGACAGCAGAGTGCTTGACCTTGGTTGCGGTAATGGCGAACTACTTCAGCACCTTATGGGTCAAAAGAATGTGAAAGGCTATGGCATTGAAATTAACGCCGAGGACATTAACCTTTGCATTGAAAATGGCATCCCTGTTATCGACCAGAACATAGATGATGGTTTACACAATTTTGGAGACCAAAGTTTCGATTTGGTTATCATGACGCACGCGTTACAACAATTTCGTCGGCCAGATTTACTGCTGGATGAAATGCTCAGAATTGGCAAGGAATGCATTATTACCTTTCCAAATTTTGGACATTGGCGCAATAGATTGCACCTAGGTATAAAGGGACGCATGCCGGTTTCTGAGTTCCTTCCTTATAACTGGTATGATACACCCAACATACATTTTTGTACTTTTGTCGACTTTACAAAATTGTGTGACGAGAAAGACATAAAAATCAAACGTTGGGCAGCCGTTGATGGACACCTAAGAGATCACTGGTGGATTAGGGCATTACCTAACGTCATGAGTGAAACAGCCATTTTTCACGTTAGTAGATAGGAAAACACTATGAAATACATAATTGCCAGCTTCGTACTTTTATTTTCGATGTTGAGTCTTGCAGAGCAAGTGAAATCCTTTGGTGAATACGATTTACATTTTAATACGTTTGAGTCTACTTTTTTGACGCCTAACATTGCTCAGCAATACGGTTTTATCAGAAGTAAAGGCCAAGGACTATTAAATGTGGCGGTTACCAAAAACACCTCAGGAAAACTTCCCGTTCCCACCGCCGCCATTGTTAGTGGAAAAGTCACTAACCTAATAGGGCAGATCGTCACTTTATCATTTGTCACAATTGATGAAGGCGATGCCATTTACTACATCGCACCATTCACAAAAACCAACGATGAGATTTTACGCTTCTCAATCAGCGCGAAGTTAAATGCCGATGCGGCACCAATGGAAGCGTCTTTTCAAAGACACGTATACGTAGAAAAATAGGATTATAATGACAAAATCTATTGTATTAGCAAGTAACAACAAAGGGAAAATTGCCGAATTTAATCTACTACTTGCACCGCTTGGTTACGACATAAAACCTCAAGGAGAGTTTCAAGTAGAAGATGCCATAGAGGATGGGCTTACTTTTATTGAAAACGCGATATTAAAAGCGCGTCATGCTTGTGCGCAAACAGGCTTACCTTCGTTGGCTGATGATTCTGGACTAGAAGTCGACTATTTAAACGGTGCGCCCGGTATTTATTCCGCCCGCTTTGCCGGCGAACACGGTAATAATTTAGCCAACAACGAATTACTATTAGAAAAATTAAATGGTGTACCGACTCATGAGCGTGGTGCTCGTTTTCATTGTGTGCTTGCTTATATGAGGCATAAAGAGGACCCCACGCCGATTGTTGTGCATGGATCGTGGGAAGGCCGTATTTTAGAGTCTATTGAAGGCGAGCACGGGTTTGGCTACGACCCCCTATTTTTTGTCCCTGAATGCGGTTGCAGTGCGGCGAGCTTACCAAAAGAAGTAAAGAACTCAATCAGCCATCGTGCAAAAGCACTCACTCAATTGTTAACCCACCTCACACCGAAAGTACCGTTTTAATGTCACACCCCAATGCGTTACTTTTACCACCTCTAAGCTTATATATTCATCTACCTTGGTGCGTAAAAAAATGCCCATATTGTGACTTTAACTCTCATCAGGCGGATCGCTTTGAAGACGCGGGAAAGTTGCCTGAAGAAGCCTATTTAGTGCAACTACTTGCCGATTTAGAGCAAGATTTAGCTTTTGCTTATGGTCGTAAAATACACAGCATATTCATTGGCGGTGGTACGCCTAGCCTTATGAGCGCTCGGTTCTTCCATGAATTGCTTGATAAAATACGTAATAAAATTGCTTTTGTCGATGACATTGAAATCACCATGGAAGCCAACCCAGGAACCTTTGAGCAAGATAAGTTTCGTGAATTTCGGCAGACAGGCATTAACCGTCTATCCATTGGTATTCAAAGCTTCCAGCCACATTTATTAAACGCCCTCGGACGCATTCATGGTAGAGAGGAAGCGATAACAGCAGTAGAAAAATCTCGGCTTGCGGGCTTCGACAATATCAATATCGACCTCATGCACGGCCTTCCCGATCAATCTATAGAACAAGCAATGGAAGACTTAAATATGGCCATTGATTTAAACCCAGAACACTTATCTTGGTATCAACTGACCATTGAACCAAACACTGAATTTTATCGCCGCCCTCCTGAGCTTCCTCAAGACACGACTCTCTGGGATATCCAAGATGCTGGACAAGCACGTCTTAAAACCAATGGTTATGCACAGTACGAGATATCGGCCAACGCAAAAAAGGGCAAACAAGCAAAGCACAATCTTAATTATTGGCGCTTTGGTGATTACATCGGCATTGGTGCTGGTGCTCATGGCAAACTCACTTTAATCGATGGTCAGATATTCCGCACCCGAAAAACGCGTCACCCTAATCATTACTTAGGGAATTTAGCACAAGCACTGAGTATTAAAGAAGAAATTGCCAAGGATGACCTAGCTTTTGAGTTTATGATGAACCGATTAAGGTTATTTGAGTCATTTGAACTATCTGATTACTATAAGTTTTGTTACCATAGCCCCTCAGAAACATTTATGGATAGCTGTAAACTGGCTATTGATAAAGGACTCTTATGTGCGCCTTCATGGAAGAAAAACACCATTAAAACAACAGAAAAAGGCCAACTTTTTCTCAATGATTTATTGGAATTATTTCTGCCTGGCTAGCACATCAACCATGGCTCTGTTTGATAAAACGCTCATGCGGATCGCCAATCATATGCGCCTCTAAAGGCGAATAAAAGTTCTTCGCTACCGCGTAGCTCAAGAACCTAGCACTATTTTAATAGTGCGATTCAAAAAATATCGTATGGTAGTGACTGAGACTTATTTAAGCGCAACGTATATGGCTAAAGTTAACTCATTTGCATTAGAACACTTTATGACGTTTTTAGAACAATTTTTTATATTGTTTGACATAGTATTGAAATGGAGTCGCTGTAAGGTAAACACAACCTTCTTTCAATAATAATTAAATTACTCTGAATAAGGAACGCTCTATGAACTTAAAAAAACCTGACGGTGGTCGGGCTGAATACAATACCTCGTACAAGGTAGGACAAGATAACGTTCAGTTTCTTGGTCTAGACGTACTTAACCCTGTATTTAGTACCAGCGCTGTTATCATTTTTGCATTCATTATTGGCAGTATTTTATTTCCTGCTGATGCCAGTGCAATATTATCAGGCGCCAAAAATTGGTCGATCAATAATTTCGATTGGTTCTTTATGGCATCTGGTAACATTTTTGTACTTTTCTGCTTGCTACTGATCGCCCTGCCTTTAGGTAAGATCCGACTTGGTGGCACGGAAGCAAAAGCGGAACACTCAACCATTACGTGGTTTTCGATGCTGTTTGCGGCTGGAATGGGGATTGGCTTAATGTTCTGGAGTGTGGCCGAGCCCGTTGCTTATTACACTGGCTGGTACGGCACACCATTTGATGTTGTGGCAAACACACCTGAAGCAAAAGACGCCGCTATGGGCGCAACCATGTTCCATTGGGGTCTCCACCCTTGGGCAATTTATGCGGTTGTCGGCCTGTCTTTGGCTTTCTTTGCCTATAACAAAGGTTTGCCTCTTACTATTCGTTCGGCTTTTTATCCATTATTAGGTGAAAAAGTGTGGGGGGGAATCGGTCACGTAATCGACGTTGTTTCGGTGATTGCTACCATCTTTGGTTTAGCAACATCACTTGGTTTTGGTGCACAGCAAGCCACCAGTGGCCTTAACTTCTTATTTGGCATTCCTAATACATTAACAACGCAAATTATTGTTATTTGTGCGGTAACCGCCGTTGCCATTATATCGGTTGCTCGTGGCCTAGAAGGTGGGGTTAAGCTACTTTCAAATGTCAATATGATTATTGCGGCGGCATTAGCCTTATTTATTGTGATCGTGGGTAACACTGGGGCCATCTTTACCGCTATAGGCGCATTCTTCTTAAACTATGTTGAAAACATCATTCCACTCAGTAATTGGATCGGTCGTGAAGATGAGACCTTCTATCATGGCTGGACTGTGTTTTATTGGGCTTGGTGGATTTCTTGGTCCCCATTTGTCGGTATGTTTATCGCTCGTGTTTCTCGTGGCCGTACTGTTCGTGAATTTATTGTGGCCGTGTTACTAGTACCGACTGTTGTGTCCATCGTTTGGATGTCTATCTTTGGTGGATCAGCGCTTGATCAAGTAGAAAATGGCGTGGGTGCTTTAGCAAACGGCATCACGGACTCATCACTTGCGATGTTCCAAATGTTCGCTAGCCTACCTTTGACCTCTGTTATCTCGTTCGTTGGTATTGTCCTTGTATTAGTATTCTTCGTAACGTCCTCTGACTCAGGCTCTTTGGTTATCGATGGTATTACCGCTGGCGGTAAAACAGATGCGCCAATGATACAACGTGTGTTCTGGGCGATTCTTGAAGGCATCATCGCCATCGCCCTACTTGTCGGAGGTGGTTCTGAAGCATTGGGCGCGATTCAAGCGGCTGCGATTACCATAGGCCTACCTTTTACTCTGCTCATGTTGATCATGTGTGTGAGCTTGTGGAAAGGCTTGCACAGTGATATCCATCTTTATAAAAGGTCATAAATTGACGGTATTTTTATAAAGCGTCATTTCGGCTAAAAACAACGCGAACGCCCAAACAAGACGCTCGCGTTGTTTTTTTTCTATAAATATCTTATTATCAGCGTCCTCTTAGGGGAGTAATCTTCTTTGCAATATCAACCGATGTATTGTGAAGATTCTTTGTCAACATAATTGAGCCTCAAGCTCATGGTAAAGAAGTCCTGATCCGATATGATAACGGCAGGGTTGATGAGACTTAAGACAATGACTTGGCTCAGGTGGGCTCAAGTGTTGTCTTTTGTTTAATGCCCACCTAGGACCACTCAATGGAAGCTCTACTCACGTCTATCTCTACGGTTGCCCTGGCAGAGATGGGAGATAAAACTCAGCTGCTCGCCTTATTTCTTGCAACACGTTTCGCATCTAAACTTTCTATTGTGCTTGGCATTCTGGCGGCGACCCTACTCAATCATGCTCTGTCGGCTTGGTTTGGTGTTGAAATTGCGCAATGGATTCCAAACGGTGCCGTCAGCTGGGTCATCGGTTTAAGCTTTATCGCGGTAGGTTTGTGGCTATTGATCCCAGATAAAGATGACAGTGAAGCCACTACTGTACTCAAATACGGTGCTTTTAGTGCCACCTTTATACTGTTCTTTCTAGCTGAAATCGGTGACAAGACGCAAATTGCGACCGTTTTATTAGGCGCTCACTATGGCAGCGTCTGGATGGTCTTGCTAGGCTCAACGATTGGAATGATGTTAGCGAATGTACCAGTAGTCTTTGCAGGCAACTGGATAATGGACAGAATCAATGCAGAGCGAACTCGACAACTTGCTTGTTCACTCTTTATTATCATGGGGGCCGTTACCATTCTTGCCCCGCTTTTATCATAGCTCAGCTCTAGCCAACAGGAGTCGTCTAATGGATGTCGAATTAACGGAAATACTTGAAGCACTTTGTCAGCACCCACCATTTAATGAGATAGCTGACGATCCACAGCTCAATGACATGACCAGAGAAATCGAGATTCAATATATTCGCGCGGGTGAATGGGTCATTGAGCCAAGCGCATTAAATAACACACTCTTTTTTATCCGAAGTGGCGCTATTGAAGTCCTTAACAAAGAAGAAAAATTAATTCGCCGCATGAATGAAGGAGAGTTATTTGGCTACTTTTCCTTGTTACGCGGAGGAAAGTCTTCACAGTCCATGCGAACCATTGAAGACAGCTTATTGTATCGGATTCCTGCACGTTGGTTTCTGAAGTTATATGAAGAAAACGACACTTTCTCTGAATTTTTTGAACTCGCTCGTGAAGTACGTTTACGCGTCGCAATGGATTCAAAAAGCTCAGATGTGTCTTTAATGACATGCCCAGTGATTAGCCTATTAAGACGTCCACCCATCAGTGCGCCTATGAGTTCAACCATTCGAGCGGCAGCACAAATCATGGCTGAGCACAAAGTATCAAGTTTACTCATCACCGATAATGAAGAGTTGATCGGCATTGTTACAGATAGAGATCTTCGCACTCGTGCCGTTGCCAAAGGGCTTGACTACGACACGCCTATTGCAGACATCATGACTCGCGACCCCATTGTTATGGACAGTGGTGATTATGCTTCTGAAGCCGTATTAAAAATGATGGAGCGGAATGTGCATCATATTCCGATTGTGAAAAATGGACTTCCTATCGGGGTCGTAAGTACAGGCGATATTATCCAAAAAGAAAGCCATGGAAGTGTCTTTCTGATCAGTGACATTTTTAAACAAACAGACATCGAAGGCTTGAAGAGCATCAGCCGTAAAATGACTCATACTTTCACTCAGCTGGTGGTCGCAGATGCAAATACGCAAATGATAGGCAATGCCATGTCCCACATTGGTACCGCCTTTGTGAAAAGACTTTTGCAACTGGCAGAGGAACATTTTGGCCCACCGCCAGTGGCGTATTGCTTTATTGCGCTGGGGTCACAAGCAAGAGAAGAACAAACCATTAAAACCGATCAAGACAATGCATTGATACTAAGTAATAAATTCGATGAGAACTTACATGGCGACTACTTTAAAATGTTGTCAGACTGGGTGTGTCACCATCTAGACGATTGCGGCTATACCCTGTGTACGGGTGACATCATGGCATCAAATTCACGCTGGCGTCAGCCATTGAGTGTTTGGAAAGAGAATTTCAGCGAATGGATACAGAAACCAAAGGCCGAAGCGCTATTAAGCCTTTCCATTTTCTTTGATTTGCGCGGTATTTATGGAGATAAAAACCTCGCCAAGCAGCTTAATCAGCACATACGCAAAGAGGCCAAACAACACTCAGGTTTTTTAACCCTGATGGCCCGAAACGCAAACCAACGTAAACCACCACTAGGGTTCTTCCGACAATTTGTGCTTGATGGTGAAGGTAAACAGTCACGCACCTTTAATTTAAAAGAACGAGGTATTGCACCTATTATTGACATTGTACGTGTGCATGCCCTGGCTTGCGGCAGCGATAAACTGAATACCCTAGAGCGTATAGAAGACATCGAGGCCGCAGGTCTCTTGCCCGATGGACGGGCCAAAGATCTTGCTTTGGCCTTAGAAATGATAGGCATGGTGCGCATCCGAAATCAAAAAGATCAGATTGAGGCGGGGGAAGAAGCAAACAATCACGTTAACCCAGAGAACCTCTCCTCGTTCGAGAAACGTCACCTTCGAGACGCGTTCCATATCGTTTCTCGTCAGCAAGAGTTTATTAAATTTCGCTATGCCGGGAAGCGTCATTAAATGAAAAGAACAGTATTAAAACCCAAACCACAGAGCGGCATGCAAGACTGGCAAGCCATGTTTAAACAATGGGCGGCTGAAGCCCCTGAAGGCCCTTTAAAGCGCTATTATGAGGCTGGAATGATTGCCCCTCAAACGGCGCTAAATAATACCCCTTTATTAGCATTAGACTTAGAAACGACAGGGCTTGACCCAACCCAAGATGAAATTATTAGCATTGGGGTGATTCCCTTCACCCACAAAACGATTCGCTGCCAAGGTGCTCAATATTGGATGGCAAAGCCAGAACGATCATTGAACCCTGAGTCTGTCACTATCCACGAAATAACCCACTCAGAACTGGCTGAAGCTCCGCCTTTACACACTATTTTAGATGACATACTCACCGCCTTCACGCATCAAGTGATGGTTGTCCATTGCGTTGAGATAGAAAGGCAGTTTTTATTAGAGGCTTCAATGAAAGTCTACGGCTATCCTCTGTATTTTCCGGTGCTGGACACTATGGATATTGAACGTCAGGTTACTTATAAACCTTGGTGGCAACGCTTTGGAAGGCGACCTTCGTTGCGCTTAGATGCTTGCCGCCAACGCTATAAATTACCTCGCTACAAAGCACATCATGCTCTTACGGATGCTTTGTCCTCAGCGGAGCTTTTGCAAGCGCAAATTGCCTACCATATGGACCCTAAAGCTGATATTGCGCATTACTGGATCTAATTAGACGGTATCTCGTTTATTAAGTTAGCTACCCAAGAGTCGTTTGAACGACCAAAGGGCAACTTTCGCGAATCGTCAATTCGGTTTCTAACACCACATCTTTCGCTTCCCGCAAACCAAGAAAAAGCTCAGCCGCTATTCGACCTTTTTCTTCACTTTGCTGATGAATGGTTGTAATTGAAGGGTGCAAGTTAGCCCCTTCAGGAATGCCATCAAACCCTACTACTTGGAGATCTTCAGGCACTCTTAATCCCATTTTTAATGCCGCTTGTACGGCGGCTATCGCAATTCGATCGCTCATGCACAACAGCAATTGAGGGCGATCAATCGTCATCAATGCCTCTCGAGCTGCCTGATATCCCTGTTTATGAGAATTCGTTGGAACATTCCAAATATTATCAGGGCTCACCCCATATCCCTTCTCACTGAGCGCATCAAAATAGCCATGTAACCTTTGCACTGAAATAGAGGCCGCCTCATCCAATAGTTCATCACTTTGCATGCGACACACTCGATCGGTATTCAAAAGGCTTAATCCTAAAATAGCAATTTTATCAGGCTTATGGAGCAAGGCATGCGTTGCTACTGTTTTGGCCCCATGATAATTACCAATATTGACAGAAGTACAACCATCGATAAATCCGTCTACCGTGATAACGTGCTTATTCGGCATGAGCCAAGGAGCGTTGTGACACTGTTGTGGTTTGTGACCATAAACGATAAAGCCATCGACCATAGAAGCCTGCATGCGATGTTGAGCATCCTGCTCTAATGGATTGGATGATAAAAGCAGCATATTGTATTCATGTGCGTCTAATACATCCGCCATACCTTTAATAAACTGATTCGCTACCGGGTCACTTACGCTGTAGCTTAAGCGATCCGACAGGACAATACCCACAATCCCCGTTCGACCAGTTCGCAAGCTACGAGCCGCCGCATTTGGGCCAAAATAGCCCATACTTTCGCATTCAGAAAGAATTTTATCTCGTAGACTTGCCGATAACTGATCAGGTCTATTAAACGCGTTCGAAATGGTCGCCGTTGAGACGTTTAAATTCTCAGCAACGTCTTTCAGTGTCAACTTTCGAGGCGTTTTAAATGTCATAAACCACTTACCTTAAATAAACTTAATCGATACGGGCATAAAATGCTTGATATGGAGGAAGTACTAAGACGCTATTCTCCAAATTAAAGTTAAATCCATGGCCTTCTAATGGCGTCATAGACATAGACACGTGTGCATTTTGCGGAGCGCCAGTCATGTTGATAACGACCAGCATGCTCTCATTGCCTAAGCGTCTAACGTACGCAATAAGTTCCTCATTCCCTAGATCGACTTGTTCCAGTTCTCCTTGAATCAATACGGGTTGCTTCTGTCTCCAGAGTAATAATTGACGAACCTTATGTAATAAAGCATCGGGATTAGACTCCTGCTCAGCCACACTTAATGCTAAGTGGCGATCGTCCACAGGAAGCCATGGTTCTTGAGTCGAAAAGCCACCGTGTTCACTTTTGTTCCAAACCATTGGCGTTCGACAACCATCGCGGCCTTTAAATACGGGCCAAAGAGGCAGGCCATATGGATCTTGGATACGCTCAAATGGCACATCGGCTTCAGGTAACCCAAGCTCTTCACCTTGATAGAGACAGACACTCCCTCGTAAAGACGTAATCAGAGCCATCGCGACTAATGGGTATTTCTCTTGATCTTCATGATTGCCCCATCGGGTTATTGCTCTCACGACATCATGGTTTGATAAAGCCCAACAAGGCCAGCCATCACCCACAATATCCTGCATATTCTTCAATACAGAGCGGATATAAGCCGGTGAATGTGGTGCATTTAATAAGTCAAAGGTATAGGCCATATGCAACTTATCACCGCCAGAAGTATACTCCGCCATTCTTTCAAGCGGAAAGTCGTCTCCAATTTCACCGACGGTTGTTGTACCAGGATATTCATCCATTAAAGCCCTCAACTCTTTTAAAAAAGTTAAGTTCTCTGGTCTACTTAAATCATACACATGTCGCTGATAAGTATACGGGTTATCATGAGGTGCCCCCATGGTTTTCGGCTCTCCTGGGGGGACAGGCGGATTGTCTTCTAAACCTTGACTGTGATAGAAAAAGTTTACTGTGTCCAAACGAAACCCATCCACGCCTAGGTCCAACCAAAAGCGCATATTATCTAATTGCAACTGTCGCACTTCATCATTGTGGAAGTTCACATCCGGCTGACTTGTTAAGAAATTATGCAGGTAATACTGCAATCGACGACTGTCCCACTGCCATGCACTGCCGCCAAAAATAGACAGCCAATTATTTGGTGGTGAGCCATCTAGTTTTGGGTCACTCCAAACATACCAATCGGCTTTTGGATTGACTTTATCTTGACGACTTTCGGCAAACCAAGGGTGTTGATCGGATGTGTGACTGAGAACTTGGTCAATCATCACTTTTAACCCGAGAGTATGCGCCCTGCTGACTAGGGTTTTAAAGTCCTCTAAAGAGCCAAATAAAGGGTCAATGTCTCGATAATCAGAAACATCATAACCAAAATCTTTCATGGGTGATGTAAAAATTGGAGATAACCAAATGGCGTCAACACCCAAAGACGCAACATAATCTAGCTTAGATGTAATACCAGCCAAATCACCCACACCATCACCGTTCTCATCCATAAAACTACGCGGATAAATTTGATAAATAATTCCGCCTTTCCACCAGTTCAAATTGGTTGTCATACCCAATACTCTCCAATAATCAAATCGCGTTACGATAGGTCAAACCTGTCGTATCAAATAAATGCATTTTTTCAGGCACTGTCATTAACTTCACCTGATCTCCCCTTTTAAACTCGGTCGTCCCTGATAACTTACCTATCACCATATCGTCGCAATTAGGTACTTTCACATACAATAGAGTCGCTTCACCTAATGACTCAATAAAAGCAATGTTGCCCTCTACTAAATAGTCACCCTCTGTTACAACAAATAGATCTTCTGGCCTAACACCAAAGCTCACCAACGCATCATGGTCTTTGTCTGGCGTATTGAGCGGTACACTAACGTGTTGCTGAGCGACAATTTGCACCCCTGTAATGCCACCTGTTTGGGTGATCTTGGCCGGAATAATATTCATCGCTGGTGACCCAATAAACTTAGCAACAAAGACATTTCTCGGATTGGCATATAATTCTAGCGGAGGGCCGACCTGCTCAATATTACCGGCTGATAGCAACACAATTCGGTCAGCTAAGGTCATGGCTTCTACTTGATCATGAGTAACGTAAACCATGGTAGATTCTGGCATGCTTTCTTTTAAGTTAGCGATTTCCATTCTGGTTGCTACTCGAAGCGCTGCGTCTAAGTTTGACAAAGGTTCATCAAATAAAAACACTTTCGGTTTACGAACAATCGCTCGGCCTATCGCCACGCGTTGACGTTGACCACCAGAAAGCGCCTTAGGTAGACGATCAAGATACTCAGTCAATTGCAGCATATCGGCCGCTTTTCTAACCTGTTGATCGATGTCGGCTTTGCTGACTTTGGCAATTTGTAAACTAAACGCCATGTTGTCATAGACACTCATGTGAGGGTAAAGGGCGTAGCTTTGAAACACCATAGCAATACCACGCATAGCGGGCGGAATATCATTAACTAACTGACCATCAATTTCTAAGGTACCGCCAGAAATACTTTCTAATCCTGAAATCATTCGTAGTAAAGTCGATTTACCACAACCAGAAGGGCCAACAAACACAATAAATTCACCTTGCTTGATATCCAAATTAATATCTCGCATGACTTCTACTTGATTGTTATACACTTTCTTAATATTGGTTAACTTCAAATCTGCCATTGTATAGCCTCTAAAACTTGCTTAACTCATACGGCCTACGCTGTCATATGATGTCGGTAGGCCATCGTTTTATTTTTGTTAAATTTATTTTACGGATCCCGTTAACAAGCCCCTAACCAAGAAGCGCTGCAAACTGAAGAAAACACATAGTGGAACAATGATGGTTATGAATGCCGAAGCCGTTAAAATCTCCCAATTCCCCCCACGAGAGCCCAGTAACTCACGTAGTTGTCCGGTCAATACCAACTCATCCGCACTGGTGCCTAAGAAAACGGTGGCGATGAGCAAGTCATTCCAAACCCATAAAAATTGGAAGATCGCAAAAGAAGCCAAAGCAGGAAAGGATAAAGGCAACACAATTTTTCGAAAAATATCAAAGTCAGTAGCGCCATCCACACGAGCCGATTCAATAATTTCTCTTGGTAAGCCTGCAATATAATTGCGCAGTAGATAAATCGCCAAAGGCAAGCCAAAGCCCATGTGCGCCAGCCAAATCCCAACATACCCTTTCGACCCTATTCCAAAAATATCGCCAATAAAGTTATAGCTTTTCAGCAATGGAATCAGCGACATTTGTAAAGGAACAACCAACAAACCAACAACCGTTGCGACTAACAGCGCTCTGCCCGGAAACTTCATCCAAGCCAACGCATAGGCGGCGAAAGCCGCCACTAATATTGGAATGATTGTGGCTGGAATAGTCACGGTCAGCGAGTTAATAAAGGATTTACCTAGCCCTGCAGAGCCCAATACTTCACGGTAGTTATCTAACGTAAACCGAGGAGGAATTTCGGCGGTATAAAAAATACGCTTGCCTCGACCCTTAAACGCGTTTGGTGAGGTCATTTTATAATCACCATTTTCCAAAACGACCAGTGTGAGACCGCGTTTTAATTCAGCCTTCTCGCCCACGGTGTATTCTCCTGGCCTTAGAGAGCTGTCACCAAACTTGGTAATAACGCCAGTCTTACCTTCCTCAAATACATTACCGGTTAGCACATACTCATCATTTTCTTGTGTCGGTTCTTTCGGTATTTCGGCTCGAGTAACCAGTCGTTGCTCTGACGTTGACAGTGCTGTCCACCAGCCAGAAACGGATAATTGATCTTTATCCCGTATGGATGAGATAAAAAGGCCCGCTGTTGGAATCGTCCATATCACGACCAAAAATAAAACGGTTGCATGAACTAACCAAGTTAAAGGAGAGCGTTTTGATGATTGAACCATGATTAACGGCCCTCCATTTCTGCATTTGCACGACGAATATTCCATACCATAATAGGTACAACCAACACCATTATTACAATGGCCACAACAGCGCCACGACCAAAGTCACCACCGCCACGGAACATCCAGTCAAACATTTCATTCGCCAATACCTGAGTTCCCCACTGACCATTAGTCATGGCTAATACAATATCAAACACTTTAAGTACAAGAATGGTAATGGTCGTCCAGACAACCGCAATGGTCCCCCAAATCTGTGGCACCATAATCTTATAAAAAATCTGGAATCCATTGGCTCCGTCTAAAACCGCGGCTTCAATGGTCTCATCGGGGATGCCTCTTAAAGCCGCCGATAAAATCACCATAGAAAAACCTGTTTGAATCCAGATGAGGATGATCATCAAGAAGAAATTATTCCAAAAATCAATGGTGATCCATTGCTGAGGCTCACCGCCAAAAAAGATAACAATCGCATTGAGTAAGCCAATTTGAGGGTCTCCACCACTTCTAAAATCATAGATAAACTTCCAAATAACAGACGCACCAATAAACGAAATGGCCATCGGCATAAAAATCAGGCTCTTGGCAATGTTGCCCCACCAAATACGATCTGTCATAACGGCAATCACTAATCCAAAAAAGGTAGCCGCCGTTGGAACCACAATGAGCCAAAGCATGTTATTTTTAAATGCTTGATAAAACTCATCACTATTAAATAACCAAGCGTAATTGGCCAAGCCAACAAATTCATCGCCTGAACGCCCAAAAAAAGACAGTCGAAAAGACTCGACTACAGGATAAATCAGGTAGAATCCTAAAGTAATTAAAGCCGGCCCAACAAATAACCACGGCCTTATATAACCCGTGATACGTAAATTACGCGCAACCACGTCATAAGGACGATTCTTTGAAGGGAAAAGTTTATCGAGAAGGAAATTTGAGCCGTAAAAATACGCGGCGCAGCCCAAAACCCCGAAAATAACGATGATCAGCGCTGAGGCTAACTGTCCCATGAATGCTCCTGGTTTGGTTTACTGCCAATCAGACAGTGTCAAATAAAATAGTGCGACGGATCATTCATAGAAAGTTGATTAACAACAATGAACAAAAACCTTATAACGCCGCTAATAATATGAAGATCAAACAAAGCATCAACACAGGTGTCCTGATGCTTTGTTAAACTACCTTGTCATTGAATTACTTAATGGCATCCCATGATTTTTGAATGCTCGTCGCCACTTCTTTTGAGTCTTTGCCGCCAGTGTAGTCAACCATACCGGTCCAGAAAGCGCCTGCTCCTATTTTTCCAGGCATCAAATCAGAGGCATCAAAACGGAAGGTTGTTGCATAACGTAAAATTTCACCCTGCTTCTTGGCCGCATCTGAAGAATACAGTTCTGGGTTTGCTTTCAAATGAGCAGAAATAAACCCGGTTTGAGCCATCCACAATTCATGGGCAATAGGAGAACGAATAAAATCTACAAAAGCGTGAGCTCCCTTAGAATCATTAGTAATACTTACGAGGGTACCAGCGCCAAGAACGGGGTTTCCTAAATCTTTTGACGCATAAGAAGGCATGTAGAAAAAGTCCGCATCTAAACCTAACTCAGTTCCTTCAGGAAAAAAGGCCGGGATAAATGATGCTTGACGGTGCATATAACATTTAGCGGGTGACGCAAATAATCCCTTAGGACTGTCACGGAAGTCCGTTGAAGAAACAGCAGCGGCCCCCCCATCAACAAAGTCAGCATTACGAGCAAACCAACCAAATTCATCGATCGCGCTCACAACTCTTGGATCATCAAATGGAATCGTATTATTCACCCATTGATCATAAACTTCTGGAGTTTGAGTACGCAACATAAGGTCTTCAACCCAGTCGGTTGCAGGCCAACCTGTCGCCGAGCCGGAACCCAGTCCGATACACCAAGGCGTTGCTCCATCGTCTACAATTTGCTGAGTTAAGGCTTTTAGCTCTTCCATTGTTTTAGGCACTTCATAGCCTGCATCTTCAAAGTTTTCAGGAGAGAACCAAACCAAGGACTTTAAATCAGCGCGATAAAATACACCGTAAAAATCTTTTTCACCTTCAGCGCCGTTAAATGTCGCTAGATCAACCCATGATTGACCTGCCGCATAATCTGTCACAACACCGTCTTTAATCTTATCGTCTAATGGCGTGATCAAACCTTTCGCCGCCAAATCTGCCGCTAAGCCAGGCTGTGGGAAAATGGAAACATTAGGGGCACTGCCTGCTTGAGTATCGATCACAATTTGTTGCTCAAATGAGTCTGAACCAGCGTACTCAACCTCCGCCCCTGTCGCTTCTTCAAAATACGCAATCACATGATCAAAGTGCTCTTTCTCTGAACCCAGCCAAGGACCAAATACAGAAATTTTTTCACCCTTTAAATCCATAGACTTTAATGCTTCGTAGCTGGACCAACTAAAGCGAGAATCTTCACCCGGTGTGAAAAGTAAGTCTTCGGCTTGCGCACTGGAGACGGAAAAAGCACTTGCTGATAATGTTAAAGCCATTGCCGTTGAAAGAATTGATTTATTCATTGCCACTCCTCTCGGAATACTGAAGGATTCAGTCATTCCTTATTTTTATTATGTAAGTTAATGAGCACGTCTTAATGTTTTCTTTAAGGATTAAGATACTTTTAAAAGTATTGTCAAAGTGCTGGTTTTTTTCAATATCAGAGCGGTCTTAATATCCACTTAATTTTGTTTGTTTTTTAAGCAAACGTAAGTCAACCCAAAGATAAAAAATAAAAAAACCGAGCAATCCAAGAAAACAACAATTAAATCAATGGTTTAATTTCAAAAAAAACACAGAGATCTCACGTCAGCATAAAAAATGAGGTAACGAAAGGTTATTTTAAGTAAGAAACTGGCAATAGCGAAGAAAGGCGAGCTCAACTTAAACCTTTAAATTGAGCTTCTAAAAAAGACTTATGAAGTAAATGAATTAAGCATGTCGCTTGCTTCAGAATAAGAAGGCAATGAAGGGTACGCACCCAATTGGGTTACGGCTAATGCACCACACGCTACAGCAAATGAAATCGCCTTATGTATCTCTTCTTGAGTCATAAGAGCAACCGTTGTTTCTCCTGCCACTTCAGATAAACAAAATAGTAAACCACCGACAAAAGCATCGCCTGCTGCTGTGGTATCTTTTACCGAGACTTTAGGGGTAGCCACTTCTCCAATAAGCCCAGTCTTATGAAAGTACCGGACTGAATTCGCACCATCCGTCAGCACAAATAAACTCACGCCTTTTTCAAGTGACGACTGAATTAAAGCCATTGGGTCACTTGATAACTCAACTAACTCTTCCATACTGGCTTTAACCACATCGGCCGTTTGAAACCAATGGATCACGCGCTCAATATCCACGCCCGATTCAGGCCATAAGTTTGCACGCAAATTAATGTCGGCGCTGACGATCCAACCTGCCATTTTCGCCATTCGTACACCTATATGGGTAGCTTTAGTAATGTGCTCGTCTGTTAATGTGTTAGAGCAAGTATGAAAAACGCCTCTTGAGGTATAAAACCATTCAGACAGAAAATCTTCCGGGCGAAATAACATATCGGCCGAAGGATTACGATAGAACTCAAAGCTTCGCTCACCCGTTTCATCCAAACTGACAAAAGCCAGTGCGGTTTTAGCGGCACTCGTCATCAGTAAAGCATTGGTGTTAACACCATACTCATTTAAAGAATCCTTCAAAAAATGCCCGAATGAATCATTGCCTACCTGCCCTACAAAATGACTATTGCCACCTAATTTAGCCACAGCCACAGCCACATTAGCGGGAGCACCGCCAGGGTACTTGGCAAAGGTTTGAATCTCATCCTTGCCTGTGTTCTGAGCAAGAAAATCAATCAAAGCCTCGCCAAAAGACATCACCTTAGCTAAGTTTTTTTCCTCATTGTGATCACTTTCAGAGAAGGACATAGAGTTATTGATATCAGACATAATTTTATTTCCTAGGTTCAAATAGACAGCAGTATGACGCCAGAATTAGATTAAATCAATCTCATGTATTTAAGGTTTTTTTCTATACTTACGCTCAATTAGGTATAGTAGACCTAGAGGGAAAATTCATTGCTATAAAACAAATAAATGAGAATGAAAATGACAAAAGCACGACGTATTTTTGTAGTAGATGACGATGATGATATTCGTAGTTTATTAAAAACTTATTTGGAAAAGCATCAATTTTACGTTGAGACTGCGGAATCGGGGGAACGCTTCATAGAAATGTTTGCGCAGAATCCTGAATTTGATTTGATCATTTTAGACATCATGCTGCCAGGTGAAGACGGCTTTTCTATTTGCCGACAATTGCGCACCAGTTCTCATGTACCAGTCATCATGCTAACGGCAAACTCAGACGAAACAGATCGTATTATTGGCTTAGAAATTGGAGCCGATGATTACTTAGCCAAGCCGTTTAATCCACGAGAGCTGCTAGCAAGAATGAAAGCCATTCTTCGTCGTATGGAACATATTGAGCCGATTCCAGCCGAAAAAAGTAAACCACACACCCTATTTAACTTTGCTAATTTTTCATTAAATACGGTTTCTCGTGAACTCACAGACCCAGAAGGCCATACCGATTCTCTCACCGGAGCCGACTACAATTTATTAAC
Source organism: Marinomonas algicola (assembly GCF_014805825.1). Lineage (NCBI taxonomy): Bacteria > Pseudomonadati > Pseudomonadota > Gammaproteobacteria > Oceanospirillales > Oceanospirillaceae > Marinomonas > Marinomonas algicola. The sequence goes on from NZ_CP061941.1 coordinate 4,057,567, forward strand.
CTTATTTTTGCAGCACCCTGGTGAAGTCCTATCACGTGATCAGATTGCTGAAACAACAAGAGGACGTGATAGTGCACCTTTAGATCGGTTTATTGATGTGCATATTAGTCGATTAAGACAAAGACTTGGAGAAGATGCACGCCATCCACAATTAATCAAAACCGTCAGAGGAGAAGGCTATATTCTGACAGCCGATGTCAGCAAGTCGCTCATGCCGCCTAGTCCAATATGATGCCTATTCAATCGAAAATGCGTAACCTTCTTCACTCTCTCTCTGGGCAGATATTAATCGTTATGACGTTTGGCGTCGCCTTAGCGCAGTTTATTAGCTCAAGTATTTGGTTAAAACAATTAGAAGCCGATGCCAAACAAAATGTTAAAGAGGTGTCCCAACCTATGGCATTTCGAGTCGCCTCAACCATTAGTTATTTTTCCTCTTTACCAAAAAGCTATCGCCATATTGTCATTGACCAATTACAAGATATGGGTGGGACTCGCTTTTTCGTGACAGTCAATAAAGAAGAAATTCTCATTAATGATTTGCCCAACTCTCCGTTAAAAAACATTGTCATTGAAGAGTTCCGCCACACTTTGTCAAAGCAATTGGGCATTACCGATCCTAAAATTGCTTTCTCGAGTCCCGATGATCTGCATGTGATTAGCAACAACATTAAGTTAACCGACTTACCGGAACGTTGGGGACATCACAGCTTATTAGTAAAGCCTCTGGCCCCACCGATCTTGGTGATTCAAATTGAGATTAATGAAGACGAATGGCTCTATCTTGCGACCTTGATGCCAGATCCTTATTTTCTTGAAGGTGCCTCTCCAATTTCCGCTGAGCGGTTGTTTTCCTTAGCCGCGTCCATTATCACTGTCTTAATATTAAGTTTATTGGTGATTCGCCGCGTAACAAGACCTTTAGCCACCCTAGCGAAAGCCGCAGAACAGTTCGGGCAAGGCGACTGGCGACCGATGCAAGAAATTGGTAGTACGGAAGTACGCAACACCGCCCATGCCTTTAACGACATGCAAATTCGCTTACAACGTTATTTGAATGATAGAGAGCGATTATTTGCGTCTATTTCACATGATTTAAAAACGCCCATTACACGCTTACGTTTACGCGCCGAAATGCTGGAAGAAGATAACGTTAGAGACGCTATGATTCGAGATTTAGAAGATCTCGATATGCTAGTAAAAGGGGCTTTACAAAGCGTAAAAGAAACCGATATTCATGAAAATAGAGTCGAGGTCAACATTCAAAACATGCTGTTGGACATGCAATCGAGCGCGGCTCTGGCTCACAAAATCATACGGATTCATGGAGAGTTAAAGACGCCTTATATAGGTAAACCCTTTGCAATTAAGCGCTGTCTTGGCAATTTAATTGATAATGCCCTGTATTATGGTACCTCGGCGACCGTTTACCTCGATGATAATGAGGAAAGGCTGTGTATTCGTATTCAAGATGAAGGTCCCGGCATTCCTAAAGACAAGCTAGACAAAGTCTTTCAACCCTACACCAGACTCACCAGTGACCATTCTGGGCACCCTAGTGGTATGGGACTTGGTCTCAGCATCGCTCGCAACATTGCCCGTGCGCATGGAGGGGAAGTCACCTTAAGGAATCTAGACAATGCCAAAGGGCTCGAAGCGGTTATCAAGCTACCTAGACATTAACTATTACAATGACTGAGAATATAAAAAGCCCAATTTTGGGCTTTTTATATAAACAGAATACTGATCTACAGAGTGATCTACACCTTAAAACGAGCAACCAGTGAATCTAGATCAACAGAAAGTATCCGTAGAGATTTACTGTTTTCAGTCAATCCATTTGCCGTAATAACGCTGTGATTAACCGACTCTTGAATGTTGGTAATATTTTGACCAACGTCCCCCATAGCTAATAACTGCTGTTCTGTCGTCGCTGCCACTTGTTGATTAAGCTCATTCATTTTATCTACCTGTGCAGAAATAGTATTGAGCGCAAGGGCAACACTCTTAACAGATTCAGCGCCTTCGCTCGCTTTTTCCTGCCCGGCTTGTGACGCCAATAACGCTTTGCGGGATTCGGATTGTAATTTATCAATCATTACTTGAATTTCATCCGTTGATTGAGCTGTGCGCTTCGCTAAGTTACGCACTTCATCAGCAACAACGGCAAAACCACGGCCTTGTTCACCCGCTCTAGCTGACTCAATCGCCGCATTCAAAGCCAATAAGTTCGTTTGTTCTGAGATGCTGCGAATAACGTCTAGAATACTTCCTATTTGCTCCGAGTTTTTCGCTAGATCTGCAACAGTTGACGCAATACGCTCGCTTTCTGAGGACAAGTTTTCAATAATAACTTTAGCGGAATCGGCTACTTTTAGGCCCGCATTAACCTCTCTATTTACATCTCGGGCGGAAGTAGCGGCCTCGGCTGCATTTTCAGACACTTCTCTAACTGACATTTCCATTTCATGAACCGCTGACACAACCATTGAGGTGCGATCACTTTGTAAACGAGCATCTTTAAGTATAGTTTCTGCTGAGTGAGACATTTGTTCTGATGCTTGATTAAGCTGACTACTGGTTTGCAATACTTGCTTAACCATATTATGAATAACAATAACGAACTTATTAAATCCATTACCGATATCAGCCAGTTCAACAGGGCCATCTGCACTTAGACGGTGGCTTAGATCACCGTCACCTTCACCGATTTCTTTTAAGTTATCCGCGACCACACCTAACTGTTTAACCAGAGCGGCACCGATAAATGAGGCTGCAACGGCGGCCACAATACTTAATATTACACCTAGTATCAGTAAAGTATTTCCCATGGAAGAAACGCTACCGAAAACAACATCATTAGGTATTTCAGCGACTAATATCCACCCCATAGCAGGTATAAATTGACTCGCTAAAACGGCGTCTCCTGTCATTTGAATGTTTACGCCTTTTTGTCCTAATAAGGCTTGGCCTACCTCTGTTCCATATAAATCCGTTACACTACTTTTTTCCAATAATTTACTATTACGGTGAACCTTAATAACCCCATCTTGCGACACAAGATAAACGAAACCACCATCACCGATGTTAAAACTGTTTAAATAATTCGTCATTTGAGTGAGCTTCATGCCAAAACCAGCCAAACCTTGACCATTCAAATTTTGATAATTGACAAATAAGCTGACTTCGCCTGTCGATTTACTGCGATAAACACTCACATTTTTATTTTTAGACGATGTCGTAAAGTCAAAAAACCAACTATCCGTCTCTTTTGTCATGACGCGTAAAAAACCATCTTGGTTCCAATACTTTCCCGACTTCCTGTCTGCCCATGAAGCAACGTCCAAATCTAAACGTTCACGGATATTGCCTAACAAAGAAACAAGAGAGGTCTCGCCATCTTTAGAGAAGCCCTTTTGAGCCCAGTCTAAAATCATCGGATTATTTGCTAAAATTTCAGCATTAGTAGAAAGCGTTTCAATCTGATTTTCTACTTCATTTTTTATTTGCGCGATTTGAGCTGGCAGTTCAGTCTTGGTTGTACGCTCCAACATCACAGATCGGGCCTGAAAGAAACTTAACAACCCCATCGCTATCGTTGTCGTTAACACGGCAATCACAAAAGCATAAATTAAACGAACTTTTACCGACATGAATCAATTCCTCTTATCCACTACAACGTCCTATTTTAGACCGCTCAAAAAGGCTCAAGCAATCTATCAATTGCGTAAAATCTTATCAAGAAGACAAGATAATCACACGGCTAATTACCAAAATGCACTCTAAAATTAGCAATAGAGCGACTATTAAGTCACTAAACCAAGTTATATCATTTTATTATAGTAAAAAATTCGCAGATAGCAGGGGATAAATTATGTTAGAATTTACGCTAAGAAAGGATAGGCAATAGCAGAATGATAATGATCACTATGCTATTACCTACAGAGATTGAGTATACAGTATTTTAATAGTCAAACTTAAACTGGGTATAAAGCGTAAAGGCGGCCTCCCAAACGTCACCCACTTTCCCATTGCCGACAGGCTTCCCATCTATAACGGTAACAGGCGCTAACTCTTTACTGGAGCTGGTCACCCAAATTTCATCCGCGTTGAATACTTCTTCCATCGTCACATTACGCACTTCAACAGGGATAGAGCCGTCTTTTTCTAGAATATCCAAAATTAATTTACGCGTGATACCCGGTAGAATTTGGTTATCCTGAACTGGCGTAATCACCACACCATCTTTTACTATAAACGCATTGGAAGAACTGGCTTCGGTTAAAAAATTGTCTTCGTTGTACAACAAGATTTCATCATTACCGCTGGCATAACCTTCTTGGAAATGCATCACATTACCCAAAAGAGCTGTGGATTTTATTTGGCAACGTTTCCAACGCATATCTTGCGTTGTCGCTACAGAGAAACCTTTTGCGGTACTCGCATCCGCTTCAACAGCCGGTTTAATCGGGTTCGACATTGCGAAAATCGTAGGCTCAACGCCTTCAGGGTAGGCATGATAACGTTTCACGTCCGCTCCACGGCTAACTTGCAGATAAATACCCTGATTACCACCACCATTTTGATCAATCAGCTCTTGTATCAGCGCTTTCCAGTCATCTAGAGACTTAGTACACTTAATGCCAATAGCAGACAAACCGTCAAACATGCGTTGCATATGTGGCTCTAATCCCACTGTTTTTCCATCATAGGATGGAATCACTTCATAGATACCATCTCCAAACAAAAAGCCACGATCTAAAGGGGAAATTTTTGCTTCCTCGATAGGCATAAACGCGCCATTCAAATAAACAGTGCTCATAGTGTTCTCCACATAAAATAAAAGTCAGTAATGAAAAATGGCGGCTGCCAAAAGTGTTTATTCTGTCTTGCTAGACACATCAAATCCGGTCAATTTACGTAACTCAAGTATCACGGAGTCACCTACAGAAGAGTCCAGACCGTCTTCCGTTAATTGATTTAAACGCGTTACACCGTCCACACTGCCCAACTTAGACAAATACTCTAAGGTTACTATAGGGTCAAACTCCGCCAATAAATCACGATTATCTAAGTACCCCATCATGGCAATAAGGCCGTACCCACCCCAGTTTGAGACATCCGCCACAATGAGTTCATCACAAGTCGTGGTCGCAGAGACAATGTCGAGGCTTTTTAACGCTGACGTCACATTCCCCATACCGATTTCGTTGCCGCCATCACCAATGGCAATAGTTGGACAACGGGCTTGTTTCATAAAGGTGTCATAACATGCGGTGCGAGCACTGATGTCTTCACCTCGCATATTATAATAATTACCGTCTGCCGCTTGGCCTGGACGCTCAATAGAAAGCACAACGCTGGGCATCAAATCATCCAACACCGCTTTTGCTTCTTGTGCTTGGTAGGCGTGTTTACCGACTTCTATTTCAACAATGCGGTAATCTTCCCTTAACGCTTTTGATAATGGCGCACCACAGACGATATAAGGCGTTGAACCGACCGCTTCTAACGCTTGGTACAGTGCAATTGCGCCTAAAGGGCCATCTGTTTCAAAGGTATCCGTTACCGGAAAGCCCGTCCCAATCAAAACCACACCTTTTGCACTGAATAAGACCTTTGCCGCTCTTAAACAGTATCCTGGCTTTAAACTGGGTTGCACGCTTGCCATGCCTCGAAGATTACGTGCCACTAGCGCATTTTCTAGAGCAACACTCATCGATTCTAAAATATCTGTCATAGTTTCTCCGACAATTTAACCTAGCCTATTACGAGCGATTGATCTGCGCCTCAAAGAGAAGCCAGTTCAATCCTCGCTTCTTTACGACGTGCTAATACATTAATTGCATGTGCCTCTTCGACCGTTACCGGCGTAAAATACACTTTTTTGCCTTGCGTCATTTGCGCTAAACGAGCCGTATCGATTGACATCACTGAACCAAGCTTGGGATAACCACCGATTGTTTGCCTATCATTTAACAGCACGATTGGTTGGCCATCTGGAGGCACTTGAATCGCGCCATGAGAAATTCCCTCAGACAACATGCTTGATACGGAAGAGTGGCATTCTGGGCCCGTTAAACGATACCCCATACGATCCATTCGCTCGCTGACGGTATATTCGCCATGAAAAAAACGCGTTTTATCAAGGCGACTAAAGCTGTCAGCTTGGTAACCTAACACAACTCTTAATGGAGAAGAGTCTGCGTAATCTGGTCTGTGCTGTTCTGGCATAGCAACGCGAGCTTTGAAGTCCGTATTATGTAAGGTCAATACATCACCTTTGATTAACGCTTTGCCGGATAAGCCACCTAAATTTTCTCGTACAACCGTTGCCGTACTGCCAAATTGCGCCTCAACGTTAAACCCACCAAGCACCGCAAGATAGAGACGGCAGCCTTGCGATGCAAAGCCAAGTTTCAATACATCACCCGCATTTACATCCAAGGTTTCCCACATAGAGACTGGCTTACCGTTAAGCTTCACATCCACCGTGGCGCCGGTAATCGCTATTTGCGTTTTTTGGGTAAACTCGGCTGAAAAACCACCGATACTAATCTCAATGACACTTTCGTTATCTTGATTATGGCAAAGACGGTTGGCCCAACGAAACGCAAATGGGTCCATAGGACCGCCGACAGTTAAGCCAATTCGATGTTTGCCGATACGGCCTAGATCCTGAACCAAAGACAGTACACCTGGCTGTAGGATTTTCATAATTCACCTCCTAACGCCAAATACTCATCTTTGTTAATGGCATAAAATTTCACTTTATCGCCAACTTCCACCGGCATACATGGCGTCGCGCTTGCATCAAACATGGCCGTTGGGCACAAACCAATCAAATTCCATCCTCCTGGAGAAACCGATGGATACACCGCTGTTTGTCTATCTGCGATGGCAACCGCGCCTTTTGGCACCGCTTTACGAGGCGTTGCTTTTCTTGGCGCGGCAATACGCTGATCCACTTCACCTAAAAAAGCAAAACCAGGCGCGAACCCAATAGCGAACACTTGGTAAGACTGCGACTGATGAATTTCAATGACTTCTTCAACGGATAAATTTGCCTGTTTAGCCAGCGCCTCTAAATCTGGTCCAGCGTCAGTGCCATAATACACAGGCAATTCCACGGTACGACTTTCTTTTGCTTCAAAATTTTGGTTTTCGGCTTGCATGCGTTGAGTGATCTCATAACGCATACGGTAAACATCGAAGTATTCATCATCATAAACAACCAAAAGAGAAGCATAAGAAGGAATTAAATCAATGATTCCATGCCCCACTAACGCTTCTAAGGCTTGAGTGGCCGCAAACACATCCGCGGCCGATTGCTCACTGGCCACCTCTGCAAAATATAGAATCAACGCGTTCTCGCCAGCGATGTCTATTCTCATCGAAGCCTTCATTAGGACATCATCTCCTTGATCGCTTCAATTGAACGAACGCCGGCCTCATTGTCACCATGAACACATAAAGTATCTACATCAAGCGTCATTTCATGGCCACTGATGGTCGTAATTGTGCCTTTATCAATCAGTTGCTGAACTTGCGCCAGCATCTTTTCTTTAGAATGCACGGCGCCTTCTTTTGAGCGAGCCAAGAGCTTACCGTCATCGGCATAACAACGATCGGCAAAGGCTTCAAAGGAGACAGCTATACCATACTGATCGGCTTCTTTACGATGCTCCATCGATTCAGGAGTCGCTTGCAGAACTAAACGAATCGGACGATAGAATTTGGCAACGGCTTGCATAATTTGACCGCGCAACTCGGTATTGGCCATCATATCGTTATACAAAGCACCGTGCGGTTTCACGTAAGTCATTTCTAAGCCGTGACTGCGAGCCATGCCGTCTAGAGCCGACATTTGATACAACATTAGGCCATGCACTTCTTCTGCCGAGCACTTCAAACTGCGGCGACCAAAGCCGACAAGATCTGGATACCCAGGATGAGCACCGACTTCAACAGCGTGCTCTGCCGCTAAGGCCAGTGTTTTCATCATCCACTGTGGGTCACCAGCATGAAAGCCACAGGCAATATTAGCTTGATCTATATGGGGCATGGCCAAACTGTCCAAACCCATTTTCCAAGAACCGTAGCCTTCACCTAAATCGCAATTTAATTTCATAGTCATTTCAACCTCTTTTACATCACATGTCAGTTTTATAAAATAGCCAATTGGCTATTGCGCATGTCAGTTACTAGCATGCAACCAGGGCTGTGTGTAATGCAAAATGGGGGCTTGGCTTGCTCTAATGCAACTTGAGGCGTTACACCACAAGCCCAAAAAACAGGCACTTCGCCTTCTTTGATAGTTACCGCGTCCCCAAAGTCAGGTGTGGCGATATCTCGTACACCAATCGCGGCAGGGTCACCAAAATGCAAAGGCGCACCATGTACAGACGGAAAACGAGTACAGATTTGAATAGCACGAATAGCGTCTTTTGGTACCATTGGGCGCATGCTAACAACCGTTGTACCAGAGAAGGGTCCTGCTGCACGACATTCAATGTTCGTACGATACATAGGGACGTTAACACCTTCCGTAATATTTCTGACTTCCAAACCATCGGCAATTAATGGCTCTTCAAAAGAAAAAGAACAACCCAATACGAACGTCACTAAGTCATCGCGCCAGATAGAAGTAATATCATGTACTTCTTCCACAAACACACCCTCGTGAAAGACTTTGTAGCTTGGTACATCGGTACGAATATCGACATTGTCACCCACTGAAGACAATAAAAAATCACCCGGCTCATCAGACATGCCAACAATTGGACACGCTTTAGGGTTTAACTGACAAAATTTCAAGAAATCATCGGCCCATGCTTTCGGCAGAATCACAATATTTCCCTGAACATAGCCTGAAGCCGCCCCAGATGTGTTCGCCTTCCACTGACCAGAACGAATCTGTTCACGAACCTGTTTAGGAGATAGCTGCGACAAGGGAATACTCTTTTCGATAGACATAAACACACCTCAAATATCGTATTTTTGAATTAAATCATCTAATTCTGGATCATTCTACAATCAGACAATAACTTAGTTAAATAATCTTAAAAAGAATCACTTTAAAGTTTATAACACCTTTTATTTATTAATATTAAGTTTTTTATTTCAAAAAAAAGGCTGCCGATAAAGACAACCCTCTCTTCATTGCTATAACGTGTCTAAAAAAAACTATAAAGACGCGGCCTCTCTCGAAGCCTGATCATATAAGCCTGACAGCGCTCGCAAGTTTTCTGCAATTTCAGTCAGTTTATCTGGCGAAAAGTTAAAGCTTTTAAGAGAATCAACCAGACAATCTTCTCTAACTTCCCGGTAACGTTTACAAAAAGCCCGACCTTCTTCACTGGTTTTATAAAACATCTCCTTGCCCACTTTCTCTCCCTGAACAAGATGACGCTTTAATAACTTTTTCACAGAATAGTTAACGGTATGAACATCTTCAACGTTAAGCACGAAACAAATATCTGACAATCGTTTAGAGCGCTCTCGGTGGTTAATATGATGCACAATTAGAATATCTAAAGGGGCCAAATCGACCACCCCACTGGTCTTAGCGCAATGCATCATCCAACGATGGAAAGCACTGTTCGCGATAATCATACCAAACTCGAACTCACTCAAACAGGTTCCCTTCTCTGATAACAAATGAGAAGAGGCCACTATCACTTTATCTGGCATCCGACTATCTCCCTGTCATGTTTGTCGGCAAAAAGGTAACGATTTGCGGAAACCATGTGATGAGTACAACAGCCAATAAAATCAACAAAAAGAAGGGCAAAGCCGCTCGGGCAACATACAAGATATCTTTACCTGTCAGCGCTTGAATGACGAACAAATTGAACCCGACTGGAGGGGTTATCTGCGACATTTCAACAACTAATACAATATAGATACCAAACCAAAGTAGATCTATTCCAGCTTGTTGCACCATAGGTAAGACAACCGCGGTTGTTAAGACAACCACCGAAATACCATCGAGAAAGCAGCCTAAAATAACAAACAGCACAGTCAAATAAAGCAGCAATTCAACTGGCGACAAGCTCATCTCAGAAATCCAAAATGCTAACGATTTTGGTATGCCTAAAAAGCCCATGGCCAAGGTTAAAAAGTGCGCTCCAACCAAGATCAGACCGATCATACAAGAGCTTTTTACCGCACCCTGTAAACTTTCAAGAAAACTTTTCCGAGTTAATGCTTTAGAAATAAAAGCCAGAAATAACGCACCGACGACACCCAAAGCCGCGGCCTCAGTCGGAGTGGTTAAACCACCGTAAATAGACCCCAAGACAAAAACAATCAGACCGACAATAGGAAACAGCTTTTGTAACGCTACAATCTTATCTTTAACACTGATTTTTTCATCTGAGCTTTTCGGCAGCTCATCTTTATTCAACAAGGCCCAACAGGCGGTGTACCCCATAAACAGAGTGACAAGTAAAAGGCCCGGTAGTGCACCTGCAATAAACAGTCGACCAATCGACACTTCCGCCGCCACACCGTACACAATCAAAATAATAGACGGAGGTATCAACAGACCTAATGTCCCCGAACCCGCCAATGTACCAACAGCCATACGCTCACTGTAACCACGAGCCTTCAATTCAGGCAACGTCATTCGCCCTATCGTCGCGGCTGTGGCGGCAGATGAGCCTGAAACGGCAGCAAAAATGCCACAACTGAGCACGTTCACATGCAATAAACGTCCTGGCAATCCACTAAGCAAAGGAGAAAGACCTTTAAACAAATCTTCTGATAAGCGGGTACGAAATAAGATTTCCCCCATCCAAATAAATAAAGGCAACGCCGTAAGAGACCAGGAAGTACTTGCTCCCCACGTAGCCGTAGCAAACAATAGCCCTATCTGATCGTTACCAGATAAAACCAAGCCCAGTACACCCACTCCTACAAGGGAAAGCGCCACCCAAAAACCAGATGCCAGCATCAGTAACAACGCAACAGCTAAAACTGTTGATAAAATAAGGGTATCCATTAATTATCTCCCCCAAGGCCAGATTCTAAATCAATCTCTTCTTCTTCATGCATCAGGTAATTAGGCTTTTGACCGAGTAACGTACAGAAAAAATCATCCGCTATCGCAATGGTGAACATCACCATTCCTAAGGCAACTGGTACTTGAGGTAACCAGAGAGGGACAGGAATGTAGCCATAAGACACTTCTTCAAAAATATACGACTCCCAAGAAAGGTGTATCGTATAGAATGACATGAAAGCACTTAACAACAAGGCTACGGCTAAGATAAACAATTCTTGAAAATGTCTCGAGCCAGCAGGCAAAAACTTAATCGCTAAACTGACACGAATATGGCCACCTTCTCTAAAAGTATAAGCCAGACCAAAAAAAGTGGCGGCCGCAAGACTGTAACCGGAAAAGTCCTCAACAGACGGTACAATAAAACCGAATAATCGACCAATAATTTGAGAAACAATCAATAAAGTAATAAGAAGGATGCAAAAGCCAGACAGATAGCCTGAAGCCAAATACATGTTATTGAGTAATTTGCGCATAATAAAGCCTTTTTTTTAAAAGGCCATCAGCGTTCAGCACTGATGACCTTATATAGAATTACTTTTTATAATTTTCTATCAAAGCTTTTATTTCAGGACCCGATTCAGCTAACCATTCGGCTTCCATGGTTTCGCCAATAGTAGCAAGTTCGCCCAGTAATTGTTCTGAAGGCTGAGCAACAGCAATACCATTATCAATTAGCGTTTGTGTGTCTTTTTTCGCTTCCGCTTGCACAACTTCCCAGCCAGCTTTCTCCGCATTAGCCGCGGCATCAAGGATAACTTGTTGCGTCTCTTTATCTAAACGTTTAAACGAACGAGTATTTACCACCACAACATTCTTAGGGATCCAGGCTTGGATATCCGTATAGTTATTAACGTAATCCCATGCTTGACCGTTAGCACCGGTTGAAGGGGATGTGATCATGGCATCAATGATTCCAGTACTAAATGCTTGAGGAATCTCAGGCACTTGAATCGTTGTTGGCGTTGTTCCCATTAAATCCGCTAAACGAGACGTTGATGGGCTGTACGCTCTCATTCGTGAGCCTTCTAAGTCCGCCAAAGAGTTAACCGGATCCTTGCTGTACAAACTTTGAGCAGGCCAGGCCACAGCATAAAGTAAAGTCATCCCTTCTTTATTTAACTGTTTTTGCATCTCAGGCTTTGCCGCTTCCCATAATTTCTTCGCATCAGCATAATTTGTTGCTAAGAAAGGGATATTGTCATGTTTAAAGATAGGATGGGTATTACCCATAATACCAATAAACACTTCTCCCATTTGCACCTGCCCGGTTTTGACTGCACGAGGAATTTCAGGATGCTTAACCAAAGACGCGCCAGAGTGAACCGTAATGTCCAATTCACCTTTTGTGTTTTCTTTAATTTCTTCTGCAAATTGATACGCAATTTTTGTAGGATGATTCGAATCACCATAAGGCGTAGGCATATGCCATTGAGCCGCACTTACTGAGGCAACAAGGCCACCCGCTAAAATTGAACCAGTTATAATATTCTTTATCAACATTCTCTATTCTCCACTGTTTTTATTATTAGCTCAGTTTGCAGACAAACCACACAACCGAAACTAATTATTAAACGACTTAACGACAATACGCCAGCGTTTTGTTAATGTTATCAAGGAAAAGCAAATAACAAGCCAATAGTTTATAAAACCTTTAAATAAAGTATTTATAGTGTATTAAACTGCTCAATAACATTGTATACAATGCAATACACTAACGTATTATTTTTTCGCCAATCTATATATCGACAAAATTTTTTTCTCCTGCTCAATCACTGTGCAATTTAACAACACAAAAATCCCCCCATGAGTATTAAAGGTGCAGTCTTCATAACCTCATGCAAAGTGGTTATATAAGGTTTTTTTGCAAACGTTATGACTCTTAAAGACTAGTAGACTAACAATCCAAATTCCATTTATGGCATACTCAAAGGTCTCTCTTTTAAAAAGACCTTCAACGAGATATGAATCCATGACACCTTCTACCCACCCCGTATTCTGGCGAGACGAGTCCTTACCTTATATCGAATTAAGGCATGTAACGGATGGGCATAATGTCACCTACGCGGCCCATTCACATAAAGAGTGGTCTATCGGTGTTATAGTAGGTGGCGAAAGTACGTTTTTATGCGCTGACCGACGCCATCAAGTGTCACAGGGAGACATTGTTATAATGAACCCAAATGTTGTGCATCATTGTAACCCTCTTCCAAAATCCTCTTGGGCGTACTATATGATGCATATTGACGTGTCTTGGCTCGCGTCGTTTTTGCATCAGTCTGGAGTGACTCAAGAGAAGATTTTTCAACCTACACGGGTTGATACGCTTCATGAAGATGATTTCTATGTAGGCTTTATAACACTGGCCCAAATCTTAATGTACGATCAGGACAACACCATAACCAGTGAAGGCAAGGATAAGCACATAAAAGCGTACTTTGCTGAGTTATTTCATTTCATCTATAGAACGAAACCACATGAAGAACAGAAAAAACCAGCAAAATCAATAATAGAGGTAGCGACTTACCTTGATGAGCATTATTTAGAAGACACCTCAATAGAACAATTAAGCGAGAAATTTGCGCTCAGCACTGGCTACCTAGTCAGAACCTTTAAAAAGCATTTCAACCTATCACCACATGCTTATCGATTGAATAAACGCATTCAAATGGGACAACTGGCCTTAAAATCTGGCGGTTCCATTATTCATACTGCGCAGGAAGTTGGCTTTAATGATCAATCCCACTTTCAACGTACTTTTAAGCAACGAGTGGCGGCAACGCCAAAGCAATATCAAAGCACTACCAAAAGTACTCAACGTTGAGAGCATTGGACTTTGCTGTCCAATTAAAAAAGAATAAAGAAGCAACTTCCAGCCAAAAGAATAGCAAGCGTTTTATTCAGCATCCGCATGCCTTTCGTATTTTCAATGAACCGCCCTAATACAACACCTGCCACAACCCATACACTTAAAGAGAGCCAGCAAATCGCAAAATACAGTCCAGCAAAAATAACCAAACTCTGTCCATTCGGTTCAGGAATATACGAGACAATACCGGCTAAAGAAGCCATCCAGGCTTTCGGATTTAACCATTGCATATAAGCGCCTGTCATAAAAGACGGTGCTCCAGACGCTTCTGAAACCGTAATTTCACCTTTATCTTTAAAAAGCTGATAACTCAGATGAAGTAAAAAGACGACCCCAACCCATTGTAATACTTGGGTAATAATAGGTAAGAATGCCACTACGTAATGCAAACTTAAGCCAATAACAACAAACAAAGCCATAAAACCAACGGTTGCTCCGGTAACAAATTTTAAGCCAATAAGCGTTCCGTATCGTGCCCCACTGCCAATACAGACTAAATTTACTGGCCCAGGAGAAAGAGACGCAGCCAACGAAAACAAAGACATAGACACAATTAACGAAAGGGTCATTACAATCATTCCATCACAATAAAAGGAACGTCAGTTTCCTCATTATGCCTTGTCGAGTATTGAACAAAATTGACCTTTTACATTTCTTTCTTTCCTTGCTTTACTGTCTACTCATTCACTCAATGATGGGAGAGAGCGTTATGATCAGACACATACTTTTTATTCAGTTCACAGAGGACGTTCGAGAAAAGGACGTGGCTTCTATTTTTATGATGTTCAGAGAGATAAAATCGAAAATTAGCGGCATTCTCTCAGTTGAGTGCAGCAAAAATAACAGTCCAGAAGGCTTAAACAAAGGCTTCTCTCATTGTGTAGTGATGGATTTTGTTGACGAGCATGCAAGAGACGCCTATCTACCTCATCCTGAACATGAAACGTTAAAACAGCAATTTGTTCCTATGATAAAAGACATCATTGTCCTAGATTACGAAGTATAAAAAACACACCGATCGATTCACCAGCCGTGTTTTGAACGTACGAGACAAACAGTTAAACTAAACGCACTATAAAATAATAAATTTAGGAGCACATGGTCTTGTCTCGTTCTCAACGCTTACTGACCTTAATTGACTTATTACGTCGTTATCGCTATCCGATCTCGGGAAAAAAATTAGCAGAACAACTTAATATAAGCGTTCGCACCCTCTACCGAGACATCGCCACGCTGCAAGAACAAGGGGCTAATATTGAGGGGGAAGCGGGTTTAGGTTACGTCCTTAGGCCAGGCTTTTTGTTACCACCACTGATGTTTACCGAAGACGAAATAGAAGCCCTCGTATTGGGAGCCCGCTGGGCGCAAACGCAAACAGACAATGGCTTAACCGAAAGTGCGAAGACCGCGCTCACAAAAATTGGAGCCATCTTACCTACAGAATTAAAAGACTTGATAGACGACTCTTCATTACTGGTTGTCCCCAACAAAAACACCTCGAAAGACAGTGTCGATCTGTCTTTAGTACGTCAATGCATCCGAGACGAAAAAATCTTGTCCATTCATTATCTCGATTTAAAAGGGAATCAGACACAACGTCGAATTTGGCCCTTTGCCTTGGGGTATTTTGACGAAGTACGTGTACTCGTAGCGTGGTGTGAGCTACGACAGGAAAGTCGTCACTTCCGCACAGATCGTCTGATTAGCTGCACGGCCATAGACACTCGCTATGCGACACCTCGTCACGCACTACTGAAACGTTGGCGCGCTACCTTGACAACACCTAACGGCAAAGCCGCGACTGCTGACAGAAACTGACACCCCTCCTATTTATGCTATTCCTATCGCGCAACGATCTGGCGATATTTACGGATACGACTCGCCTTTCCATTACGTATCTAATCGTTATTCATTATGAAATAGGAAAAACAGCATGGATCTTTCAAACTTTACCATCTTATATGTCGAAAACGTTCGACGCAGTATCGACTTTTATCTTCCTTTATTTGAACGTGAGCCTGCACAAATAAGTGACGGTTTTGCTTTATTTGTATCAGAGTCCGGTGCCAAATTTGGGCTATGGGCAAAGCACGACGTAACACCTAAAATACAAGGCCGTGCTGCAGGAGCCATGGAAGTCGTACTGGAAGTGAGCAATGTCATTACCTTACAAATAAACCACACCAAGTGGCGGGAATTGGGGGTTAACATCATTCAGGAACCCATTGAACTGGATTTTGGAACAAGTTTTACGGCCGAAGACCCTGACGGCCATCGTCTGCGAGTTTTTTGTTACGAGAAATCTTAATGGCGTGCTGCCTAAAGAGGCGACAGAGCCATTAACGCTTCTCCGCTGACGTCTACGTAACAAAGAATACTTTGCACTCTTTCACCGCCATAATTGATCAAGGTAAATCGGAGGTAAGTTTTTTCATCATAACAACCTAGCTCCGACGCATTGATTCATTTATTAAACCTGTTTATACGACGTTGCCCACTTCTTCTTCTTCGATAACGTGGGTTTCGCTTTTAGCGTCGCTCAACCATTCTTGCATAGATGGATGCGATAACATGGTATCTCTGTAGATTGCGGCGGCACCCGAGAGCTCAATGCCATAAGTTTCAAATCGAAAAACGACAGGAGCGAAGAAAACATCCGCTAGGCTGAAGCTACCAAATAGATAATCTCCTTTATTGGCATTCTCGTTTCTTAACTGCGTCCACGTTTCATTCATCCATTGCGCTTCTTGTTGCGCTTTATTTGACAAGGTAATTGTTCGACTGGCTCGACAATTCATCGGCATTTCACTGCGTATAGCAAATAAGCCCGAATGCATTTCTGCCACAATAGATCGAGCCTTGGCTCGTTGGCTTCTGTCCATTGGCCAACCTTTCCCATCCAAACAATGCTCATTAATGTATTCACAAATAGCGAGTGAATCCCAGACGCTTAGGCCGTCATCGACAAGAACAGGAACTTTGCCGACCGGAGAGTGCTTGGCCAACTCACTGTAAAACGCATCGCTAAATAACGTTAATTTAACTTCCTCAAAAGGGATATTGAACGCTTTTAACGCCAACCAACCTCGTAAAGACCAAGATGAATAATTTTTATTGCCGATGATCAGTTTCATACTCTGTATTCCTTTTCTTTGTTTATCTTTGATGTATTCCATTATTGCGGCTTGTTTTTCGAATGACTAACGAATAGTTTTGATACCACCTATTTCAAACACTTATAGATGGTTCTGTTTATGGACATTGATGCACTTCGTAGCTTTATTGCTTTTGTTGATACAGGCAGCTTCACTCGTGCGGCAAAGCAAACTTTTCGCACGCAAAGTGCGATCAGTATGCAGATGAAAAAACTTGAAGAAGAGACTGGGCATGTGTTGTTTGTAAAGGAAGGCCGCAACCTTGGGCTTTCGGATCAAGGGCAGCAGCTGGTGAGTTATGCGAGAAGGCTGGTGTCCTTGCACGATGAAGCACTTGGGTATTTTTCATCGCATCAGCTTCACCCACCGTTAACCATAGGTTGCCCAGACGATTACGCTGAATCCGTCTTGCCTTCTATTGTTAGCTTGATTCGGAACACATTACCCAATCAAGGTATTAGGATAGTCTGTGAATGCAGTACCCAATTACGCTTAATGCTCGACCAGGGAAGAATAGACATCGCCATTTTGACGCGTGCACCTGATGCCGAAGAAGGCTATTTACTGCGGCATGATGCAGGGGTGTGGGTACAGGGTAAAGATATTCAATCAGAAGCCCAACTTGCGAGCCAACACAGCGTATCCTTAATATTGTACGAACCCGATTGTAAGTTTCACAGCGCGGCAATTGATGGGTTAGAGAAACAAGGTCGAAGCTACACACTCCTTTGCAGCAGCTCCAGTGCAACAGCGATTAAAAGCTTATTACGTCGTGGTTTAGGCATTAGCGCTATGGCCAGATCAAGTGTGTCTTACGGACTGTCTATTATTGAAGAAGGCAACTTGCCAACGCTCCCCTCTGTGGACATTGTGCTCGCCGTTGCACCCGTTCCGCACCCATTATTTAGCTCACATTTGGCGGCCGAGATCAGTAAAGCGTTCTCAAAGCAGTCTAATAATGTGTCTTAACGTCGCTAACTAGAAACACAAAAAGCGAACACCGATCAAGTATTCGCTTGTTTTACCTTACTTGACAACAAACACCAGCAAGACGTTCCTAGCGCAAACTAATAATAGGCCATTCTCTGTCTTTCGCCGTTTGCTGCAAGACCGGATCAGGGTCCACGGCAACAGGGTAAAGCGCCTTTTCCAATAAAGGCAAATCATTACGAGAGTCGCTGTAGAAATACGTTTCATCCATAGAGAAGCCATGCTGTTCCGCCCATTGTTGTGCTCGAACCACTTTGCCCTCCCTAAATGTTGGCGTTCCGACCAATGCGCCAGTGAGGTGGCCGTCTTTTATTTCTAGGTCAATTCCAAGAGCATGTTTTACGCCTAGATATTTTGCGACAGGGGCCACTATGTGTATTCCGGTGGCCGAAATAATAACGACTTCATCCCCTGCATCATGGTGTTTTTTCAATAAGGCATTTGCTTTAGGCAAAGCCATATCAACAATAATATCGCGGATGAATTTTTGTACAAAAACATTCAAATCTTCAGCGGTTAAATGGCATAACGGAGAGAGTGTGTAATGCATGTATTTTTCTAAATCTAATACGCCATTGTCGTAGTCTTCCATGTACGCGAGATTGACCTCTAGGAAATTGTCAGGTGTGATCAGTTCACTGGCTACCATGTATTCAGAAAACGCTTGCGCTGTGTCGCCCGCAACCAATGTATTATCAAGATCAAAAAATGCCAGAGCCATTATGGTTCCTTAAAAAAAATAAATAAATCCACCGCAACATTACCCTAATGCCACGGCTACTAAGCCAATAAAAGTCACTAAGACTCCAATCATTTTAGGGGCTTTTAAGGTCTCCCCGAACCCTATTACAGCGAACAAGACACCCAATGGAATGCTGAATTGGCGAAGTGCAACGACATAACTTACGTTACTGACATAAGCCATACTCAATATAACCAAGGCATAAGTCCCTAACATGAGCCCACCTGTTAGCCATGCCGCTTGCCACTGAGCCTTGATAAGAACAGACATGTCAATGCGTTTTTTTGGCGTGCTCACAACAAACCAGGCCATCCAAAAAACGGCAAATGCGCTTTGTAAGGTAACATAAACCAAAGCAACCTCACTTGCACTGGCTATGGGCTCACCAGCAGAATTTGTCAAACCTCTCATTAACTGAGTCGCTTTATTATCCACTAAGGAATAACCCGCGGTAGCAAAAGCCGCAACAAGAGCAAAAGCGGTCGTACGATTCTGGTAATTAGAGAACTTTAATTCACGAAAACTCGGGAGAGGAATAAACAAACAACCCAATACAATCAAGATAATCCCCATCACCGCTTGCATTGAAACATGACTTTGTTGCCCAAGAAAAAAACTGGTAATGCAAACCAGAATAAGAGGGGACGATCTGGCAATAGGGTAAGCAATCGACATGTCTCCTGCTTTGTAGGCCTCAGCCAATCCCCATAAATAAAAAGATTGGAAAAGACCGGTCAAAAACAAGAGCACAATTATGTTGTAATCAAAAGCTTGAACCAACTCCCAATGAATAAACACCATGGGAGAAAAAATGACCGTACCCGCCACCATAGTCAGAAAGAAAAAGGCCAACGTAGGGCTGGTCTTCTTGCCAAAGAAATTCCAACCTGCATGCATAAAGGTCGAAATCAGTACTAATATAATGGCGGTCAGTGTCATTTACTATCGTCCTTACTTCTACGGCACCTAACGTTTACGCCAATGCTGTGTCTTTTTGAGCAACACGCTTCCCAAAAACCAGTGAGCCACACGCGCTAACATGCATGTCATCATGATCATTACGGCCATTGCAGCGGCGGGTGCAATATCGCCCGCATCATCCATATTCAACACCGCCACCGACGCTAAGGTCGTATTGTAAGAATAAAGAAACACAACGGCTGAAACGGTTGTCATCGCGTTAACGAACAAATAACTGGCAATATCCAATACGGCCGGCATACAGACGGGTAAAGACACTCGCCAGAAAGTCAAAATTTGCGGCACCTTAAGCGAGGCGGATACAGATTCGAACTCAGCGTCAATTTGCTTTAATGCCGTCGTGGCCGTGAGATGACAGACAGTATAAAAATGGCTGACCGTACAAACAACAAGGATGGCCATCGTACCATAAATGCTATTTAGTGGGTTATTAGGGGCATTGAAAAAGAAAATGTACGCCAACCCCAGTACTAGGCCTGGCACCGCCAGTGGCAGAATAGCAAACAGATGAAAGAACCATTTTAGCACTTTAAAACCGGCCAATTTAGCGACCAAATAGGATTGAAAGAAGATGAATCCTGTACCAATGACAGCCGTATAAGCCGCGAGTTCAATGGAATTCCAATAGGAATCCCAACCGCCGCCATCCATTAAATCAAAATTATAATTTTTCAAAGACAAGTTGAGATTATAGGGCCAAAAAGTTACCAAAGAAGCATAGACAGCCATGGCAATTATGCCAAGGATGACCACAGAAACCGCAACCATCAGCAGTAAGAAGGCTTTATCAACAATGGCTCGAACAGGTGGTGTCCAAGGTACCGCCTTTGATGTGAGTAAGGCCGATTGTCGACGCTGTAACCAACGGTCCGTGATAAAGGTCAACACCGCAGGCAACAACAAAATAACACTCACGGCCGCCCCCATTTCAAAGTTTTGCTGCCCAATAACTTGTTTATAGATATCGGTTGCCAATACGTTAAATTGCCCACCAATCACCTTCGGCACACCAAAGTCGGTAATCACCAAAGTAAAGATGACAAAGGCCACACTGATAATACCGTATTTGGCGGCAGGCAAGGTGACTGTGAAAAAAGTACGCATCGGCGAGGCGCCTAGCACTTCGGCCGACTCATACAATCTCGCATCCGTATTGGCTAACGCCGTTATCATAATCATCAAGGCATGGGGAAAGGTCCAAAAGCAGGAGCCAATAACAATACCAATTGGCCCATAAATACTTTCCCCCATTAATAATTCTTTTAAAATACCTTGGTTACCAAACAGATAAACCAAACTAATCGCTGGTAATAAAGAAGGTGATAGAATGGGCAATACCAGTACTATTCTAAAAAAATTCTTAAGCGGGATTCTCGTTCGACAAATCGCATAAGCCGCTAAGAATGACAAGCTGGTGACAATAAGGGTCGAGAGCAGAGCAATAAATAAAGAGTTACTCACTGAGCTGTAAAGACTCGGAGTCGAAACAAATTTAGCGAAGTTTGCTAAGCCAATAAATTGACCGTCACTGTTTTGAACACTTTTAGACAAGAGTGTATAGAGCGGCAGGACAACACAAAGTAATAGCCCGATGACACCGACAACTAACACCCCACCGAGTGACCATTCATCTAAACTACGTCGACCATACCATGGCTTTTTTGAGGAGGCTAAAGACGCGTTGCTGGAAGCGGCTTGACTCATGCTGCGCCTCCAAAAACGTGTAAACGATCTTGTGGTAACTGACAGGCCACTGTTTGGCCTTGAGTCAGTTGTAAACGGGCCATTTCATTCATAGAAACATCGGCTAGGATAGGACGTTCATGATTGTCCAGCTTCAACATAGAACGTACTCGAGACCCTAAGAATTCTAAATGGATTACTTGAGCGTTTACAATATTATTATGAGTCGAGTCAACCGCAAAACGCACGTCCTCAGGACGAATGGCCAGTTGCACAGGAGAGCCTGTATTGAGCGACGTGGATTGGTCACAAAAAAGCGTTAAATCACCCGATTGCATTTGACCTGATGCATCCACCTTTGCACTTAAGAAATTCATTTCCCCAACAAATTCAGCGACAAAAGGCGATATTGGTTGAGCGTATACCTCTTGAGGCGTTCCTATTTGCTCAATAACACCTTGATTCATGACCACGATTTGATCCGCCATCGTCAGCGCTTCTTCTTGGTCATGCGTTACCATGATAGTGGTCACGCCCAACTTTTCTTGCAACTGTTTAATTTCTTGACGTAAATGAGCGCGCACACGCGCATCGAGTGCAGACAAGGGTTCATCTAATAACAATAAACCAGGGGATGTCGCCAACGCACGCGCTAACGCCACACGTTGTTGCTGCCCACCAGAGAGTTGAGCTGGATATTTGTCCTCACTGCCAGACATACCCACCGTCGCCAGTAATTCCGTTACTCGAATTCGACGATCGTTTGCAGATACTTTTTGTGAAGCTAAGCCATACGCAATGTTGTCAGCCACTGTTAGGTTTGGAAACAAGGCATAAGATTGAAAAACAATGCCGAAATCACGATGCTTAATAGGAGCATGAGTGATGTCTTTACCTGCTTGCAGAATTAAGCCAGCTGTCGGTGTATCTAAGCCAGCAATAATTCGTAGTAAACTGGTTTTGCCACAGCCAGATGGACCTAAAAAACAAACAAACTCACCTTCTGAAATACTTAAAGAAACGTCTTTTAATGCTTTATGCGAACCAAAGGACTGATGGATATTGGTAAGTTCTAGGTATGTGTTACTGGACATTGATCGGCCTCTTTCAATCCATATATTAAAACGGTCATGTAAAGCAGTGGCTTTACATGACTAAAAAGGAATCAGACAAAGAAGACAATTTCTGTGTCTGATGTAGACTTGATGTTACTTAGGTTCACTTTTACCGTCGTAACGTTGCTGCCACGTAGACAGAATCAGGTCACGATTTTTTGCAGACCATTCGAAGTCATTATCAATCATCAATGACTCTGCATTTTCAGGGTAAAATTCGATTGGTTTAGCAATACCAGGCATAGCCACAACAGCATATCCTTCGTTGTACATTTCATTGGCTTGTTTCGAGATGGTCCAATCCACCAAGGTTTGTGCCGCATCTAACTTATCCGTACCTTTGATAATCGCGGTTGCTTCCATATCCCAACCAAGACCTTCTTCTGGAAAGATAATGTCTAATGGCGCACCTGATTTTTTTGATTTAGCCGCGCGGAACGCAAACGAGATGCCGATGGGAATTTCACCTGCTGCGGCTAATTTACAAGGCTTTGACCCGGAGTGAGTATAACGGCTGATGTTCTCATGCAAGCCATCCATATATTCCCAGCCGCCATCTTGTCCAAAAATTTGTAACCAGCTACTAACGTCTAAGAAACCCGTACCCGAAGAACTTGGGTTTGGCATAATAATATGCCCTTTGTAAGCAGGATCCTTCAGATCGCTCCAAGACGTTGGTTTTGGTAGACCCAGTTTCTCGGCTTCCACTGTGTTATAACAAACGGCGGCAATCCAAGCATCCATGCCTGTCCAGACAGGCTCTTTATCAAGGTCTTTGAAATTAGGGGAGATCGCATCATAGCCTTTTGGCTTGTAAAATTGCAGCATGTCTTCATTTTTTAACATCATCAAACTTGTTGCCGCCAATCCCCAAACAACATCCGCTTGTGGGTTGTTTTTTTCGGCTAATAACTTGGCTGTCACAACCCCTGTCGAGTCACGTACCCAGTTGATTTTAATTTCAGGATGCTCAGCATTAAAACGCGCAGCGTACTTTTTAAGGTCTTGCGCTTCAACCGCAGTGTAAACCGTTAATTCAGTTTGCGCCGCATTGACAGACATCGATGAGGCGGTAATACCAGCCAAAACAGCCAGACGTTTTAGTAGCGTATTCTGTGTCATTTTCTTCTCCATGCATCAAATTGTAAGCTTATGTATAACAAATATATTGCGAACCATCAATTGGTATATACCAGATTAATCAGTATGCAAAATAGCAGCCAAAGGTTACAAAAACATGACAAAAGAAGAGAAAAAAGATGTATGGCGACATTAAAAGAGACAATATCGCGGATGAAAAAAAACGGAATGCTAGGCTAAATTGAGATCGTTTTAGCGGTCAATTATTGATCGATATTTTAATGGAAACGGCATCATGACGCCAAAATTCATAATCAATTTCAAGGACTTTTTTATCGGCCGTATAATTAATTCTTTCAACGTGCAAACCCGCTTGTCCAGTAGAGATCCCTAGATCATTGGCCGCATGAGAAGGCAAAGAAGTCGACTTAAAAGACAGATCCATATCACGGTATTGACGCTGATATTTCTGCTGCAATATAAGGCTTAATGATTGACTTAGATCTTCGTTTTCTATATCTGGTAACAGGTCAATATTAATGTACATTTTTTCAATTAAAACGGGTCGTTGATCAATCGAACGCCGACGATGTAAAAATAACACTGGAGTGCCCTCCTTTATGCACATTAATTGAGCCACTTCTGCACTGGCTGGCTCAACTTGCTGCAATAATTTCTCCGTATACGGCACATGACCTTGTTCAGTTACATATAAATTAAAGCTTAAATTGCTCGCTGGATCATAAATAACCGCTGGCGGAGTAACAAACCAGCCACGACGATTTTGTCGGTATATTAACCCTTCCGCTTCGAGATTTTGCAATGCTTGCCTAACGGTGACACGGGTTAACTTAAAGGCTTCTCCTATTTCTCTCTCAGATGGCAACTTAGCGCCAGCCTCAAGAAGTTTTTTCTCAATTAGGTCACTAAAGTGTCTCTGTAATGCGCGGTATTGGCTATTAGCCATGTCTATTCCTAATGAAAAGTCTGAGTTGAATAGCGCTGTGCGCCAAGTAAAATTATTGCGCCAGCATTCTACCTATAAAAGTGCATTTTTCTTAGTAAAAAGTAACCAGCACTTTTCTAGAACGGACGTTAATCAAAAAGCACGCTCGTCCCCTCTTCTTTTTAAGGCGCATTCGAACAAAAACAAGGCTATTGCAAGACTTTGTTACAATAGGTTGCTCTACTTTACCCCATAGACTCTCAGTCTTTGCTAGATTTAACCTATCGTTTTATTAAGTCTATTTTAAGTGGCCTCATGGTAACTTAAAGATGCAATAAAAAGCGGTACTAAATTCGAAACATCCACTACTCAGTAAGTGGGTAACTATAAAAATAACAAGGGTTACAATCATGAAAAAACTTGCTTTAAGTTTAACCGCCGTTGCTTTCTCTATCTCTGCTGCAACAACCCATGCTGGTGAAGTAGAAGTATTACACTGGTGGACATCTGGCGGTGAAGCGGCTTCTATTAACGTCTTAAAAGGGCTAATGGAAGAAGAAGGTCATACTTGGAAAGATTTCGCTGTTGCAGGTGGTGCGGGTGAATCAGCCATGACCGTTCTAAAATCTCGTGCGATTTCTGGTAACCCGCCAGCCAGTGCTCAAATCAAAGGCCCAACCATTCAAGAATGGGGTGACTTAGGCTTCCTAACAAACCTAGATGACGTTGCTAAAGCGGGTGACTGGGACGTGGTATTGCCTCAAGTCGTGAGCAATACAATGAAACACGAAGGTCACTATGTTGCCGCACCGGTAAACGTTCACCGTGTAAATTGGTTATGGGCGAACCCTGAAGTATTCCGCAAATCTGGCGCTAGCATCCCTACCACGTGGAAACAATTCATTTCCGAAGCCGATAAAATCAAAGCGGCCGGTTTCACACCGCTTGCACACGGTGGTCAAGCGTGGCAAGACGCTACTTTATTTGAAGCCATTGCGTTAGAAAAAGGCGCGAAGTTCTACAACAGCGCGTTCATTGGTCTATCCGATGATACGCTGCGTAGCGACGAGATGATTGATGTCTTCCGCACCTTCAAAAAAGTACGTGGTTATGTGGATTCCGGTTTCTCTGGTCGTGATTGGAACATTGCGACTTCTATGGTTATCAACGGTGATGCCGCCATGCAAATCATGGGAGATTGGGCGAAAGGTGAATTCACCGCGGCAGGTAAAAAAGCAGGCATCGATTACGTTTGCTACCCAGCGCCAGGCACAAGCGAAATGTTTACCTTTAACATCGACAGTTTAGCGATGTTTAAAGTAAAAGGTGAAGACAACCAAAAAGCACAGCAAGATTTGGCTCGTTTAATCTTAGAACCAGAATTCCAAGAAACCTTTAACTTGAATAAAGGATCTATTCCAGCGCGTCTAAACATGTCTCGCGAGAAGTTTGACACTTGTGCTCACTCTTCTATGGATTCTTTCCTAGCAAGTTCAACTACAGGTAACCTGTTACCAAGTATGGCCCATGGAATGGCCGCCTCTTCAATGGTTCAAGGCGCTATCTACGATGTAGTAACAAACTACTTCAATGACGAGTCTATGACGCCAGAAGTCGCTGTAGATAAATTGGCTAGAGCGGTAAAAGCAAGTATGTAAGCGTTCTTCGAGGTCGGCTACACAGTAGCTGACCTCTTATATTCTCTCCTGATTGAAGCATCACACTATGAAAACAAACGCCATTAACTCTGAGCCTACTAACGCTCGGGCAGGCCGACCTGCACGCTTATCGCTCGCAGACTGGATGCCAAAAATTGTCATGGCACCTACGGTTATAGTCACGCTAGTTTGCATGTACGGATACATGATCTGGACGGCCGTACTTTCCATGACGAACTCTCGTATGCTGCCATCTTATGATTTTGTTGGATTAAGCCAATACGAACGCTTATTCAACAATGATCGCTGGATTGTCGCCCTGACTAACTTGGGCATTTTTGGCGGTTTATTTATTCTTATCTGCTTGGTTCTAGGTGTTATTTTAGCGATTTTCCTAGATCAAAAAATTCGTTCTGAAGGCGCTATTCGTACCATTTATCTTTACCCTATGGCGATTTCTTTTATCGTAACGGGTACGGCTTGGAAGTGGTTATTAAACCCAACAAACGGTTTTGAAAAACTCATGATCGACATGGGCTTTACCGATTTCACATTTGATTGGTTAGTTAATCCAGATAAAGTAGTTTACTGCTTAGTTATTGCCGCTGTTTGGCAAGCATCTGGTTTTGTAATGGCCTTATTCCTAGCGGGACTTAGAGGTGTGGATGGCGACCTTATTAAAGCCGCTCAACTTGATGGCGCGAATACCTTTACAACGTATCGTCGGATCATTTTACCTTCGTTAAAGCCTGTTTTTTTCAGTGCTATGGTGATCTTATCTCACATCGCTATTAAGAGCTTTGACCTAGTAGCCGCCTTGACCAATGGTGGGCCGGGCTATTCTTCCGATTTACCCGCCAACTTCATGTATGCGCATACGTTTACCCGTAGCCAAATCGGCCTAGGTTCCGCCTCCGCTATGGTGATGTTGGGTTGCGTACTTGCGATACTCGTTCCTTATCTGTATTCCGAATTACGAGGAGAGCGCAATGAGTAATATTCAAGCCATTCGCCGTAAAACAACCGCTGTTGAAAGACTGCTACGCGTTGCCTTGTATCTGGTGTTAATCAGTGTTGCGGCGATTTATTTGTTGCCTTTTATTGTTATGCTGATTACCTCATTAAAGGACGTTGAAGAAATACGAACAGGAACCCTTCTGTCTTTGCCTTCAAGTTTGTATTTTGATTCATGGAGCAAAGCGTGGTCATCTGCCTGTACTGGCAGTACCTGCGACGGTATCTCTCCGTTTTTCTTAAATTCATTTCAAATCGTAATACCCGCGGTGATTATCTCCACCATTTTGGGAGCCATTAATGGTTATGTTATTTCCATGTGGAAATTCCGTGGTAGCGACTTGTTCTTTGCGGCCTTATTGATTGGCTGCTTCATTCCCTTCCAAGTCATTTTGTTGCCAATGGCAAGAACACTCGGTTGGTTAGGTATCGCGAATACCACGACCGGATTGGTTTTTGTCCATGTGGTCTATGGCGTCGCGTTTACAACCTTATTTTTCCGTAACTTTTATCAATCCGTGCCAGGTGAACTCGTAAAAGCCGCTCGCTTAGATGGCGCTGGCTTCTTTACCATTTTTTATCGCATCATACTGCCGATTTCGACGCCCATTATTGTGGTAACCGTCATTTGGCAATTTACTCAAATTTGGAATGACTTCTTATTTGGTGTTGCATTCTCTGGCTTCGATACACAGCCAGTTACCGTTGCGTTGAATAACTTGGTGAACACCAGCTTTGGCGGGAAAGAATATAACGTCGATATGGCGGCCGCCATTATGGCCGCCTTACCAACACTGATTGTGTATGTATTAGCTGGAAAATATTTTGTTCGAGGATTAACAGCAGGCGCTGTCAAAGGCTAACTCAAGCCAATACTCGAACCGTACCAAGATAACAATAAATATTGATAGAAACAGTCGTTCGCTTAGACATTATTTACCTTACCAAGCGAACGTACTGATCTCACATTCGGAGTTCAGAAAATGGCAAACTTAGTCATAGATAATGTAATAAAGCGTTATGGTCAAACAGAAGTTTTAAAAGGCATCAATATTGCGATTGAGGCGGGTGAATTTCTTATTTTAGTCGGCCCATCTGGTTGTGGTAAGTCTACATTGATGAATTCTATTGCAGGATTAGAGGATGTGACTGACGGACGTATTTTAATCGATGATAAAGATGTGACTTACGCCAACCCAAAAGATCGTGACATCGCCATGGTGTTCCAATCCTACGCTTTGTATCCAAACATGACAGTGGAACAAAATATTTCATTTGGTTTAGAAATGCGAAAAGTACCAAAAGAAGACCGTGATATTGAAGTGAAGCGCGTTGCTGAAATGTTACAAATCACCCATCTTTTGCATCGTAAACCGGCTCAACTATCCGGCGGTCAAAGGCAGCGTGTCGCCATGGGCCGAGCTCTTGCTCGTCGACCACAGCTTTATCTATTTGATGAGCCACTGTCCAACCTTGATGCAAAATTGCGTGTAGAAATGCGTACTGAGATCAAGAAACTGCACCAAAAACTGGGCACAACCATTGTGTATGTCACCCACGACCAAATTGAAGCCATGACCTTGGCCGATCGAATTGCCGTAATGAAAGACGGGGAAGTTCAACAGTTAGGCACACCACAGGAAATTTACGATAATCCAGCTAATTTATTTGTCGCTGGCTTTATGGGATCGCCTGCAATGAACTTTATTCCTACTAAGGTTGTTGCCACAGAAAATGGCCCGATGTTGGAACTGGATGCGGTACAAAAAACATTACTGCCTTTCCCAAACAAAGATTGCTTAGCAAACTATGTCGGCAAAACCATCATGCTTGGCTTACGCCCTGAAATGATTACCGAGCCACAAGCACATAAAGATGGGCAGCCTTTTGTGGTCACCACAGACATCAATGTTGAAGTGACCGAGCCAATGGGTGCCGACACCATGATACTGACTCGAGTAAAAGACAATGAAATCAACTGTCGATCTCATCCAGCGTATCCGGCCAAGCCTGGCGATAACATCAAGATGATGTTTGATACCTCGAAAGCCGTTGCCTTTGACAAAGACTCAGGCGTTCGTCTCGACACATAAGCTTTTATTACGGCTTACTTATCTCGGCAACAGAGTGTGTTTTGACGTTTCCTCTGAGAAATACATTCTGTTTGCTTTTGCCAACTTTCGAGTTGGCTTTTTTTTGTTGACCAGACTCAAAATAGAAAAAGCAGGCTGTATGATGCCACCTGTATATAGGTAACATCATACAGCCTTGGTCGTCACAAACAGAAGAATCGCTTCTGTATTGACATCAGTGCAGCGCCTCTACAACTTAAGCGCGTGCTTAACGACTATAGTTAGCAAGGTCTTGCAATAAAGTGTCCATTTTATAAGACAATTCATCATTGCGAAGCCGGGTCATGTTCTCATCAAACGCATCAAAAAAGCTCGGAATAGCCAGCGCACCCACAATCGCCGCCCCAAAACGAGGTAAGGATTTTTCGGCGATTTCCAACACGGATTTACCGCCACGAGCACCGGGAGACGTCGCTAACAATAAAGTAGGCTTGTTTTGAAACATCTTCTGTTCAATGCGAGAAGACCAATCAAAAAGATTCTTAAACGCGGCGGAGTAGTTACCATTGTGTTCGGCAAAAGACACAATCACCACATCGGCCGCTTGAATTTTATCGAGAAAAGATTGGGCGTGTGGATGGGCTTTGTTACCTGTTTCTTGCTCTAATGCCTCTTCTTGCTGCGATGTAAACAGAGGTAAATCAAAATCGTTTTCCTCCAAGGTGGTTAATTCAATCGGTGTTACACTGGGCAATTTATTCGCTGCAAATAAAGCTAATGTTTGATTAACCGACGTACGGCTGCCACTCGCGCCAAAAGCAAATACTTTCATCTCGTTATTCTCCGTAAAAATGATGTTTAAAATACAGCGACTTAGGCTGATTACTCGACAAAACAATAGAATCAAATGACGCCATCTGCTACCAGAATAGACAAAATCATTGCTTTTCGCTACGCAGGAATCTACTCTTATTTGATCAGCACAGATAGAGAGATCAGCATGCAAATCAATGGTTCCGCATTCCAACAGGGCTTAGCAGGCTTTCAAACAAGTCAATCAAACTTAACGCAAGCAAGTGCTAAAGTGGCTCAAGCCCCGATCACTCAATCCTCGATGACGGAATCGAATAATACCGATTCATCTGCCATTCAAGACGGTTTAGTCGACGCAAACAGCCGTAAAATTGAAGCACAAGCCAACGCAAAAGTATTGGAAACGGCGAATAAAACCCTCGGCTCCATTATTGATATCACGGCGTAACACCACACTATTCGTATTTTATCTTTCATAAGTTTCTCATGACCAAGTATGATACGCATCTACTCACCATGATAGCCCAACTTTATTGGCTACCTCACAGTCTAAAAGTGCAAGAAAAAGGTCATACACAATGATGAATACTAAGATCTACAAATCGGTCCATACTCTAGCGGAACAACTAATGGCCGCCTCAGAAAAGGAAGATCGCACAGAGTTTGACGCACTTTATGCGGAACTAAACGCTATTTGTATCGACAATGAAAATACCGATAAAGATCACCCTGTCCAATGGGAAACATTAGCGGATTTTACGGAAGAGTTGGAAGACGCTATTTTAGGGTATGAGAAAGCGCTCAAAAAAGCCGTAGCCATTAATTCTAAGGATTATATGTCTTCTATTGCCTTTTCAATGGCAACGCTGCAGCTGGAATTAGGCCAAACTGATGAGGCCATTAAGAACCTACAAGCCGCTAAAGTAAGCGCGAATAAGATTGAAGACAAAGAATTCAAACGAGAAATCCATTCTCTATTGGAACGCTTATTGGTGGAAGCTAGATAATACCAATCGTTTACCCTACCCCTTACAACGACAGCCACAATGATGGCCGCCCACTCATCCGTTCAGGATTAAACGTATATGTCCCTATTATTTGAAGAAATTGATAGCCAAGCGTCCCTATTAGGTGAAATCTCTCTGCGCAGAAGGCGTATACCCGCTTTAGGAGAGAGAGACATTTATGAAGTTAAGCTTGGCGAAGAGTTTTTAATGTCGAGCATGTTTGTGGATGCCGAAGAAGCACTTGCCGAGTTTGGCTTAGCGGCCGTAAAAGGAGACACCATCAGTGTTGCCGTGGGTGGATTGGGCCTTGGATACACCGCTGTTGCGGCATTAAAAGACCCTAGAATTTCTGAGCTCTTTGTGGTCGATGCACTGGAAACCGTGATAGGCTGGCATAAAAATGAGCTTGTTCCTCTCGGAAAAATATTAAACGCGGATACACGTAATCACTACGTACTAGGCAGTTTCTTTGATCTAGCCACAGAGACAACGGCCGGCTTTGATCCGCTTAACAGGGGGAAGAAAATGGATGCCATTCTGTTGGATATTGACCATTCTCCTACAGAATTTTTGAATGCAGCAAACGCACGCTTTTACACAACGGAAAACCTAAGCATTATGGCTGGGCACCTTAAGGAAAACGGCGTCTTTGCCATGTGGTCACAAAACCTGCCAGAAAGCCGTTTTGAAGCACTCTTAAGCACGGTATTCACAAAAGTAGAATCTCACGTAGTGACCTTTGATAATCCCTTCCAAGGCACACCATCCACAAACTCCGTTTATGTTTGTATCAAGTGATAACAGTACAACTAATCCCTAAGCACTAAGAAAACCCAGTCCAGTGAAGACGCTCTAATAACGTTGAGCGCTTCGCCTATTACTCATGTTAAAACCGAGTCCAATTCGTCTGTAACCATTTCATGGCGTCAATTTGCGTCTTGACCTCTTCTGGTAGCTCTTTATCCATCACTTCAGCGACTTTCACCAATGATTTTTTCAGCTTTAAACGCTTAACGCTGGCGAAGCGAGTAATCAGATAATGGACTTCAGACGCTTCATGACGATTGAAGTCGGTTTTATCCGGTGTACCCGATACTCTTGGGTCATCACTTGGAATTGGCGTTTTTTGATACGCAATATGGTTCGGTAAATCGGTAACTTTAAAAGGCTTCAAGTGGTGTCTCTACTGTTATGTTTCAATTGTATTGGCAAAATACATCCTGTGGCTTTACCAAGGTCAGTTTACGCTACTTTCGCCTTTTTCGCTTGTGAACTGTGCTTAAAATACAGTCTAAACTGCACATTCCATCCTTTAAATTCTTAATTAATCCCAATCATACACACATCAAGTAACAACCGCGGAAGCCAGGTCCAAAGGCTATTTTTATTACTTTCATTGCGTAATAATCACTCCATCGAAACGCAACAGCGCTTCACATTCACATCAAATTTGGAGATACATTATGAACACATTGACTAAAGCAACATTGGCTCTTTTAACCTCTTCTGTTATCGCTACGTCCGCGTTTGCGGTAAACGGTTCTTCTGATGATTCCGCTTACGAAACGTACCGTAACAGCATCTCAAGTGTAGAAGCGTTATCAAATACGCTTGATGCGAAAGGCATTGAATACAATGCCGACGTTAATCTGAAAGGCGCCAACACCTTCTCTAAAAAAGCAGAAGCGTACAACGACAAGTACGAAGAACTTCAAACTATCTTCAATGCAAACCACTTTGCAAACTAATTGAGTTACATCGATTTAAGATCCGCTCTTCCTTTTACAAGGTTCCTTTTAGCCAGATTATCCTTTGATACTCTGGCTTTTTTATTCAGATCGTCTAGCACCTGATCTAGCCTTATTTCCAGATAAACGGCTCACCCTTCAGCAACGTATATTCACTTTGAACAGAGGTAAAGTTATGGGCGGCCGGTATTATTTTCACCGAAATATTTGGAGTGTAGCGAGTAATTTTTCCGCGTGCAGCAACTTGTTATGTCTTTGTTGCTAATTGTTCATAGCCTAGCAATACCGGTGGGCTAAATGAATCAAACAGCCACCCTGGCAACCTCTTTCGCTCGGTTCTATAAACCTCCATCAACTCATTGAGGTCTGATGGTTTATCTATACCGAGAATACATTTTGATTTTTCAAAATATGACTTAGATGAAGATCTCGCGAACACCTCGAGTGCGCTGTGAAACCGACCAATATAAACTAAGGTGTATGGAAACCAGCGGGAGTAATAGTCAGACTGTTGCACTTCGGCTCTCATGAACAATATAAAGTCAGCTTGCATAAGGTATCTAAACTCAATCCCTGAAAGTTTGCTACGCTGCTCCATTAGATCAGCATGCAGTGATACTCGGTTCAATTTTAACCGAGTGTTCCTATGTTCCAATGACCGTAAGTGTGTTCGAAAAGCATCGTAACCCACCATCACATCTTTACCATAATCGGATTGACCTGATACATAATATTCTTGATTCAATAGAAGGTTAACTTCTGAGAATTTTTCATGCTTAATTAGAACGGCTACTAAATAGAGGAACAGTTCGTGTGCAATAAACTTGAAGTTGTCGAAGTCCCATTCATTCCAACTATGCACGTTTTCAGGCCTATTCATATAAGGTATTAATGCCTCGAAAAAACGATGTAACTTCGAAATATTTTCTTCCGTTGGCGCATATTGCGCTAACGCTACAAACAAAGAAATTGCTTCATTTCGATACGGGATAAATTTCTCAAGGCTATCTATTACTTGATCGTCAAATTCTCCATTTTTATCTTTAATTCTAAATTTATCTAGATTACTCACAAATGTCGTCAAATATTCATCTAGAGCGCCCGATAAAAACGGCTTATTTTCTTTAATTGCGGATATCGCCCTTTTGTGAGTCGCAGTAGTCCCTAATGAAATACCTTCTGATCCCTCTAAAAATGACGGGCGCTTTCCTATTTCTGGCCTCGTATAGAGGGGCTTGTCATATATCCATCTCAGTAACTTCTCGAAGTTATCTGCGTAATTGTCTGGCTCACTCAGATCTATATATATCCTAGATTTATAATATGTAGGTAAAAATGCTTTACCTTGATCATCTTTTTCAGGAATGATTGCTACAAATTTTCCTTGCTCCTGATTTTCATATACCTCACGTGAAATGATCTGCGTTTCAGTTCCTACACCTCCCGACCGACCATCTGCTTTTGATGCATAAACTTCATCGCATACAATTGCCACTTTTGATATTTCAGGGTCAGTAACCATCTTTTCCATGAAAGCTACAGAATCATGGCCTTCCTTAAGATCCCACTTATCTAGAATGACATGAATGCCAGATTCGGTTAACTCGTTTGCTAACTCAATAACCCATTGCTCGTGTGTTGGATTAGACCAACTATAAGATATAAATAATTTTGGGGTTTCCATCAGAGTTTAATTCCTTGGTGGGCATAACGCCCTGTTAACAGCTTGTTATGTGTTCATTGCTAGGTTTACAGCACTAACATTAGCCCCATTAACCTCAAGCTCTAAATTAACTTTTTTATTTTGTACAACACTTAAAAATATACTGACGATTTTTATAAGCTGAACATAGTAAACTCGTTTTTTGTACTCTTTATCCGAAGCAAAAAAGAAGCCCATGCAACCTAAACCACCAGGAACAAATGGAGAATATATTTTGCTATGGATAAATTGATTACATAACCTTTCCAAAGCTAGTTCATGCTTATCACTTTTCCCAAAGTGATATTTTTTAGACCACTTTTCATCGTCTTCACTTTCAAGCTCAGCTTTACTTTTAATAGGGTACGAAATTAAACTAGTATTATAACCTGATAGCTCCGTACTAAGTAATTTACTCTCTTTCAATTTACGAATTGCGTAACAACCAAGAAATACGGCTTTTTCTGTTTTAAATTCAAGTTCGTTATCCCACACAGTTGTACGATATAAGCTCTCTAAGAATTTCGCGGACTCTCTCAATTCATTTAGCCAATATTCTTTTGTATATTCTTCAATCAAACCTCAACTCCTACACACATAACTACTAAGCGGTTGTTAAATGGCGCCGCCATGGTTATGAACGGCTGCTTTATTAATAGGGAGTTTGCTTTTTCAAAATTGGCGACGTCCCTGTTTACATCGTGGTGTTTTTTGTACTCTTCAAAAGTACTCTTAACAATCCTTTGTGTTTCTTATATTTTACTACTTCTACTCGAATTCTAAATATTAGACAAGTAAGATCCCTGAGACTTCACTACCTGATAGTTTTTACCCTTGCCATGACTTGATGCCATTCTTTTCTAACGACTATTGAACCTCCGCTGGGTATCTTGGTTGTTATCTCCCAGATACACTACCTTTGATTCACCACAAGATGGACATCGACACCCTGCTGGAACCGTGTCTGCTTTATAACTGGCTATGGTAGCCCGACATTCCAATGCAAATCTGCAATAAACATCCCATGGACGGCTCATTAAATGACTCAGTGTGCCATCCCATGCTGTCTTTTCAATCGTTGATCATACGCTTGGCGTAATTCGCTTACCATCGTGCCTCAAAAACGGTTTATTGGCCTAAAGATCAACGTTTCATGCACCCAAGCGAGTTCGGATGACTAAAAGCGCTTTGTCGGCCTGAAGGCCGACCTACAAAAGATTCTCATTTTAGGTGTGATGTGATACTACATGAAAAGTCTGCGTTTTTTCTGCGCTGACGACGACAGTGACGCAAGCAGAAAAGACGAAGGCTTTTTGAGTTCATACATTCTAAGAGCATTTGGGTGACTCAAAAGCGATTTGGCGGAATAAATCCCAACCTACTAGAATTGCATATTCCAACATTAGAGTGTTTTTCATCAAAATAACCTGATAAAAGGCACCAAGCTTCCGTTACTTTTACCTCGCTATTTTCACCATTTACGCTTGTGAACTGTGCTTAAAATACAGTCTAAACTGCACATTCCATCCTTTAAATTCTTAATTAATCCCAATCATACACACATCAAGTAACAACCGCGGAAGCCAGGTCCAAAGGCTATTTTTATTACTTTCATTGCGTAATAATCACTCCATCGAAACGCAACAGCGTTTCACATTCATATCAAATTTGGAGATACATTATGAACACATTGACTAAAGCAACATTGGCTCTTTTAACCTCTTCTGTTATCGCTACGTCCGCGTTTGCGGTAAACGGTTCTTCTGATGATTCCGCTTACGAAACGTACCGTAACAGCATCTCAAGTGTAGAAGCTTTATCAAATACGCTTGATGCGAAAGGCATTGAATACAATGCCGACGTTAATCTGAAAGGCGCCAACACCTTCTCTAAAAAAGCAGAAGCGTACAACGACAAGTACGAAGAACTTCAAACTATCTTCAATGCAAACCACTTTGCAAACTAAGTTAGTTACATCGATTTAAGATCCGCTCTTCCTTTTACAAGGTTCCTTTTTAGCCAGATTATCCTTTGATACTCTGGCTTTTTTATTCAGCCCTTCTAGCACCTGATCTAGCCTTATTTCCAGATAAACAGCTCACCCTTCAGCAACGTACATTCACTCTGAACAAACTCGGCATCCATTACAATTTTTTGTGTTGAGTCGGTTCATGTATGAGTGACGATAACATTAAAGACGATCCAATCATTGTAACCACTCTAGCAGTCGAAAAACGCGAAACTGTGATCGCCATAGACCCTTAATGACCTGTATTGTTAGCTATGTTAGTCAAAGCATGCTCCGATTACAGTAAGTTGCCTTTTCAAACTCACTGACATCCATCGCAATATTTGAAACATGTGGAAACATAGTAACTAGCTTTCCAACAACCGATTGTGACAACATTGCCCGCTGTTCAGTGGTGCGACCCTCCATAATGTTCGAAAAAACATGAATAAACAGTTCACGTTTTCCCCCAACTAAATACTTATTGTAAGGGTTAACTCGGACTTTAATATCACTGCTATCAAACAAACCAGAGGCCATAGCAACCAAATGAATTTGCTCTGCAATATATTCCTCGGAGTGACTTTCCAGCAACTCAACCGAGCAATCGATTTTAAAATGTGGCATTGATCTTCCTATATACACTGAATTGCTAACGAGGCTGTAGAGTTACTCATTCCCAACCGACTTAATTAATGTAACCCCACAATATTGCACATACACCCAAGATTCAAGACTAATGCAAGACATCCAATTTTATAAAGTATTGTAACGAGTACGACTGTTTTTCCCCTTTTCAGCGGCTTCACTCGTTTCTTTATACTAATGAAGACAGATATTTTAGGCGTCACGGCAATAACAGCCCGGGTAGCCCGACATTCCAATGCAAATCTGCAATAAACACCCCATGGACGGCTCATTAAATGACTCAGTGTGCCATCCAATGTTGTCTTTTCAATCGTTAATAACGCGCCTTGATCATACGCTTGGCGTAATTCGCTTACCCTCGCGCCTCTAAAACGGTTTATTGGCCTAAAGACCAACGTTTCATGCGCCCAAGAGAGTTCGGATGGCTAAAAGCGCTTTGTCGGCCTGAAGGCCAGACAAAAGATTCTCATTTTAGGTGTGGTGTGATACTCATGAAAAGTCTGCGTTTTTTCTGCGCTGACGACGACACTGACGCAAGCAGAAAAGACGAAGGCTTTTTGAGTTCATACATTCTAAGAGCATTTGGATGACTCAAAAGCGATTTGTCGGGATAAATCCCGACCTACTCGAATTGCATGCTCCAACATTAGAGTGTTTTTCATCAAAATAACCTGATAAAAGGCACGAAGCTTCCGTTACTTTTGCCTCGCTATTTTCGCCTTTTACGCTTGTGAACTGTGCTTGAAATACAGTCTAAACTGCACATTCCATCCTTTAAATTCTTAATTAATCCCAATCATACACACATCAAGTAACAACCGCGGAAGCCAGGCCCAAAGGCTATTTTTATTACTTTCATTGCGTAATAATCACTCCATCGAAACGCAACAGCGTTTCACATTCACATCAAATTTGGAGATACATTATGAACACATTGACTAAAGCAACATTGGCTCTTTTAACCTCTTCTGTTATCGCTACGTCCGCGTTTGCGGTAAACGGTTCTTCTGATGATTCCGCTTACGAAACGTACCGTAACAGCATCTCAAGTGTAGAAGCCTTGTCTAATACGCTTGATGCGAAAGGCATTGAATACAATGCCGACGTTAATCTGAAAGGCGCCAACACCTTCTCTAAAAAAGCAGAAGCGTACAACGACAAGTACGAAGAACTTCAAACTATCTTCAATGCAAACCACTTTGCAAACTAAGTTAGTTACATCGATTTAAGATCTGCTCTTCCTTTTACAAGGTTCCTTTTAGCCAGATTATCCTTTGATACTCTGGCTTTTTTATTCAGTCCTTCTAGCACCTGATCTAGCCTTATTTCCAAGGCCTTATCGCTTGATTACTTAAAATCCGAAGGGCTTTATTCATTGCGAGATGGCTGGATCGCGCTTCACCACACTAAGTGGCACGCCCTCGGCTCTGGCATCCGGCAACCCGCTTAGCTATTTTATCAATGGTAAAATCACATTACTTAAAAAGCTTATTCCTTTGTCTGTATGAAGCCAATACAAACCGCCTAAATTTAATAATACGGTAATCCAATAAACAATTTTAAATTCCTCTTTACTAAATTTATGACGCAATTTACTTTGAGCAAAAAAAGCGCCAGGCCAACCACCCGCTAAAGAAAATATATGCAAAGTACGTTCTCGTGTTCTCCAACGACCATTTTGAGCAGCCGCTTTGTCAATTGCGTATGCAACAAAAGCAATAAAACTCATAACGAAGTACAAACCAGCAATTATGAAAGGCAGCTTTCCAGTAAATACGGACACCAAAAGCCCTATACAAAATAGTAATGTAAAGACACTACCAAATAGATTGCTTTTTTCAGCTTCACGTCGTTTATTTGATCTTTTTATATCATGGGCAAATTTAATATTTTCAGCTTTAAAACGATTATTATTTTCACGAACCAAATCATAAATAATCATATCGCCATTAACAGGTCTACGCGAGCGAGGATTGAAAGCTTTAATATGAACAAATGCGCGGTCTCCACCCCCATTCGGTTCTACAAAACCAAACCCTTTATCATCATTCCAATTTAACACTTTACCTTGAAGCTTCATATTACCTCTTGAATTTTGATCGCTAACTACTAAGCGGTTGTTAAATGGCTCAGCCATGGTTATAACCGTCTGTTGAAGGACTACTGTATTTATAGGGAGTTTGCTTTTTCAAAATTGGCGACGTCCCTGTTTACATCGTGGTGTTTTTTGTACTCTTCAAAAGTACTCTTAACAATCCTTTGTGTTTCTTATATTTTACTACTTGAGTTCATACATTATAAGAGCATTTAGATGACTCAAAAGCGATTTGTCGGGATAAATCCCGACCTACAAAAGATTCTCATTTTAGGTGTGATGTGATACTCATGAAAAGTCTGCGTTTTTTCTGCGCTGACGACGACAGTGACGCAAGCAGAAAAGACGAAGGCTTTTTGAGTTCATACATTCTAAGAGCATTTGGGTGACTCAAAAGCGATTTGGCGGGATAAATCCCAACCTACTCGAATTGCATGTTCCAACATTAGAGTGTTTTTCATCAAAACAACCTGATAAAAGGCACGAAGCTTCCGTTACTTTTGCCTCGCTATTTTCACCATTTACGCTTTTGAACTGTGCTTAAAATACAGTCTAAACTGCACATTCCATCCTTTAAATTCTTAATTAATCCCAATCATACACACATCAAGTAACAACCGCGGAAGCCAGGTCCAAAGGCTATTTTTATTACTTTCATTGCGTAATAATCACTCCATCGAAACGCAACAGCGCTTCACATTCACATCAAATTTGGAGATACATTATGAACACATTGACTAAAGCAACATTGGCTCTTTTAACCTCTTCTGTTGTCGCTACGTCCGCGTTTGCGGTAAACGGTTCTTCTGATGATTCCGCTTACGAAACGTACCGTAACAGCATCTCAAGTGTGGAAGCTTTATCAAATACGCTTGATGCGAAAGGCATTGAATACAATGCCGACGTTAATCTGAAAGGCGCCAACACTTTCTCTAAAAAAGCAGAAGCGTACAACGACAAGTACGAAGAACTTCAAACTATCTTCAATGCAAACCACTTTGCAAACTAAGTGAGTTACATCGATTTAAGATACGCTCTCCCTTTTACAAGGTTCCTTTTTAGCCAGATTATCCTTTGATAATCTGGTTTTTTTATTTTTGGTGTCATTGATACGACATTCACGTTCTAGGTTCTATTTCCAGCTAAACTCCCCATCTAATACGGTACAATTAGTCATAATAGCGTTCGTATCCGTTACAAAAGCGTGTTTACGCTCGCCGATGTGCCATAGGATGGTTTGGATTTAACGCCAACAAATCCCACAAGTTGCCATATAAATCCTGAAATACAGCCACCGTGCCATAATCTTGTTTTTGCGGTTCCCGAACAAACTTAACACCTTCAGCAACCATGCGGTGATAGTCTCGCCAAAAATCATCCGTACTTAAAAATAAAAACACACGCCCACCAGCTTGATTGCCAACACACTTTTTCTGCTCAGGTTTCGACGCTTTCGCAAGCAATAAGGTCGTCCCTTGTGAGCCCGGAGGTGAAATGACAACCCAACGCTTATCTTGTTCGGCTTGATACGTGTCTTCTATTAACTCAAATTTCAGTTTATGAATGTAAAAGTCTAAGGCGTCATCGTAGTCATCAACGACAATGGCGATGTGAATAAGGGATTGATGCATGTCTTTCGGCTCTTTTGATCGATGATTGTATCACTATGAATGATGTCCCCACAGGTTTTATGCTCCCAGTAATGGCAAATGCTTTATCTGGTGATAGCGTAAAGACAGTGAGATGCAATGCTTTAGCACAGGCCAAGGTACGGCTTCATCGAGACGAAAAAGAACCGCTCGATTGCCTTCATAAACCAGTTCATTGGGGTACAATTCTTTAAAGGTTTCCACTAATTTCGAACGGCAATTAAAATACAAAGCGTATTGATCGGGGTGTTTGGCTTTCCAGTCAAATCGTATTGTGCTGCCTTGCTTCGCGATATAACTGGGTTCTCCCCATTTTATGGTTTCACTTACGTCTATACACTCTTCTTTTGCCACCGTTAGAATAACCTCTCTTAACTGACTTAAGACGGGCGCAACGGCTTCCGGATACGTCTCAAACTTTTGTTTTATCTGTAACTCCATAATCACCTCAGTTAATCCATCAGCCTTGTATTAAAGCAGCTTTTTTAAAATACTCAGTTTAAAACGACTAAAAGGTGGGTATCGTAATGCCACATCAAACAAAAATTTGCGTTTCATAACGGTTTTTATATGACTGAACGTGTTAAACCCTGTTTGCCCATGATAGCAGCCCATACCGCTCTTACCCACACCACCAAAAGGCAAATTTGGGTTTGCCATAAACAGCATACCATCATTAATCCCTACACTTCCTGAGCTGGTTTGCTGCAGCACCTCGTCTTCAAATGCCGGATCATTGGTATATAAATACAAGGCCAATGGCTTAGGCTTACTGTTCACAACAGCAATCGCATCATGCCGTACTTTTAGGGTTTGAATCAGCAAAATCGGGCCAAAAATTTCTTCCTGCATAATTGAGCTCTGATTCTTTTCTGCAAGAACAATCGTCGGCGAGAGATACTTTGTTTGGCGATTCAACTGCCCACCATACACAACATTTTCTT
This sequence comes from Marinomonas algicola, assembly GCF_014805825.1. Classification (NCBI taxonomy): domain Bacteria; kingdom Pseudomonadati; phylum Pseudomonadota; class Gammaproteobacteria; order Oceanospirillales; family Oceanospirillaceae; genus Marinomonas; species Marinomonas algicola. Next base: position 4,099,551 of record NZ_CP061941.1, read on the forward strand.
TTTCAAGATAGCCGACTAATCGATCAAAATGATGTAAATTGATAATACGACCATAATCCGGACTTGACTCCGGGCTTTGACCATAGAAAGCCTCAATTTTCAACTTGATGGCCTGAATGAGCTCGCTTGCGAAGGACTCTTCTACCAAAATATAGTCAGGTGCCACACAGGTTTGTCCAGCATTCATCCATTTGCTCCAAACAATTCTTGAAGCGGTCACGTCTAGATTTGTCTGTCTATCAACAATACAAGGGCTTTTTCCACCAAGCTCTAATGTCACTGGCGTTAGATGCTCTGCCGCGGCCCGCATAATCACTTTGGCAACCCGCTCTCCCCCAGTGTAAAAGATATGATCAAATGCTTGCTTAAGTAACTCAGTCGTCTCCTCAACCGCCCCTGAGATCAACTGAAAACACGCCATATCAAGATAATGTGGCAGTAATTCAGCCAATAAAGAGGCCGTGTGCTCAGCCACCTCGGATGGCTTGATCACGGCACAGTTCCCGGCCGCGATGGCCGCGATTAAAGGGGCGAGTACAAGTTGAACAGGGTAATTCCAAGCACCAATAATAAGTACCGTTCCCAGGGGTTCGGCTAAGGAATAGCTTTTTGCAGGTTGAGCAAATAGAGGCGTCGATACCTTTCGTGGTTGGCACCACTTATGGATGTGTTGCAGAGTATGATCCACATCGCTGATCACAAAACCTATTTCCGACAGCCAAGCTTCTTGCGGGCTCTTTTTTAGATCCAAACACAAAGCGGTGGTAAAAGCAGGTTCGTTCTCTTGCAGCATGTTTTTCACTTGTTTAAGCTGCTGAATACGCCACTCTAAGCTTCGTGTTTTACCGACTCTAAAAGAGGCTTGTAGACGTGCTACATAGAGGGGGATTTCTGCTAACGGGGTGAAAGACACCGTATTTTTTTGCATGACTATCTTACCTCTAAAGCAACATCACATTGGATCTTATCAAGGATCATTAATGGTCAATCAACCCCACAATACGACGCTATCGCAGCAGGTTCAATCATTGTATCAATATCAAACAAGCTACTCAGGAGGGTGAACTACAGGGCAATTAACCACGATATTGGTGCGTTCAATGGTCACTAAACCTTGCGCTTCGGCTTCATAAATCGCCCCTTCTGACGTTAGGACATAAGCCTGACTAGGGTCAGCCCAAATTACGTTGTACATCAACCAGAGTGGTGAATATTGCTTATCTCTATTCTCTGGACCAATTGGATCTGGAACAGAAGGAAAAACATTGCGCTTTTGGGTCCCGTTTGGGAAACCATACACTCTTTCCAGCGCCGTCCTGACACTCGGTGGTTTAGGGTATTTAGGAATGGTATGCCTTAAACGGGGAACGTAATTTGCGTCCATTACTTTTGCCATTTTTCGGTCTGATACATCCGTTGTCACGTAAAATACAATTTCATCATCAAACCAAGCCTCATGCAGCGGTAAACTGACATACTTTTGTTTCATTGGCTTTTGAGAGCAAGCTGAGAGTAAAACGAGTAACATCATACCCAGTACGTAGTTATGTTTCATTGAAGGATCCTATCTTAAAAATGAACCTGAACATCGGCGAACTCTCTCAATAATAGCGTATTTATGCTATCAAGTTTTGTCTAAAAACAACAAGGCTAAGATTTGTGATTGGATCGCGGCTTGTTTATCTCCCGTCACTTAACTTGAATACTGATACACACTGTTACTGTTTAGCCACGTATTTCTCACTATCCTACCGTGTGTCTTCTTTATTTAGAACAAACACTCTACACTTAACCTAACATACTCAAAAAATGGAGTTTATTTTGAACGTTTTGAAAAACGGCCGCCTTTTCCTTCTGTTGATTTCCGTCTTCTATATGGCCGCCTGCTCGAATAAAGACCTGTACGAAGCGATACAAGACAATCGAGTAAATGAATGTCGTAATATGACCTATAATCAAGAACAAGCTTGCTTAAACAGTATCAATCAAAAGTCCTATGAAGAGTACAATAGAGAACGAGGCGTTGGTGTTGAGACTGACACAACGATGACTGCAAATGATGATCTGTCTTTTTCTCATACGAGTCGCTATAACAACTAATTTGCGACTCAATCTAACGAATCACCAAGCACCCTCCTTTGCACTTTAACAACACCTTGAGGGATGACTCAGAGAAATGTCCACAAATGCCTCTTGCCTCTGACGCTTGCTACTATTAAAGTACCCTCTTAATTTTTATAAACCGTTTTTACAATAATCGAACTTCGGGGCGGGGTGAAATTCCCCACCGGCGGTAATCCATCTTTTAACCAAGTTGGGCAGCCCGCGAGCGCTTCTGTCTTTACTTAAGTCGTAAACAAGCAGAAGGTCAGCAGATCTGGTGAGACTCCAGAGCCGACGGTTACAGTCCGGATGATAGAAGATCGACCAAACAAGATAATGAGTGACGTATTTTTAAAGGTCTAGTGAGTACTCGACTAAAAGAAATAAGTGACTTTCTTTTGTGCGCTCTGTTGAGCGTGCTCTTGTTCATCTCATGTTTGGTATATTTCTCATCACCCCTGTACATCTTACTGAATAGGAGACATTCAAGATGGCAGGAACACTTTTTATTATGATTGCGTGCTTTACATGGGCATTGGATACCCTTATCCGCTACCCCTTGTTGAGCGCTGGTTATTCTGCTGTACAAATCGTTTTTATTGAGCACCTCACCTTAGTTTTATGTGTCAGCCCTCTACTTTGGCGTTATCGTCAGACCTATAGAAATATGACCAAAACCGCCTTAGCCTGTTTATTTTTTATTGGTGGCGTCGGTTCGGCGGTTGGTACCTTGGCGTTCACCGAAGCATTCAGTTACTTAAACCCAACGGTCGTTATACTTTTACAAAAATTACAGCCATTAGTGGCCATATTATTAGCCTATCATTTCCTAAAAGAACGTATTGAAAGCCATTTTATTCAATGGGCTACCGTCATTTTAGTGGGCAGCTTTATTATGATGTGGCCAGATTTAGCCACACTCGGTGACGCGCAGTGGCACTACTCAAGCGATCAAACAGCCATCATAAAAGGCTATAGCTATACCCTTATTGCCGTCTTTTCTTGGGGAGCGGCAACGGTTTGCGGAAAATATTTGTCTTATAAAAACGTGCCTGAAAATGCGATTCTTTCCGGCCGATTTTTATCTGGGCTAATGGTTTTGTTACCCATCGCCTTGCTCATTACCCCCAGTTTAAAAGCGATGCCTATTACAGATATTGGACTCGTCGTGGTAATGGCGCTGTTGAGTGGACTCATTGGTATGTGGTTTTATTATAAGGGACTCAATCAAGTTCGTGCACAAACGGCCACCTTAGTTGAGCTCTCTTTTCCGGTTTTTGCGGCGGGCATTAACTGGGTCTTTTTGGATATGAGCTTGTCGACCTACCAGATAGTTGGAGCTTGCTTGTTAATATGCGGTAACATTGGCTTACGTATGAAAGAGCTCAAAGCACCTATGCCGACTATCGCCTCAGCCAATACTTAATCTAATCACCTAACGCTCTTATCGATCGTCAACGATAAGAGCACTTCATTTCTAAAGAGGGTATTTCTAAAGCGGGTCTTTCTAAAGTAAGTAGCCCCCATCGATGTCTATTGCCGCATTTCTTAGTGCTTTGGACTGATCTCCTAACAGATAGAGAATCGCACCAATATGGTCATCGGCTTGCAGTGTGCGGCCTATCGGGCACGCTTAAACGTGTATAAATGTAAGCGGCTCTATCAAAGCACTAAATAATATTTTATAACCTTATTGATGGATTTTTTAGAAAACTGTCATAGACTCAAATACCAACGATCCGATCTAAACGATTCTGCAACAGGTTCGACCTGTTCAATAACAGTTCACATTGATATTCGTTTAGACTAAGAATTCCGTTTAGGGAAAAAATATGTTTAACAAGCGCCTCCAACAAGAAGTTAACGCCTTAAGAAATGAACTTCTTATTATCAAGCAAGTGAAAGACAGCTTAGAAACGGAGCATTTAACCGTTTTAATGGACCACGACGGTGTAATACAAAGCGTCAATGACAAATTTGAACATGAAATGCTGCACTCTTCGGCGTCTATTAAAGGCCAAAAATTGCTCGACCTTGTGCCAGAACATGAAAGGCATACACCACATTTCAAAGGGATTTCGGACGCATTTAGAAGTGCACAACATTGGTCTGGCGCGCTGCAAATAAAAAGAGGTAATGGTAAAGAAGCTTGGCTGCGTGTCATTCTTCAATCTATAAAGAATGCCGAAGGTAAAGTCGAATACATCACCTTGCATGCAAACGATCTAACACGGACGATTACCACCTCACGCGAACATGAGAATATTATTGCCGCATTACAGCGATCTACCGCGGTAATCGAATTTGATTTAGAAGGCCATATTCTGACAGCCAACCCTATTTTCCTAGACTGTATGGGGTATGAACTGTCCAAAATAAAAGGCAAACACCACAGAATGTTTTGCGAAGCCGACGAACACCAAAGTTCAGACTACGCCCTCTTTTGGAAAAAACTAAGCTCAGGGAACTTTGTCGCCGACCGATTTAAGCGGGTGGACAGTCGTGGCAACATTGTCTGGTTAGAAGCCTCTTATAACCCTATAACAGATGTTAATGGTCGACTCTATAAAGTTGTCAAATTCGCCACGGTTATCACAACTCAGGTTGAACGTGAATTAGCGGTTTCTAAAACGGCTAAAATTGCCTTCGAGATTTCACAACAAACCGACGAAAGTGCAACCAAGGGCAGAGAAGTCGTTCAAAAAACCGTCACCGTTATGAGTAAACTTGCGGAACAAATGTCGCAAGCGGCCAGTGGTATCGATGAACTAGACAAACAGTCTCAATTAGTAGGCACTATTATTCAGAGTATTCGAGGTATTGCTGATCAGACTAATTTATTGGCACTCAATGCGGCTATAGAGGCCGCTAGAGCGGGTGAACAAGGACGCGGGTTTGCGGTGGTGGCCGATGAGGTTAGGCATTTAGCATCAAGAACCAGTGAGGCCACAGAAGAAATTGTTGGCGTGGTAGAAAAAAACCAAATCTTAGCTGAAAAGGCCGTTGCGTTAGTCAATGGCGGACAGCGGCAAGCAGAAGAAGGTCTAAAACTCTCGCATGAGGCGGGTGAAGTAATTGTAGAGATACAAAAAGAAGCTCAGCAGGTCGTCGATGCAATCAGCGTATTTACAGACCAATTTAAGGCGGATTAATTCGTCTCTTAGTAATAATAACCCCATGCGAATCATTGAACTTGCATGGGGTTATTGTAAGTCCTGTTTATTGATTTCAAATACCAATCAACTTCAAAGACATTCCATTTCTCAAACCAAGCCCTCTCCATTCATGTCTACTCTTTATTCGCTCTACAGAAACACGCTGTAACAAATCTGTCGTACTTTTCCTATATTTTCATTATCAAGGATCATAAGTCTTTGATACATTTAGATTTGAGGATAAAGTCATGACCATATCAGGCGTCACCCGGCTCACAACATTAGCTTACGGTCTCATTGCTATAGTATTCGCTGGCATGATGTTTTGGGGAATCTCAAAGTTTCGTAATACTTTCCAAGAAAACCATTATTATAATGACGTTTGGTCATCCGCCAGCATTGGTTTAAAAGACCAAATAGAAGCGTATCTATTTTCTGGTGATAGCAGCACATTACAAAATGCCATTCTTTATATTGATGAAAGCATCCAACCGAAATTAGTCAAACTGCCAGCCAGTATTGCACACCCTATTCAAGAAAAGCTTTCTGTTATTAAAAGCAGTCTGGAAACCGATGTTCGTGCGGCCGGTAAATTATCAGGCGACCCTAAGGCGCTGATTCATAACAATGAAGCACAGATTTTTTCCGAAATCGAAACCTTACAAGAACTCGTCAGTTCACAGCAATCGTCTTTAGATACAGACACACAGCAAGAGTATTACCAATTAATAGCCAAAATGTATCAACAGATGTTCTCTCTGACTGTGGCCAGCGACCAATATATAGAAATCACTGAGCAGAATAACCTTGATCAGCTGACTCGGCTCATAACCGAGCTACAAGGGTCAATCGCATCGCTAAGTCGCTTACCAACAATCAATAAAACCCAAGCAGAATCCACAGAGGACGACAATGACCTTTCATCATTAATGGGTTGGGCGACCGATGAGACGCAGGAAGAGGACAATCCAGTGGTCGAGATTCAAGCCGAATTAAGGTCTTGGGTAGGACGATACTTAAAAGATGTCGAATCAACTCAGTCTCTTATGACGCAAGTCATTCAAACCCAAAATCAAATTAGAGAACGTGTGATCAGTTTACAAACTGAACTCGAACAAGGAACAAAAACCCTCCAAAAAACCTCACAGCAAACCGAACGCACCATCGAAATCGGTTTTGCGAGTGTCGTTCTACTTATGTTTATTGTGACGTGTATCACTCACCTATTCCAACATACTATTGTTGTCAAAGGGGCTAAGCAGCTATTGAAAGCCGTTCAGGAACTGGCTCAGAATCAAAGCGCAACGCATATCAATATTGGCAATAGAAAAAATGAGCTAGCGGATATAGCACGACTGTTAAACCAGTATTTAGACTTTGTTGAGCAACAAAGACAACAGAGAGACCAGGAGTTATCGAAGATTTCCTCTTCGCTCAACGACACCTTGACGACATTCGACCAAATGAATGGACTCAGTATGGCGTCAAACGATGCGCTTGTAGAAACCTTAGGCTTAGCCAGTAAAGTCGATGTATTGGCACATAAAGCTGAAGTGAGAGCCACCGAAGTGGCCACTCATGCTGATGACATCAGCACGTCAATGAAAAGCAGTGTAGAAAAAACGCGTGAATTAAACCGCGCCAATAACCAAACCATTGCGACCCTCAATCAAAGTAAAGAATCACTATTGCAATTAAGTCACTACGTTAGCAATGCGTTTACGATTGTAGACAGTATTCGTAACATTGCTGAACAAACTAATTTACTCGCATTAAATGCTGCAATAGAAGCGGCTAGAGCTGGTGAAAATGGTCGAGGTTTTGCCGTAGTGGCTGACGAGGTCAGATCCTTATCGAGAAAAACACAAGGTTCATTAGAAGAGATCACCACCATTTTTAGTGGCTTAAATAATGCAGAGTCAGCACTTAAGACCCATTTAGAATCCATTGAGCATTCAACCAAAAATCAATATGAATTAACCAATAGCCTTGAACAATCAGCCGAACAAGTACAGGAACAAGCGGCAAGGTCATCCGTCTTAACACAAAAAGCAACAGGGTATGCCGCCCAGCAAAAACACGAAATGAGCGAGTTAAATCGCTCCATTGACAGCATTCGGAATAAAGCAGATGAATCCGTTATGTTTATCGGTTCGGCGTCGAAAAAAATACATATCAATATTACCAATATAACGACGACACTAGGAATAGAAACACCTAACACAGAATGAATGAGACGATATAAAATAACGCCAGCGACGTAACTCAATCAGTCAGTAGAATGGCGTTATGGGGCATTGAAAGACTTGACTCAACTAACACGAACGAAGCGACTATATAGGCTCTAAGGCCACTGTCTCTAACGCCTCCGCCATGGCTGACATGGCCATCGACTCTAACCAGTCCAAATCGACGGTGTTATGTGCTTCACAAATAAACCAAGGTTCACGAGAATCAGGCTCCAACATAACGCCGTTATTGATCAAGTTAAACGCAAACTCGGTATACAATACCGAATCCGTTTGTTTCCAGTCACGGTAATTTTGTGGCACAAACTCCCCAAAATGAATTCCAAACATAGAATCCGGTCCAGCAAACTGATGGGGGATATTATAATGGCTAAACACTCGGCTTAATCGCTCTTGTATCGCCTTGCCCGTGGTATTTACTGTCTCTAAGGCATCCGTATCACGAATTAACGTCAAGGTCGCTTTAGCCGCACTGAGAGCAATCATATTTGCTGTGTAAGTTCCCCCGTGGGTTACCCCATCTTTACCAAACCGTATTTTATCCATGATAGCGGCTTTGCCTCCAAATGCCGCCACAGGGTAACCGTTGCCCATTGCTTTTGCGAAGGTTGTCAAATCGGCATAAACACCATAGAGCTCTTGCACACCGCCTTTTGCCACTCTAAACCCTGTTTTCACTTCATCCATTATCAACAGGGTTTGACTTTGGTCGCACATGTCTCTTAATGCTTGCATATACTCTTGCGTTGCGGCAATACTGCCACAGTTACCCATAATAGGCTCAATGACGATCGCAGCAATATCCTCACCCACACGTTCAAAAACCTGCTTAAGCGCATCCAAATCGTTTAATGGGACCGTCTCTAAATGTTCACGACTGCTTTCTGGAATACCGATACCAAAAGCCGCAATTTCAGGCGCCTCTTGCTGCTCATTATCCCAATTATCCACGTCCGACTTCCACATCATTTCATCGTAAAGCCCATGAAAGCCACCCTCGACAACCACAATTTTATTACGATTCGTGTACCCTCTAGCGGTTCTTACAGCACCTAAGACCGCTTCTGTTCCAGAGTTTGCAAAACGGACCTTCTCGATCTGTGGGCAAAGATCTTTCATCAAGGACACAACGTCAGAATCCAGCGCGGTCGAAAAACCAGAAATGGTACCGCACTCCGTGATGGTCTTAATGACTTCACTGTCTACACGGGTATCTCGATAGCCTAAAATAATCGGTCCGTAAGCCAATCTAAAATCAACAAACTCATGATCGTCACAATCGGTAATTTTGCAGCCTTGTGTGCTTTTTACAAACACGGTTTTCTCTTCGCCCCAATAACGGTAACTGTCCGCTACCCCCATTGGCATATGGGTGTGAGCCGATTTAAGAAGTTTATTCGATATGGTTTTATCTTGATTATTCATTAATTTAGTCTTTAATTTCTCTATGGGGAGATTGTGAAGGAAAAAGGAAACATGATAATTTTCGGAGCGAATCATACCTATGATGCCTTTTTTTTGCTACAAATTGACTACATATATGAGTAAGCAAAGATTCACTTTAGTGAGTTCGCCATCCTCTTTAGTCGCGTTTTATAGGAGATACAATGAGCACTGATACAGATTATCAACCACCAAAAGTATGGAAATGGGAAACTGAAAATGGCGGTGAATGGGCCAGCCTTAACCGACCCACTGCTGGCTCAACACACGAGCAAGACTTGCCTGTTGGTCAGCATCCTTTACAACTTTATTCATTAGCCACACCAAATGGCCAAAAAGTCACCATCATGCTAGAAGAGCTTCTAGCGATGGGGATTTCAGACGCCGAATACGATGCATTTTTAATTAAAATTACCGAAGGGGATCAATTTTCTTCCGGTTTTGTGGCCGCCAATCCAAACTCAAAAATTCCCGCCTTAATGGATCACTCAACCACACCCGCGACTCCGGTTTTCGAATCTGGGGCTATTTTGCACTATTTAGCGGAAAAATTTGATGCCTTAATCCCTAAAGATCACTTAGGGAAAACACAATGCCTTTCTTGGCTATTTTGGCAAATGGGCACGGCCCCCTATATTGGCGGTGGTTTTGGTCACTTTTATGCCTATGCACCTTCTAAAATGGAATACCCAATAGATCGCTTTACCATGGAAGCCAAACGCCAACTGGATGTTTTAGATAAACACCTAGCTGAAAACACCTACATGGCGGGTGATGAATACTCCATCGCCGACATTGCGGTTTGGTCGTGGCACGGTAACTTGGCATTAGGCCATCTGTATAATTCAGCTGAGTTCCTACAAGTGGACAGTTACAAAAATGTACAACGCTGGGCGAAGCACATTCAACAGCGCCCTGCGGTACAACGAGGCATTGTGGTAAACCGTGTTTGGGGTGAAGGCGAGCACCTTGCAGAACGCCATAGCGCCGCCGATATTGATGCGATTGTTAAGTAACATCGACTCGAATAAGTGTCCCTCTGTCACAAGGTAACTGAGACACTTAATTCGGTTATTTCTAGGAGGTTACTTTCCAATACCCAGTTGTTTTTTCTGCATAAATTGGTACAAGCTCATTGGGTCTACATCAGTTTGTTGACTTAGTGAGCTTGCTACGCCTTGTTGATCATTTGCCTTTTTATGTTGTCCGAGTTTGTACTGAGCTTCAAGCTTCGTTAGCGTGATTTTGCAAACAACAATCGCTTTTTGTAGTTTTTCTCGATACGAATCGGGCATCACACTTTGATCACGCCACACGGCTGGCTCATAGTACTTAACCGTTTTCTCCATTACCTCAACTACGTCGGTTTCCGGCAACACAGTCACGTTCCCATAGGCATGAACAGCCGTATAATTCCATGTGGGTACATTCGGTGTGCTTTGGTACCAAGTCGGTGAAATATAAGCATGCGGTCCTTGGAACACGATCAATGCTGTTTTTTCGGCTAGCACTTTCCAATGAGGGTTCGCTCGCGCAAAATGGCCGTACAAGGTACCAAACTCACCTTCATTTTTATCTAAAATAAAGGGCAAATGCGTACCTGTTAATGAATCACTTAAGATCATTCCAAAGCCATAGTCTTCGATAAAGCGATGAATTTCGTCTAAGTCCGTTACTTGGAATTGAGTAGGTATATACATAGCTACCTCCGCAAAGAGGCGGCTAACGTTGTTTTTACTTGAGGCCATTCAAAGTGAGTAAGACTAAATAACGCCGTATTTCTAATAGTGCCGTCACTTTGAATTCTTTGATGACGTAGTATTCCCTCAAACACACCACCAATACGAGCAATGGCATTTCTTGAACGCTGGTTATTTTCGTGTGTTTTTAATTGCACACGAATGGCACCTAAATCCTCAAACGCATGCCTTAACAACAAAAACTTAGCATGAGTGTTCACATAACTGCGCTGAAAGTCAGCGGATATAAACGTAAATCCAATTTCGATGCCGCGATCGGCTTTCTCAATGGAACAATATCGAGTCGATCCGATAATACGATTAGACACTCTCTCAATAATAACAAAAGGCACATGCTCACCTTTCATTTGAGCGTCAATAGACGCCTCTATCCATTTAGTGGCCGTGGCTAATGACTCACACTGGTTCGGTAAAACCCATTGCCATAGCTGAGGGTCATTACCCGCTTGATAAAAGCCTTCAGCATCCTCTAATGTTAACGGTCTTAAGGTCACTTTATCCGTACTTAAAGTAACGGGCTGAGGATTAAATTCAGGTAAAGTGTCTAACATATTGATCTCTCCTTTGAATGCTCTTTAAGCGACTGACTGCAAAATTTTCATCAAATTAATTAAGACCATTCTCAATGAAACTGGTATAAATAAAATAACCAGTTATCATTTATAAGATAGACCAGACCAATGAGAATTTTCACCTTAACATTAGATGCGCAAATCAAACCCATTTTTTTACGTATCGCCTATGGCTTACGACATGCCATACAAACAGGCAAACTGACGAGCAATGAGCGTTTACCCTCTGCGCGTAAACTGGCCGAGCAGCTCAATACAAATAGACATACTGTGATGGCCGCCTACCAAGAACTTATAGCTCAAGGTTGGGTTGAATCTATTGAACGAAAGGGTTACCAGGTTGCTAAATCATTGCCAATAGAAAACAGTGATTACTCACTTTCATCGCTCTCAACTCATGAAAAAATGACGTTCAAATGGGATATAAATACCGAAATCAGCGAAAGTAGCCTAGATAAACCGGCGCATACATACCGTTATAATTTTGCCGGTGGTTCACCTGATGTGGCTTTATTCCCTTTTAAAGACTTTAAATCTTATATGAATGACAGTTTAAGCCGTCCCAATCTTGACGACTTGAATTACGGCAATAATGCGGGGAATAGCCATTTTATCGAGCAAGTTACAACCTATTTGAGGCGCGTTCGTTCTATTACTAACAAAGAGATCATTGCGGTCAACGGCTCTCAGGAAGCCATTTACCTAATCGCACGTTTGTTACTCAAAACAGGGGACAAGGTCGCGGTTGAATCATTGGGTTATCAACCTGCTTGGAATGCCTTTCGAGCAACAGGGGCAGACCTTGTGCCGATACAACAACATGCTAATGGTATTGATATTGAGGAGCTTAGAAAGACCTTTTCCACTCATAACATAAAATTAATCTACCTCACGCCATTACATCAATACCCGACCACGGTGACCTTACCCATTCACGAACGTATGGCCATTTATCAGTTAGCTGCGCAGTACAATGTGGCCATTCTGGAAGACGACTATGATCATGAATTTCACTATGACAGCCAACCTCTTATTCCTTTAGCCGCCGATGATCCTTTAGGCTTGGTTATCTATCTATCAACGTTTTCTAAAATTATGTTTCCCGGTGGACGTATTGGCTTTATGGCTGTCCATAAAGCACTGCTTCCAGCGATTACTCGTTATCGCAGTACCATGAATCATAAGCCCAACGTATTAATGCAAGATGCGATTGGTCGTTGGATGCAAGACGGAGGCTTTGAACGGCACCTTCGCCGGATGACGAAACGGTATCACCAGCGCCGAGACCACTTAATTCAACTTTTAAACACTTACAAAGAACAAGGCATTTCTCTCGACTATTATTTACCCGCAGGAGGTATGTCTCTCTGGTTGGACATAAAATCCCATGCTAAAGAATTGGAACAAGCCTGTCATAAAAACGATATTTACCTCGCGGCAGAGCAGCACTTTCATCTAGACACGTCAAAAGATGAAAACCGTTATGTTCGATTAGGTTATGCAGGATTAGATTCGGATAAATTAACAGAGGGGCTAGAGTCTATGTTCTCATTGCTTAAAGACCTTCAATTAAGAGGATAACATTTTTTAGCCCCCTCCAATGACTCTTGTAAAAGAGACTTACAGAGCCAAATAACAGCGTCAATTTTACCTCTGTGAAAATTTTACCGATGAGTCTGTATTAAATTTACACAAGCACACATTTTGCTTTTGATAAAAAAAATAAATCCTTATAAATCAAACAATTAATAAATTGGCACGATCTTCGCTACTCCATAGATGAAAGTGACATTCACTCATTTATTGGAGATAAATCATGAGTACCGCAACACAAACTAAATCAACACAAGCGAAGCAAACTAAACGTGATAACGCACATGAAACCATTGATAAAGCGGCGGATAGCGCTCATAAAGGTGTCGATAAAGCCGCAGAAACCTCCGCTAAAGGTGAGCAAAAAGTACAAGAAGTCACCCAACAAATAAGCCAGCAAGCACACGAACTGGCCGATACAGCCAAACAGCAATCTGAAAAAGTTACTCAGGCTGTGAGCTCTTACGCAAAAGAAAACCCGGTAAAAAGTGTCGGGATTGCGTTTTTAGCGGGTGCACTTGTTGCTGGTCTCTTCTGCAAAAAGAAATAATACAGTTTACAAGAACATCAGCATTTCAGACGCCTATAGTCCACACATTGAGCAGTTGGTTTCATTATGACGACATCAGAAAATAATCCAACAGGTGAATCCATTAACTTAAATACTGTGACTCGCCTCCACAAGCGCTGGTTAAAAGAAGTGTTTGGACTAGCGGCACTGGAAGCGAAAATATCCATCGTTTCCAGCGCCCAACTGCTTGCACTCATGTGCGGCATTGTCTTTTTATTGGTGACCGCTTGGCTATTAATTTTAACCGCCATCGGAGTGGTTGCATGGAGTTATGGCGCTCCATTGCTAAGCATCATCATAGGCGCTCTGTTGTTTACCATGATAAGTACATTCGGATTGATGCTTTGGGTCCGTAACATACTTAAAGAAATGAATTTCACTCGTACGTTGGATGCCATTATTCCTGACGATGACGATGATCCATAAAGGGCACTGGGGGAACTATGTTTGGTTTATCTAAGCTACACAAACGCAGAGAAAGGATGTATGCCAATTGTTTAGTCATGGAGCAGACGGCCAATAAAGCACGACAAAAATACCTAAAACAAACCCTAGAAACGGCAGCGAGTCCAAAAGGGTTGCTCGCTGGATTTGCCGTTGGATTTACCTCAAACTGCGGTACAACGAAAGGAGGCCATTATCAACTTGTTAAATCCGTTCAAAAAGAGCTGTTTCAACTCCTTCAACAAGGGCTCATTACTAAAACAACGGAAGTTAAAGCAACGGAAGTTAAAGCAACGGACGCCTCTCATGAACAAGCTGACGATCAACAAGAACCAAGCGAGTAATGACACAATTTTTACTTTAGTTTCATACAGTTAAAAAAACACATCTAAGCAACTCGTTTTTTATTCCTTTTTACCATTAAACATACCACTAAACTGATCGATAACTAATAGGGTGAAGTGCGTTGATTGATAGATCAGAGGTGCGCATTTATAAAATGGTAAGGTGGAGGAAGAGACGATGGATTTTAAAATCAATATGGCATCTCAACGTGACTTTCAAAGGTCTGAGACGGTTACCCAACGTACTATTTGGCGACCACAAGCGGAATCAAATGAAGAGCAAACACAAGAAAATGATTCGATCGCTAGAATGCGAATAGTTTACCAACAAACATTAGAACAATCTTCTGTAAGTAACTCCCAATCACAACAACAAATATCACAATCAACAGAAAATACTTCTGAACAAGAGTTCGATGCCCTTAGCCAAGACCATAAACTCATGGAAACAAAAACCTTACTGGAAATGATGTTTGGCGTATCCTTCACCCTGTACAAAAGTCCTCGTGCTGAAAGTGATCAGCCCCCCCCTTCTGACAACCTTAACAATATCGCTAACCCGCAGAGCCGCACTCAAAATCAAGGACGTGTAGAGGTTAATGGCCAACCACTCGAACAAGTAAGTCAACGATTCCATGAAATAAAAGAATCTGAAAAAACCAGCTTTCAAGCGAATGGCGAAATGGTATTGCAAGATGGTCGGCGCTTTAATATTGATTTCTCTCTGGATATGGCACGCACAAGAGAAGAATCTTTTTATGGTGAAATGATTATCTCAGGCAATCAAGTCGATCCACTTACCATCAATTTAAACGGCAACATGGCTCAACTTAGTCAAAATAAAGTTCAGTTTGATATCAATAATGATGGGGAAATGGACAGTGTACATTACGCCAGCGGTGATTCTGCATTCCTAGCAATAGATAAGAACGGCAATGGCCGTATTGATGATGGAGGGGAGTTATTTGGACCTCAATCCGGCAGTGGTTTTGCCGATTTAGCACAATACGATGAAAATCAAGATGGTGTGATTGATCAAGCTGACAGTATTTTTGACAAATTGGTTTTAACACAAAGAGATGAAGCCGGTAATGAAACCTTACTATCTTTAGAAGACATTGGCATTGAAGCCTTCTTACTGTCATCACAAGACACCCAGTTTAGTCTATTCAACTCAAAAGGAGAAAGAGCAGGCATCATTCAAGAAACAGGGCTGTACCTTAAATCCGATGGATCGGTAGACAGCATGCAACATGTGGACCTTATTATTTAGATTGGAGAAATTAGCTTGACGAGACTGATGGGAAAGGTTCGGTTTTAAATCCTCCTCGTATCCATCTAGTTTTCGCGCTTTCTTATATAAATACGTTTCATCTCAAGCCCATTATTTTCCTGCATGATAAAAGTTCATAGGGAAATAATAGGGTTTTATTCTTGATATAAACAGATCAATTCTATTTACCTAATGTAACTATTATTTAGCATTAATATGGATACTAATACTTTTATTCCTATCAATTAATGTGCTCTAAATACTTATGAAACTGCACATTCCATCCTTAAAATCCTTAATTAGTACGAATAAAACGATAAGCAAGTAACAAACTGGGAAGCCGCTTCCAAAGGCTGTTTTTAATAAAAAAATTAGACAATAATCACTCCATCGAAACGCGAAAGCGGTTCAAAAACTATTCAATTTAATTTAATTTTTTGGAGATTATTATGAACACATTTACTAAAGCAACATTGGCTCTTTTGGCTTCTTCTGCAATCGCTACGTCAGCTTTCGCAGCAACCGGTTCTTCTGATGATTCAGCTTACGAAACCTACCGTAACAACATCTCCAGTGTCGAAGCTTTGTCTAACACACTTGATGCCAAAGGCATTGACTATAACGCTGAAGTAAACCTAGATGGCGCGAATACATTTGCCAAAAAAGCCGAAGTTTACAGCGATAAACACCAGGAATTACAAACAATCTTTAATGCGGCTCACTTCGCGAATTAATGAATCGTTCCGCTCTCCCCTTTTCCAAGGTTCCTTTTTAAGCCAGATTATCGAGAGCGATAGTCTGGCTTTTTTTATATAAAACGCCTTTCTAGAACACATGCCAGAAGAAAAATATCCCTGTACTATAGGAGTATAACCAGACATCGAGAGATTGCTTATGTCACACCTTATTGAAATTGAACTCCCAGAAGTCGCTCTGTCAGCCAGATACCGAGAAAATGGAGCCTTTGTCGATTGCTACTCTGTTGATGTGCCAAAAGAAATTTCTTTAGAAAAATATATTCAGGCTTTTTACACAACGCCTTTATTTAAAATAGAACGGACTATTTTATCGCTAGCAACATTAAAAGCCACATCGGATAAAGACGCGATTAGATTGTCAACAAATCAAACTAGGCACTATTCAATTTGGACCGTTGAAAATAGAGTGGACAACCAAATTTTATTGGCCGATGTGACTGGAAAGACAAAATCGTGGTTAATGGTACAAGAATTAAAGAGTGGAAAAAGTTCAATTACGCGCCTTTACTTTGGGTCTGTCGTCGTACCCAAAGGAGTATCTAAAAACGGTCAGGCATCATTTGGATTCGTGTTTCATTTACTCAGTCAGTTTCATAAAACCTACAGTCGAGCCCTTTTAAACGCTACCGCAAAAAAACTACTCAAAGAGACAACTTAACGAAAAATAATCATTGTTGCTGTAGCATTAGCGTTGAAAAATGCACATCGCTAAACTCCTCTAAGCTCCTAATTTTCATATGCGCAATAGCAAACTTGTTATCCATAAACTCTTTAGATGACGGCACGGCCACAACTCGCATATTCGCATTCCTAGCGGCGCAAATACCTGAAAAAGAATCTTCAAATACAACACACTTTAATGGGTCCACATTTAATTTTTGAGCCGTGGATAAGTACACAGCCGGATCAGGCTTCCCTTTCTCTTCAAACTCAGACGAAGAAATAGCCTGAAAATAATCGGCTATTCCCAGCGTGTTCAAAACAATCGGAATCAGTCTAGAAGGCGCGTTGGTTGACAGACCAACCTTCACTTTTTTGTCTTTGAAAAAGTGTAACGCTTCCTTAACCCCTTTTATTGACGTACCTTTTTCAAGAATTAAATGGGCCACATAATCAACAACTTCATTTTCTACCTGAGCAAGAGTTTTACCTTGCCAAGGGTAAAGCTCATACCAAAACTGAGTCACCTCTTGTGTCGTCATTGACGCCGTCTTAGCCGATAACGCTTCCGTTATGTCCACACCTAAGGATGAGAACACCTTTTTTTCTGCTTCCTTCCACATGGGTTCAGAATCTATAAGAACGCCATCCATATCAAAAATTACGGCTTCAATCATTTTCTACCTTTTGCGCAAGACACGTGTTTAGCACTTATTGAGAGTCTAAAGAATAGGAATACGATCACGTTAAAACACGTTCGAACCATGCTCGTGAACCAAAAACGGCCATGGTTCGTAAGTATTCTATGCTTTGACTAAACGGAGACTTACCCATGTTATTAGAAGAACTAAAAACAATCCAAAGATTCGATAAAGTAAAGTTGCACTCTTTAGAATCTAACTTATACCAGCTTTCCGTTATTATCGACGATCAAGAAGACTATATTCAACGGAAAAATGGCAGGTTCCTAACCAGTCACAACAAATTGGACTTGCAGGCCTTATTTAAAGGAAAAGAGGTTGGGTCCATGGTGCTCTGTCACCAAAGCGCTTATGACGAAATGGTTGGTCAACCCTCGAGAATGGGGATCAATGATTTAGAAGTGCCACTAGGAAATCATATGGCTTAAATGAATAAACAAATCGGTTTATTCATTTAAGCCATATAAAGTGTACATTTATTTAATTTCATTCATGATTAACAATCAAAAAATACTTTTGCCAAGGTGACTTTTTAAGCCAGATTATCAAACGATAGTCTGGCTTTTTATACAAGAAGCGAAATAACTCGCATTATTTCCCCCTGAATTTAAGCCTATTAAACACACTATCAAAGCAAAGCGCTTTAACGAATCACTTTCTCTTCAAGCAGTAGATTAAAAATGGCTTTCGCTTTCTCTTGATCACTTTCTTTCACCATCACCTTGCCAGATTCACCTTGCGGTTTTGCTGTCGCCGCCTTGAATCGCTCAGCGGCCGTTTTGGCTTTAATAATTTTTAAACGCTTAGGTCGTTTACGAGCCGGGGTTTCAGTCCAATTTTCTGCCACGTCATCCTTTTCTATTGCACAAGTTTGTACCGACAATGTAGCTCTAGAGGCGGGCCCAAAAGCACTTTGACGTGCTTCTGGTGCCGCGCTGTCCACACTGGCTATAAAGGGCAACGCCACGTTAATCACTCGACGCTGCCCTCGAGGTAACGCCTGTAAGACCTCAGCAATGCCATCTTTAATGGAAACAATATTGGCAATCCGTGACACCATAGGCCAACCCAACTTTTCGGCTAGCAAATACGGTACCATTCCAGAAGACTCACCATTTTCTGCTCGGACGCCAGTCAAGATAATATGCGGCGTATTTTCGTGTAAATAATCCGTTAATGGTGCCATGGCATCCGCATGAGTCGGTGCTTCCAGTACATGGATTTCACTCAACCCCATCCCAGCATAGTGACGTAATGCATTTTGCTGAGCATTCCCCACATGCAGCACTGTTAGATTGCCCTGCGATACAGCTAATCCGAGCTCAACCGCTCGTGCATCCTGCTCCGCTCGTCGTTCACGGCCAGACTGAGGGTGTTTACCAATAGAAATCAATGAAACAATCTCTAAAGATTGTAGGCTGGAATTAGGCGGCATCTTGATTCTCCTCTCCAATGGCATGCTTTTCTTTATAAATACGCACCAAAGCAAGCAATTGCTCTAATATGGCTTCACTGTCCCCCACAGTACTCAGTGCAGCACGCTTTATCATGTCACAACCGATATCGGTGTTAATCGCAATGACTTTGTCACATTGACCAATGCCCTGCATATGCTGCACAGCACCCGATATACCGACGGCAATGTAAACACGCGCCGTCACCCATGTTCCTGTTGCCCCTACTTGTCTAAAGCGAGGCATAAAACCATCGTCTACAGCGACACGACTCGCCCCTTCTGTAGCGCCAAGTTCTTTGGCCACTTGGTGATATTGATCCCAATTATGAATACCATTCCCGGCCGACAAGATAAATTCAGCTTCCGCTAAAGGCACCGCGTTCGGGTCAACATCGACTCGACCTCCATCATGTAATTGTCGTGTGACGTGTTTGACTGAATCTAACGTGATCGCTAACGCCTCATGACGTGTTTCATCAATTTGATCGGCGCATTCTTCCGCTAACAATAAAAGTCTTGGCGTATTACGGGTAATGTCAACACGGCCACCCGCACCACGGCTAATGGTCGTTTGCGCATCGACTTGCCAAGCTTGTACCGCGGGTCGTTCTCCAATGCGAGCCGCCAAACGTGAGCCGATTTCCGCCCCACCATGAACACTGTCTGGGAAGAGCCAATATTTCGGTTGATAGGCCAATTCTAATTGAACCAATGCTGCAAGCTGTTGTTCTGGACAATAGCCTTGATAGGCCTCACCATCTAACATTAAAACTCGGTCTGCACCCGATAAGCCGAAATTTGCTTCTTTTGATTCGCCAAAACACACAACCAACACAGCACCGGATTGCTCTGGCACATTCAGTTGTGTTTCCTTCACTAATTGATGAGCTTGACCAATAACATCTTTATCGTGACTGGTTAAGCGGCCGCCCACCATGTCAGCCACAGTGACAATGTAAAAGTCAGGTTGGCTTACTTGATGCAATGGCAACGGCACGTCTTTAGACGCGCGGCCTTTAGCCACTCGTCCTTTACCTTGACTCCCATTACCTTTTAGTCGATCGATGCGCTTCAAGCCATTTGGTCCGAGAAAGCCAACATTATGCGGACTTTTACGTACTAGACCATAAGGTCCACGAACGTCCATAGCAGAAGCACAACTGACTGAGCTGTGTAATGGGTGTAAACGGTTTCGAGCGATCCATTCCGCTCTAGGATCACGCCTTATAATAGAGTAATCATCTTGATCCGACATCAGTGCACCTCCTCAACCAATTGATTGACTAAAATTTCAGCGATGTCTTTTATTTCAGGTCTGGGTTCTACTACACCTTCAAGCATAGCCGTACATTGCTGACAACCAACGGCGATGAGATCGGCTTGGGTCGCTTTTGCATCATCAACACGCATATCGGCAATGCGACGTTCACCTGGAATATCGGTTATAGGAGCCCCGCCTCCGCCTCCGCAACAACGAGAGCGATAACCCGATCGTTCCATTTCCGCAATGTCTATGCCTAATGAACGTAACAAATCTCTAGGCGCATCGTATTCACCGTTATATCGACCTAAGTAACATGGATCGTGATAAGTCACTGTACCGCCTTTAAACGGGTCTACAGTAAATCGTCCTTGTTGGACAAGCTCGTTTAAGTAGGTTGTATGGTGCATGACTTGCACGTCTTTCAATACATCATAGCCAAGATCATTGTATTCGTTTTTTAAACAGTGGAAAGCATGGGGATCCGTTGTCACTATGCGGTTAAATTGGTACTTGGATAGGGTTTCAAGATTTCGCTTAGCAAGATTCTGGAAGGTCGCATCGTCCCCTAAACGACGAGCCACATCACCGCAGTCCAACTCTTCACTTCCCAAGACGGCAAAGTCAACCTTAGCGGCTTTTAATAAAGTGACGAAAGAGCGCAGTATACGTTGACTACGCATATCAAATGCGCCATCTGATACCCAAAATAACACATCCGT
This sequence comes from Marinomonas algicola, assembly GCF_014805825.1. Lineage (NCBI taxonomy): Bacteria > Pseudomonadati > Pseudomonadota > Gammaproteobacteria > Oceanospirillales > Oceanospirillaceae > Marinomonas > Marinomonas algicola. Next base: position 4,120,616 of record NZ_CP061941.1, read on the forward strand.
TTCTTGACAATCGCTTAATAAACGCAAGTTCTGGTCGGCCGCCCAATTCATTCGATTCGCTGGTGCATGACCATTGGGGTTATCCGTGGCGATTATATTATCCAGAATTTCGGCGCCTTTATTTGGAGTACGGCCTTTTTCCATGGTGAGATAACGTCGCATATCAACAATAGCATCCACATGTTCAATCATCATTGGACACTCTTCAACGCAAGCACGGCACGTCGTACAAGACCAAAGAGTATCTGGATCCAATAAACCTTCCGTAATAATCTGGTTAGGATCACCCTTAGCTTGACCGACTTCACGTCCTGGATAAGGGCTGCCAGCGTAATGCTCATCCGTTCCACCCGCGAAACCGACAACCATATCTTGAATCAATTTTTTAGGGTTCAAAGGTTGACCCGCGGCAAACGCAGGGCAAACCGCTTCACAACGACCACATTGAACACAAGCATCAAAACCTAACAATTGATTCCATTTAAAATCAGTCGGTTTCGCCACACCCAAAACCTGGTTGGCTGAATGCGCCTGGGACAGATCTAAGGCTTTTAAACCCGTTGATCGACCGCCTCCAAAACGCTCGGAACGACGGTGAAATGCCAAATGCAGAGCACCCGCAAACGCGTGCTTCATTGGCCCCCCCCACGTCATACCAAACAGCATTTCTGACAAGCTCATTAAAATCAATACAGCTAAAACAAGACTGAGCAACCCACTTCCAGTACCGTCAGGTAAAATACCCGCCATAGGCAAAGTCAGCACAAAAAAGGTCACAGAGAAAGCCAATAGACTCTTAGGCAAACGCATCCAAGGCCCTTTTGACAAACGGCTTGGAGGGTTCAATCGACGCTTAAAGACAAATAATGCACCAATGAACATTAACGCCGTTGCTACTAATAATGCCCACGCTAAAATTTGACTGTCTAAACCAAAAAGATGCACGAGTAAAATCAGTGCAAGCGATAACACAAAGCCACCACCTGTTGCCGCATGGGTTTTTGACATGTATTTGTCACGTTCCACAACATCATGTAAGTCATGTAGGTAACGTTTCGGCATAGACATGAGTCCAGCCAAGATATTAACCTGATCAGGCTGACCAGCACGCCACATATTCACTCGACGCACGGCCCCGATGATCGCTAATACCAACATAATGCCGATAAGAGTAGGATGTAACCATTCAAAAGACATAATTCCACCTGAAGCAGGAATCAGAGCAACACTTGTCGCTCCCTAGGTTTACTAAGCTGTTGATTAACAGGCCAAAAAAACGAGAAACTTCTAGCAACATGCTACGGCTGTCTAAGCAGTAGCATGGCATAAACGTCCCTTTTAACCTTATAAATCTTTACAAAGACGCAGTGCATCATAAATAGCCGCATGCGTGTTACGTTGAGAAACACAATCCCCCAAACGCCATAAAATCATGCCTTCTTGTTTGCCTGCTGCGGCCAAAGACAACACAGGTTGTGCTTGAGAGTTAAATAAGGTTTCATTATCCATTTGGCCTTTATTACAAGATTCCTGTTTCAACTCATAATAAAGCGCTTCGTTTGGTCGAATACCATTTTCAATGACGACTTGGTCAACCACACGCTCTTCTTTTTGGCCTGTGTATTCGTTTTCCAAGACAGCGACCAAGTTATCGCCTTCTCTGTAGACTTTCATCAAAATCATATCCGATGTCATGATGACTTCTTTTTCGTACAGGTTACGGTAGTAGGTTGGGAAGGTCGTACCACCAATGCCCACACCCGGTTTAATATCGTCGGTCACCAACTCCACTAAAGAACCTTTAGAGGCGAGATAATCCGCAGCCGACATGCCTGAAAACTCACAAATGGTATCGTAAATCAGTACATTTTTACCCGGTTCAACCGTCCCATTTAAAATGTCCCAAGAAGAAACACTCAAACCTTCTTTGGCTCCCCAGCTTTCTTCTTGATCAACAAAGGGGCGTCCACCTGTCGCCAAAATACACACATCCGGTTTAAGTTCTCGAATCATGTCGGCACTCGCGGCTGTGCCTAAGCGTAAATCCACCCCTAAACGTTCTAATTCCATCGATAACCAGCGGGTAATGCCAGCCATCTGATCCCGTTGCGGCGCTTTTGCAGCAATACTAATTTGCCCACCTAACGCATCGTCTTTTTCCAATAAGATGACATCGTGTCCACGCTCTGCCGCAACACGAGCCGCTTCCATACCACCAGGACCACCACCGACAACAACAACTCTGCGCTTTACTCCGTCTGTTTTCTCAATAATATGCGGTATGCCTTTGTGTTCACGAGACGTGGCCGCATTTTGAATACATAGCACGTCTAACCCCATGTATTGACGATCAATACAATAGTTCGCGCCGACGCATTGGCGAATTTGATCAACCTGATCCATTTTAATTTTGGCAATAAAGTGTGGATCGGCGATATGCGCTCGGGTCATGCCAACAAAGTCAACATAACCCGCTTCAATAATACGTTTGGCTTGATTTGGATCTTTAATGTTTTGTGCATGAATGACAGGCACATCCACCACTTCTTTAATACCCGCCGCTAAATGTAAAAATGGCTCCGGTGGGTAGCTCATGTTTGGAATCACATTAGCCAGTGTATTGTGAGTGTCGCAACCAGACCCAACAACACCAAAAAAATCCAATAATCCCGTGTCGTTATGAGCCTTAGCAATGTGTTTTAAATCCTCATGACTGAGTCCATCTGGGTGAAACTCATCACCACACATACGTAAACCGACCACAAAATCTCGTCCTACTTCGGCCCTTACGGCTTTTAACACTTCCATTCCAAAACGCATGCGATTTTCTAAACTGCCTCCCCATTGATCTGTTCGCTTGTTTACCCTTGGAGACCAAAACTGATCAATCATATGCTGGTGTACCGCCGACAACTCAACTCCGTCTAAGCCGCCTTCTTTTGCTCGACGTGCCGCTTGAGCAAAATCGCCGATAATTCGCCAAATATCTTCTTCTTCAATGGTTTTACAAGTGGCTCTATGAACAGGTTCTCGAATACCGGATGGCGACATCAAGTTTGGCCATTCACCACCGTCCCAACGAGACCGACGGCCCATATGGGTAATTTGAATCATGATTTTGCCACCGTGCTTGTGTACGGCATCGGCTAAATTTTGAAAGTGAGGAATGATGCGATCTGTCGATAAATTGACTGAGCTCCACCAACTTTGAGGGCTGTCTATAGAAACCACACTTGAGCCACCACAAATAGACAAACCACAGCCACCTTTGGCTTTTTCTTCGTAATATTTCACATAGCGTTCGGTCGTCATGCCACCGTCTGTTGCATATACTTCAGCATGAGCTGTACTGACAATACGATTACGAATTGTCAAATTATTAATTTTTAGAGGTTCGAATAAAACATCAAACTGAGACATAGAAAGACTCCACGCACATTAGGCTAAATCGACCTGAAAAATGGTAAAGACCGATTTAGCACACAAACTTATTTAAAATAAAACGTATATTAATCAGAGCATTAGCAAATAATAAGTATCCACTCTGTCGATTAATTCGATGCAAAAACTAAATCGGTTTCACAACAAAATAACCCACTTCACATCCCTCTTCCGCCGCACACTGTGTTTGTTCAGCGACCGTTTTTACCTCGTGGCCAAGATTTTTTGCCACCATATCCAACGCACCAGCAAACCAACCGGTAAACATATAATCCACTTTTCGATTGACCTTGCCGTATTGATAAACAAACGCTGAGTGCTCTAAACGCACTTTTGCCGTACCGGCCACCGCATCAAGTTCTTCTGTGATAAAAAATCCCCAACCACGTTGAGATAAACGTTTCATATAGTGATGCCAAATTTCTTCGCCTTGCAACCCATGCTCTTCAGCTTCTTTTTCACACCAATAGTAAGCTGACTTATAACCGGCTTTATACAAAATAGCGGCATACCGTTCGGCCCCAATTTCTTCTTCAATCCCCATGTGATTGTTTACAAAAAAGTGTCGTGGTACATACAACATAGGTAAGGCATCGGTTGTCCAAACACCGGTTTCATCGTTTACTTCAATGGGCATTTCTGGCGTATGTGTTGTCATTTATTTCTACCTTTTAACATCAAGTAAATAGTGTAATAAGCCTTATGAGCCCCAAACGTCTTTCAACAGATCAACCCAGTTTTCGCCCATAATTTTGCGAACCTGTCTTTCTGTAAAACCTTTGCGTAATAATGCTTCCGTGATATTTGGAAATTCACCAACAGTGCGAATACCTAAAGGGTTAACAATTTCGCCAAAACGAGTTAAGCGTCTGGCATAGCCTTTATCATGTGTAAGGTATTCAAAAAACTCATGAGAATGGCCTTGAGTAAAGTCAGTGCCAATGCCAATCGCATCTTCACCCACAATGTTGTAGATGTAATACAGGGCATCAACGTAGTCATCAATCGTGGCGTTGACCCCAGCCGCTAAGAATGGTGTAAACATAGTTACCCCAACAAAACCGCCTTTGTCTGCTATGTATTTCAATTCTTCATCCGTGCGATTACGAGGATGCTCTTTTAAGCCCGTCGGCAGGCAATGGGAATAAGCGACCCGTTGCTTAGACGCATCGATGACTTCTTTAGAGGTATTTGAACCAACATGAGAGAGATCACATAGCATGCCTACTCGGTTCATTTCAGCCACGATTTCATGGCCAAAGCCAGACAGGCCGCCATCACGCTCATAACACCCTGTACCGACTAAATTTTGCGTGTTGTAGCACATTTGAACGATGCCAACGCCAAGGTCTTTAAATATCTGTACATAACCAATTTGGTCTTCAAACGCATGGGCATTTTGAAACCCCATCATGATGCCTGTCTTGCCTTCACGCTTCGCTTTGTAGATGTCTTCAGTAGTACGAACTTTCAACAGCAAATCGCGGCTTTCTTCAATCAAACCGTTCATTTCAACAATGTTTCGTACTGTTTCTTCAAAGTTATCCCAGAATGATAAAGTGCAATTCGCGGCCGTTAACCCCCCCTTAGCCATGTCTTCAAATAAAGCACGTTCCCATTTGGAACAAATTAACCCATCAATCACGATGGCATCATTATGAAGTTCTGTCGCATTCATTGTTTTCATCCTTCTCAGCTTGCTTATGAAGTCATTAATGCTTCTAGAAAAATCGTATAATCTGCAAAGCATTTAAGAGTCAAATAAGTCTAGTTTTTCGCGCAAAAGGTCGAAGTCTGAAAGCGACTTCCCGAGTAACAAAAGCGACCAAGAAGAGGGCTTTCGTTTAAAAAAAACAAACAAATGAAATTCGTTATCATTTAAAAAGACAAAAAACTCATTTATATTTAAAACTCAACCCCCAGCAATAATGACGCGATAGATCTATTAAAAGTGGGTTCACATAAGTGGGGGGAATAATTTAATAGCAAACAAGGGGGGTAATGGATTAGGATAAATACCTTTTTCAATCGTAATCAAAACACGACAACTACTCTAATAATAACAATACAAGGGTTGTAGAATGCCTCTACGAACAGTTTTTAGCCTGCAACATTTAGGTATTGGTGGACGGCTTTTTTTAGCCTTTTTCTTCATTTCATCCATTACCATTATTGCCAGTGCTCTCGCCACTAACACCTACTTACAACTCAGCGACAGACTGCAATTATTAAAACAACAAGATATTCCAGGCCTCGATGCGGCCGCGCGCTTGAATGACAGAAGTCGCTTAATTGTCGCAACCGCCCCACTTTTAGTCACCAATGATGCGAATATTGTTCGCTTAAAAGCGATGAAAACCCTAAACGATGCCATTAAAGACATGGATTCTTTGATGAAAAGCTTGCCTGAATACAACCATTATTTCTTAGAACTCATTAGGCAAATACAAAACAACCTTATTTTGTTAAATCAGAATGTTGAACGTCATGAAACGGCTCAATACAAAATTTCACAATTATCAAAACAAATTTTTCCAGCCTTTCAAGCGTTAATAAACCGTTTGAATACACTAGAAAGAACACAACCATTGGAAAAGGTAACCAACAGATTATATTACTTTGCAGGAATGCTCGAAAAAGTCGCTAATGACGCCACATTTAATGAGTTGGATTACACGTTTCTTCGTCTTGAATCTCTGGCTGAAGAAATACAAGATCAGCTGCCACTCTTAACACAGGTTCCTAAGTCACAAATTCGGTCTATTCAACTTTTATTAGCCGCCAGTTCTCGTGAAGGCGACTTATATAAACTCAAAAATGAAGAACTAGACCTTGTTTATCAGCAGGATTTTTTTCTAGAAAACAGCCAGCGTCATATTCAACAGTTAGCCGCTCAAATCATTCAATACACCAACACAACCAACACCAGCATTAGCGATTCCTTAGAAAGAGCCATCCAATCCATTAATCAAAGCACCCAAAGCATCTTACTTCTTTCACTGATTAGCCTTACGGTTGCTTGCGCTATTTCTTGGTTTTATGTACGCCGGAATATCTTGCATCGTATTCGTGAATTGCAGCAAAACATGCGCGCTATTGCCAGCTCCCATTTAGACACTGAAATCCGCATCGTAGGGAACGATGAAGTGTCGTCCATGGCAAGAGACCTGCAGTACTTCCAACAAACCGCCATAGAAGTAGAGCGCACCAATCAAAAGCTGGCAACGGAGATAGAAGAAAGAGTGATGGCCGAAATGCAACTTAAAAATACGCAAACAGAGTTAATTCAAGCGGGCAAACTGGCGGCATTAGGACAACTGAGTGTTGGCATCACTCATGAAATAAATCAACCTCTAACGGCCATTGCCAGCCACTTGCATACAGTTGGGCGCTATTTAGACAGAGATGAGCCTGAGAATGCAAAAGTAAATATTATTAAAATTACGTCTTTACTTGATAAAATAGCCAGGATTACCCGCCATTTAAAAGCCTTCGCTCGTGAAGCCGGGACCGAGTTATCTCCTGTTACTCTCGACCGTGTTATTCAAGATTCTATTGAACTTATGTCGAGCCAAATCAATGACCAAAATTGTCACTTACATTACGACCGCCACAGTGTTCCTCATCTGTCCGAACTCAAAGTGTTGGCCGAACCGATTCGGTTGGAGCAAGTGTTGGTGAATCTCATTAGTAACGCAATTGACGCCATGTCCAGTACACTTTATAAACAAATCACAATTCGTGTTAGAGAAGAAGAAAAACATGTTTTCATTGACGTATCCGATACTGGAATAGGAATAGAAGCCGATAAAATTCGTCAAATTTTTGATCCCTTCTTCACTCAAAAAGAAGTGGGACAAGGCTTAGGTCTGGGCCTCTCTATTAGCTACAACATCATTCAAGACTTTCATGGTCACATCCAGACACGCTCAACCTTAGGGCAAGGCAGCTGTTTTCAACTTGTGTTACAAAAGGCAAACGATCTATGAACAATGGTATTAGCGTAATGATCATTGATGATGATGAGTCTATTTTAGACGCATTAACCGAAATGTTGGAATTAGAAGGCTTTCAGGTAAACACCTTCCAACAAGCAGACAAAGCATTATCGTCATTAAGTAAAAAGAGCCCCGTCATTATTCTAAGCGACGTTAAAATGCCGAAAATGGATGGCTTAAGTTTCTTATCACGAGTGCAATTTCTGGATAAAAGCTTACCGGTTCTTTTAATGAGTGGTCATGGAGACATCCCCATGGCGCTCGAAGCCATAAAGTGTGGTGCCTACGATTTTATTGAAAAACCCTTACAACCCTCGCATCTGATCAGCCAGTTGCAACGAGCCATGGAAAAACGTGCATTGGTTTTAGAAAATCGAAGGCTCAAAGAAAACCTCGCGCAGCAAACGGATTTAGACAGCTTTATTATTGGAGAATCGGCGGCGATTAAAAGCATCCGTCAACATGTTTTAACCTTAGCTAAGGCCAATATTGACACCATCATCTATGGAGAAACAGGGTGTGGTAAAGACGTTGTCGCGAGAGCATTGCATCTATACAGTGACCGTAAAAAAGGCCGATTCATCGCTATTAACTGTGGTGGCATCAGTGAAAGCTTAATTGAGAGTGAACTGTTTGGTCATGAAGCCGGCTCCTTTACTGGCGCCAGTAAACGTCATATAGGTAAGATCGAAGCGGCCAACGGAGGAACCTTGTTTCTAGACGAAATAGAAACCATGCCAATGCACGTTCAGATAAAATTATTACGCGTACTGCAAGATAGGACCATTGAGCGTGTCGGCAGTACAACGCCCATACAAGTTGAGCTTACCGTTATTGCTGCGAGCAAAGAGGATCTGGAGCAGCTGGGTGAAGAAGGTAAGTTTCGTAAAGATCTTTTCTATCGACTCAATGTGGCGAGCCTCATTATTCCACCGCTCAAAGACAGGCCCGAAGACATCTTACCATTGTTCCATCATTATTCTCGAAAAGCGTCTGAGCACTATGATAGGCCGCTACCCACTTTGAGCCAAGATTACGTAAACCACCTATTACAACATCCATGGCCTGGTAATGTTCGAGAGCTAAAAAATGCGGTAGATCGATTCGTACTTGGCATTACCGAATCCTCTTTAAGCTTACTAAAGCAAGACACTGACTCAAATGGCAGTTACGAAGAGCGGATGGAGCAATTTGAACGCAAAATCATTGAAGAAGGCTTGAGACATTCTGACGGACAACTCAATCAAGCCGCAGAATTGCTCGATTTATCTCGTAAAACCCTATACAGAAAAATGAAAAAGTACCACTTAGATAAGCAACAGTTTAAAAGCAATTGACTATATGGACAAAAGTGACCCTTTTCTTATTTTAGACGGGACCAATAAGTCCAACATAGCGTTTATTTTTCCAAGAAAAAATACTAACCATATGTTTTATATTGTTTTTTTAGAGTTGGTATCTGTTTTGCTTTATTAAGAGTAGACCTACAAAAATGTAAGGCGAGCTCATCTCCAACTGGAAATACCCAGTAGGTGATAATAATAAAAATAGATATTGAGGAAAAATAGATGCCTAATAAATTGCTAAATAAGCTACTTTTCACCAGCTCCGTTCTAATGAGTGCCACTGTGATCCAAGCGGCCGATTGTGAAAATCGCGGAGTGCTAGATGAAAAATTTTGCGATGAAAACTACGATCTAGTCGCCGACACACCAAAAGACCAAAGCAAATGGCGTGACCCCAGCACCCTAGTCTTTACTTACACACCAGTAGAAGATCCAGCGGTTTACAAGGACGCCTTCAGTGATTTCCAAAAATACTTAAGCGAAGCCACCGGTAAAAAAGTCGTTTACTACACGGTACATTCCAATGCCGCTGAGGTTGAAGCTTTACGTTCTGGCCGTTTGCATATTGCGGGCTTTTCAACAGGGCCTACAGGATACGCTGTAAACTTAGGCGGTTTGGTACCGATTGCCGTCAAAGGGACGGCCGACTCTTTCCAAGGCTACAATCTTATCACTATTGCACGTGCTGACAGCTCTATTTATAAAATGGACGACTTGAAAGGCAAAGTCATTGCTCACACTTCGGCCTCATCAAACTCAGGTAACTTAGCACCGCGTGCACTTTTCCCAGCATTGGGTATCACCCCTGATGAAGACTATAAAGTAAAATATTCCGGCAAACACGACCAGTCTATTATGGGGGTATTATCGGGTGACTATGATGCCGCGCCAGTTGCATCAGATGTGTATAAACGTATGGTTTCAGCGGGGCGTATAAATGAAGCTGACTTCCGCACTATTTACACCAGTCCTCGTTTCCCAACATCCTCATTTGGTTATGCTCACGATTTACACCCTGACCTAGTGGCTAAAATCAAACAGGCATTTACTGATTTTCGCTTCCCAGAAGAAATGCAAAAAACCTTTGGTGGCGCAGATCGCTTCTATCCAGTGACTTACAAAGAAGATTGGAAAGTGATTCGTGATATCGCCCATGCATCTGGCACCGCCTACACAAAAACGGGTCTGAAACGCTTAGCTGAAGCCGATGCCGCTAAGGCCGCTAAAAAGCGCGCCAAAGCGGAAGCTGAGAATAAAGGCTAGCACCTCAAAAACCATTCATTACTTTGTTTGAAATAACAGCGTTGCGATCTACAGACCATAGATCGCAGGGCTACCCTTTGCTTGTAGGAAACAGATTATGCCCTCACAAAATGCCGCACGAACACGCCAAAGCCTCCTAGAAATAAAAGGATTAAAAAAAGAATACACGGCTGGCAACCCTATTCTCAAGGGAATCGATATCACCATCAATGAACCCGGTATTATCGCCATTATCGGTCCTTCTGGAACAGGGAAAAGTACATTGTTACGCTGTATCAATCGCTTAATTGACCCAACCGCTGGGCAGATTCTCTTTAATGAGTCAGACCTGTGCCAAGTGAAAGGCAACCAACTCAGAAAGCTTCGCCGACAAGTGGGCATGGTCTTTCAAGAATACAATTTAGTCGAACGCTTGAGTGTGATTGAGAATGTGCTCACGGGGCGTTTAGGTTACCTGTCTGCATGGCAAGCTTGGCGTCGTAACTTTAGCCAAGACAACATCAATACGGCATTCTCCTTACTCGATGCGGTAGGCCTCAGTGAACACGCGACAAAACGAGCCGACAGTTTATCTGGTGGCCAACGTCAACGTGTTGGTATTGCTCGAGCCGTTATGCAAGACCCGAAAATCTTGCTCGCCGATGAACCCACCTCTTCTCTCGATCCAAAAACGGCGGTTGAGATAATGGAGCTGCTAGAACGATTTTCTGCAGAAAAAAACATTCCTGCCTTGGTCAATATTCATGATGTAAAACTGGCAAGTCGTTTTGCAAAACGTATGATTGGTATGAGTAATGGCGTCGTTGTGTATGACGGTCCTCCTGAAGGCATAACGGATGATCACCTGAAAACCATTTATGGAGGTGAGTCATGGCTGGTATAGAATCCACAAAAAACCATGAGAACCCGTTTAAGTTTAATTGGATCTCCGCTGGCATCTGGGTATTAATCCTTGGCTATATCCTCTACTCGTTTCATGCGATGGGCTTAACATGGGGCCGCTTTTACGAAGGTCTAGGCCATGCGGAAAAACTCATGGGGCGTATGTTCCCACCCAATTTTGAGCGTTGGGAATTGCTCTTAAGTGGGCTTGCCGAGAGTTTAGAGATTGCGGTGATCGCCAGTTTTGTCGGTATCGTTTTATCTTTATTTTTAGGTTTGTTTGCCGCCAGGAACCTCATGCCAAATTGGATCAGTATTCCGATCAGAGGTTTGATTGCCCTATGCCGTACTTTCCACCCGGTTATTATTGCCATTTTATTTGTTAAGAGTGTTGGCTTTGGCGCTTTAGCGGGCATTTTAACCCTAATCGTTGCTTCTATAGGATTCATCGCCAAACTCTTTGCGGAAGCCATTGAGGAAATCTCTCTGAAGCAAATTGAAGCCATTCGGGCCACTGGTGCTGGGTTTGTCAGTGTGATTGTTTTTTCGGTAATGCCCCAAGTGTTTTCCCGCTTCATTGGCTTCTCTGTCTATCAATTAGACTCTAATCTTAGGAACTCTACTATGGTCGGTATCGTTGGCGCTGGCGGTCTTGGCGGTACGTTATTTTCGGCGTTCCAACGCTTTGATTATGACTTTGTCGCCGCCATTCTAATCACCATCATTTCGATCATTATGATAGGTGAATACCTTTCTAATATCGTCCGACGTATTTTTAAATAACCAGGTCTAGGAGCATTTGTAATGACTACAATAGATCACCATTGGCAACGTTTTACTTTGAAGCAAAAACTGGCTCGCTATGCCGTTTACCTTGTACTGATTATGGCCATGTTGCAATCCATTCAGTCCGTTGAGGTCATCCCAGAGTTTTTCTATGATGCACCAGAGCAAATGGCCGATATGTTTAATCGCATGTGGCCCATCGATTTTGCGTATTACCCTGTAAGCGTTCACGATGCCATGATAGAAACGCTGAATATTGCTACCTTAGGCACATTATTTACCTTAATTTTTGCTGTACCATTGGCTCTATTAAGCTCGAATAATATTTGCTCATCTCGCTGGGGCCATTGGATTGCACGCTTTTTCTTAGTGTCGTCTCGTTCGGTAAACTCTCTTGTATGGGCTTTGCTCTTTGTGTCTATATTTGGCCCCGGTGTCATTGCTGGTGTATTAGCCATTGCACTGCGCTCCGTTGGTTTTGTGGGTAAGCTGTTGGGGGAAGCCATCGATGAAGTTCACATGGGATCAATCGAAGCGTTAAAAGCAACAGGCGCCTCTTGGATGTCCATTTTATTAAAAGGTTATTGGCCACAAGTGTTACCGGCCTTTTTTAGTATTATCTTGTTTCGTTGGGACATTAATGTACGCGAGTCAGCGGTGCTAGGATTGGTTGGTGCCGGTGGCATTGGCGTGGTACTGAGCGATTCCATGAATCTATTTGAGTGGCAGCGTGTTTCTATTGCCTTACTGTCTATCTTTGTCGTTGTCATCATCGCCGAAATCGTTGTTGTGCAAATCCGAAAACGATTAATTTAATTTTTATGGCGACAAAGCCACCCAACAGAAAGGCTATTTATCGACCCTAATAGCCTTTTCTATTTCATTTCCTTTCCTATCCATTTAATGTGCGTTATCAATCCGGGATTGAGAGATCATACGCTCCCATGGTAACCAGGGTAAACCGGACTGCAACCCTGCAATCATCTGACTTTTTGTGGTTTGATGATAGCCATAGACTCGTATTCCAAAAATATGCATCATCAAACTGGTCGCTTTAATTTTAGCGTCTTCCATAGAATATTTTTTCCCAAGAAAGTGCGCATATACTGACTCAATGTCTCTTAAATGAGCGATAGCGTACGCTTGAAGATCTGGCGCACCGCTGAGCTCTAACTGGCTTTTAACAAGAAAACAGCTGCAATAATTTTGTTCAAAAGCATCATCAACAAACCCTAATAGAATAAGGCAGATGCTTTCTTCAAGAACATTGGCCTCCTCTAAACTGGACGTCACCCTCGCAATAGACTGCTGAGCGTAGTAATTCAGAGCTTCTTTAAATAAACCCTCTTTATTACCAAAAGCCAAATAAACGCTCCCAGGTTTCAAGCCTGTTTTTTCAAAAATGACTTGCATCGATGTGGCGTTATACCCCAACCGCCAAAAGGCGTCTGAACTATTTTTTAACACTTGGTGCTTTTCAAATTGAGCTCTAGCCATGCGCCTTCTTTTGCCTCATAAAAAATCATATTGTTTTAATGATGTAGGTAACTATAACGAGAATAGCAAAAAACTACAATTTGATTGAATGAACGTTCAATACGTGATTGAATGAACGTTCAAATTGATTATTAATAAGGGTTAAATGATGTCATTACAGGAAAGCATTGCCGATTATAAAGAAGCTTTTAAACAAAAAGCGCCCGCAAATGTCCAAGAGCTAATGAAATTAGCCACTCAAACACTTGCCGATTCAGGTATAGAAAATAACGCCCCAAAAGTCTCTGAGCCATTACCAGCTTTCTCTCTTCCTAATCAGAATGGAGATGACGTCAGCCTTAATAAGTTGCTCGAAACAGGCCCAGTCATTATTACTTTCTATCGTGGCGGCTGGTGCCCCTACTGCAACCTTGAACTGCAGGCTTACCAAAAGGAACTCGCTAATATCAAAGCTCAAGGCGCCACCCTTGTGGCCATTACTCCTGAGCGGCCTGACTCATCGCTATCAACATCAGAGAAAAACAAACTTGAATTTGAAGTCTTATCTGATGTGAATTCAGAGTATGCTAAACGCCTTGGGCTTGTGTTCTCATTACCGGAAGAATTGCGCTCTATTTACTTATCTTTTGGCATAAATGTAGAGCAGCATAATGGCGAAGGCCAGTTTGATTTACCTTTAGCGGCTACCTTTGTTGTGGCGAAAGACGGTACGGTTGCCAGTGCCTTTGTGGATGCTGATTACACAGCGCGCCAAGAGCCAAGTGAACTGATTAATATACTTAAAGCGCTTAACTAGAAGGCGCTTTTGTCTCGACGATATTATCAGTAATAGGCAAACAGCCACTCTCTCTTCACCAGAGAGTGGCTGTCATGCTCTATAAAGCCTTTCAGTAACTTACTTTCCACCTGAAGCACTCATAGTTGACAGGGTTCCATTGCAAATAGGGGTTAATAAATGTGCTCTAAATACCATTAAAACTGCACATTCCATCCTTTTATTGAGTAAAGCATAATAAATGGCTTGGGAAGATGTAATAACAGCGGAAGTATCAATAGAAGGCTATTTTTTGTACATCCCATCCCAGATAATCACCCCATAGAAACGCAATAGCGATTCACTATTATTCATTTAATCTGTTTTGGAGTGTCATTATGAACACATTAACAAAAGCCACTATGGCTATATTAGCATCGTCCATTATTGCTACATCCGCTTTTTCGGCAAGCCATTCTGAGAATGATTCGACTCATGAAGTTTATCGAAACTACCTTTCAAGCGTAGAGGCCCTATCTAAAACACTTGATGAAAAAGGTATTCAGCATGATACGGATGTCGACCTAGAAGGCGCTGACACCTTCAGTAAAAAAGCCGACATTTACAATAAAAAGTACGAGGAATTGCAAAACACCTTTAATGAAGCACACTTTGCCAACTGAACTCGCCTTTAACACGTCTTGATGCGAATGCCGGTATTACTGGTGCGCGTCACTAACGGCGCTATGACAAACATAACAATCGATTTTCATAAAGTGTTCGCACAGCCAGGTTATTTTGCTAACAAATAATCCGCCAACTCGGCAAAGCCATAACCACCTGAAAGAGAGGTTATCATAGCGGGACGATGATCCATTTTGTCGAGGTGTTGTGAGATATTCGCGACACCAATGCTTAATGGAAACTTGGCAAACATGCTTTCATCGTTTGGTGCATCACCAACATACATAACATGCGTTTTAAGTTCGTCTTCCGTTAAACCAAAGACGTCAGTTAACACTCGGTGCGCCATAGCGTATTTATCATACTCTCCTTGCCAGATATTAATGTGAATGGAACTGGCTTTCGCCTGCACACCTAACGCTTTTAAACGTGCTAGCATTTGGTCTCGAGCCATCTCTTCTTTTGGAATGACATCTTGAGCATAATCCACAGCCACATCAGTGAGTCTATACGCTTGGTCTTGTGCTAGCTTTAATTTGGGAAAGTCGGGCAGAATATTATCCACTGTTTGCAGTAGCCGCTCTTTATTGGCCTGCATTTTCTCAGGATCATCCCAATATTTGTACACTAACCGGCCATGAGTATCCTTACTTAAGAAACAGGCGCCGCCTTCTGTAATAACACCGGCCACTGGCCATAAACGCGCAATTAAATCAGACCAGCCAGCACAGCCACCAGTAACTGGAATGATTTTATAACCCGCTTGATGTAATCGGCCTAATGCTTGGAACGTTTCCGTTGGCAAACTTGATTCCCACGTTAATGTGTCATCAATGTCAGTTAAAATAAATTTCACTTTCGAAAATAGCAAAGGCGTTGTTTCACTTAACTTTGGCAGTGCGGCTTTATTCATAGGAACTAACAAGGGAGACCTCACTTACGTTCAGCTGTACTTTATGTTCTGCCATGAGCTCAGACTGCTTAGACGAAACAGAATCTGTATAAACTTTATGGATATTCGCAAAGGGTTTTACTCTCGCCATCGCTTTGCGCCCCCATTTTGACTGGTCGGCCACCAGCACGGTACAACGACTGGATTCTAAAATAACTCGGCTAATGATGGCTTCATCTGGATCAAAATCTAACAACCCTAACGACATATCCAACCCGCCACAACCGATGATGCCGTAATCAAAATAAAACTGACGTATCGACTCTAATGCATCGGCTCCAACAAGGTCTCTATGCAGATGGCGTAAACGACCTCCCGTAACTTTGACAGAAATATGTGGGGAACCACTGAGAATGGCGGCCACCATTAGGTTATTGGTAAAGACCTGTAAGTCTTTACGATGAGCCAACTCTTTTGCAACATACTCAACCGTTGTACCAATACCTAAAAATACCGAGGCGCCATCGGGTATGTCTCTCGCCAACATCTGCGCTATTTTCTGTTTCGCAACACCATTAAGGTATTGACGATTATCAAACGGCAAATTCTCTGCCGTCGACATTTGTGTGATGCCACCATGCTGACGACGTACAAGATGTAAATCAGCCAGCTGATTTACATCTTTACGGATGGTTTGAGCCGAAACATCAAACTTATCGACAAGCACCTCAATCGACAGATTATCAACCTGCTGCACCCAGTTTAATATTTGATTCTGACGTTCTGAAAGGCTCATTTCATTTCCTAATTTAATCGTTGTGTAAGGGTTAGGCTAAAAACACCTTAGGATCATCCGTAATAACCGCGTCCATCCCCCAATGCCAATGATCAGACACTTGTTCTACTGTATTAGCGGTATAACAAAGCAACTTATAGCCAGCGGCTTTGATTGCTTTCGCTTGTGGTTCGGTTAATTGAGAATAATCACAGTGCACGCTGTACGCTTTGATGTATTCTAAATCTTCTTGCCAAGAAGCTGGAATAGCATCATACAGCTGCGCTAAATGCCTTATTGGCGCTAACTGAGAACACATTTCTAACGCGAATTTATTAAAGCTCGAAATAATCAGTTTGTCGTTGTCTTTCCAATGCGCATCGAGTTCTGCAAGTACTCCAGGCACAATAGCATCGACATTATCTTGTTCAAATTTAATTTCTAAATTCAAACCTAGGTCCAATGATTGAATATAAGTTAAGGCCTCGACCAAAGTCGGCACCGTTTCTCCTTTAAATTCATCACTAAACCAAGCGCCGGCATCCAAGCCTTTGATATAAGGTACCGTGGATTGAGCCGTTGCGCCTGCACCATTAGTACAGCGTTCCAGTGTGTCATCATGAAAAATAACCAAGCCCCCATCTGCAACTAAGTACACATCAATTTCGACCCACTGTGCCCCAGCATCAGCCGCCGCTTTAATGGCGGCGAGCGTATTTTCTGGAGCCAATAATGCCGCACCTCTATGACCAACGACTTTTACATCTAACATAATATACTCACAAACGTTGTTGAGTTGAGGCATCAAATATATGCCATTTTTCGGACGGTGCTTTTAACTGCATTTGGCTTCCTAATTCAGGGTTGTGGGGCCCAGAAAGTCGTACTACCAAAATGGTTTCAACGCCATCCAATGATCCATAAATCAGCGTCTCTGCACCCAATGATTCCACCGCTTGCACCGTCAATACAAAGTCGGCATTCTCATTGGGTTCAGATTCTGACAGGCATTCTAAATGCTCAGGACGAATTCCCCAAACAACATTTTGATTGAATGGCAAGTCAGTTGATAACCGAATATTGGGACCTACCGACAACACACCGTCGGTAATATTGCCCTCTAACAAATTCATTGATGGTGAACCAATAAAAGCCGCAACAAACGGTGTCGCAGGTCGTTCATACAGTTCTAAAGGGGTGCCAATTTGTTCAGCATTACCTTTATTAAGGACCACCAAACGGTCTGCTAACGTCATGGCTTCCACTTGATCATGAGTAACATACAAGGTAGTTGTCCCCAACTTACGTTGAAGTTGACGTATTTCAACTCGCATTTGCACCCGTAGCTTAGCGTCTAAGTTTGAAAGGGGTTCATCAAATAAGAATACTTGAGGATCACGAACCATCGCTCTCCCCATTGCGACACGTTGACGTTGACCACCAGACAATTGTTTCGGTTTGCGGTCTAGCAACTCATCTAAACCCAACATATTCCCCACTGCATTTACTTTTTCTAAAATCGTTGCTTTATCTACTCCACGATTCTTTAAACCATAGGCCATATTATTAAAAACGGTCATATGTGGGTACAAAGCATAGTTTTGAAAAACCATGGCAATATCCCGATCAGCGGGTTCTTTATGGTTCATTAATGTGCCGTTAATTTTCAGCTCACCAGAAGTAATGCTTTCTAGACCCGCTACCATTCTCAATAAGGTTGATTTACCACAACCAGATGGACCAACTAAAACAATAAACTCACCGTCTGCTATCTGCAGATCGACAGCAGGAATGGCATTAAAACCATTTGGATAGGTCTTGCCGACCTCTTTAAGAATTACTTCAGCCATGTTATTTCTCCGAATCCACTAAGCCTTTAACAAACAGTTTTTGCATACCGACCACAACGATCACAGGTGGCAACATCGCTAACATAGTGGTAGCCATGACACTGTTCCATTCAATCGCCCCATCGGCGACGGACACCATTCGTTTAATACTCATCACCAAGGTAAAATAAGCGTCATCCGTTGTAATAAGCAAAGGCCATAGGTACTGGTTCCAACCGTAAATAAATAAAATCACAAAAAGTGCCGCGATATTGGTGCGTGACATAGGCAACAATATATCGAAGAAGAATCGCCAAGGCCCCGCACCATCAATGCGTGCCGCCTCAACTAATTCCCCAGGAATCGTAAGGAAACTTTGTCTAAACAGAAAGGTGGCCGTCGCACTGGCAATTAATGGCAAGGCCAAACCAGTATAGCTATTCAATAAGCTTAGATCTGAGATCACTTGATAGGTCGGCATAATACGCACTTCAACCGGCAACATTAATGTCATGAAGATGATCCAAAAGCACAGGGAGCGCATTGGAAAGCGAAAGAAAACAATCGCATAAGCCGACAGAATAGAAATAGCGATTTTACCAAACGCGATGGCAAGCGCCATAATAAGGGAATTCATCATCATGAACCAAACAGGGACATCGACGCCATTTCCCGCCGCACTAAACAACACTTTCCCCCATGTTTCTGAACCATGGTCACCGAACCACAAAGGAATAACACCCTGTACAAACGCTTCCGGAGTATGAGTAGATGCAACCAAAGCAATCCAAATAGGCAAGGCGACTGAACACACCCCTAACAATAATATAAAGTGGCTGAGTACCGTCAGCCACGGACGATTTTCAATCATTAGTATTGCACCTTACGTTCAATGAATCGGAATTGAATCACAGTCATGATGCCAACGACCCCCATTAAAATCACTGACTGAGCCGCTGAGCTGCCTAAGTCCAAACCAATAAAACCATCATCAAATACTTTATATACCATGATCTTAGTGCTTTGACCGGGTCCACCACCTGTGGTGGCGTCGATAATGCCGAACGTATCAAAGAAGGCATATACAAGGTTAACGACTAACAAAAAGAACGTGGTAGGAGACAGCAGAGGAAAGACAATGGTCCAAAAACGCTTAATCGGGCTGGCACCGTCAATGGCGGCCGCTTCAATTAGGGAACGAGGGACCGCTTGCAAGCCGGCTAAAAAGAAAAGGAAGTTATAACTGATCTGTTTCCATGTAGCCGCAATCACCACGAGAATCATGGCATCGGTCGAATTTAAATAATGGTTCCACTGAATTCCCCAGAATTTTAACCATTGCGCCACAGGGCCAATACTTGGGTCAAACATAATCCACCAAATAACACCGGCTAAAGCGGGCGCTACGGCATAAGGCCAAATTAGTAATGTTTGATAAAAAAGCTGCGAGTGAATCACTCGGTTTGCCATGGTTGCTAACAATAAAGCCACAGCAATCCCTAAAAATGCCACCGAGAAACTGAAAATAAGGGTGACAACAATCGACTCGTAATAATAGGGATCCGTCAGTAAATCGACAAAGTTTTCTAAACCGACGAACTCACGACTTAAACCAAAGGCGTCTTCTTGATAAAACGCTTGTTCAACCGCTTTTTCGGCAGGCCAAAGAAAGAAAATGGCCGTGACGGCTAATTGAGGGAGCAACAATAGCCAAGGCAGTACTTTGTGGGGAAAAGTAACGTTCATGCGTGTTACCTAGTATAAAACAGACCAAACGCATATTCTGATCTATTAAAAAATTGATATAAACACAAAGGCTTAAGCTTCTAAATTAGAAGGCTTAAGCCTTTTTACGACACGGTATGAAAAAGTAACCTTAGTTGGCTTTCTCAAACTTACGCAATAACACATTACCGCGTTTTACCGCATTATCCAGTGCCGCTTGAGCATCCGCATCGCCATTCCATACAGATTCCAACGCTTCATCAATCACACCACGGATTTGCACGAAGTTACCAAGACGTAAACCTTTGGTATTTTCAGTAGGTGTACCCGTAAGCATTTGATTAACAGAGACGTCAGTGCCTACGTTTTTCTCGTAGAAACCTTGGCCTTTGGTTAGATCAAAAGCCGCTTTCGTGATGGGTAGGTAACCACTAAATTGATGCCAATCGGCTTGCACATCGGCTCTTGATAAATAACTTAAGAAAGACGCAACGCCTTTATAGTCATCCGCGGCCTTGCCTTGAAGTGCCCACAAAGACGCTCCACCAATGATAGTATTGGATGGCTCAGTTACTTGATCTTTCCAGTAAGGTAATTCCACTACACCGAATTCAAAGGGTGCATTACGTTTAATACCAGCATAGCCTGCAGATGACTCGGTATACATGGCGCATTCACCACTGTAAAACTTTGCCGCGCCATCATTGGTACGGCCAGAATAGCTGAAAATACCATTTTTCTGCCATTCACCCATTTTATTAATATGGGCTACTTGAAGTGGGCCATTGAAGGCCAATTCAGTATCAAAGCCACCAAAACCATTGGCTTTCGTTGCAAACGGTACGTTGTGACGAGCACTCAAGTTTTCTAGGTGAACCCAAGATTGCCAAGCGGTAGTAAAGCCGCAACTAATGCCGGCGTCTTGCAGTTTTTTGCCTACAGAGTCCATTTCGTTCCACGTTGCTGGCGCCTGAACACCGGCTTTCGCCATCAATTCTTTATTAAAATAAAGCACGGGGGTGGAGCTATTGAACGGCATAGATAACATGTTGCCATCGCTATCTGTGTAGTAGCCTGTAACCGCACTTAAAAACGCATCGCCATTAAACGCTTGTCCAGATTCTTTCATTAATTGATGAACTGGATAAATAGCGCCTTTTGCAGACATCATACTTGCTGTACCTACTTCGAATACTTGAACTAGGTGTGGTTGTTGCTTTGCACGAAACGCGGCGATCGCAGCCGTCATTGTTTCCGTATAATTACCTTTATAAGAGGCTTTCACTTCATACAAATCTTGTGACGCATTGTAGTCAGCCACTATTGAATTCAGTTTTTCACCTAAGGCTCCCCCCATTGCATGCCACCACTGAATTTCAGTCGCCGCATAACCGGAGCTAGCAAGAGTTGCACCTAGTACTAAAGCAGAAAGATTACGTTTACGCATGTTCAGGCTCCTCGTTTGAGCTTTATTATTAGTTTGATCGAGGCAAAGAATAACAATGAAATATTTCAATTCGATGAATCTATATTTTCATTCGCACCCAAAATACATTAAAAAAGATTCAAATGAAATAAATTTGCAATAAAAACGCTCAATAATTAACCGTTAATAGTTAATTTTTTGATGGCTTATTTCATTTGAACAATTTTTTATTTGATTGTTACACAATGAGAAGAGGTAGAACGCCTCAATTTTATTAAAAATATGAAGCGCCTGAATTGGGTGTGAAACGTAGAGGGGCGTTAGATGCTTATGCGTTTTGTTCGATCTCTTTTTTTAACTCTAAAAACGCCTGCTCTAATAAAACCACTTTTTCTATTAACGTATCTTGAGAAACTTCCGATTCGGGCCTTTTTGCAGACTGTTCCAAACTAAACGCGACGTTCTGCATTCTATTGCCAGCCACTTCAGCCGACGAACCTTTCAATTTATGCGCTTGTCTTGATATATCTAACCTATTGCCTGTCTCCGAAATTGCCTTTAACTCTTCTAGTTGAACAGAGGCTTCCTTAACAAACTCTTTGGAGACAATAGAAATGAGCTGAACATTATGCCCCATTCGGCTATGAAAGCTTGCTTTATCAAAGATGAGGTTTTCTTGTTCTTCCATTATACTATCCCGATTAATATTATAGATCGATTAGCCTTTATTATTTAGCCATTGAGATAACTTTTCAACCAAAACCAACTGATCGATTGGCTTCGGCATAAAATCATCCATTCCCGCCTCCAAACAGAGTGTGTCATCGCCTTTCATCGCATTGGCACTTAATGCAACGATGGGAACCTGAGGGGAAGTTTCTGAAAAAGACGCATCCAATAATCGTATCCGTTTTGTGGCTTCATAACCATCCATCACAGGCATCTGACAATCCATAAAAATAATATCGAAATGCTGATCCTTTACAGCTTGTAACGCCTCTTCGCCATTATTCGCAATCGTGACCGTTAGCCCTTTCATTTCAAGTAAGCCACGACCAACAATCTGATTCGTTATATTATCCTCTACTAATAATGCAGGGTAATGAAACTGTCTATCTTCTAAGGCATCTCTGTTGTTATCAACCAATTCATTATCCTTATTTTCTGAACCTTCCATTAAGACATCAAACAAATCCGATTTACGTACTGGCTTCATTAATTGGGCCGAATAAGCGTCACGAGTACGGATTAAACTGGTATTCACCGTGAGTATCGCATTCGCTAGTAAAACACGCCTCACATCTTGACGTTCACAAAGAAAAAGCCACATATCAACTATCTTAGTACTGGTTTGTGTTATTAAATTCTGATCTTCAAAAACCATTTGAAACGACCAGTTTTGATTTTGATAACGTTCGATCGCCGTTGCAAATTTATCGACTATGACACATTCAATATTCCATATCGATAACAACTCAGATAAATACTGACCGTTTTCCGCATTGTCTGTAATGAACAATACGTGCGAAACAGACATAAGATCATTAGAAGGCAGGTCGCTTAGACTAGCAGGACTTTCCTTTAGGGATAGCTTAAACCAAAATCGAGAGCCCTGACCTATTTCACTGGTCACCCCCATGCTGCCACCCATCATCTCAACGAGTTGCTTACTGATAGCGAGTCCTAAACCTGTTCCACCGTATTTTCGAGTCGTTGAATTGTCCGCTTGCTTAAAACGAGTAAACAGCTTTTGTTGGTCCGCATACGATATACCAACACCTGTATCTTCAATGGCGATCTCAGCCTGAAGCCGCCCTTCCTTTTTTCTTTTAATCATCACGGTAACACTGATACGGCCTTGGGAGGTGAATTTAATCGCATTACCCACTAAATTCATTACTATTTGTCGAATACGAACGCTGTCACCAATCACACGAGACGTTATTGGTGCCGTCATAGGACAAAGTAACTCTATTTTCTTTTCATGGGCGTTGACAGCCAGTACTTGGCCAACATCTTCAACGAGCTCAACCAAGTCAAATTCATCTTCCTCAAAATCAATATCATTCATTTCTATCTTAGATAAATCTAAAATATCATTAATAATATTCAATAAAGACTCAGCACTTTTATAGGAGATTTGAACCATTTTTCTTTGATTACTTTCTAGTTTATCGTGGCTCAACAAGGATAGTGACCCCATAATCCCATTCAATGGCGTTCTGATCTCATGACTCATATTCGCTAGGAATTCACTTTTTGTCTTATTCGCCAATTCCGCATCCAGCTTCGCTTGAGTATTTTCTTCTTCGGCTTCAATCAAAGATTGATTCATTAAAGACAATGCTTCAGTCCTTTTAAGCACTTCTTTTTCCATGTGGGACGTTTTACTGGCAATTAAAATTAAGAACCAACCAAACAATCCGGTAAGTAGAAATCCCCCAGCTAATACAAAATGGGTACTCCAAGGATGATAAATCGTGTATTCATAGCTCACCTGAACCAATTCCCAAGACGATTGGCCTATAGGGATTGTATGACGAGCAATCAAGGGAAAATCGTTTGCAGCAAGTCGAGCCAGCGCATTCGGTAAAGGCGTATTCTTAGTATCCCATCGAGCCAATACATGAGGCTCAGCTTGATTACTGTCATGATGCAATAAATACAATGCGGTATGAGGCAATGAGATACTTTCATTTTGCAACACCCTCGACAATTCCGTTACTGACAAAACGGCGGTGACGTAGCCATCTAAAACTTTTTCATTGGTATTTTCATTCGTTTCTTTAAAAACAGGCAGAAAAATTAATTCTCCAACATTTTGCTCCTGTCCTTGTTTTTGAATCAATCGAATAGGCAACGTTGGCGTTTCTTTACCTGTCTTTAAGGCGGTATCCAGTGCTAACTTTCGAGTCTCCTGAGAATAGACATCAAACCCAAGAACACTTCGGCTCTGCTCCAGAGGCGCGATAAAGCTAACAACAATATGTTTCTCTCTCGGTTTAACTGGTACGGGGTTGGATAAGGCGTTTCTTTCTGAGATAAAAAGAGTCGAATCAGAGTATGCCTCCTGCAAAAATGCGTTCCATTTAGGCAGCTCCTCACCTGTGATCTTTTTATTCCAAGACAACCCAGATATGGACGAGTTCTGCCGCATAACACTCTTCGTATAGGTGCGGAAACTTTCCGTTGTAATACGATCGGAGCTTTGAATAAAGCCAGCCAAACCGTAAAGAGAATTTACTGAAATTTGCAATCGTGATTGCAAATAAAATGCAATTAACTCCGCATTCGTTTCAAACTCTTTTTTCTGCTTTAAGTGATCAAACTGAAAAGCCGCTAAAGACAACCCAGCCGTAACGGTGGTAATAGACAGCAGAATCAGGAAAAATGGCTTAGTCTTTGGGAGTTTGCTTTTCGCTAAATGAGGAAATGCAATCAGAAGCCAAGGCGTAGTGGCAATCACACCAATAGAATCACCAACCCACCAATTAAACCAATTAGCCGAAAAGGCATCGACACCAATCACCCCAAAGTACAATAAACCAACGCAGCCTACCGTTGGAGCAACAACCGTACTGATCACACCACCAAGTAAAATAAACAAACAAATATTTTGAGGTTTATAAAAATCAAAGGGCGCATTCAGAAAAAGGGTAATTAATAGGTACCCAAAAAGCGCTTGCAGTGTCGCTCCGATCGCAATTAACGACACCAAGGAATAAACCAGTTCGCCTGTTGTTGAGTAAGTAATGTATAAATTTACCAGTACGCTGCCAATAAAGACCCCTGGTAACGCTCTCCATGACCATCCTAAAACAGCGCCTAACGCAACCCCTGCTGCGGGCCATAGTACGGTTGAGAAACCGGGAGGTATCGCTATTTTTTGACTAATATAACCTGAGAAAAAATACAACAGCGCAGTGCACACTGTCGGGAAGAAAAATCGGTACATACTATAAATCCAGCCTTAGACAAAAAGCAGCAAATCATTTTTTATGCTCGTAATAAGAATAGCATAAGATTTTTTTTCCGAAGCGTTTGTTATTTTATATTAAAGGCGCCGTGGTCGACCCTTTCTCTTTATTAGACTCTTACCTCTTGGGCTTACACGTCTGCGTAAAAAACCTCAGTGATTCTTATACTTCTTCTCAAAATACGTAAACATAAGTGTGATAGCACCCGCTAAAATCAAATATATCAATGTCATCAACAAGAGAGGTTCATACACTATATACGTTTCCAATCTAATATTAGAAAAAATTGCATAGGTATCAATAATAGTAATGGTAGCCACTAAGGGGGTGGCTTTTAGTTGAATAATCACCTCCCCCCCAATAACAGGCAAGGTTCTTTGAATGGCTCTAGGTAACCATATTCTCGTCAAAATCTTAAAGGGCTTCATCCCCATGGCCTTCGCGGCTTCTAGCTCACCTTTCGGCACGCCGGAAAAGGCTCCTCGTAGGACCTCACCTTCATAAGCCATAACAGATAAGGTCAACGCAAAAAAAGCATAAGGCCAAGCACTCGTTAAAAAAGGCCAAATAAAAGACTCTCTAATGCCTTCTATGCCGGGAAAAATAGAACCAAAACCATAATAAAAAATCCAGATTTGTAACAATAAAGGTGTGCCTCGAATCATGCTACAAAAAGCATGAGCGATCACGGCCAAAAATCTTGGGCCTGTTACCTGAACCAAGCCAATCGGAATGGCTAAGATAAAACCAACAACAAAGGTCGAAACAAGCAATAACACCGTTTTCCAAACAGCGGACAAAATAGACTCTCTGTATTCCGCAATCCACGACCAATCAAGTTTAACAACCAAAGAGATAATGAGCACACCTAAGAGTGCAATCAATACAACCCTGTGAGGTAAAAGCCAACGCAATCCAAATAGATGCCTGTTATTTTTAACCACTTCATGACCCATGACGTTGTCCTTTTTCAGTCCGTTTAATAAGATACTTAAACAAAACCTCTGATAATAAAGAAACGAGGAGATACAGCATTCCGGCCGCCAATAAAAAAGTCAGTTGCTGCTTACTGGCGCCAGCGGCTTGCTTAGCGGCTAATGTCAGCTCTGTCAGCCCGACTACGGCCAGTAAGGCGGTATCTTTAGTTGCAATCAGCCATAAATTCGATAACCCCGGCAACGCATGAGGAATCATTGAAGGAATCACAATTCGATACAAAATTTTATACTTGGGGATAGCAAACGCGTGCGCCGCTTCAATTTGCCCTTTTGGTATTGCGGCGATTGAGGATCTGATCACTTCTGTTGCATACGCACCCTGAACAAATGCGATTACCAGTACACCAGCAAAAAACCCATTAATCTCAACTCCGTTAAACCCAAATGAATAGAGAACATCATTAATAAAATTTGGCAGAGCAAAGTAAATCAATAAGATTAATACCAGTTCAGGTATGGCTCTTACCGCTGTCGTATAGCAATATAATAAATCCGTCAGTAACAGGTTTTGGCTCAATTTTCCTATGGCTCCCAATAGACCGATTAGTAAGCCAAAGACATAGCCTAATACAGCAATCTCAAGCGAAAGCACGAGCCCTGATAATAATGCGCCTCCCCAACCTGGCGAGTTAAAGGCAAGCAGCTCCCACAAAGACATAGATTGATAATCAATTAACATACGCGACCTAACTAAAGAAAACGGCTCTTCGGTAAAATATCAGTACAACCCATTGGCCTATTACTGGTTCAACCTATGTATTGCAAAAAGGCGTCGCCAACTTAATTTCAAGAGAGTGAAGAACATTCACGTCTTCCCTCTCGTTAACAACGACGCCAACCAGTCGCTACTCCCCATAAATATTAAAAGAGAAATAGGCCTTAGAAATTTTATCGTATTGTCCATTTTCCCTAATGGCTTGAATCGATTGATTCAGCTGCTGCTTTAATTCTGCGTTCCCTTTGCGTAGACCAAAGCCAATACCTGCACCGAGTAACGCTTCATCGTTGATGGCCATCCCCTTAAGTTCACAGCATGCCATTCCATCGGGAGACGCTAAAAAGCTCTCTAAAGTTAATGCATCTGCCTGTGTCGCATCAATTCGGCCAGAATACAGATCTTGGTTGGCTTCATCTTGCGTTTGATACTCTTTAACAGTGGCATTTTTATAGTGTTTTTTTACAAATTTTGCATGAATACTCGCACCTTGAACCCCAATGACTTTGTCATCTAGCTCTTCAGGTGTACTGCCAAAACGTTTATTTTTCGGGCCAATGACAGCCGCGCCAGTTTGATAGTATTTATCAGAGAAATCGATCACTCTTTTTCTTTCTTCTGTGATTGAAAGGGACGCGGCGGCCACATCAATTTTTCTCGATAATAACGCAGGAATAATGCCATCCCAAGCCGTTGCCACAATTTCACAATCCAGCTTCGCCTCAGCACAAATAGCGTTAGCAATGTCTATTTCCCAGCCAGAATACTGGCCAGAAGCATCGGGGACAGAAAAAGGCGGGTAAGGTTCAGTCGCGATACCAATACGAATGGTTTCAGCAAAAGACGAGGTGGAAAAAATGGCCATCGTTGAGGCCGCTAACATCATAGAAATGCGTTTTTTTAGCATGAAATGTTCCTTTATGTTTTTAATTATGGGGTCTATTTACTTGTTTTTTATTTTATCGCTCGAATAAATTGTTTGAGTTTCTCTGACTTGGGTGAATAAAATATCTCGCTTGGCGTACCCGACTCTTCAACTACACCTTGATTTAGAAATAGCACTTTATTGGCCACATCCGCTGCAAATTGCATTTCATGTGTCACAATGATCATGCTGCGACCTTCACTTGCCAAATCTTTCATCACGGCCAACACCTCACCAACCAACTCTGGATCCAGTGCCGAAGTGGGCTCATCAAACAACATCAAGTCAGGGTTAATGGCTAAAGCACGCGCTATAGCGGCTCTCTGTTGCTGACCACCAGATAAACAAGATGGGTATTGATGCCTTTTATCAAATAAATTGACCTGCCGAAGCCATTCATGCGCTTCTTCAATGGCCTGATCTTTGGGGATAGCCAATACTTGAGTGGGTACTTCTATGATATTTTGTTCAATAGTCAAATGACTCCATAAATGGAAGCCCTGAAATACCATACCGATTCTTTGACGAATATTTCTAAGCTGATTTTTGCTTTTTACTTTTAGTCCGTTGGCATCATCAGCCATTAAATCAATCGTTTGACCAAAAATTTTAATGTCACCCGCTGTCGGTGTTTCTAACATATTGATACAGCGTAATGTTGTCGATTTACCCGAACCGCTACCACCAATGAGGGCAACCACATCCCCTTTATCCGCTGTAAAATGAATGCCTTTGAGCACCTCAATATCATTAAAGGTCTTCTTCAAGTTATTCACTTCAAGTATCGGTTCTGTTTTGAGCGATTTATCTAGATCCACACATTACCCCAGCACTTTTGATGAGCATGTCTTGAATTACGCGGTTGCAAAATTTTTAAAAAATATAAAATTATGCGCTTGCATAATTTTATACACTTGCATAATAATGATGTCAATAAGGTTATTTAACTCTGAAACAGTCACGTAAATTTAATGAAGGAAAAGATGATGAAACGATTTGGCAGTCAATCAATGGTATTACCCATTAAACGTGTATTAATGCGTCGACCTGGAAAAAGCCTGTTAGCCGCCGATGCCAACGAATGGCATTATGGCACTCTATTTAATGCCGAAAAAGCCATCTCACAATACAACGCTTTTGCCAATTTGATCGGTCAGTCTGGCGCTGAAATAGCTTGGATTGAGGATAATAATGATGGTTTATGTGATGCTATGTTTACCCAAGATGCATCACTGGTAACCGATCATGGGGCCGTCCTGTTAAACATGGGGAAAAAATTACGCACGCCAGAACCTAAACTTCATGGAACAACTTACGAAGCCCTTGATATACCTATTCTAGGCGCTTTAAGCGGTAACGCCAAAATCGAAGGCGGTGATTTTATTTGGTTAGATGAAAAAACCATTGTTGTGGGCTGTGGATTTCGCTCAAATCGGGAAGGCATAGACCAACTTAACGCGCTTTTGAACCCTTTCGATATCAAGGTGATTGGTTTTGATTTACCGGTTTGGCAAGGCGCAGAAGCCTGTTTACATCTCATGTCAATGATTTCCCCATTAGATGAAAAACTAGCGCTTATCTATTCCCCACTTATGCCAACGGCTTTCTATAATTTATTACTAGAAAAAGGCTTCACCCTATTAGATTGCCATCCAGAAGAATACCTATCAAGTGGCGGTTTAAACCTAAATGTATTACCAGTAAAGCCTAAAGAATGTATCATGATCGACGGCTTTCCATTGACGAAAAAGCAAATGGAAGACGCAGGCTGTACAGTACATGTTTTTGAAGGTGATGCGCTTTGCATTGCCTGTGAGGGTGGCCCCACCTGCTTAACGAATCCTATATTACGAGGTTAAGAGTCTAGGAATGTCTACCAACAGAAGAGAAGGCAATAATCGTCGTCAGGAACTGATTGATGCAACCTTAAATTGCATTGAAAACGAAGGTCTCCAAGGTACGACTGTCCGAAAAGTCGCTGATTATGCAGGCGTAACTAATGGATTAATTCGCTTTTACTTTTCTGGAAAAGACGAACTCATGAGGGCGGCTTATGCCGCTCTTTTGGATCAAATTTATTCCCATGCTCGAATCGCAGTAGATGACGATACTGTCAAGCCACAAGTTAGACTGCGTAACTTTATTAGCGCAACGCTCTCTTATCCTATTGTGGCACCACGTACTGTCTTGCTCTGGGCGAATTTTTTACCTGTCACCTACATCGACACTGAAATGTCTATTATTCGTAACGAGGCCTACGTTGAGACAACAAATATACTAGAACCCCTTATTAGAGACTCGTTTCTAGACAATGGCACCGCTTTAGACGATAAAAAAGTGAAAAGCTATGCCATACAAGTAAACGCCATCATTGATGGTCTTTGGATAGAAGGCAGTTTAGCGGGCAATAAATTCCAAGGTGAAGAGCTCGTGAATCTAGGGATAGAGGCGACAGCGGCCATTCTTTCTCTTAAAATTTAGCCATACCGTTTGCTTCAGCCTACGACTTTTCTGGAAATGCATTCCATATAATGAGCCGCCACCTCAATTAACGCCTCATTTTCTTCCTTAGAGACGATCCCCCCTTTGATTACACCGTAAATTTAGCCATAATCACCGCCTACTTAAACGCTAAGAATGAGATTATTTTGCAATTATTACGAATAGAATGTCTTGGAAAAGAACTTCGATTAGAAGCGGCCATGTCGGGTTGGCAGGGGTTGTTTTGGGACGGTCATTTGGTGTCTCAAATTAATGCCAGTGCCGATGCATTGCCATTGCAAAGGCACAGTTTCACACTCCAATCTAGCCAGGGTACTATAGAATGTCATTTAGACGTCGACCTTGAATGGCAGCCCTTTTTGTTACAATACACGCTAACGGTAAATGAAACGCCTATATCAGAAGGTCAAATCACCACCAAAGACATAGAAAAGCAAGAAGTCATTGATCGGCCGCCAGAGAAGACTAAATTCAGCTTTATTGGTCTTGGGTCGTTTGCACTAAAAATGCTAAAAAGCGCCAAAGCCATTAAGGTATTATTTGCGGCTGGGTCATTAGCCGCCTACTCTTGGCTATTTTCTATAGAATTTGCTCTCGCACTGATTGCCTGTTTAGTCTTTCATGAATACGGACACATTCGCGCCATGAAATACTTCGGGATGAAAACCAAAGGCATTTACCTAATTCCCTTTATAGGTGGTTTAGCGCTCTCAGAAAGTAAAATCAACACCCGCTGGCAGGATGTCGTCATTGCCATCATGGGGCCATTCTTTGGATTATTACTGTCTATTATTAGTCTAATCATCTATTGGGTAACCGATATTGAACTCTTCGCAGGCATCGCCTCTTTTAACGCGCTGCTTAACTTATTTAACCTCTTGCCCGTATTACCACTTGATGGCGGACACATCTTAAAAAGCGTCGCTTTCTCCATGAACTCCGTTTTTGGGCTCATTGTCTGCGTACTCGGAGCATTACTTGGCATCGCCGCCTGTTATTACTTTGGCTTTGCGCTTTTGGGTTTTATTTTATTTATCGGTACCTTTGAAATCCTATTCGAATGGCGCGACCGTCACCGCAGCCAATTGCTGCCCTTAGACCGATATGGACAAACCGTCTCGGCCCTATGGTATGTTGTCACTGTTGGACTGCTGTGTTCCATCATCTACATCCTAGGCACCACCGGAAACAACGCCCTCGCCATTCCTATGACCATTTTAGGCGCCTAAGCCACCCTCTTTGTCTATGTGAAACGAGAGCAGCCTAGGCTCTCTTGTTGCATGACTATATTATAAGTTAGCACGTCAATTTATTGCAGACATAAAAAAACCCTACAGAATCAATCCTGTAGGGTTCCACTTCTTCAAATTGCTCTATTTGCAGAAGCTTAAACGAAAAAAGGCCAGCTTTAAAAGCTGACCTTTTTAATCATGGTGCCCAGAGACGGAATCGAACCGCCGACACGAGGATTTTCAATCCTCTGCTCTACCGACTGAGCTATCTGGGCAAGTGCGGTGCATTGTATAGCAATCTACTTGAGGGTCAATAGTTTTTTTAATTTTTTTTACAATAAGTTAGAAAAAAGTTCTTATCTGCTATTATTAGCCAACTTATTGATCACTATAGAAGAAAAGTATGCTGCACATTGTGTTATTCGAACCAGAAATACCACCAAACACGGGAAATGTCATTCGTCTTTGCGCGAATACTGGTTTCCAACTGCATTTGATCGAGCCACTTGGTTTTGAGCTGGAAGACAAGAAGCTTCGTCGTGCGGGGTTAGACTACCATGAAGTCGCTAAGGTCAAACGTCATAAGAACTGGCAGGCTTTTGTTGATTCACAAACCTTTGAAACTGTCTATGCTTTGACAACGAAAGGCAGCCGTCCTCATTCCGACGCTGACTTCAAGCCAAATGATGTGCTTGTCTTTGGTCCTGAGACACGAGGCTTGCCTGACGCCTTTATTCAAGCCCTGCCTCCTGAACAACGCTTACGTTTGCCTATGCAGCCCGATAGCCGTAGCTTGAATTTATCTAACACAGTGGCGGTTATGGTTTATGAGTCATGGCGACAACTTGGCTATGCCATGCCAGAGTCAGTTTAATAGATGGAGAAATAGATGATGTCTCTCATCGGGTTATTGAAGAAAAATCATAAAAAACGACGACAAGACTTTAAACACAGCGTCTACCTGCACGCAGCAAAAGATTTAAAATTTAGATTTATGCTGCTCGCTGGCATTATTTTACTGCACAGCCTCGCCATGGTGATGTTTGAAGAAATGGATTGGTGGCAGGCCTTCTGGCTATCGATGACGTCAGCAAGTACCACAGGGTATGGAGATATTTCTGCGGCGACTATTTGGGGACAAGCCGCGACTATCATACTGATTTACGGTGTTGGGATCGCGTTACTGGCCCAAATTGCCAGTGATTACATTGAATTGCGTCTACAGAAGAAAGAGATGCGTATAAAAGGCAATCTGGAGTGGGATCAAATGCAAGATCATTTATTAATTGTAAATACACCAAAACATTACACTGAGCGTTACTTAGAACGATTGATTTCTCAGATCTGTGACTCTCCGGAGTTACAACACACGCCTATCCAGATTTTGACACCGCACTTTCCTGATGGGCTGCCAATGTCATTAAGAGCCCATGGTGTGGTTCACCATACTGGCGATGCCACGACAACAGGCATGCTAGAATCCGCAGGCGCTCAGCGGGCTAAGTACATTATCGTACTCAGTCCTGACAGCCAAGAGAGTGACAGTGACAGCAAAGTATTTGATATTTTACATCGTCTTAAAGAACTTAGTATTGGCGCCTTTGTGCTCGCTGAAGCGGTCGAGGATGCCAACAGAGACCGTTTTAGAGACGCCCGAGCCGATGCGGTAATCCGACCTATCCGAGCCTATCCAGAAATGCTTGTACGCTCTTTAATCGCACCGGGTACAGAACAAGTACTGGAGGATCTATTTCGCTATCAAGGCGATCACACCATTCGATTGGATGTCGAAATTAAAGGAAAAACATGGGCAGACATTGTCACAACATTGATTCAGCAGGACATTGGTACAGCACTGGGTTATGTTGGCGACGACGGCATGGTAACAACGCACCCTAAAACGGCCGAAGTGGTAAACGTTCGATCCCTTATTATTTTAGTCAACGATGATCAGATCATACCCAATAACGAAATCATTAAAAATTACTTTCAATAACGCTAACAAGTGAATGAGAACGTCATAAAAAACCCCCAATGATCAACAAATCATTGGGGGTTTTTTTATGACAAACTGGGTCTCACTTTTTCACTTCACTTCACTTTTTAGTAAAGTGTTCTACATTATTAAGACACATTACAACTGACCCGTCAGTACCAAATATTTTTCCATTAATTGCTCTTCCGTTTCACGACGGTTTGGGTCTAACGGTATGCAATCAACTGGGCAAACTTGCTGGCATTGTGGCTCATCAAAGTGGCCTATACACTCGGTGCATTTTGAAGGTTCAATGACATAAATTTCTTCACCTTGAGAAATCGCTTCATTTGGACACTCAGGCTCACATACATCACAGTTAATGCATTCATCTGTAATAATTAACGACATTTATTACCTCCTACCAAACTCATTGTCTACACTCTATGGGCTCAATGTTAGTTCTGTTTAACGTTATAGTGCTCACGTAAAACTCGTTCAACTTCGGGGTTCACAAATTGTCCGAAATCACCATTTAGTGAAGCAATTTCCCTTACTAAAGTTGAAGAAATATAAGAATGCTTTTCAGAGGGTGTTAAGAATAAACTTTCCACATCTGGTGCGATCACACGATTCATATTGGCTAACTGAAACTCATATTCAAAGTCAGATACCGCTCTTAAACCACGGACAACCACTTTCCCATTTACCGAGCGAGTAAACTCCGTCAATAAGTTATCAAAACCAACCACTTCAACATTTGGCAAATGGCTCAATACCTGTTTCGCTAATGCAATTCGAACATCATGAGACAATACTGGTCGCTTTTTGGGGCTTGCAGCGACAGCAACCACAACTTTGCTAAAAAGCTTTGTTGCACGCTCTACTAAGTCGGTGTGACCATTCGTTATAGGATCGAATGTTCCTGGATAAACCGCAATTATACTCATAGCTCTCACCCGAACTGTAATTAAAGAACGCTCTAAAAGCAGAGTTTACCCTGTTTTAAGCTCTAATTTATAACAAAGGCACGCATCATATCGAATAATGCCCCTGTTCTCAATTAACACCCGTGCATATGGCCTATTTAATAGACATACGCTTCAGATAGTGTGCCACTGCCATAGTGTAGACCAGATCACCTTAAATGAAATGCCCGCCCTAAATCACAAAAGGCGCGATAAATTGTTTTAGTACACTGATGGCTAAAAAAATAAAGATTGGCGAAAGGTCCAAGCCACCTAAACTAGGAATCACTTTGCGCACTTGGCTGTATAAAGGCTCCGTAATCTGATGTACTAACATTGCACCGGGATGATTTGCTCCTGGCGCCACCCAACTTAAAATAACGGATATCAACATGGCCCAAAAATACAAATCCAATAAATGATAGACAGTGCCAGCTACCGTAAACACGAGGTATTGAATGGCGCCGGGCTGAAACCCTTTTAGAAAGAAAATCACAGCAATTGTTGCAAACTGCACAATTAAAGCCAGTACAATAGAAGCCGTGTCAATGCGCCCCATTGAAGGGACTAACTTACGAATTGGCAACAGTAAAGGGTTGGTGGCTTTCACCACACCTTGACTAATTGGGTTATAAAAATCGGCCCTAGTGAGTTGTAAAATCAAACGTAATAACACAACAAACAAATATAAATTTGCCAATGTTTTAAATAAAAATACAATAGGATCTGCAGTCATTGAGACGCTCCTTTAGTCGCTGTCTTTGGCAGCAAGTTGATCGGCAAATTCTTGTGAGCGCTTGGCACAAGCGGCCAACGCATCATCCATCGTTTTTTCTATGCCACTGTTTTCAAGCGACACTAAAGCTTGTTCTGTAGAGCCTTTTGGTGAAGTAATATTAATACGCATTTGCTCTATACTAATATCCGTTATCTCAGTTGCCATTTTTGCCGCACCCAGCATGGCATGAGTGGCCAAAAAGCGACTGTCTTCTTCACTCAAACCATCTTTTACACCATAACGAACCATGGATTCAATAAAGCGAAAGAAATACGCTGGGGAACTACCCGACAGAGCGGTCACCGTATGCATATGACACTCGTCATTAACCCATAAAGACTGACCAATGCTCGAAAAGAGTACATCAACCCACTGTTTTTGCTGCTTTGTCACCAAGTCATTACCGATCAGGCCCGATACGCCAGCACCAAGCTGAGACGGCGTATTCGGCATACATCGAACAATACCAACCTGACCTAACCAAGCCTGTAAACTTGGCAGCTCGAGACCGGCTGCAACAGACACAAACAATTGATTAGGCTGGATAATGTCAGAAAAACCGTTAATCACGTCTTGCATTTGAGCGGGTTTCACACACAACACAATAATATCTGATGCTTTAACGGCTTCTTTGTTATCGTCCATCATTCTAATGCCAAACGAGGCCGAAAAATGTTCACGTTTGGACTCGGTTCGTGCCGTACCACTAATGTTGCTCGCTGGTACACCACTATTTAACAACCCCTGCATGATGGCACCCGCCATATTTCCCATGCCAATAAAGGCAATTTTTACCGTTGGATCTAACTGTTCTTGCATGAAATGTTCCTATACTAAAATCGATTTTAACGCGCGCCAAAAATAGCGGTACCAATCCTAACCATTGAACTACCCGAATAAATGGCCGCCGCCATATCTCCTGACATACCAATTGAAAGAGTGTCTATGTTAGGTAAAAAAGCCTGCAGATCTCTATAAGCTTGCCGCAATGGGCGATAAACCGCTATTTGCGCTTCCTCTGATGACTGCGGTGCGGGTATCGCCATTAATCCTCTTAATTGTAAATGCGGCAGAGAAGTAACAATTTCAACCAGTTCAGGTAACTCATCCAGGCTAACGCCTGATTTCGTTGCTTCACCGCTAATATTTACCTGAATACACACATTAAGAGGGGGGAAATCCGCTGGGCGCTGTTCATTCAATCGCACAGCAATTTTTTCTCGATCGACAGTGTGAACCCAATCCATATGCTGGGCCACTAAACGAGACTTATTGGATTGAATTGGCCCAATAAAATGCCATTCAATGTCTTTTAGGTGAGAAAGTGCTAAACACTTATCTACGGATTCTTGAACGTAGTTCTCGCCAAACAAGCGCTGTCCAGATTCATACGCGGTGACAATATCGTCTATTGGTTTGGTCTTACTCACCGCCAATACGCGCACCGAGCCATACTCTCGCTGATATTGCGTATTTAACTCTTCTACTTGTTTACGCACTTGCTCTAAATTGGCTGCAATGCTCATATTGAGTAACTCCGCATAAAATACATGAATAGAAGTGCTCTTTAAAAATAACGCCTAGTCTGAAAAGCTAAGCGTTAATATGAGGGAAGTATGATACCACTAAAACTAAAAGTCGTATAAGTCTGCACTAGCGTCACAATAACGACCATGATATTCAATTTTAAAACCATTTTCGGCCACGTTCTTTTTCGCCGCTGTCACCGCCGCCAAAAACATGGACTCATAGTTTGAGTGCTCAGGGTAAAAACTAATTCCTAATGCAACACGCGTATTGGATGATATATTTGAACAACTTACGTCAATCTGATTAAGTAATTTTAACGCTACCGTTTCAGCATCCTCCAGATTACGAATCCGGATGCCCATCGCAAATTCATTTTGTCCAAACCGCCCAATGAGATCATTTTCCCGTATGGCACTACGCATCACGTTGGCAATTTCCAAAATATCAGAGTCTTCAATATCATTGTTCTCCCAACTCATATCACCATTATGGATATTCACTGAGATTAAGGCCAATCGCTGGAAATACCGACGAGCGTCTTTTATCATTATTGAGAAGCTTGAAATAAAGCGTCTCTCCAGTAATAACCCCGTTAATGCGTCTTCGTATGAAGCGTTCAGCAACTCTTCCTCTATTTGACAACGAACTATTGACATAAAGGTTAAGCGACAAAGGGAGTTCACCATCAGTTCTAAAGCATAACGCTCATTACTTAAGTAGCTCGCTTTTGTAAAAAGAATAACAAAACCAATAATCAATTCATTAGGGCTTAGAATGGGTTTTAATAAACAACGATCCAGTCCATTGTGTCTTAACCAAGGTTGCCAGACTTTCCAACCATTGGAGACATGTAAATCCGCCTCGTGTATACCATGGTCGACTTCCGATTGAAGATAACAAAGCTCAGTCGGGACACTAATCAAGGCTTTATTTGGTGTAACAAGTTCATTCACAATGTTACTACCAGCGTCTAAACGCCAATTACCGCCCTCTTGATCACAAGAGACAAAGCAAAGATGGTAGGACGGATCTTCTTTCTGGAACACCCTGACCATTTCATTAAACAGATCAATCTGAGACATACCCTGAGTCAGTTGCAACATCATTTGATTGCAGTGTGCTTGAATCTCTTCAAAATCCAATTTTTGCTTCTTTAGAATCGAAATTTCGTTTTCTAAAGTAGAAATTCTTTCATGTAATTTATCCAAAATGCTATTTCTATTATTTTACATCAACATTATCTACAGATAGCTAAGCCTACTTCCTATAAAAAAGTAAAATCAGAACCCGTAGCCCAAACCTCAAAAACGTATCCAACATGCAATAAGTGCAAGTCCAATCGAATAAAAAGCAAACCCATTAACACTTTCTACATTACTTGATTACCAGAAACATAGGTCGCCTTTACTTTACCGACCATTTCGTCACCAAAAAAAGGGGAATTATGTCCTTTTGTCCTTCTTTCATTAACAGACCATGTCCAATGAAGCGTGCTATCAAACAAAAAGAAATCCGCAAAGCTGCCTTTACTTAACGAACCCGCATCAATGCCAAAGCAGCTTGCAGGCCCAATTGTAAGACACGCTAACACCACATTTAGGTCAATCATACCATCATCAACTAACCTCAAGGCTAAAGGCAATAAGACTTCGATATTTGCCATGCCCGGCTCAGTGGCCGCAAAAGGCGCCACTTTCGCCATTTTTTCATGGGGCTGATGGTCAGAACAGATAGCAGAAATAGCGCCGCTTTTGATGCCCTCAATCAAAGTAAGCCTATCATCTTCGGAGCGCAATGGGGGCAAAACATGATAATGACCATCAAACGCATTTAACACCTGATCGGTTAACAATAAATTATGCAACGCGACGTCGGCCGTCACATCGAGTCCTGAGGCTCTGGCATCGGCAATCATTTCAATAGATTTTGCACTCGATAAGCGAGCAAAGTGAGCCTTTACGCCAGTACGTTCAACTAAAATAAGATCTCGAGCTAAAGCAACCGTTTCGGCAATATCTGGGATACCAGCCAAACCATGAGTGATGGACATGACCCCCTCATGGGCACAGCCACCATCCGATAAACTTTCCTCATTAGGGTGGAATACCACCAGCAATTCATGTGTCGCCGCATACTCAAGCGCTCTTGATAACACTTTGGTATTTTCTAATGGATGCCTATGATTGGATAACGCAACACAGCCAGCTTCGGTTAAAGACACCATATTACTTAACGCTTTTCCCTTTAACCCTTGAGTCAATGCCCCTAGTGGGAACACATTTGCTTGTGCAGCCATCAATGCTTTATCTTGGATAAGTGCCGCAACAGCGGGTGTATCTACAATAGGATGGGTGTCAGGGGAGCAAACTAATGTGGTCACACCACCAGAGACAGCGGCACGAGTTTCAGAAGCAATGGACCCTTTTTGCGTAAAACCAGGTTCTCTCAACGCAACGCCAAGGTCAACCAAACCCGGAATCACCCATAACCCTGTTGCATCTACCGTTTCATCCGCCACAAAACCATCTGGTAGGTCACCAATTGATACCACTTTCTCATCTTCAATAAACAGGTCCGTAACGGCATCCAATCCTTGGCTGGGATCAATAATTCGACCATTTTTTATACATAATTTCATCTTAGATCTCTTCTCCTAAAGCCATTTCAGACGCTTTGCTTTCGGCATATTCTCTACTTTGAACTTGACCGCTCATTGCCATAGACATGACAGCCATGCGTACAGCAATACCGTTCGTCACTTGATTCAAAATAACTGAGTGTGGGCCATCGGCCACTTCAGACGCAATTTCAACACCGCGATTGATAGGCCCTGGATGCATAACGATGGCGTCTGGCTTGGCCCACGCCATCGTTTCAGCCGTCAAACCATAAAGTCGATAGAATTCACTTTCACTCGGTAGCAATGCACCTTGCATTCTCTCTTTTTGCAAACGCAACATAACAATCACATCCACATCCGTTAACCCGGCTTGAAGCTCATGGCAAATGGTTACCCCCGTGTCTTCGAATAAATCTGGCACTAAGGTTTTGGGTCCCACTAAACGAATTTCTTCTACGCCCAAGGTTGTCAACGCATGTATTTGTGAGCGTGCAACACGAGAATGCAAAATGTCGCCCACAATCGCGACTTTAAGACCCTCAAACGGCCCTTTATGTCGTCGAATTGTCAGCATGTCTAACATGGCTTGTGTTGGGTGAGCATGACGACCATCGCCCGCATTAATAATGGCGACATTTGGCGTACAGTGCTCGGCAATAAAGTGAGCCGCGCCACTGTCTCCATGACGTACAACAAACATATCACTTTGCATCGCTTCAAGGTTTTTCAAAGTATCAAGTAACGATTCGCCCTTTGAGGTCGCAGAGGTGGCAATATCAAGATTAATGACATCAGCAGAAAGGCGTTTAGCGGCAAGTTCAAAAGTCGTTCGAGTTCGAGTGGAGTTTTCAAAGAAGAGATTAACAACGGTTTTTCCGCGAAGAAGGGGGACCTTTTTAACCGACTGTTCCCCCATACTCAAAAAGGAATCGGCTCGATCCAGTATTTCCGTTAAAATGGTTTTATCTAACCCGTCTAAGGTTAAAAAGTGTTTCAGCTGACCCTGTTCATTCAATTGCAATGCTCGTGGCTCGGACTGCATCATTGTTCGCTTTCCTCAAACAGTAAGGCGTCATTTCGTCGCCTTTCATTATGTAAGATAGAAAAATGCCCAGCGGTATCAATACGAAACTGGGCACCTGTTAACAATAAAAGAAGCATTACTCCTATTACTGATTGTTATTCCATGCTTTATTGTCGTACTTGTCTCCATAAAAAGAAAGTCACCCCTTAAAAATTCCCGTTTAAGTTGCTGCTCACTTCCTAAGAAAACTGAGTCCTATCAAGCAGACTCAACCACATTCACAACTAAAGGGCTCGGCCCTGATAGTTTAATTCGCTGTGTAGCACTCAAATTAATGACTTCACCTACGGCATCAGCATGAATTGGCAACTCGGCTTGGTGTAAATCATACAGAATAGCCAATGAAATACTCGCGGGACGACCGAAATCAAAAATTTCATTCATGGCGGCCCGTATTGTCCGACCAGACATCAATACATCATCAATTAAAATAACATGACGGTCTTCTGTTGGAGGCAACACCGTCTGCTTTACTTTAGGGTGCAGCCCCATCCGAGAGAAATCATCTCGATAAAAAGTAATGTCTAAGGTAGCCAACGCTTCCTGAGTAGCTAATTGGGACAATATTCTTTCTGCCACCCAAACACCGCCGCTATGAATACCCACAACAATAGGGTTCGTTATCTGTTTTTTCTGGCAATGCTCAACCAAATTATCAGCCAGTGCGGACAAGGCTCTGTCAATATCCAAATTCATGTATTGGTTTACCCTTCTCTTCTAAAATATAGTTTATCATTATATGACCTTAAACCTAGCTAGGATTACTCAGATGGTGTCTCAAACCATGAGGTTAGTATCATTTGCGCAGCAATACCATCAACTGAGTTTTCTTTAAAATTGCGCGAGCCACCAGACTCAATCACAAAGCCCTTGGCTTCGTACGACGACAGCCTTTCATCCATTAAATAACGAGGTTTGCCAAAGCGTCCCTGAAGACGATTAGCAAACTTCTTAGCGCGTTGACACATTTCGTTTTCACTGCCATCCATATTTAATGGCAACCCAACCACAAACCCATCGGGCTGCCATTCCGTAACAAGTGCTTCAATGGTCTCCCAATTAGGAATGCCTTCTTTCGCTTTAATCGGATCTAACGGTCTTGCCGTACCAAGCCATGTTTGCCCAACAGCCACTCCGATCCGAGTGGTGCCAAAGTCGAACCCTAAAAACGTTTTAGATTCAACTGACGTCTTTTCATTCACTGCTTGAGAGCTAACCATTAACCATGTCCTACATCCGGTGATAAACGACACATATCAAACCCCAACACCCGTGTTGCAGCTGAAAACTGTAAGTCGCTTGGAGTGTTAAATAATACGTCTAAATCGGCCTCACATACTAGCCATTGATTTTGACTTATTTCCGATTCTAATTGCCCTGCATCCCAGCCCGAGCAGCCTAAAGCAATTAAAAAAGATTCCGGCCCTTTACCGTTTGCCAAGTCTTCAATAACGGAAAATGACGCCGACAATGACACCTCTGAAGTAACGGGTAGCTCATTTGGACAAGCCACT
Source organism: Marinomonas algicola (assembly GCF_014805825.1). Taxonomy (NCBI): domain Bacteria; kingdom Pseudomonadati; phylum Pseudomonadota; class Gammaproteobacteria; order Oceanospirillales; family Oceanospirillaceae; genus Marinomonas; species Marinomonas algicola. The sequence continues at coordinate 4,162,732 of NZ_CP061941.1, forward strand.
TCCCTAGAATGAAGAATAAACCCTCTTTCAGATTCAACAGGGCCGCCACTGTACAGAGGGACATCTAACATTTTAGGTGCAATCACCTCTAACTCTAAATGGGCCGCCAGCTCGGAAAATAACACCTCTGAAGGTCGGTTTATCGTGATGCCTAACGCGCCTTCCGGAGTATGCTCGCATAAATAAATGACCGTTTGTTGAAATTGTGGATCGCTCAACTGAGGCATGGAAATAAGGAAGTGATTTTTTAGAGACTCAAAAATAGTTTTCATAGACTAGTACCCTCTCTTAGACAAAATAGTTAAGCCACAGTGTTCTGGGCTAAAAGATAGAAGTTTTAATCGTGAAATAAATGAGCTGTGCGTGTGCAATGGTGTTCGTAATCAATGCTGTTACGGTAGACAGTCTGGTTGTCGCTTTTGGCGGCTTTATAAAGTTAACTCATTAATAACGCTTAATTAACTTTATATATCAATGCATACCAGAACCATCAGTATAGATAAGGTTCAACGTTTAACGAATAAAAAATAAAAACAAGTAACGTTAAAACAATGGTTTCAAACGATACAACCTGTACAAATTTGTTTCTCCTGTTTAAAATGACACTATTAACTTAGCATTGTTTTTTTCATAATTGAAAGTAAAAAATGGTAACAATGATAAATTTGTCTCAATGTAAATATTTCCATAGGCGTCAAGCATCTACTCACATGCTTGGGTGCTTAAGGCTGTCTCAATGGCAGACACATTACATTGCTGAGACGGTTGATTTACGCTACTTCTTCCATCACGGTTGGTCATCCTAGTTTTTTAAATAATGGGTTATTAGAAACAAACAGCGTCCCTAGACGCATTGAATTCAGTACACACCTACTATTTAAGAGACTATTTACCATGAACCTTAAAGCCGTTGATTACACATCCACTACCGCTAAAGAAGACTTTGTACGCTCACTTCATGAAACGGGCTTCGGAGTATTGAAGAACCACCCCATTTCAAAACAGTTAGTCAGTCACATTTATACCGATTGGCAAACTTTTTTTGACGCACCTGAGAAACAACGCTTTCTTTATAATAAAGATAAACAAGACGGTTATTTCCCTCCGAATGTCTCAGAAACCGCGAAAGGCAGCACAACAAAAGACATAAAAGAATACTTCCATTACTACCCTTGGGGACAATGCCCTGAGCAACATAAAGCGTTACTGGATCAATATTATCAAGAGTCTACGGCTTTGGCGGCTGAACTGCTGACTTGGGTGGAGGAATTCACACCATCAAAGGTAGCATCACTTTATTCACAGCCTTTATCTAGCATGATAGAAAAGTCAGACCAAACGTTATTAAGAGTATTGCATTATCCCCCATTAAAAGGCGATGAAGAATTAGGTGCAATACGAGCCGGTGCCCATGAAGACATCAATTTACTGACTATTTTACCTTCAGCGAATGAACCCGGTTTACAAGTAAAAGCCAAAGACGGACGTTGGATGGACGTTCCTTGTGATTTTGGTACCTTGATTGTCAATATAGGCGATATGCTGCAAGAAGCTTCTGGTGGTTATTTTCCATCAACGTCTCATCGTGTCATCAACCCTGATGGCGCGGACAAAACCAAATCTCGTATTTCCTTACCTTTATTCTTACACCCTAAGCCTGAAGTCGTGCTTTCAGAACGCCATACTGCTGGTTCTTATTTGCATGAACGTCTAGTCGAACTTGGTGTTATCTAGCGGCATAACAAACAAAAAGAAGGGGCGTCAACTTCGCCTCTTCTTTTTGCTATCCATTACAGATCGATGCCTTTCGATTGTAAAAAGTCATTAATCTCGATAATTTTGCCCGTATTAACCGACTCTTCTGCTGCGCTCCCCACAACAATGGACCAAAACCCTTCTTCAACCGTCGCGCTGTTGGTTTTTTTGCCTGCCATTTGATCAGCGAATGCCATATGCTCAAACCAAGTCGCACCGTTATGGCCCGAATCTTCAATTAGCTTAGGGTAACTCGGTTTAGAGGTCTTAGACGGGCGATATTGGCCACAGAACACTTCCATTTCGGTTCTTAAACGCTCACTTTCACCAAAGTCTTCCATTTCAGCCGCTTTCACACGACCCTCATCACCACAAATCACGATTTCCTCATGGAACATAGGCGCAAACATACATAGATTGAAACCCGCACGCACACCGTTTTCATACTCTATCGTCACAAAAGCATTGTCTAGAATATCGGACTTTTCGCCCTTAAACTCAAAATCGACAAAATTCGTCGATTGCGATCCAGTTGCATACACACGCAACGGACGGGATTCTGCGAATAAATTCAATAAATCAAAGTAATGGCAGCATTTTTCCACCAAAGTACCGCCAGAATATTTGGAAAACTTATTCCATTGGTTCACTTTATCCAAGAAAGGGATACGGTGCTCCAGAATGTTAATCATTTTAACATCGCCCACCGCTCGACGCTCTAACACTTCATGAATGGCTTCCGAATAAATCGATTTATAACGATATTGCAAACCAATCTGCAGAACAGAGCCGTACTCTTTGGCCATTTTAGTAATTTCATAAGCGTCTTCCAACTCTGTCGCCATGGGCTTTTCCATGAAGATAGGCTTACCGGATTTCATCGCCACTTTTAAAATGTCTAAATGGGTATAATTTGGCGTACAAATCATAATGCCGTCTATTTCAGGATCATTACACGCCGCTTCCAAGCTGTCATACACTATAAAATCTTCATCAGTGACTTTGGCAAACTCTTCTCGTGCCACGTTAATACTACGCTCATTGGTATCAAATACGCCATGTATGGCAGTACGTCCAACACGAGTCGCAACACGCATATGCTCCATACCGATCATGCCGCAACCTATTAAACTTACCCGAAACTCGGCCGGTGCTTTAGCGAAGAAGTGGCGCTCATTTTCGTTTAAATAGTGAAAGGCAGGGCCTGAATAACTGAATAGCTGGCCGTTTATTTTTTCTTTGCTCATGACGATGATTCCCGATAAACCTAAATAATGGATCTTAATAGGCTAACAATAGAAAAAGTCTCTCGTTATGTCTAATATATCTTTCAGCATAGCTTAATATAAAAAACATATTAAGCACGCATCCATTTGCCTACTATTATCTAAGCTTACTAAACCACGTCTCCTCCCCCATAAAAGCACGGCTTTTGGACGTCGTTGATAAGCACCTAGAATCATTAGACCATTACACACCTACGCCACAACATCAAAAGCATGACAAGAAAACCAAGGGGATTTTTTTTGAATGTTAGGGACAACAGATTCTGTCAATATTTGCTTGATACTGGCTTCAATTTTAGCTGGAATCGATCCCATTTCAGAACCTCGGTAAACGAGATAGAGGGTACGAGCATGTCGACTGGAATCCAGTTCAAAAAGGTGCACTTGATCGAGACTATGAATACTTTGTGCGACACACAATGAACTTAAAATCCCCCACCCATGACCATCTCTAACGAAATTCATTAAGGTGTGAGTGTCATCCGTTTCAAACCGAACGTCTGTCATCAAGCTCATCCGTCTAAGAGCGAGCTCACTTAACGTCCCAATACTGGTATTTTTACCAAATTTTATAAGTGGCTTATTTTTAGCCAATGTGTGTACATTCACTCGCCCCTTAGCATCAAACGCTAAGGTTTTTAGATAACTTTCAGGAACAGCAATAACTAAAGGGTCACGAAACAGCTCCCATTGACTATAGGCATCTAATTCCAATAACGGATCATCTGAAACTAGAATATCGATATCTCGATTCAACAATTGTTCGACCAAAGTGGATGTATTGCCACTTTTCAACATGATTTGCTCTGTGGATTCACACAGCTCTGTTATCAGCAAACTACCGAACACTTCTGAGCATGAGGTCACCAGTCCCAGACGACACTGAAGTGCTATTTGATTGGATGCATCACGCACTAAGCCATTCAGTCGTGTTAACTCGCCAATAATGACATCCGCCTTTTGCTTCAATGCTCTTCCCGCCATGGTCAGTTGCACCGGCTTTTTACGTCTAACAATAAGCTCAGTACCAAGTTGACTCTCCAGCTGGCGCAGACATTGGGAAATCGCTGGCTGAGTCACTTTTAACTTCTGTGCAGCCTCAGTAATGGAATTTGACTCCGCTAAAATCACAAAAGTATGTAACTGGTTCGTATCTAAAAGGGCATGGCTAGTCATAAATTAATCTTATGAAAATAATTAAATTCACTTAATTATAAACAAAAAAATAGAATTTTTTATAAAAACCTAGAAAATCCTTGATAGCGTCATTCAACAACACTAAACAGCGTAACTTTTAACGCGCAGGCGAGGCAGATATGATTTTTCCACAATATGATGGTGGCTGTGGCTGGTACGAAGTATTACCAAAACCAGAAGAAGTCACCCCACTCACTTCGGATTTGACCGTGCATACCGCAATAATTGGTGGGGGATTTGTCGGTATGGCTGCCGCCCACAGATTGGCGGAACTCTTACCTGATAAGCAATTCGTTTTACTTGATGCTCTTAGAATAGGACAAGGTGCATCTGGCCGGAACTCGGGCTTTGTCATTGACCAACCACATAAACGTGACCTTGAATTATCATCAGATGAAAATAAGCGTCACCTGCTGCATTTAAACCGTCTTGCGATTCAGTTTTTAGAGCAAAAAATTGCCGCATTCCAAATTGATTGCCAATGGTCAAGGGCTGGAAAATATCAAGGTGCCGTCGGACCTCGAGGGGAAGCCTTTTTAGATCATTATGAAACACTGTTAAAAGGCTTTGGAGAGAATTATTCCCGTTTAAGTAAGCAGGAAAGAGAATCCACCTTTGGCACAAGCTATTATTCCGAAGCCATCTACACACCGGGTGGGACCTTAATGCAGCCGGCAGCCTTAATGCGGGGCTTAGCGAGAAATCTACCAGAAAATGTTCGTTTAGCTGAGCATACACCGGTGTCAGAAATAAATAAGGAAGCATCTGGCTATATACTGATCACCCCAAACGGTCGTGTTCGTTGTCAGAAAGTAATCCTCGCGAATAATATTTTTGCGCAAGAATTTGGTTTCCTGAAAGATCGCATTTTACCTATTATGACGTTCGCTAGTATGACAGCACCTTTAACAGATACCCAGATGCAAGCCTACGGCGGCCAGTTAGACTGGGGAATTACGCCTGCCGATCATGGGGGAACCACATTACGCATGACTCAAGACAAGCGCATTATTATTCGTAATTCATACCGATATGCTCATGACTACAATACACCTCAAGATATTTTACCGACAGTAAAACAACGTCATAGAAAAAGTTTCGATGCTCGTTACCCTCATCTAAAGGAGGTTGCTTTCGCCTATACTTGGGGTGGAGCCAGTGCTCTATCTCGTAATTTTGAAACCTTCTTTGGCGAGCTACAGGATGGTATTTTTAGTGCAAATTGCGACCAGAGCGTGGGAGCAGCAAGAGGCACTGTCTCAGGTCTTATGCTAGCGGAAAAAGTAGCGGCGACTAACAGCCCAGATTTGGCCATTATAGAAAAGGTGTCAGGAAACCCATCTAAGTTGCCACCAAAAGCGTTAATGAGAATTGGCGTACCAGCACGATTAGAATATGAACGTTTCATCAGTCGCTCCGAGTTTTAAAACCGCCCATTTCCTCTTTGTTACAAAAAAGTAGGTTAGTCAACTAGCCTGCTTTTTTGCCCTTCTATACATAACAATCAACGCACACTTGATGTAACCTATTATGTTAAGCCACGTACACACAACACAGAATAAAACGATGGGAAAGTAATAAGGAAAGGGAGGAATAAAATCAGGACAACTAGACAACTAGGGAGATACTGAAAAATGACTCAATTTGAACGAGATTAAACCACAGTATAAGCCGATCAAATTGAGTCTAATTACTACTTTTCTGCTAACAGCTCTTTCCAGTTACCCGGGTAGACAGCGTAAAAAATACTCGCTTTTTTGCCTTCATAACAGAGCTCAGTTCCATTTGGAATCCAGAGGACATCCCCTGCCTTTCCTTCCACTGGGCCAGCGTTTGTTTGCAACCTAAAAACGCCATCGATGACATAAACTACTTCATCGTATAAAACAGTCCAAGCAACAGAGCAAGCATCAAAATGCGCGATTCCAGCCCCCATACTCGAACTCATTTCTGTTGACACAGCACGTCCGACTTGAGCCATCCCAGGAGGCCCTCCTCGATGGTTAAACTGAATGTTTTCTCCTTTGATTAAGGTCACTTTACTCATAAAAACTCTCTTTATTGCTCTATATTAAGAAACCGACGACGATCTATTTTCAGCGACTCTATCTAACCATTGCTGCCGCTCAGAGGTTACGTTTCCAGCTAAGGCGAACCCCATCACTTTGTCATCAACAAGATACAAAGCACGTATACCATTACCCTCTTTTGTTACTTGCCAGTGACCTTGAGTATGTATCGGAGGCGTCAATAAGGTTAGTGGCAAAACCGGCGTTTTCACCATTACTGGCATCAGTGGATACTGAGCCATAGTTGGCTTAGCCAATAAACAATTTGCCAATGCACGGATGCCATAGTTGATAGGTGCAATATAAGGGAGTACTTGCCCTTGTATCTCGGCACAATCACCAATCGCATAAACATCTGGAACACTTGTTCTCAAGCCGCCATTGACAATAATCCCCAGATTACAATCAATACCAGCACTTTGCGCCAATTGAGTCCGTGCTTTTAAACCCACCGCCGACATAATAAAATCCGTTGTCAGGGTTTCACCATTAGTCAAGGTTAATAGGTAGCCTTGCCCCTTCCTCTCAATTCTTTCAACGCTGGTGTTCAGGTACCAATCGGTTCCAATTTCGCTTAAATTTGCTTGTAGTTGTTCCCCAATGTCCTTTGGAATCAGTCGATCCATAGGCCAGTCTGATAACCCCACTACCGACACCTTGTAGCCATTTGCGCACAGGTCATTCGCAAATTCACATCCAATTAGGCCATTTCCAATAACAGTAATGTGTTTTTTATCTGCAATGGCTTCTCTAAAGTGATGGTAATCAAGCAAGTTATTAACACTCATCACATCACCACTGGCATCACCTTGAAAAGAGAGCTGTATGGGTTGAGCACCTTGAGCTAACACTAGCTTGCTGTAGGTTTGCTCTCCATAACTACTGGTCACCAACTTCTTCTGAGTATCGATATGGGTAATCTGACAGTGACCATAAATACGTACATTTAAACGCGCTTCCACTTGCAACAGAGTTTCTGTTACCAGCCCTTTTGCATCAAGCCCACGTGCAAAAGCGTTTGAAAGCCCAGGTTTCGAATAATTACTGCCGTCATCCGTTGTAAATAAAACAATATTCGCATCTGGAGAGCGTTCACGAATGGCTTGAGCCAAGTTATAACCAGCATAACCCGTACCAATAATTACGATAGGAGGTGTCGCTAGAGGCAAATTCACCGGTATTGATGACTCAGCCTGCGTATGACTTACTTCTATCATCTCAAAATCGGCTTTACCTACACCGCATTCTGGGCACAACCAATCATCAGGAATATCCTGCCAGCGAGTACCTGGTGCAATTCCATCCGATGGCCAGCCTTTGGCTTCGTCATAGATCCAACCACAAATAATACATAGCCATTTTTTCATGTCTCTCTCCTAATGCTCAGCAAGAACAACTCACAGCGTCGTTATCGATTTTCAGCCGTGACTCGTATCGCCACATTTTTTGTATTTACATAGCTATAAAGCGCTTCCTGACCTTTTTCACGGCCAAAGCCAGATAAACCTATGCCTCCAAATGGCGTTTCAATACCTCCGGCATACCATTCATTAACGAATACTTGACCCGCTTTTAATGCTCGACTAGCGCGTATCGCACGAGTTAAGTCATGCGTAAACACACCGGCAACCAATCCAAATTGAGTTGCATTTGCGAGCTGCCATGCCTCTTCTTCACTTTCAAAAGGAGTAATAGCTAATACTGGACCAAATACTTCGTCTGTAAACAGGCTCATATCAGGCGCCACATCAGCAAACACGGTGGCTTCTACAAAATAACCCGCACGGTCAGGAGCCTTACCACCGCAAACAAGGCGAGCACCTTGAGTTTCAGCCTGCTGACATATGTCCAGTATTTGCTGCTGCTGTTGTAATGACACTACAGGCGTTAAATCGGCATTATCCATGCCGGCACCGATAGATAAGTCTTGTGCCAATGCGGCTACTTTCTCTACCACTTCAGCGTAACGGTCTTTATGCACCAATAAACGCGACATAGCAGAACACACTTGTCCGGCATTAAAAAAGATGCCCCAACGAACACTTTCCAGCACTTCATCAATGTCCGCATCTTGAAAGACGACAGCCGCCGATTTTCCACCTAACTCCATGACACTCGGAGTGGCATGTTCCGCAGCTGCTTTTAAAATACTCTGCCCTGTTGCCACTGAACCAGTAAAGACAATTTGATTGACTTGCGGATGCGCTACCAAAGCAGCTCCAATTTCCCTTCCCGGACCACTCAAAATACTTAACGCGCCATTCGGTAATCCAGCTCGAGTGCACGCTGTTGCCAGCCAAGTCATCGCTAAAGGCGTAATTTCAGGCGATTTTACAATCACCGCATTACCAGCCGCTAACGCAGGAGCCAATGAACGAGCACAAATATCCACGGGGAAATTCCATGGAACAATTTGAGCCGAGATGCCAACAGGTTCATAGTAGGTAAAATCAACATAATCTTTACCTAAGGGAATCGACTTACCTTCAATTTTATCCGCCATTCCCGCGTAATATTCAAAGTAACGTGCAGCAATCAAAAACTCTTCTGTTGCATCACTCAAAGACTTTCCATTCTCTTGACACAGCAATGGTGCGGCTTCTTCTGCAATTAGACGAATTTCTGTCGCAATCCGGTACATTAATTCAGCCCGTTGAGCAGGTCGACAGTCAGTCAATACGCCAGATTCCACACACGCTCTCGCGGCTGAAATAGCACGTTCAACATCGCTTTTTGTCGCACACGCTATCGTAGCGAATACTTCCCCTGTGGCCGGATTATAGATTTGAGTACTTTCTTTCGCATCCACCCATTCGCCGGCGATAAAGTTATGCCAATGTGTATTTGTAGTAGTCGTCATAATATGTTCACCCCTAGGGATTTTGGGGTGAACATCACCCCAATACGCTCTGAATTGTTAAGAAGATTTTTCGCTGCTGTTCAAATATTGATTAGAGACCCATTGATGGAAATGGTGGGTAGGTCCATCTAGCACAGGAGAAAAAACGCCCCCTTGGAAAGCGGGTGATTTACGCCCATTTTGCATACCTTCTACAGCAAAAATATCTTCTTGGAAGACGACTTTCCAACTTTCTAAGACAGCGGTTCGACAAGCCGCATACTTGTCTCCAATAGCCTCATCACCAACATAAGCTAGCTCAAGTTTTTCCAGTGTTTTATTGTGCGCTTGAGGGTGCAAAATAATTGAAAATACGTGGTCAGCTTGCACTCCCAGTAGGATATTTGGATACAGAGACACGTACTCAGCTTGACGAATTTTATCCTGCGGCCAATCTTTAAACTGAGGCAGACTGGTGCCAGCCACATCAGACAAACTGTAGGTGTAGCTGCCCTGCCCTGATGCATCATCATTAACAATCAAATTATAATGCTGATCTAAAGGAGAATATGAGTTCAAACTTGGGTGTACCCATGGCAAGTGGTATGACTCACAATAGTTTTCAACGGCTAATTTCCAATTTGAATTCACCGTTAATGCCATAGTGCTTCCTGTTGGAGCAACTCTTACTTGATCAAATCCACCCGCCCCAGTAAATACCTCCCAACGGCTTACAAGCGGTTGAATAAAGTCTTCAAAATCAACGGCATCACCAGATAGATTAATAAAAACAATACCATTCCAAACCGCAGCACGGATTTCTTTTAATCCATGTTTTTCACATACAAAACCTTCCGCTTTATGCTTACCTACACCGCCAATATGAGGCGTTCCTTTAAGGTTACCGTCGAGATCATATGTCCAAGAATGGTAAGGACAACGAACCATACCTTCTACTTCTGTTTCTTCTCTCAATAACACCATACCGCGGTGGCTACAAATATTATGAAATACTTTTAGTTCACCGGATCGATTGCGCATAACAGCCAAAGGCAATCCCATAAAATCGACAGGTTTAGCAAAACCATTTTTTGGAAGCTCACTGGCAAATACCAAACCTGCCCAAGTCTTTCCAAGTACTTGATCTCTCTCAAACTCAAATAATTGAGGATCATCGTACGCTGCGTTGGGCATGCCTTTGGCTTGATGAATGGGTTGATGGACAGCATTTAGATCGGCAACTGAAATACGGTTTTGCTGAATTGTTTTCACCTTGACACCTCGAGTAAATAGGCGCTTTGCAAGAGCGCGTTTGTTATTGTTTTACAGGTCTGTTTACGAGGTAAATATTACTGACGAAAAAGCATCCTCAACAAACGACTTTTACGCTAGAAACCCATGACAAAAACTCATTAACTTTTTTATTCGATGAATAGGCACAGCACACGATAAAATTTCTATTGATATTAAAAAGGGTAAGTAAAAGCGTTCGTCAATAAAGCCGTCGTCGATAATGTCAACAATCGATGAGCTTTCATAATGAGCTCGTGAGTTTTTATCGTTTTACTTAACGATGAACTACTCACTTAATACGCTCATCATAATCATCTTAAAGGAAGGCTTTATGACCCAAATATCTCGTGACTCCTTTGGAAGTGCCGCATTGGTGAACCCTGTTGCAGAAGAAACATTACAGGCGGCTCAAAAATACCGTTTAGCCAGAGTAAAACAACAACTTGTGGAGCATGATTGCGGCGCTATCTTGTTGTACGATCCTGTCAATATTCGCTATGCAACAGACAGTTCCAATATGCAAGTGTGGACTTTACACAATTTTGCTCGCTACACCTTAGTCTTTGCAGAAGGGCCGGTGATTCATTGGGAGTTTCATAATTGTGAACATTTACTCTCCGGCAACCAACAAATTGATGAAATTCGTACAGCCATCAATTGGAGTTTTTTTGGCGCGGGCTCACGCATTGACGAAAGAGTAAAGCTATGGGCCGAGGAAATTGCGCATCTTATCACCCAGCACAGCCCTGATAATCGTCGCTTAGCTTTAGATAAAGCCGATATTGAAGGTATTGATTGCCTTAGAGAAAAAGGCCTTCGTGTCGTGGAAGGTCATAGCTTAATGGAGCAGGCTCGCAAAATTAAATCCGCGGCTGAGATTGCGCTAATGCAGTGGACTATTCAAGTCTGTGAGAAAGGCATTCAGCGAATGTACGATGAACTGAAGCCAGGTATGACAGAAAATGCACTATGGGCTTGGTTACATTACGAGAACATTCGTCATGGAGGTGAATGGATAGAAACCCGGCTGTTATCAAGTGGACCAAGAACCAATCCCTGGATGCAAGAATCGAGCAATCGCATCATGCAAACAGGTGAAATCCTGTCATTCGACACAGATCTCATAGGGCCTTATGGGTATTGTGCTGATATTTCTCGAGCATGGACGGTTGGTCACGTGCCACCGACACCAGAACAGCGTCACATTTATCAGTTAGCCTATGAGCAGGTTCAATATAATATGAGCCTATTAAAAGCAGGGCTTTCTTATAAAGAGTTTTCCCAGAAAGCATGGAAAATTCCAGCTGAAAATTATCCAAACCGATATTGCTGCCTTGCTCATGGTATCGGCTTGGCGGATGAGTATCCGGCCATTGCTCATCAAGGCAACGATTGGAACAGCTCTGGGTACGACGGCCTATTCGAAGAAAATATGGTAGTTTGTGTCGAAAGTTACATTGGCGCCAAAGATGGACGGGAAGGCATCAAGTTAGAGCAACAAGTTTTAATAACAAAAGACGGTATTATTGAATTGTCGACCTATCCATGGGAAGAGAACTGGTTGTAAAACTCATGCCTACCTAAACATTGCCGTTAGGTAGGCATGATACTTTTGGCCAAATTTTGCATCATGCTTCATATGCTAGATTGATGACAACCTTCACCTTCTGATCATTCAAATTCTTCATTATCAGCCGTCTTGTTCAGCTAATCCCCTATTCTCGAAGAGCCTGTTCCACCTCTACTCCAAACCTCTATTATAGAATTCATTACATTTACTCATAAGCATCTAACCAAAAAGTCGTTTGATACAGATCAGGCTTTTCAACAATATTGTTTGCTCTTTTTTAACGAACTCAACCCTAACAAAAAGAGCTAGAAATCATTTAAAGCGTCATTGACACGCCTCTAAAGCTTAAGTCGATCTAAAATAACAACAATGGAGACACATAATGAAAATTAATAGTGGGATGTTTCGCGGTATTGACCCTACCGTGACCTTGATCTCAAAAGTGCTAATTATTGGCTTTGTCATAGTTTGCGCCATACTTGCAGAAGAAGCTGGAGCCTTATTTACTCAGGTCTCAGCCGCCATATTGTATAACTTTAAATGGTTTTATCTTATTACGGCCTCAGCCATACTGGTTTTCTTGCTGTATTTAATGGTCAGTCGATATGGCAATATTAAATTAGGAACCGATGATGAAAAGCCAGAGTTTAGTTTAGGTTCTTGGTTATCCATGTTGTTCAGTGCAGGCATGGGAATTGGACTACTCTTTTGGTCTGTTGCCGAACCTATGTGGCATTATGCAGGCAACCCCTTCTCTGAAACCCCTTTAAGTAATGAATCCGCGCAGACAGCCATAAGATTAAGTTTTTTCCATTGGGGACTGCACCCTTGGGCTCTCTATATTATGACCGCTCTTGGGCTCGCTTATTTTTCTTATCGTAAAGGGAAACCGCTTACTATTCGCTCGGCACTCATTCCTTTATTTGGAGAAAAGCGACTTGACGGATGGTTAGGCAACACCATCGATATTCTCATTGTCACCATTACCGCCTTTGGTATTGCTACCTCGTTTGGACTAGGCGTAATACAAATGAGTACCGGTATGGAGTTACTCTTTGGTGTTAAAATCACCATCGCCAGTCAAATTATTATGATTACCATCATTTCTTTTATTGCCATCCTCTCGGTCATTTCAGGTGTTGGCAAAGGGATAAAAATTCTCTCCGTTTGGAATATGATTCTTTCTGCTGTCATTCTAGCAGGCGTACTTTTATTTGGTCCTACACGCTATATTTTGCATATTTACTTAGAAGGGACAGCAGACTACCTGCAAAATGTTATTGGCTTAAGTCTATGGAGTGATACTCAAGAAGATTCGCAGTGGCAGAACTGGTGGACCGCATTCTATTGGGCGTGGTGGCTTACTTGGGCTCCATTTGTCGGTATGTTTATTGCTCGAATTTCTCGTGGTAGAACCATTCGTGAACTGATTGGCGGTGCCCTTATCGTTCCCACCTTATTTGGCTTCTTATGGATAGCCACACTTGGTGGCGCCGCTATGCATTACGAGAATGAAGATAAGCAAAACCATCAAACTCAAGTCACTGAACAACAACTCACGGGAGAGGCGGCCGCTTTTACTGGAGGCGATATACTAACAGCAACAAAAGCCGACTCTACTCAAGCTATTTTCACCCTCTTCGAAAAAATAGAAATCGATTCAGGTGTTAATATTGCGACTATATTCAGTGCATTAGCGACCTTTTTGTTGGTCACATACTTTGTTACTTCTGCCGATTCAGGTACTTTAGTTCTTTGCACATTAAGCTCTCATGGAAGCTTAGAACCACCTAGAGCCAGTAGAATTATTTGGGGGCTGACGGTTGGTATTATTGCCGCAGGATTATTATGGGCTGGGGGTCTAAAAACGGTCCAAACGGCGACTATTTGTGCGGCGTTACCAGCTGCGTTCCTTGTTATTATGATGGCACTTTCAATACATAAAGCATTACGCAAGGAAGTAGTACATGCTATAAACTCATAACATATCCATGTCGTTCATATGAACAAAAAAAGAACGCTAAGGATGACTTAGCGTTCTTTTTGCTCTTGTTTCTTTACATTTAATTTGAGTACTATCTTATGCGCATGAAGCCCTTGCCACCATTAAATAGTCTGGTTGCTTTTGAAGCCGCCGCCCGTTACTTGAGCTTTACTCAAGCGGCAGCAGAACTTAATGTCACCCAAGGCGCTATTAGTAGGCAAATCAAGCATCTTGAAGATTACCTGGGTCGAGCCCTGTTTATTAGAGATAAGCGCAGTTTAATTTTAACGCCTACGGGCAATGAGTATTATCAAAGCATCGAGCCCGCATTATTAAGCATATCGGCAACCACAAGCAATATTATCCAATGGCAAGGAGAGCAGCTGGTTACTGTAATGACAACCAATGCCATGGCGTCTTTTTGGTTATTACCTAGATTCAGTGAATTTCAAGCCGCTCACCCAGAGATTGATCTACGCATTCTTGCCGTCGACTCTATTAGAGGTATTCGCAACAGTGAGTTTGATATTGCACTATTCTATTGTCGTACTCCCCCCCAAGGTTTAGATGCAACGCCTTTGTTTAGTGAAACCGTCTTTCCTGTTTGTAGTCCTCGCTATTTACAACAGCACCCTGAGATAGCCGATCCAAATAAGATCAGTCATGGTACTTTGTTGTCTTTGGATATAAGCGAAGATTGGGTCACCTGGTCTGACTGGTTTAGACAAACCAATATTACGCCAACGGCCAGTACAGGGCGGAAATTGAATATCAACAATTATCTTTTAGTGATTCAGGCGGCGTTGAATGGCCAAGGGCTCGCTTTAGGCTGGTCAAACTTAGTCGATGATTATCTTGCCAGTGGATTATTAGTGTGCCCTGTCGATTTAACCATGAAGACACAATCACAATTTTATATGTTACAACCACCGCAAATTTTTAGACAAAAGAAGGGCGTTGAATGTTTTCGAAAGTGGTTGGTATCCATCATGGAAGAAGCGGAAGCCAAAACTTGGCCTTGAATAGCCTGAAAAAGAGACGGCAAACGTCTTACCTACTACAGAGTAAACTCGACTAACGAGTTAAATTCACCTATCTTTTAATATAGCTTAATACAAAAAACATATTAAAGATAAAAGCATGCGATTTAGAAAACTTCATTATTTTGTTACCGTCGCTGAAGAGCTTCATTTTGGTAGAGCCGCTCAGCGTTTACATATTTCTCAGCCTCCTTTATCCCAACAAATTAAAAGTTTAGAAGAAGATTTAGACGCCATATTATTTGATCGTACCAGCCAACGAGTCACGTTAACAAAAGCGGGAGAAGCCTTATTACCTCAAGCGAAGAGTTTGTTACAGATGTGGCAAAACACGCAAGACCAAGTAAAAGCCGTCGCTAAAGGCGAAGAGGGCAATTTATCTATTGGGTTTATTTGGGCAACGGGCACGCCGCACTTTTCAAAGTCCATAGGAGAGTTTAAAAAAAAATACAGCAAAGCCACACTCAATTTAGAAAGTATGAGTACAGTGGATGCACTACAGGCTCTCAGTTTAGATAAGATAGACTTAGCCTTTGTCTTCTTGAATCCCAGTGTCGATGTGTCACTTTTTAAACAGTCTCATTACGAGCATCAAGACAATTTACTGGCTTTACCCGAACATCATACCCTTGCTCGCAAAAGTCGCGTCTCTCTCTCTGATTTAAAAGAAGAATCTTTTGTCATGTTTGCCAGAGCCTCTCACCCATCACTTTATGATCAGACCATGAACAGCCTACATGCAGCGAATGTACAGCCTAATATCGTGCAAATCGCTAAAGTCACACAAACCACGCGCACCTTGGTCGCGGCTGGGGTCGGTATTGCCATTGTGCCTGAATCGACCAAATACGATCAGCGCGAAGGCTTGGTTTACCGCCCTATTGAAGGTGACTTACCTAAGCTTGAAATTTATATGGTTTGGAAAGCTGAGCGGGAGACACCGCTCATGATGCGTTTTATGGAACACATGCTAAGGCAAATAAAAGAAACAACGAATTAATCTATAAAAAAATACCGATCTACTGAGACAATAGATCGGTATTTGATACAAAAGTCATTTCACCACTACTCTTGATGAAATCAAGCTTACGATTTAGCGGCCATGAACCTTTCATTTAATGACGTTTCACAAGCATCAACCGCATTCTGAGTAATGTCTACCCATTTAGCACCGTATTCATTTTTAAACCAATCACGCACAGGTAATGCGGCTTCTTGGAACATTTTCTTCTCTTCTGCTGTTGGGGCGTAAATGGTACCACCACCTTCTTTAAAGGCATTGTATGCTTCAATTTGGCGACGTTTCGGCATCACTGTCGTGACCATTCTTAACGAATCAAAACCATCCGACATAATGCGCTGTAGATCTTCTGGCATTTCGCTAAAGGCATCATTATTCATCCACCACATGGAACCCATATAAGCATGGCCATCCAATGTCATGTATTTAATGTGTTCATTAAACTTCATTCCCATGATGTCAGTAATACCATTCTTTGTACCAGCCACTAAGCCAGTTGCTAATGAGGTATACACTTCTGGCCATGGCACGGCCGTTGGGTTACCACCCATTGCACGCACTAACTCCATTTGAATGGGTGAATTAATCGTACGAATTTTGGCGCCTTTCACATCGGCCGGTGTTTTGATTTGACGATCTGTTGTTGCGAAATTACGCCACCCGCCCGTATTACCAATGGTCATCAGGCGCATAGAACCCGTACGATCGAGCAGCTCTTTACGAATAGAGCCTGCTAGCAATTCACTGTCTAAGGCACACTCCGCCACTCGATCGTTGGGAAACATATAAGGGATATCAAGTGCTTGAATTTCGGGAAAGACACTAGAAAGACCACCAGTTGTGGTATTAAACACTTGTATTAGATTGGCCTGTAACGCTTCGATACATTCTGTTCCGTTACCACATAACTGGCCACCAGAATAAATAGTAACCGCAATACGGCCATTTGATTGAGCTTCAACATAATCCTTTAAAACCAAAGCACCATCATAATCTTCATCACTTGTATTAGATAAATGGACAACATTGATATTAAAGTCAGCCGCCATCAATGGCAAAGAAGCGGTCGCAATGCCTGCAGCGAGTAAAGTAGGTGCTAACGTGGTCAGCGTGGTTTTCAAGAGATTATTTTTTTTCATTATTATGCAGCTCCGTTATTATTTTGTGGCACTAATGAATACTTATACAGACGATAGAAGACGGTATAAGGACATTAAATTATTCTTCTCGTATCCATATCATGCCTGTTTTCATCATTGCATGATCATTAAGTTGTATTTTATATCTTACATAAGACCTATAACACAACCAAAGTGCCATGTTTTTTTCATTTTTTTATACAATAGCGGTATCACATACGATGCGCTTTTTTATCAAACCTGCCTATAAAAAGCCTTTATCTGTAACAATAAACGCATCTAATCATAAGAATTTGATCTATTTATAGTCTATAACTTACGTTTTTACTTAGCCTTTTTACAAAAAAAATCAGCACTTTTTCTGTATGGTCAAATTGGCACAACAATTGAATCACAAACACAACTATCGAGTTTGCGCTCCACTTACTGGGTAGGCCGCGACACTTTTCACAACATCGCACAATTATTGAGCACAGTGTTTTTAATGCGCGTCCTTTTTGGTGCGCCTTCTACCTTGAGGAGCTTATGGCTGACTTTTATTGGTTACTGATTACATCCGCACTTGTGTTTATGATGCAAGCTGGATTTTTATGCTTAGAAAGTGGGCTCATTCGTAGTAAAAACAGTATCAATGTCGCGGCTAAAAACATTTCTGACTTTATCATTTCCACCACTATTTTTTGGTGCTTTGGCTTCGGCATTATGTTCGGGGAGTCGGTTTGGGGGCTTTTTGGTCAGAGTGATTTCTTCTTTAATGACACGCACTCGGCCTGGGAAATGAGTTTCTTCCTATTCCAAATGATGTTCTGTGGCACCGCCGCCACACTCACCTCCGGAGCGGTGGCAGAGCGCATGACCTTTCTTGGTTATATCGCCATTACTGTTATTTTAAGCTCTATTATTTACCCTATCGTAGGGCATTGGGCATGGTCTAGTGTCTACGATCAGCAAAGTACATCCGGTTGGCTTGAGTCCCTTGGCTTTATTGATTTTGCTGGCTCTACCGTGGTGCATTCTGTTGGCGGCTGGGTCGCGTTAGTATGCGTCATCATCATAGGCCCAAGGTTAGGGCGTTTTGAACAAGGTATCCGCTTACCTCCTGGTAACAATTTACCACTCTCAGCATTGGGCGCGTTATTAATATGGTTCGGTTGGTTTGGCTTCAATGGTGGCAGCACATTAGAGCTCAATAATGATGTGCCAATGATCATTCTAAACACCTTTGTTTCAGCCGCTTGGGGAGGACTTATTGCGGCAGGTCTACATTATTTCAAAGAAGGTTATGTCAACGTCGGCTTTATAATGAACGGGGCGATTGCGGGTTTAGTGGGTATTACAGCCTCCTGCCATGTCGTATCCCCTGGTGCATCCGTTATTATTGGTGCGGTGTCAGGAGTGATTATGTACTACGGCAGTATGTTTATGGAAAAGTGGCGTCTCGATGATGCGTTAGACGTTGTGCCTGTGCACCTCTTCGCCGGTATTTGGGGCACATTATGTGTCGCTCTCTTTGGTCAAGCGGAAAAAATTAATAACGGACTTACCTTTTTTGAGCAGCTTGGCATCCAAGTAGTAGGTATTATTTCGATTGGCGTATATTGTTTTTCTATCGGCTACATTGCCGTCTCACTATTAAATCGTTTGATGCCATTAAGAGCAACGAAAGAGCAAGAGGAACAAGGCTTAAACGTAGCCGAGCATCGCGCCTCCACTGAGCTTTTTAATCTACTCACTTCCATGCAACACCAGCAAAATAATGCTGATTTCTCTCATCCTGTACCAGAAGAGCCTTTTACTGAAGTCGGTCAAATTGCTCGTAAATACAATCAGGTTCTGCATAGAGTCAGTACCGAAATCAATCAGCGAGACGAGGCTCTAGCTCGCTTTCAAGAAAGTGAAATGCGTAAATCGGCTATTTTAAATTCATCCATGGATTCCATCGTCTCGATTAATCATTACGGCACCATTATTGAATTTAACCCCGCAGCGGAACGCACTTTCGGCTGTCTAAAAAAGCAGGTTGAAGGTAAAAGCTTCATTGAGCTTTTTATTTTAGAGGAGGATAGGCCAACTATATTGGCGAGTCTCAATTCCGGGTTTTCCACATCATCAGGATTAATTCTAAATCGACGCAATCCTTTCCATTTAAAAAGAGACCCTAACCACCACTTCCCAGCCGAAATTGCCATTACCAAAGCCAATTACGACTCATCTTTAAAGAACGAATACACCTTGCATATAAGAGACATGTCTCGACACCTTAAACTTCAGGAAAGACTAAAATTTTTAGCCTATAGAGACCCTCTTACTCACCTCTACAATCGAACCTATTTAATGGACAAATTGGTGCGGACATTCCCATCTGATTCGACCCCCAAAAGCGCCGTTGGACTCCTTTTCTTAGATTTGGACAATTTCAAAATCATCAACGATACCTTAGGCCATAAAGCGGGCGATGAATTATTATGTGAAGTCGCCAATCGGCTGAGATCGGTTTCCAATGAATCTGATGTCATCTCTCGTTGGGGAGGAGATGAGTTTGTCTTTATGATGACGGATCAGGTCACGGAGCACCATTTAAAACAACGCGCTCAACAAATATTGGACAGCATGAGAAATCCAGTAAAGTTGAATGGGCAACTGTTAACTATTCCTACCAGCATAGGCGTTACCTTTTCTCATAATCAAAAGATGGATGCGGAAAAGTTAATACAACAAGCCGACATAGCGATGTACTACGCCAAAGAAAAAGGCCGTGATAATGCCCAATTCTTCACACCAGACATGGCCAACACCGTTAATATAAAATTCGAAATCGACAAAGAAATAAAAGAAGCGCTGGTTTTAGATCAATTTTCTTTGGTGTTTCAGCCAAAAGTGTTTATGAGTAAGGACTATATTCTGGGGTTAGAAGCTCTAGTTCGTTGGGAACATCCAACAAAGGGCCCAATTCTGCCGGCCGAATTTATTCCCATTGCAGAAGAAACCAGTCTTATTATTAAAGTTGACGAATGGGTTATCAACCAAGCCTTAAAGCAGTTAGTTGAATGGCGTACTCAAGGTGTCGAGATCGTGCCTGTTGCGGTAAACATATCAGGCCGCCATTTAGTTTCAGACTCTTTAGTACCCTACATTGCTGAAAGATTAGAGTTTTATAATATTGAAGGCCATTTCTTGGAGATTGAAATTACCGAAGGCGTTCTATTAAAGGATATTGAGCGCTGCATTGCGTCCATGGCTGATTTAAAATCATTGAACATTCAAATCTCTGTCGACGATTTTGGGACTGGCTATTCTTCTCTGAGTTATTTAAAACGCCTGCCTCTGGATGTATTGAAGATTGATCATTCTTTCGTTGATGAGTGCTCAAGTCATGCTGAGGATGCCAAAATTTGCGGTACTATTTTGCATTTGGCGAGAAATTTAGAGTTAATAGCGGTCGCAGAAGGCGTTGAGACAGCAGAACAAGTTACTACGTTGAAGTCTTTGGGATGCCAAATATTTCAGGGCTACTTTTTTTACAAGCCGATGGACAGCCTGGCCATAACCAAATTACTGAGCCCCACTAAAGCGCCAGTTTAAAAGGGGTTTTGTAGGCCAAAACAATGCGTTCCATCATAAAGTACTCGGGAAAATGCTTTTTTATAAAATAAGGAATTGCATAAAATTGCGGAATTGTTACTGTGTATTCTGAAACAATAACAATAGGTTATATCTATTTCCGATAAGGCGTTCCATGACTCAAGAAAACCGACCCTCACCACAATTCAAACCTCTTTATGAACAAGTTAAAGAGCTCATTATTGAACGCATTGTTGAGGGCGTCTGGAAACCGGGTGAAGTCCTACCGAGCGAATTCCAGCTTGCGGATAGACTCAATGTCAGTCAAGGCACCGTTCGTAAAGCACTTAATACGCTGACGGAAGAAAATGTGGTCTTTCGCCGTCAAGGGGTGGGCACCTTTGTGTCTAAACACACGTTACAAGAAATGCTTTTCCACTTTTTCCGCTTCAAACACAACAATGGAGAAAGTGATACCCTCCCAAGTGCAGACATAATCGACATACAAATCCTAGAAGCCGAACCTAAAGTGGCTCAAGCTTTACACTTAACGACAACCGATAAAGTCATTCGTTTACATAGAGTTAGAATCATTAATAACGAACCCTGTATAAGAGAATTGATTTATTTACCTCATCGTTATTTTGGCGACTTACACCTTGAAGAGACGTTGCCGCACGCACTTTATAACTTCTACCAAAACACCTTTAACATCAGTATCCGTAATGCTGTCGATTCAATAACCGCCGTTTTAAGCGATGAAATAGATGCCCAAATGCTCTCCATCGACGTTGGTCAACCCTTACTAGAAGTTGAGCGAGTGGCCACAGCGTTAGACGGTCGATTAGTGGAATACAGTATCAGCCGTGCGCACAGTAGCAATATGCATTACGAAGTAAAAATAACCTAACGCCCTCCTCTTCTGCCCTAAAAAAACGCCCTGAACATGAGTTACAGGGCCTTTTGATACAACTCAGTTTTCACCTTAACTACTCAACCCTAACGATAGATTAAAGTCGGTAACCACATAGAGATTGACGGAATAAAGGTCAACAACAGCAATACCGTGATTAATGGCACTAGGAAAGGGGTGCCCCTAAAAATTCAATTACTTTGCCTTTAATTCACCGTTTAATCAAATGAGTCCTTTGGTGTTAATGTGATGGTGGCGATGACTTGCTCTAAGTCATCTTCATCTCTTTTAATGCTAAAACCAAGGCGTTTGCAAAAGTCGATCATGCGTTTGTTTTCGGACAGCACAATGCCAGACATGACGCGAATCCCTTTATCCACAGCCACTCGAAAGAGTTGTCGCATTAAATAAGAAGCAAGTCCTAGCCCTTGATACTCATCTCCTAACACAATGGCAAATTCGCAGCTCTGGTCATCAAAGTTGTCGATGTATCTCGCTGTACCGATTAACACATCCTGATCATTTCTTTTGATGACGGCCAACAAGGCAATTTCTCGATCATAATCAATATGAGACAAGCTGGTTAACATACGCGGCGTGAGCTCAGAGAAGTTTGAAAGGAATCGAAAGTATCTCGTTTCGTGCGAGAGACCTCGAACAAAGTCAGCCAAAATACCGGAGTCTCTTGGCAGTACAGGACGGACGGTGGCTGTATCCCCATTTTTTAACGTCAACTCAGATACCCATTGCCTTGGATATGGGTGAATGGCTAGGTGTTCGTAGCGACGCATGCCTACGCTCGATCTAAGGGTTACGTTGACCTCGGCGTACACACGACCGCTTTCGTGAAGCCTCACATCAGATAACGCTAAACTTTCAATGTCTGGCAACTCACACACCATAGTCGAAATATTTCGCAGTAAGCCTTCTAGTTCAAAGGATTCTTCTCCGGGAAAAGCGCGTTTAATCAAATCCTTCGCCAGTATCGTATTAAGCGGCGGCAATGCAACGGCTTCAGTTTGATGATGCCAATGAGCGCCCTGTAGTGACAAACCCATTACTGGGCCGAATACGGTATCTTGAAAAACGCATAAATGAATCGGTGCCGATAACAAATGTGATGCTTGGCGACGTGATGTTAAATGAATATGGAATAACGCAAAAACGTCTTTTAACAAGTCTTCTCTTAAAGCGTTATCACGCTCATTACGCAGTTGATTGAGTGTCTTTGTTGCTTTCGAGACATCAATTTTAAAACGAAAGGCATGGCTGTCTGGAGATTGCTTAGCAAGCAATTGATTACGCTGGAATTGCACCAAAAACTGGAAGCCTTCAATGGCGGTTTCAGGCGTTCGAAAAGTCGGAATCCCCGCCTCATTAATACGAGTACGCAGCTTAGTCATATTACCACCACCAAGCAGGCACACCATAACAAGCTTTTTCTGCGTGCGATGGAGTCGGGTTATCAGGTCGTATAAAGAATCAATATTGAGTAGCGCCGTCGGGCTTAATGTAAGCAGTACCGCGCCACATTCATCATGACTCAGCGCGTTCGCTGCCAGATCGATAAACACGTCATTAGCGCAACTGGCCCAAACCGTTGTGACAGGCCCAATGCCTCCCCTACCCGCCATGGTGTTTTCAAGTTTTTTTTGTAACGCCCCGTCTGGTATCAGTAGCTCTATATCAAGCTCCATGGCCCGTTGAGCGGCTAACTCACTGGGACCCGCCCCATTACCTATTATTAACAAAGAACCTTCTTTCACTCGACGTGCATTGGTCATCACCGAAGCGGCGGCAATCAAATCGTTTAAGCGTCGACCTCGTACGGCTCCTGTTCGGCTGAGTGCCGCGTCTAATACCCGCTCATCTGCCCCCATTGAATGTTCCGTAACAACAGCAACGGGTTTACTGCGTCCTGTGGCACGTAGACTGCTGAGAAAACGAGTGGGGTTGCCTATGCCTTGTAGGTACATCAAGATAGCCTGACTATCGAAGTCGGTGGATAAATAATCTAAAATTTGTGACGGCTTGACATCGACAGGAGTCCCCATGGATACAACTTGAGAAAAGCCAATGCCTTGCCATGTCGCCCAATCGACCAATGCGCTCGCGACCGTACCAGATTGAGACAGTAAAGCTAACCTTCCTGGTAAGGGTTGAGTCGCGCCCAACCAGGCAAAGATCCCCTGTTTTGGACGACAGACACCAAAGCTGTTTGGGCCGAGTAGACGCACATTGTGTTCACGTAAAGCCGCATGAAGTACCTCTGGGGATTCATCTGTCCATGACATCATTAGCAGTGAGCCAATGCCCGCTTGACCACACTGAGTAATAACATGCGCCATTGAACCCTTGGCAACAGAACCCACTAAAACAGCCAGATCTGGAGACGTCGTGAGTGCATCCAATGTGGCAACGATAGGAAAAGGGGTCCAGGTATTGAGCCGTTCGCCGACTAAGGTAACGGGGGCGCTTTTTTCAACGTCCGACAAAGACGCAAGAAACGCCAACATAAGAGGATCTTGAGGGTCGTCACCTATCAGTATCACGATGGATCGTGGTGCGAGTAATGGTTGTAACACGTGCTGGCTCACTGGGTGTTCTCCTGACATTCAATTCTGAAAAACGACATGTCAAGATAACATAATCAATGAGTTTCGAAAGACTAGACCATAGTAGTGTAGATTAGTTCTTGTGTTTGTGAGATCTTTTTTGCTTACTGCGTTTACTAGAACTCTGTGATTAACATAGGTTCTAATAACGTAAAAAAACGAGGCATACTGTACTTTTGGTTTTAAAAATAAATAGATTGGACACTAAATGACCACGGCTTACATCACACACACCCATTGCGAAAAACACGATATGGGTGACGATCACCCTGAGTCTCCCCAACGTTTAGGGGCCATCCAGAACCGTTTAATCATGGGCCAATTGATGGACTTTATCCGTCTATTCGATGCTGAACCAGCAACAAGAGATCAACTAAACGCGACCCATGATGCCGCCTACATAGCCTCCCTCTTTGATAGGACGCCAACGGAAGACGGATTAGAAGTTGGCCCTGACACTCTCATGACGCCTCTCACGCTAGACGCTGCTTTATACGCCGCGGGGTCCGTTGTTACGGCCGTCGATTTAGTCCTGTCTGACAAAGCGGTCAACGCATTTTGTGCCATTCGACCACCGGGCCATCATGCAGAATACGACAACGCGATGGGCTTTTGTTTTTTTAATAACATCGCCGTTGGCACCCGTCATGCGATTAACCAATATGCTCTAGAGCGGGTCGCCATAGTCGATTTTGATGTTCATCATGGTAATGGTACGGAAGATATTTTTAAGAACGACCCTAAGGTTTTCTACGCGTCGAGTTACCAACACCCTTTTTATCCTTACAGTGACCCCGGTGTTTCCCACGATAATATCTTGCATATGCCATTAGCCGCAGGGTCAGGCAGCCGTGAATTTCGTAAGGCGATAACAGAGCAGCTTCTCCCAGCCTTGGACGCTTTCCAACCCCAACTCATCATGATTTCCGCCGGTTTTGATGCGCACAAAGAAGACCCCATGGGGCAACTTAGACTGAGCGAGTCCGACTACACATGGATCACCGACTTATTAATGGACGTGGCGGATCGTCATTGTGATGGAAAAATTGTTTCGGTATTGGAAGGCGGTTACAACCTTGATGCACTCGGTCGTGCCGCGTTTTGTCACATCAAACGTTTAATGAAGCTCTAAAAAGAGCGACTCGTGTGTGTCGTTCT
The DNA here is from genome assembly GCF_014805825.1 of Marinomonas algicola. NCBI lineage: Bacteria > Pseudomonadati > Pseudomonadota > Gammaproteobacteria > Oceanospirillales > Oceanospirillaceae > Marinomonas > Marinomonas algicola. The sequence goes on from NZ_CP061941.1 coordinate 4,188,172, forward strand.
TTTACCTATACTATACATTGAGGTCTTGCCTTAGCTTTTCTGACTGACTGAAAAAGCCGCACATTATACGGCTTCCACGATTTTTATTTCTTCTGCTTCCCAATTCAATAGCACAGGTTGTTGTGCATCATGGGCGAAGAAGTAACCTGCTTTAGGTGTAACGTAAACCGTTTACCCTTTCTCGAAGCCGTTTTTGTCAAAGGCTTTGTGAGGAAGATCAATTTCCCAGACATCGTTGCTTTGCCAATCAACCGGGGTTAGCTCTAGACGCACTTCGGCACCAATCGGGTTTATGTACATTCATCTAAGGCTGGTGCCGTCTGCGAAAGCGACTGTTCCAAGACATTGTTTCATTAACTTTCTATACACTGCCTTCTTTTTCGATCACTAAAATGCGCGCTTCACCAATGGGGTGCGCAACATGCTCGGTGCCTATCGCGGCGAAGAAAATGTCGCCTACGTCCATTTGCTGAACGTGCTCTTCACCGTTTTTGCGGAAATGCATATTGACCTTGCCATCTAACACCACAAACACTTCTTCCCCATCATTGATGTGCCATTTATAAGGTTGATCTGTCCAATGCAACCGAGTCGTCACTCCATTCATATTCGCAATGTCTAACGCGCCCCAAGCACGATCTGCGGTGAAGTCTTTAGCCTTAATAAATGTCATGATGTGGCCTTCTGACGTGAATAAATTGTTTGGTAAACAGAAAGTACACGTTACTAAATGGTTAGCCAAGTTAGAAGATAAATTAACGTCACTTTGGCGGAGAAAATGACGATTAAACGGAGAGATTAGGGAATGTGTTATCAGTGAGCCGATAGCTCTGTATAGAAGTGTGGATTGTCTTGGATGGTGGCGAGCACTTTAGCGGCCAAACCCGTTGGATTACGACGTCGGCTTTCCCAGCTTTTTATGGTATCCACACTGGTGCCAAGCGCTTTGGCAAACTCCGCCTGAGACACTTGAAGGCTATCGCGAATGGGCTTTACATACGCTATCTCAAAGCGAGTAAACAGAGCAGGTCAACGAAGCAAGTTGGTTTGTTGAGAGTAACTCGTTAACATAGTCTTTTACTGTATAAACGATTAAAGGAAAAGCTGAAACCATGCGGAAAATAAGTCTCTTATGTGGTGTGATGGTATCGCTATTGGTAACCGCCTGCTCAAGCGGCCCTATTAGTCGTGAAGATGCCATGGGCTATGAAGACAGTGGCGAAGCCAGCTATTACGCCATGAAATACCAAGGCAGGCAAACCGCTAATGGCGAAAGGTTTGATCAAAACGCCATGACAGCGGCGCATAAGCGTTTGCCCTTTGGTTCAATCGTCAAAGTGACCAACACGGACAATGGTAAAAGCGTCATTGTCCGCATTAATGACCGTGGCCCTTTCATATACGGGCGAATTATCGATTTGAGCAAATCAGCCTTTCAACGCATCGGTGAAACTCGCTTAGGTCTACTTGATGTGGATATTGAAGTCTTGCGTTAACAATCGCTTTCAAAACCTTTGGTTTGGGAGAGTTAGCTGAGTCTGGCTTTGCCACCTTGGTAAAGCTCGCCCATGCGGTGATTAAAATCGCCAAAGAGAGAACGGCGAAGTCGCTGCCAAATTCGGTTACTGTTTCGAATGAGTGTGTTGGCTTCGATCATTTCTGCTCTTAAATCACGCAAGAGGATAAGGCAAACACGCTAAGCGTGAAGCAACCAACGATTGCAGGCATGGAACGCAAAGGCCGTGAGTAAAGTCATCAACCCTAAGGCGTTACGTTGAAGGCGCTGATGGTAAACTCACCGTGGATGTTGAATTGCCTGATGGCCGCCATTATGGGTTTAATTTATAAGACAGTGTCACTTCCTCTATCGTCCAAGGTTGACCTTTCGAAATGTTGCGGCTTGTTTACCACCCAGTAAGTCAGAGTAGAGCCGTTATTATCATGTGCTCAAGACAGCACTCGTTCAAATTGCATTTTTAATAAGTTCACATAATGTTTTTAACTGTTGATAACTGCTGTGGTTATCAACCGTGTTTTCCAGCGGCCAGCCGCCGTTGATGCGAAAGCTGTCGTGATAAAAGTCATGCGTGCTAAAACACGCGCCGCTACGTATGTCTATATTTAATTTGTTGGCTTCTTGCTCAAGCTCGACGGCATTAAAGTGAGGAATCTGTACCCACAGCACCATGCCGCCTTGTGGGGAACTGATTTTGGCCGTTTTAGGTAAATGCTTCACAAGAAACTGTCGATAACGGTGAACTTGTTGGTTCAGCAATACACGCGTTTTATTGACATGAGAGCGATATTCTCCGGTATTAATAAATTCTGCCATGCAAGACTGCATCAAACCATTCACCCCAAAGCTAGTGAGCGCGTGTTGATTTAGATAGGCGGTTAAATAGCGCCCTGGTAAGCACCAACCAAGTCGTAATCCTGCGGCCAGTGTTTTGGAAAAAGACCCACACCAAATCACATACCCCTCTTTGTCCCAATGTTTTGCTGGCAGCGTCTGTTGTTTCTGATGGCTTAATTCGAAATACACATCGTCTTCTATCATCGGTGTTTTGTACTGTGTTGCGAGCTTGGCGAGTGCTTTTTTTTGTTCAACAGGCAGTGTCATGCCTGTTGGGTTCATGTTCGAAGTACTAAACAGAAAGGCTTTTATTAAGCCCTGTTGTAGCAAGGTTTCTAGATGATTTAACTCCAAGCCTTGGTCGCTCACAGGAATTTCAATCACTTTACGTGATAAAGCACTGAGCAAATCGAGTAAGCCACTAAAACAGGGCGAACTGATGGCAAGGGTATCACCTTCTTGGGTGAGGGCTTCGATGGCGACTTTTACCGCATCAATACACCCGTTGGTAATGACTAGGTCATTTGATCCAAAGGTAAAGTTATCGTAGCGAAAATGATCGGTAAGCGCCTTTCTGAGCCCTTTGTCTCCTTGAGTGTCTGGATACTGAAAAATAGTGTTTCCAGCTCTTCTGGTGACACGTTTAATACAACGCCGTAATGCTTTACTGGGTTGTAAATCAGGAGAGATCATTGAAGTACCGAGTGGACTAAATAACGCCGATGCTGAGTTATAACCATTGATAGGAGCAAAGCGCTTTGGATCGCGTTGCTCAGTCCCTTGAATGGCTAAGGTTGGAAATGAGGTGGGTTCTATGTGATTGGCGACGAAATAGCCTGATTGAGGCTGTGCATAAATCCAACCGGTTTGCAGTAAATAATCATACGCTTTGGTTGCCGTCGTCATGCTCACTTTGTGTTGTTTTGCCAAGGCCCGTAAAGCAGGTAAGCGAGTTCCGGTCGGCCGCTTTTGGCTTTTTATATCGTCAATAAAATGCTGTGCCAAGGTTTCATAGAGCGTCATAAAAAGCCATTTCTTACATTAATTTTTTAAATTGTACTCTTATTATTATCATAAATTGAATCTGCACACTTCAATTTTTTCAAAGGATACTGGCGTTATTCATTAATAAGAGCGAAACCATCATGAATAGACAAGACTTTGCCATACTGTTTGCCTTGATGGCGTTATGGGGTATTAACTTCAGCGTCATTAAACTGGGGGTTCATAATATCGATCCGTTAGTGCTGACGGCGTTGCGATTTACCTTTGCGGTTTTCCCGTTGATATTTTTTATTAAAAAGCCCGATGTGGACTGGCGCTACCTCATTGCCTACGGCTTGTCTTTTGGCGTGGGTGTCTGGGGAATGACGACCTTATCGATTGGTGCTGGGGTGTCATCAGGCATGGCGTCTCTGTTATTGGACATGAGTGTGGTAAGTGGTTTATTGGTGGGCTGGCTGTTTTTAAACGAGACCATTACGGCTAATAAGCTGCTGGGGGCTGGATTAGCCTTGTTGGGGCTGGCTTTGATAATGCTGACAGAGGGTGGGGCGGTCACTGGGAAAGGGTTGGTCTTAGTGTTGATAGCGTCGATATTTTGGAGTGTTAATGGTTTGATTGTGAAACGAGCCAACACCCAATCTATTTTTGCTTTTAATGTTTGGGGAATGCTGTTTGCCCCCCTGCCTTTGTTGTTACTTGCGATCATGTTCAATGGCGCTGAAGTGATCACCAAGGTACCGGCTCAATTTAACCAAAACGTCTTGTTTTCAGTTTTATTTCAAGCGCTCCCAACCACATTATTTGGGTATTGGTTGTGGAATAAAATGATCATGAAATACACCCTATCGGCTGTAGCCCCTATGACGTTATTAGTCCCCGTGTTTGGTATTTTGGGGGGGCATTGGTTTTATGATGAAGACATCACTCTTTACCAAATAATCGCGACCATACTGATTTTAACTGGCTTGTTTATTGGGCAAATGAGGTTAGGCCGTTCTTCTAGATCAACACAAAAAGCCGTTTAACATTCGAATGTCTGGTTCTATTTTGTTGATTCTACGCCCTTGATCCTGATTTAGGTCTCCCAGAGAGAGCCTTGCTCATTGAGAGCGTCGAAAGGCGCTCAGGGGTTGTGACGCCATCCGAGACACTAAGACGTAAACCGGTGAGTAGTACCTAGTTACCCGCTAAAATCATGGCTTTAATTTTTAGCGCCTTTTCAAAATGATCTAGCTTGTGGGTCTCAATCCACCAGGTCGCCGCCTCCATGAGCAAGTCCGGGTCATCATTTTTATTCGCAAAGAAGGCATAAAAGGACAAACCAACATTGTCGCCTTTTAATGCCATTTTTTTCTCGCACACCTCAATGATTTTACTCCTAAGTGATTCTCTCAATTAGACACCTCTTTACTTGAGCTTTTAAATACATAACGTTCAGTATACGGTACGCCACCAGACCAATACCGCGAAAAATAACCTCAATCAATACAAATAAGGCTGAGTGCTGCATTTTTTAACTGACCTTAGAGGGATCATTCTACGCCTTAAAAACCCTCAATAAAGTCTCTTTCTCCGACTATTGTCAACGAACCCATCACTATTGCCGAGACGTGTTCCCAAATAAGATTACCGGCTTCACTTTTCGCCCTATACGGCCTACACTCAATTCAATTTTTAAAGAGGATGATGGGTATGAAACAAGTAGCCGATTTAATGATAAAAAACGTAATCACGCTAAAAGAAAACGACTCTTTAGCGACTGCAAAAACATTAATGCATGACAAAAACATTAGAAACATCCCCATTGTCAACGATAATGGAGAGTGCGTAGGAATGCTGACTCAAAGGGAATATTTGCGTCACGCCTTTTATCTCGTCAGCCAGTTTGGTACGCAGCAAATAACCAAAAAAGAAGAACAAACACCCATATCTAAAGCCATGAGCAAAGACATACTCACCATCGAGCCCGACATAGACTTAAGTACGGCGGCCGAGTTCTTTATCGAAAATAAATACGGCTGTTTACCGGTTGTTGAGAACGACAAATTAGTCGGTATCCTTACTCCAGTTGATTTCGTAAAGCTGGCTCATGCCATGCTTATTAAAACAGAGTAAAGCGAGTAAAGATATTTTCTTAATACGAATAGATGCGTTGGGATCAGCTTGAATCAATGATTAAGTATTCGCTTTTAACAATCTTTCAACCTATTGAATATAATGTGTTTTTATTATTTAGTACGTATTCAACCAAAATCAGAAATTTAAAAAGGCTGGGGGAATTCGAGACTTTGATAATTTCACTAAAGACAATGGGTATTACTACTAAAAAAACAATAAAGAGCATGGCGCTTCATACTTGAAGCGCCATTATTCAGTAACGACTTAATAATATTAGTGCCGTTGTTGAAGATTATCAAAAAGTAAAGCGTTCCTAAGCAACCACTCTTACTTTTATATTTCAAACCTGCGTGACATTTTGACTTACATTATTAATTAACAACCTAAACTCAAAAATCTCAGATCAATACTTATCTAAAAGGTGAAGCTCAGACATAGGGCCCTCGTAGACTTTATAATAAAAAGTCTTATTTATACATCATATTTGGCAACCACGTGGAGAGCTGAACGATCAACACCACGAGAAGTAAGCGAATAATATCGGCTGTCCAGAAAGGCAATATACCTTTAAAAATAGTCCCCGTTTTAACATCTTTAATGATGCTACTTAATACAAAAACATTCATCCCGACAGGCGGTGTTATTAAGCTAATCTCAACGACGATAACAGCAACAATACCAAACCAAACCAAACTATAGCCTAGCTCAGAAACGATGGGGAAAAAGACAGGTATTGTAAGAAGGAGCATGGAAAAACTCTCTAATACCATACCTAAAATAATGTAAATCATTAAAATAACGAAGATTACTAAAATAGGCGCCACATTTAGTGATAGGACAAAATCCACCATCATTGCAGGTAACCCTGCACGGTTAATAAAATCAGAAAATATTAATGCGCCTATAATAATTACAAATAATGTTGCCGATGTTCGAGCACTATCCGCCAGTGTTTTGAACAGAGTTGATAAACTCAGGCTGCGACGTAATAATGCAATAATCAGAGCGCCTCCAGCGCCAATCCCTGCCGCTTCTGTCGGCGTAAATATACCTAAATAAATCCCCCCCATCACCAGCATGAACAAGCCTAAAATATCACGCACGCCTTTTAGAGCATGCCACCTTTCAGACCAGCTCATTGCTTCAGCTGATGGACCTGCATTTGGGTCACGCCAAACAACATACTTAACGGCCCCAAGGTATAGAAAAACCCCTAATATACCTGGAATAAGACCGGCGGCGAACAATTCTCGAATACTCGTTTCAGTTAATAACCCATATACAATTAACATGACACTTGGCGGTATTAAGATGCCTAATGTGCCCCCTGAGGCAATGGAAGCGGTTGCTAATGCATCACTATAGCCATATTTTCGCATAGGTGGCATTGCTACTTTTGCCATGGTTGCCGCAGTAGCAAGACTAGAACCGCTGACGGCAGAAAAACCACCACAGGCCGCAATTGTCGCCATTGCTAAGCCACCTTTTTTATGACAAAGAAATGCATACGAAGCAGTATATAGCTGTTTTGAAAGGCCAGATCTTGTAATCAAGTTCCCCATTAAAATGAACAATGGAATGATTGAAAGACCATAATCTTGCGCTGTATCAATAATACGATTAGAAGCCATTGAAAGTGGAATACTCCACCTAAAATCCCCTATATTTTCCCATGTTAGGCCACTTAAAATGGCAAAACCAAAGAACCCCACTACCGCCATTGCAAAGGCAATAGGAATCCTTAACAACATTATCATTATTAAAAGGACAGCAAAACTTATTAGAATTAAAGTCATTTATCTTCTCCTGAATTTTTTGATGTAAAGATTAAAAATAAAAAATAAAGGAGAGCGCTTATTCCAGTCAAAAAGCTTAGTACCGCAATATATTTAACAATAAGTCCAGTTTCAATACTTAAAAACTCAGTGGTGATATTACGTCTTAACATACGAGATCCAACATCCCATATTCTAAAAGATATAAAGTATAATGAAGATAAAATAACCATAGATGAAACGAATGCCAACACTCGTAAATACGTTTTTGTGATAAACGCATCAATCAAATCGACGACTATGTGCGAACCTCGCCATGTAACAACAGGCATTACAGAGAAAATAACAATGGCTAATCCAATCTCAGTTAATTCTGTGGCTCCAATTACGGGGTGATTAAGAAAATAACGACCAACAACATCAACACACGTGAGGATCATAAGAGCAAATAGAGTGGCTGCTGCTATTAACTCAAAAAAGAAGGCCAACCATTTCATTGGCCCTCTCTCCTCATAGTTTGCGTTCAACCATGAGATAAAAGACATTAATTTGCTCCGGTCTCTTTTTGTTTAGCGGTGTACATTTGAGCTTCTATTCGAAGAAAATCTAATGCTGCTTGCGCATCAATTTTCTTATCTTTTACGTCATTCAACCAGGTTTGATCAATGCCATCTGTTACTTTTAGGTAATCTAGTGACATTTGATCGCCATAGCTAAGTAAATTCACTTTGCCTCCATTCTCCTCTGAAAACTTCTTCGCTCTAATATCCGCTTTATCCCATGCGGCGCCTGCCATTAAAGACAATCTCTCCCCTGACACTCTGCGAATTGCGGCGGCATCCTTTTCATCTATGGAGTCCATAAAGTCAGGACTAATAAACATAGAAAAGGCTCCCATGTACATACCTGTAGGTAGCACTGTGACATAAGGAGCAATTTCAACTAGCCTCATACCTTGTTGTTCAACCACTGGCATAAACACACCATCAACAACCCCTGTTTGCAAAAGCTCATAAACTTTATTTCCAGGCGCTGCAACAGGAATTACCTCAAGTCGTTTACCAATTTCGGCTTGAACACCTCCTCCGATACGGATTTTTTTGCCTTTTAGGTCGTTTAAGCTACTTACAGGAAAGCGAGTATGCATAACACCAGGCCCATGCGTAAATAAACCAATGACTTCTAGACCATCGAATTCATTCGCCGCTTTGAGATGTTTTTGATAAGTGCGCCAGTAAGCTAAAGACGCCGCTTCTGCATTAGCACCAAGTCCAGGAAGCTCGGCGATTTGTTGCAGCTCAAAGCGACCGGGAACAAAGCCATTAAAACTAAAAGAGGCATCCGCCACACTGTCTTCAACAACCTCAAAAAGTTGAGCCGGATTATTAGAGCTATACTCAATATTCACGGTCACTCGACCTTCTGTAGCTTCTTCAACCCACTTCCCCCAAGTTGGCCACACTACGGTATTTTGTACATGTGTAGGAGATAACCAAGTGCTTACATTTAGCACTGTTTGTGCTGAAACAGGTGTATTCATTACAGCCGCTGCAGTACCGACTAATAAAATGGAGCGCATAGTTTTAAACATAACTCTTTCCTCAATGACGTTTTCATTTTTGTTTTTATTATTTCCGCTACTAAGAAATAGCAGAAAATATTTTTCCTATTTAATATTTGGAGCCTGGTTACCATGGTCTTTAACAACCATCTTTATATCATTTACCCTGCGGTGCTAATTGATGATCTAGTGAAAATATTTTAATTCGCTTTGTTAGTTTCAAACTCTTCAGCATGAAGAAAAGCGGTATGCTTAGGAGCACGTTTCGTTTTCGTCCATTCATCAAGCATTTCGTATTTTGTTTGTTCTGTAATCTGGGCAATTTTTGCTTTAGCACCAGCATCGTCGTATGTCAGTTCAATTCGATGGCCATTTGGGTCAAAAAAATAAATTGAATGAAATATCCCATGATTAGTAACGCCCAGTACATCAATATTGTTTTCTTCAAGATGCATTTTGGCCGCTAAAAGCGCACCTCTATCATGAACACGTAGAGCAATATGCTGTACCCACGTTGGGGTATTTTCATCCCGACCCATTTTAGGCTGGGTGGGAAGTTCAAAAAAAGCTAATACATTGCCATTACCAGCGTCCAAAAAAATATGCATGTAAGGATCTGGCGCTTTGGTTGAAGGCACTTGGTTTTCAGCAAACGCTAAAATAAAATCCATATTTAGGTTTTTCGTGTACCACTCCACCGTTTCTTTTGCATCATTGCAACGATAGGCAACATGGTGGATTTGCTCTATTTTAAATGTCATAAGATTGTCCTTTATTATTAAGCCATATCGGGTTGTTTTTCTGGTTCAGCCTGAACAAATGCTGGGAGCTCTTTACAAGAGGAATAAACCGACAGAATGTGCGGATAATCATCAAGATGAACATTAAAACGTTTGGCATTATAAATTTGAGGAATGAGGCAACAATCCGCCATAGTTGGCGTATCACCAATACAGAACTTTCCAGGCTGCTTCGCTAAAACTTTTTCCAATGCATCAAAACCCACGGTAATCCAATGCTTATACCAATCATTACGATGTGTTTCATCGATGTCTAATTGATTATTTAAGTATTGAAGTACTCTTAAATTGTTTACCGGATGAATATCACACGCAATCATTTGGCTAATAGCACGAATATTAGCCCGTACATTAACCTCATCGGGCAGAAGTGATGTTGTATCAGGGTAGGCTTCTTCAAGGTACTCTATTACGGCAAGCGATTGCGTGAAGACTTGCTCACCATCCACTAGAGAAGGCACCAGTTTCATTGGGTTTATCGATTTATAATGGGCGGAGTGTTGCTCCCCTCCATTATTTAACAGATGAACCGGGATAGACTCGTATGGCAGTGCTTTAAGGTTTAAAGCGATACGCACCCGATATGCTGCCGAGCTTCTAAAATAGCTATAAAGTTTAATCATAATATTCGCCTTAATAATGAAAATCGTTGGCGGGAAGGATTTTTCCACGCACCTCTCCAAACCCTACTCGCACCTCATCTTTTTGAGCGTATCCTCGCATCACGATGCCATCCCCATCTTCAATAAAATATCGAGACTCACCATTACTCAAAGTAAGGGTTTCCGTCATATTCCAAGTCAACTCCAGCAGACTGCCACGGCTATCTTTCTCTTTCCCCGAAATGGTACCTGAACCTAATAAATCACCGACTTGCATATTACAGCCACTGACAGTGTGGTGTGCCAATTGCTAAGGCCTTGTCCAATACATGTATTTAAAATTAGTTTTTCTGATTATCGTTTCATGACCTGCAACATCAAAAGATACTTCAAGCGTGATATCAAAATTGTTATCACGCTTCTCGCGTAAATAAGGCAGCGGAAGAGGTTCTTGTTTCGGTACGGGACACCGAAATGGCTCTAAAGCGTCAAGCGTCAAGCGTGACTACCCAAGGAGAAAAGGCCCGCTTCTTCAAGCTGACTCAAATCTACAATTTGGTGGCCTATAGCAACCCTTACCCGAGGGCTCAATGTACCACTACTGAAAACGCCGTAAGGTAGGTTGTAAATCGAAAAGTCGCTACGACTGTCAACGGGTAAAAATGTCTTTTTGGTACTCATAAACCCTTCTATTTTTTATTTTAGATATGGTTATCTTGATGAAAAAAATACTAAAATGTATCCATTTATTAGGCAAACAGATTATATTAATAAATATATAGGATAATCTAATGAATGTGACACTCAGACAATTACGAGCATTTTTAGCCGTTCATCAAGAAGGAAGCTTTACTAAGGCGGCAGAAAATCTGCACCTCACTCAATCAGCGCTAAGTAGTATCATCAAAGAACTAGAGCTCAACTTAGAATTAGGCTTGTTTGATCGATCGACCAGAAAATTAGAAACGTCCGAAGCCGGTAGAAATATTCTTCCTGCCGTTATCCGCATGTTAGATGAAATGGATGCCTTAACAAATGAAGTAATGGGGCTAAAAAAGCTTCACTATGGCAAAGTAAGAATAGCCGTTGTTCAGCAATTAGCATCAGCAGAACTGCCTAGGATTATTGCTCTGTATAGCAAAATGTTTCCTCAGGTTGAAGTGAGTCTAATTGATTGCGGAGTGGAGAACGTACAAGAAATTGTCAACTTAGGTGAAGCCGATATAGGTATTGGACCAGAAAGAAAATTACTCCCTAACCTTAATAAACAGTTAATATTCTCACATCCCTTTCATTTAGCTCTGCCACCAGATCACCCAATCGCGCAAGAAACTAATATCAGATGGCAAGACCTTGCTAATCTAGATTTAATAACCCTTCGCGGATCTTTCACTGAGCTTATCATTGACAATTTGTTACGGGAATCTTCTGAATACATAATTAGCCCAAAACATCAGGTTAACTTCATGTCAACGGCTTTAAGCATGGTTGCAAATGGTTTAGGCGTTACGATTTGCTTACCTTACGCAATTGAATCAGTAACCCAAAACGGACTAGTAATAGTTCCTATTTGCGATCCTATAATTTACCGTAACTTTTATCTATACAGTTGCAAGAATAGGGAAAAACTACCCGCTGTACGCAAATTCATTGATGTATTTTTAAAAAATATGTCGTTTAATAGCCTAATTGAAGATCTCTAACCTTCAGCTATAAATCACGCTGAATATGACTCTACACAAAGAGTGTCACTTGGGATAGTGAGGTCTTATCCAACCAAAACTCAATGAATAAAGTCCTTTATATTTGTTGAGAATCCTAAACACTTAACGTTGAGTGCGTCGAAAAGCACTTGGCGTTTGTTGTGTCACCCGCGAAAACTCCCGATTAAAGTTAGACTTGGTTTGGAAACCCGAGTCAAAATAGATTTGCGTAATGGGTTTATCTGTGGAGATAAGTAGCTCTTTGGCTCGCTCAATGCGATATTCATTCACCACCTGTGACACATTACGTCCATACACTTGATTAATTGCGATCGAGATTTGCCTTGCCGTAATGCCCACTTTTCTTGCCAAACGATCCAAGGTCAAATCAGGGTCTAGAAAGACTTCTTTTGAGCTTAGCAAGGCGTCTATTTTTGCCACTATGTCTTTTGATTCCTGTTCGGATAGCACCGGAGTCGATGACTCTTTTGTTGTTGCTACTGAATTCGCTTTCGGTATGACGTTCTCAGGTTCAAGTTCAGGCTCCTCTTTTTGTTCTGACACCACACTTAAACTCATGACCACTACGGCTCCGGCTAAAATAGGCAGCATAATAAAGTGGCCAAGGGTCAGTATGTAGACAGCATGCCCCCCTTGATAAAAAGCAAAGTCCATACCAATAGCACCATCAATAACCGCTGAAGCCAATAACATAACACCAGCAAATGCTTCTGCTTTTAATACCTTGTCGACGTCTGTTAAACGGACATTTTCAGGTATTTTTTGACGGTTTAACGAAGACCTAATAAGAGCGAGACCGTAGCCCAGATAAACCAGCACCAACAGAGGGTCCAATGGCGGCCGCCAGAAAGGGTAGGTTAAAGAGCCTACCATGACGATTAATGGAAACAGGGCATGTAAAAAATAGCCTCTTTTCTTGTGATGCGCATTCGCAAAACAATACCAAGCCACCACGGGAATACAAGACGCAAAAATGGGCTGCAACGCCTTAAAAATAGCGATGTCTGTTGTCCATCTGAGCCCAACGATGATGGACGTCAATGCACAAATGGCAATAAATACAAACGCTAATGGGGAGCGCGCTTCCCGACGAAAAAACAACACACACGCCAAAATAGACAGTAATAAAGCCACCACAAAAGGTAATGGAATCGAAATCATGTAAGCTCCGTTTAGTGGATCGATCTAAGTTCTAATATCGTTATGCTGAAAGCCATTATGTCCTAAATCCCCATTCAGTACGTCCTAAAACCTGATGTAGGACGCAAATACGTCTATAAAAACCTATCTTTTCAACATTCTAAACAGATGAGAAAGGAGAACTATATGAATCATTACTATGACGCTTGGTCACGTTATGGGCAATTTTCAGGTAAAGCATCAAGAGCCGCGTTTTGGGTATTTTTCTTGGTAAACGGCTTAGTATCCATTGCCTTTGTTGCACTGGAAGTGACGCTTTCCATGTCTTGGAAAGTAGAAGCCGTGTATGGGGCGCTCATTTTCCTCCCTATGCTGTCTTTGACCGTTCGCAGGTTGCACGACACTAACCGCTCGGCTTGGTGGTTGCTTGTGACCCTTATACCCGGTATCGGAATGCTCGTTTTATTCATACTGCTGGCCTTGCCGAGCTCAGAAATGACGGATTTTTCAGATTATCCACAGAACCCTAAAACGTCTTGAAAAGGTGACTAAAATGAAAACTGTTAATAACTTACCCCACTTATCCACCGTATTAAGCGTATTTATGCTGGTCTTATCCGTTTCGGCGTGCAGTCACGAAGACGCTCTTGTGGAAAAAACCTTTGTTGACTCTGATGGAATCAAAGGCATTGTCAGAATTACGTCACCTAAAGCAGGTTCTTTATTACACCTTAGAGGGATAGTGGGTAAAGGGGAGTTCATCACCCAACGAGAAGACCGTGATGGCTGCATATCGATACCGATTCGTTTTGCGGCTGGGGACTTTGAGGGCTCTAACATTAGCATTCAGTCTGTCGATTCCATCAATCTAGCCATCTATTCTAATGAGGCGGCGAGAAAGCTCATTGTCGGCCACGAAGTCGTCAGTGAAGATTACCATGTGACGGACACATCCAATGCTCTACTAGGTGATATCCATATTGAATCCGGTTTAACCCTCAGCTATGGCTTCGTGCTTAACCCTGGAGAGTGGTCTTGGTCATCATTAATGAGCTCGGCACACACAAAAACCAGTTGTCATGAATTACAAAAACAAAAGGTTCAACCTATTTTGCAAAAGGATGCCAGTGAGGCATTGGCCATCCGTCAAATACCTCCTTCTCGATGAACCAATGCATGGTGCTCATAGAAGTATCTGGATAATACGGGCTTTATCTTACCTGCCACTTTAACTATGACCACAGTACTAAAGTGGCTAGAGATTCCTTAAGGAAAAACAGGTTATTCCTCTGTGATACGATAAAACCACTCAAGAACAACCCAATGGGTATCATAGATAGTCAACAAGAACATGAAAATGTTCTTTTTAGAGAAATTCTACAGCCTCAACGATCTAGTTAAGAGGCGTCGCGCTTTTTGCGGCGCCCTGAATGAGCAGAGCGAATGAACTTGAACTCTTTTTATTATAGTTTGCTTAGTACCGACTGTCATTTTCACAAGGAACTCCATCGTGATCACCATCCATCTTTGTATCTGGACAATTGTTTATAAAGAACACAGCTTCAGCTCTTGAATTCATTTGACTGCAATGTTGCCTTCCATCACAGGTGAAGTTTGGTTGTTGCTTACTAAGAACGTATGTATTGTGATTTGTTACCAAACTAGGAGAGTAGTCTGTGACTTGTGCTGTGTTTAAGCTTTTAGAGTAATAGTCCCAAGCACCATAAGCTATGAGCAGCATGCTAATAACTTTGAGCAACTTAAATATTCCTTTTTAGATGAAGTTAATACTATAACCAAGCTGTAGAAAAATTAACTTTGAAGCCAACACGTTTCCCTACAGCAACAATTTTATTGAAATCTCGACCTTGCTTGTAAAAAGCCGCTTGTCCGGAACTTTAGGCCAATATATCACCAATAATCGTCTAATACAGTCATATTGGCCTCAATGAGCGTTGCTTTGGCTATTTTTAGCACTTAAATCAGGCTTACTTCTTCTTTTTTATTCTCATAAAGTGAATTTACCATAGACGCCCATTGTTAAAACACCCAATATTAAAACATCAGAAAAGACTGATTATATTTTGATTCGTTTAAATACTAGAAGCATTGAAAAATACAACTTTCACTAAGAAACCGTCTGTATTGTTATCTGGCTAGACGAAAATAGAGCTGTTGAGGCAAGTAAATCTGCTTACCGCTTAGTAAGGCAAGAGGGTATTTGAAATAAAACAGTTGGTTACGCTAGGCAAGCAATCGACAACACCGTTTATTCGGCCTTGACCTTGGTTGGGCGTTTTTGTAACGGGTTATGCTATTTTCTTGCCCCACTATTCCATGGGTATTTTGCTCAAATTGAATGGCAATCGTTAGCCAATTTTCAGTGGCTATCCCAAGCCGTTGTAAAATGGGTGAAAGTGACAAATCAATTGCGCCTCGTTTGTCTTGTCGAGTAAGGCGCCCTGTTGTGTCGACCAACTGCAGATAGTCCGTTAATTTAAATAAAATCCCTTCGTTTTTTTCTTTATGTTCATTCCCCACAAACGGATACAGTGTTTTGGGTTGAGTGCCTGTTTTAGCGGCCTTTACCCTTTGCTTGATACTGGTAAAATCAGACGTTTCAGGGGCTGTGGCGATATTCGCTCGAATAGGGTTAAGGTCAACGTAGGCCATGCAAGCTAAAACAGAAGCGTCATCTAACAACGCCTGAGACTTAAAGCGCCCCTCCCAAAACCGTCCCGTACAGCCATCTTCAACATTCGCTTGCCGAGCAATCGGTTCATTTAACTCCCGCATAAACCAGCTGATGTCAGACAACCTTTCTCGATACGCTTCCGCCGATCTTTCTGCTAATTCTATGGCATAGTCCGGCATGGTATCGCCACGCACATATTGTTGAGTGAATAACGTACCTTTATGCAACGCATGCCAACGCCTCAACACCTCATGAGTAGACCAATTTTTGGCTTGTTTTTCATCAAGATGCAGCACAATATGCAAGTGATAGCTCATCACCGCATAAGCACAAATATCGATAGAGAAGAGTTGAGCTAAAAATAAAATTCGCGCCTCGATCCAACCGCGACAGTGCTCAAAGCTTTTTCCTGTAACTGAATCTTCACCACATAAAAAAGCACGGCGAACGCATCGAGAAATACAGTGATAGTAAGGTGTATCAGACAAACTGACCTGTTGGCTTCTGGCCCTTGGCATCGTTTTTGTTCCTCATCCTTGAGTTTGGTTTTATCTAGTTTAGACCGTGATCAAAAAAACATCCATAAAGTAATGGGTGATACGGCGAACTGCGCCCTTGACTACCCCAGAGTGTCCATATATGTCTTTGATTAATTTGCTAAAATTTGGAACGCAGTGACAAAGCAAACAGTTTTTTGTCCTGCTTGAGTGGCTTGTTAGCAGTACGTTACACCAAATGTATTTCAAGCTTTTTACCTAAAGCAGATGCGAAGCGTTCCAATGTCGATAACTTAACATCTTCAGAGTGATTCTCTATTCTCGAAATAGCACTCTTTTGAGTATGTAATCTTAACGCAAGATCTAATTGAGTTAATCCTGCGTCTTTCCGTGCTTCTTTTAAAAGAATTCCAAACTTAAAAGCTTGATAACCTTCGTCATAATTATCAGCAAGCTCAGCGTCCATTTCTTTGCGTTTCGCTAAGTATTCTTGAAAATCACTCATGATATATTCCTCAATAAATAGTCTTTACGACGTTTTTCTGCAACTTTGATTTCTTTTGCTGGTGTTTTTTGAGTTTTCTTTTGAAACCCATGATTTAAAACAACAAGATTATCGCCATCGAAGAACCCTAATAACCGAAATATATTACCACTAACTAAAATTCTGACTTCCCAAATACCATCGGTGTTGGTTAACTTTTTCAGATAAGTAGTTGGTATTACATCTAACTCTTCAATTAATTGAAGTACCCACGCAACTTTTTGCATTTGTTTTCCTGAAAGCGAATCAAGAAAATCAGTTACAGGGCATTTACCATCTTCAGTGGTGTAGAAATTAACTTTTTTCATAGAACAAGGTTAACATGTAGGTGAACTTTTGAAAAGTACGCAAATCTGATAGTACGGCTAACGAGGCTGTAGAATTACTCATTCTTAGCCATGCGTGATAGACGTGTAATGAGGCTGTACATCTACAGACAAGCTCATGAAGATGATATTGGTTTCGCACGCCCTTGCAATGCGGCGACTGCTGACCAATCCACGAGAGTAACCAAACAAGACGATCTTCAACATCACAGAAGGCGGATACGCCGCCGCGCCACCATGATCGTTGTTGTACCAATCATCAAAAGACGTTAAATCAAGGTGCCTATCAATAATATGAGAAAGCGCGAATTCAAAGGTACCGGGGACAATTTGTTGTGCGAAATCGATCGGAATGAATTTACTTTGGCAGGATAAATCAGGTTTGACTCTTTTTCATAAAAAAAGCCATCACGTTCAGCTGTAGAGAATAATAGTAATTAGATAACAGACGATTAAAAAAGAACATGAAAATGTTCTTTTTAGAGAAATTCTACAGCCTCAACGCCCAATTAAGGGGTGAACCACGCCTCCACCCAAACCTAAAGCATTGTGCCATAAACACTAAATTTGAAGTAGAAGCAAAAATGCCAAGCGTTGTGAATCCTTCATAAATTGCTTGTATGTTTCTTGAACACGATGAGCGATAGAAAACATTACTTTCTGTCGCAATGCAATTTACCTGCTTTACCCCAATGCTCATCATCGAAGTTTTGGAAAAACACCGTAACTGCTTCAGGTGGTAGTTCATACGCTTCTTCAAACGCTTCAGTAATTCGCTGAATCAATAATTGCTTCTGCTCTTTGCTACGACCTGGAGATTGTTGGATAGTTACTACTGGCATAAACTAGCTCCTTTTAAATATATGACTACTATTGACTTGAAATACATTATGGAATCCGGTGGAGCTGTTTGTTATGCAGGTCTTTTAAGAACTCAGGTGCAAGGTCAGCACCATTTGGCCAGACAACAGTTTCAAGCTCTGGATCAACTGAAACTTTTGAAAATATATTTACATCTTTAAGCGGCTGAAATACTGAACCGTTTAAAACGCCTGACAAATCAACATTTCCTGAGGTACCGTCATCAAAAGCAACCCAAAGAATAAAATCAGAAACATGTTTTGCAGATTTAACGTGTAGCATAATTTTTACTCCAATGGCGCAATATAATTTAATGGTTCACCGGATCGTGCTTTTTCCCAGTTTTCTTGCAGCTCTGATTGATGATAAGAAATCCATTCTTGGACAAACTTAACAGCCCTGTTTGGAAGTTCGCCTTCAATGATTAACCATCAAAGCTAAACAGTGCTTCATAGTCAGAATACTTTGCATGAAAATGAGGTGGATTATGATCGTTAAAATACATTGCGATCATAATACCGTAAAATCTGCTTATTACTGGTATTGTTTACTCCATGTTTTAAATGCCTATATTGTATAGACAAATTCCCTATTTGCATAACCACTGATTTGCATAACGAGGCTGTAGAATTTCTAATCCAAGAAACACAACCTCAAAAATAACGTTAAAATAAGCCTAAAATCACACCGCTACATGAAAAGTAAGGCTACTATCATACAAAAATTAGCTTTTAGGCACTCTCCGCACAAAAATTAAATCACTGAATTTCTATCTTCGAGTAATTATACGGTCTCAACGCCGCGTTAAGTAGTGAGCAACGCAACCACTTAACCTTACCGCCGTAAACACAAAACCCAACGATAGAATGAAAAATGCCATGCGTTGGGAATCTGTCTTAAACACTTGTTAGCTCTTACTTCACGGTAAACACTTAACTTAACCAACCCCGAGCAAAGCAGTAAAGGCAGCAATGATTCTCTCTTGAGCCAAGCCTATTATTGCGCCAATGAATAGAGCACTCCGCCAACTCAATGACAATTTAAAACCTTTCCCTAATGACGTATGTTCATAGATGTTAAAAAAATCAAAGCGACTATACTCGCTGAAATTATATTTGTATGAATTACAGGATTAAGTAAAAGTGTATCAAAATTAAAATTTTCGACTTGTGAGTTTTTGATAAATACGCCAAGAGCACCACTAAGTATAGCTATTATAATTAAGCACCATGGACGTAGGCTAATCTCTACATTAGAAAATGAAGTTGAGTTCTGTACCCCTTGAGTGTCCTCTGTTTGGTGATCTACATCTACACTAAACCTATACATTTTTACTCATATCCACAAAATCCAAAACTGGAAAAATGAGCATGCGCGTTTACACATTTATCCACGGCCTGTTATTTCTGGTGTGGGGATTCTTATCCTTTGATAGTAAATCACTTTTCGTATTCCCGCTATTACATTTCGAGCAACGAATGATTATTTAAAATGGCTAAACGAGCAAGACTCAGCCAGATTAAAAAATAAACTGTATAGGCACACAGTTGATTTAAAATTGTCCACATGTCTCTAAGTTGACTCTATTAGAACTAGATACATAAAAAAACTTACGCCTTTTCTGCGCTGACGACGACGGTGACGCAAGCCGAAAAGGCGTAGGCTTTTATATTCCAAGGGTATTTTGAGCCGCTAGATAGCGTTGTCGGTCTAAAGACGCGACCTACATGCCCGCTTTAGAAGATGAACAACCCAGTGGGAGTGATAGATAGTCCACAATTTAAACTGTATACATAAAAAGCCTACGCTTTTTCTGCGCTGACGACAACAGTGACGCAAGCCGAAAAGGCGTAGGCTTTTGTATTCCAAGGGTATTTTGAGTCGCTAGATGGCGTTGTCGGTCTAAAGACGCGACCTACATGCCCTTTGTTCGTCAGCCCTTTTTAAGCGTATTCTTTTGCCAATAACGCGATGGCCTTAGCCGTCATCGGCTTTAGCTGATTATTTTCTGTTTTACTGTAGTCAATGATCTGCTGCTTCATAGAACGGGCCCAAAAGCGCTTTAAGTGCAACGCAACAAAAGCGGCCACTACATTCTCATCGCCTTGGTGCTCATTATTATCCGCTATTTGATTCGCCATACTGACTAATTGATCTAATTGAGAATGACCCATAACGCGATTCTCCTTCACCTTAAACTTTTCTTTTCTATGATAAAGACACTCTATTGAAGCATCCGCCTTGTGCTACCTCAATAGAGTGTTAAGAAGGCATAGTCCATTGATTATGCCGTTTTAAGCGCCGACTTGACTCTGTTTTTTAAGGAACGCTTGCTGCTTTTTATCAAAAGCCACAAAATCACGCTGCCACTGGGATGGCTGGCTGACTTTTTCTACTTGCACGGCCGTTACCTTATATTCAGGACAGTTGGTCGCCCAATCCGAGTTATCGGTAGTAATAACGTTTGCACCGCTGCTAGGATGATGGAATGTTGTATAAACCACACCCGCTTGCATGCGCTCACTCACAACAGCACGCAATACGGTATGACCCGCTCGGCTGCTAATACCTAGCCAATCACCGTCTTTAATGCCTCGCTCTTCTGCGTCATGAGGATGCACTTCAAGCACATCTTCATCGTGCCATACTTGATTGTCTGTTCGACGAGTTTGAGCACCCACATTGTACTGAGACAAAATACGTCCCGTTGTCAGTAATAATGGGAAACGACGACTGGCACGCTCTTCAGTCGCAACGTATTCCGTGACCGCAAAATTGCCTTTTCCAATAGGGAAGTCCACTTCATGCATAATAGGCGTACCCAATGGATGTTCTTCATTACAAGGCCATTGAATACTGCCTTGTTCTTCCAATAATTGATAACTGACCCCCGTAAACGAAGGAGTAAGCTGCGCAATTTCATCCATGATTTCAGAAGGATGCTGGTAATCCATTGGGTAACCAAGCGCATTAGATAACGCCACTGTGACTTCCCAATCTTCTTTGCCTGCCAACGGTGGCATTACTTTACGGACACGATTAATACGACGTTCCGCATTGGTGAACGTTCCGTTTTTCTCCAAGAAGGTAGAACCCGGTAGCAGAACGTGGGCAAATTTCGCCGTTTCATTTAGGAAAATATCTTGTACAACCAAGCATTCTAATGATTTTAGCGCCGCTTCGACATGATGTGTATTTGGATCCGATTGCGCAATGTCTTCTCCTTGAACGTACAGGCCTTTAAATTGACCTGCGATGGCAGAATCAAACATATTAGGAATACGTAGCCCAGGTTCATTGTCTAACTTAACACCCCAAACCGTTTCAAAATTACCGCGAGCAACATCGTCTGAAACGTGTTGGTAACCCGGTAACTCATGAGGGAAAGAGCCCATATCACAGGAACCTTGAACATTATTTTGTCCACGTAATGGATTCACACCAACACCTTCGCGGCCAATATTACCCGTAGCTAATGCAAGGTTGGCAATCCCCATGACCATGGTTGAACCTTGACTGTGCTCCGTAACACCTAAGCCATAGAAAATGGCGCCATTCTTACCTTCAGCATACACCCGTGCCGCACGTCGAACGTCTTCAGCCGCTACACCAGTGATGCTTTCCATCGTTTCAGGAGCGTTAATCGACTCACTAATAAAAGAGCGCCAGGCTTGATACGCCTTATCGTCGCAACGTTCCTGAATAAAGTTCGTATCCTCTAAGCCTTCCTCAATAATAACGTGCGCGATGGAATTCACTAGCGCCACGTTCGTACCCGGACGCAATGGCAGATGCAAGGCGCCTTTTAAGTGAGGGGTTTTCAATAGGTCAATTTTACGAGGGTCCGCAACGATCAGTTTTGCACCTTCACGTAAGCGACGACGCATCATAGAACCAAATACAGGATGGGCATCCGTTGGATTCGCGCCAATAACCAACATCACATCGGTCTCACGAATGGAATCGAACGTTTGTGTCCCAGCGGATTCACCCAAGGTCGTTTTCAATCCGTAACCCGTTGGGCTATGACACACCCGGGCACAGGTATCAGTATTATTATTGCCAAACGCGGCACGAATCAGTTTTTGTACTAAATAGGTTTCTTCATTTGTACAGCGAGATGAGGTAATTCCACCAACACTTTCACGACCGTATTTCTCTTGAATACCTTTTAAACGCGTTGCGGCAAACTCAAGTGCGTCTTCCCAACTCACTGCACGCCAAGGCTCATCAATATTGTCGCGAATCATAGGTTCTTTTATACGGTCTTTATGAGTGGCATAACCAAAGGCAAAGCGCCCTTTCACACAGGAGTGTCCTTGGTTCGCATCGCCTCCTTTATAAGGCACCATACGCACAACTTGGTCGCCTTTCATTTCCGCTTTAAATGAACAACCCACACCACAATAAGCGCAGGTTGTTACCACACTGTGCTCCGGTTGTCCCATATCAATAATGCTGTTTTCGACCAGCGTTGAGGTTGGGCAAGCTTGCACACACGCACCACAGGAAACACAGTCAGAATCTAAGAAACTTTCATTCTGACCCGCCGCCACCTTGGAGTCAAAGCCGCGACCATCGATGGTTAATGCAAAGGTGCCTTGAACCTCCTCGCAAGCTCGTACGCAACGAGAGCAGACGATGCATTTACTTGGGTCAAAGGTAAAATACGGATTCGAGGTATCTTTTTCCGCATCCAGATGATTATGACCATCAAAACCATAGCGTACTTCACGTAAACCCACCGCACCGGCCATATCTTGCAACTCGCAATCACCATTTGCAGGACAGGTTAAGCAATCCAACGGGTGATCAGAAATGTACAACTCCATAACATTTCGACGCAATTTAGCAATTTTTTCATTTTGCGTTATGACTTTCATTCCGGCATTAACAGGCGTCGTACAGGATGCAGGGAAACCTCGACGACCTTCTATTTGTACTGTACATAAACGGCAAGAACCAAAGGCCTCCAGATTGTCCGTCGCGCACAATTTAGGAATGGTGATATCGGCAATCGCGGCGGCGCGCATGACGGATGTGCCTTCCGGAACCGTGACCTCAATGCCATCAATTTCTAATGTCACCAATTCGGTAGAAAGACTGGCGGCCGTTCCATAATCTTTGTTAGGATCACTTTTTGTTGGTTCAAAATAATGCAACATATCAATGTACCTCGGCTGACGTAGAATTGGCGATGGCGTTATCTATATCTTCTGGAAAATGCTTAAAGGCACTTTGTACAGGAAAAGGCGTCATACCTCCCATAGCACAAAGTGAGCCATGGATCATGGTGTCACATAAATCCTCTAGGAGTGTCAGGTTCGCACCCACATTGACCCCAGAGCGAATTTTATCGATGACTTCGACCCCACGAGTCGAACCAATACGGCAAGGAGTGCATTTACCACAAGACTCTTCGATACAGAACTCCATGGAAAAACGCGCTTGCTCTGTCATATCAACAGTATCATCAAAAATAACAATCCCCCCATGACCTAAGACCGCTTCAATCGCGGCAAACGCTTCATAATCTAGGGGCGTATCCCATTGGCTTTCTGGCAAATAAGCCCCTAATGGCCCCCCCACTTGAATGGCTTTCATTGGACGACCTGACGCCGTACCACCACCAAAGTCATCGATCAATTGACGCAGTGTTGGACCAAAAGCCAGCTCAATCAAGCCACCTTGTTGCACGTTCCCGGCCAACTGAAAAGGCAAGGTGCCACGGGAGCGTCCCATGCCGTAATTCGCATACGCCTGACCACCTTCCGCCATAATGTAAGGCACGGCCGCTAAGGACAAAACATTGTTTACGATAGTCGGTTTACCAAACAGTCCTTCAATCGCCGGTAACGGCGGTTTAAATCGCACTAAACCGCGTTTGCCTTCAAGACTTTCCAGTAAAGACGTTTCTTCACCGCATATGTAAGCCGCCGCCCCTAAACGCACTTCTAAATCAAATTTTTTGCCACAGCCTAATAAATCGTCACCCAAATACCCTGCTGCATAAGCATTGGCAATGGCTTCTTTAAGAATATCAAAAGCCACTGGATACTCTGATCGTAAATAGATATAACCCTGAGTGGCTCCCACCGCTAACCCCGCAATGGTCATGCCTTCTATTAACATAAATGGGTCCGCTTCCATCACCATTCGATCGGCAAACGTACCGGAATCCCCTTCATCAGCATTGCATACTATGTACTTTTGATCTGGCGGGCAGTCGTGCACGGTTTGCCATTTAATGCCTGTTGGAAAGGCCGCGCCTCCACGTCCACGTAGACCGGATACCTTGACTGCATCAACAATTTCTTGACCAGTCAGCTGTAAGCTTCTGGCTAACCCTTTAAAGCCATCTAACGCTTTATAGTCATCAATGGAAACCGGATCAATGATACCTGCACGGGCAAAAGTTAAACGCTGCTGTTTTTTAAGGTAAGGCAGTTCTTCTGGTTTTCCCAAAGACAATTTATGACTCTCGCTTCCGGTTAAAAAGCCAGTATCAAATAAGCCGGTAACATCACGTGCTTCAACAGGCCCATAGGCGACTCGACCTTGATCTGTTTCGACTTCCACCATAGGCTCTAACCAGAATACGCCACGCGAGCCATTGCGAATCAGTTGAATGTCCTCACCGCGAGACTCGGCCTCCGCAACAATCGCAGCCGCTATGTGGTTACCACCCAAAGACAACGTCGTTGTATCACGAGGAACATACACTTTAATACTCATGACTCTCTCTCCTGTCTCATGGAACTTAACGGAGCCAAATCCAAGGGGACTGTCGTTAATTCATCCACCAGCTGATCAAATTTTTCTTCTGTCACTCGGCCGACAATGTCGTTATTGACTCTAATAGAAGGTCCACAGGCGCAATTTCCTAAGCAATACACAGGCTCTAATGTGAATTCTTTATCCAAAGTTGTCCCTTTATAGTCCACTCTGAGCTTTGTTTTTACGTGCTCTTCAAGCACTCTGGACCCTCGCGCTTGGCAAGCTTCGGCACGGCAAATTTGCACAACATGCTTACCAGGAGGCGTGGTACGAAACAGGTGGTAAAAAGAAATCACACCATGCACTTCGGCACGAGTTTGATTTAATGCGTCCGCTATCAGAGGGACAGCCTCAGGCGGCACGTAACCTTGAGTGTCTTGAATACCATGCAATATTGGCAGCATGGCGCCTGGCATGTCTTTCAATGACGCGATGATGTGCGTCACTTCGGCTAAATTCCATTGGGCGTGGTTTGTCATTTTTATTACCTATTCCGCTGTCGTTGGAAGCTTAGGGTTATCGTTATCCGCCTACGGTAACACTCTCGATGCACTCTTCAAATATGAAAATATGTGCCTATTTATAGGTAACCCCACTAACTTACTATTCTTATTAGATAAAGTGCTTTATTCTATTTATATATGCACAAAAACACCTATTTAATTGGGTTTTAAAAATCCTATTTGGAAAGGATAATCACTCTCAAATAGAGCGGCTATGTATGACATCAAAACGCATTCACATTGACCCTACGTGGCTATTTCGCGATGAAGCGGGTAACACACTTGACCCTCAATTATTTAGGTTATTAGCCGAGATTTATCACCATAAAAAATTGACAGAAGCCTCAAAAAGCGCGGGCATATCGTATCGCCACAGCTGGAATTTATTAGGGAAATGGGCCGACTTCTTTGGAACCCCTTTGGTCTCACTAGAAAAAGGCCGTGGTGCCTTTTTAACACCCTTAGGTGAGAAACTATTATGGGCTGAGCAACGAGTCTCAGCTCGATTCCAACCTCAAATGGAAAGCCTTGCTTCAGAACTTAATATTGAAATCCAAAAAGCCTTAGTAAACTTAACGCCTTTATTACGAGTTCAAGCCAGTCATGGCTATGCGGTCGCTTTATTACCGGATGCCTGCAAAGACATCCAATTAGACTTGCAATACAGCAGCCCAATAGAAGCCTTAGCCGCGTTAAATAGAGACGCGTGTGATTTGGCAGGGTTTCATGTTCCAAGTGGCATTGTGATAAAAAAACGTCTTAAACAATACCAACAGCTACTTAAGCCAAGAGCCCATAAAATCATACGTTTTATTACCCGTAGACAAGGCTTAATGGTTCGTCAAAACTGTCCATTAGAGATTCATGGTATAGACGATTTAGTGTCCGAGGGAGTACGCTTTATTAACAGACAAGAAGAGTCCGGTACTCGTGCCTTATTCGATCAATTACTTTTAGAAAAGCCGCTGTCCAGCAAACGTATTACGGGTTACAACAATCGAGAATTTACCCATTCAGCCGTGGCCGCTTACGTCGCATCCAATATGGCTGATGTTGGGTTTGGAGTAGAAGAAGCCGCACATAAATTTGGTTTGCGGTTTATTCCAATTTGCACCGAAGATTATGTCTTTGTTTGTCATCAAAGAAACCTCAACAAAGCCGCGATGGTTGAATTTATTCAAGCGATTAAAAGTAAAGCATTTCAAGAAAAAATCACCTCACTCGCAGGCTATGAAGGGCATCATTTAGGCGTCATTGAAGACATATCACACTTTATGCCAAGCTAAAACAGGGTGTTTTTGCTAGCGCTTTATTGCTCTTATTAAAAGCCAAATCCGTTTTTATATTGATTTGGCACTTTCAACATTGCATCTGTGAAACAAATACCGTTAATCCATGTCTTGTTGCTTAATGACTTTATGCTGGTCTTCATTATTGCCCAATTTCCAATAACTTGAGATATAAAGATTGTCTTTCGAGATGGCTTTTTCTTGCTTAAAGAAAGGTCGTAGAGCTTTCATACTAGTAAATTCACAGGCGGCCCAAACGGAGACAGTCCCTTCCAACCACGTTAATGATTTTACTTGATCGAGCAAAGCAAGTGCATTTTCACCAGGATGGGCGTTAATTACCCATTTAATATCCATGCCTTCAGGGTGTTTTAACGTTTGAATATCGTCTTCTGACACCACTTCAATGACTGCATAACCTGTTGCATGATCAGGTAGGTATTCTAAATTCACACTGATTGCGGGTAACGCTGTCATGTCTCCGACTAACAAATACCAGTCCGCATTGGTCTCAATCATCTTTCTAGGACCGGGTCCGCCAACTAAAATAGTCTCCCCCGCGTTAACCTCTTGCGCCCATGTAGACGCTGGCCCACCGTCAGCATGCAACATAAAGTCGATATCAATTTCATTTTCTCTTTGATGTCGAATGGTGTAAGTTCGCATCAAACGTTGTGCTTCCGATTGAAAAATCAATTTTACATAGGCGCTTTCTTGATCATTAGGTAGAGAGGTAACATCGTCTCCTCCCAAGGTAACCCTTAGCATATTTGTTGTTACTGGCGCTTTTCTAATGACATGCATTTTTCTAGGACTTTTCATTAAATACCCGTTTTAAAAAATCAGTGAGAATGATTATCAATTTAAACCATTTTATGGATAAATCCAAATACTGGGCCTCATATACTGGGTTTTTACTTATTTCTTATTAAAACATAGACCACGATCTGGGTTTTAATACCGGTGAATGAAACCCAATAGCATAGAAAATATCCGTCCTTTATAACAGAAGATAGGTATTTTCGCTCCTCACAGATTTCAAAAGAGTTTGCTATGGTATTTTGAATGGGTAAAACCAATAAAAAGAGGTATGTGGTTACAAAATATACATTGCTCTTTTGCACAAAAAGCCGATACTAGCGCCCTATTCCATTCCTTTTATACGCACTTTTAAAGTGGCAGGAACAGCATGAAACTATTTAATTGCCAGCAATGCACGCAAATTTTATTATTCGAAAATACACACTGTGAACAATGTCAGTCTGAGCTAGGATTTCTTGCTGATCAACTAGAGTTAAGCGCTCTGCAACCGGAAGGGAGCGTCTATATTGCTTTAGCCGATACACACAGCGAAAGACGTTGGAAATATTGTGAAAATCACCAACATAATGTGTGTAACTGGCTAGTAGATACAGCCAGCGAAGATACTTTTTGTGTTGCGTGTGAACTAAATCGCCACATTCCGAACTTAGGCAAAATAGAAGAGCGTACGGCTTGGCAGCGCTTGGAGTTTGCTAAGCACCGATTAGTGTATTCACTGCTCCGGTTGAAATTACCCTTGATAAGTAAACAAGATGAGCCAGATACCGGTTTATCGTTTGATTTTATTTCTGAAAACAATGTCATTCCTGAAGACGCGGCATCGACAACCGGCCATGCTCTTGGTCAGGTTACTATTAATGCCTCTGAAGCAAACAGCTCAGAAAGAGAACAGATGCGAGAAGATTTAAACGAATCTTATCGTACGCTTATCGGCCACTTTCGCCATGAAGTGGGACATTATTATTGGGACCGTTTAATTCTAAAAAATAAAAAAGGACTTCGAGCGTTTAGAAAGCTCTTTGGGGACGAACGCGTCAGTTATGCGGACTCATTGAAAACACATTACGAAATGCCTAATGAACACTGGAAAGAGAACTACATCAGTGTTTATGCTTCTTCTCACCCATGGGAAGATTGGGCGGAAACATGGGCGCACTATCTCCACATTGTTGACACATTAGAAACGACAACTCAACTTGGATTAAGCTTGCAACCCGCGTCAGCGTCACTAAGCAGCTTAAACGTCGTCTCCAACATTACGCCTTATGAACACAGTAGTTTTGACGACATTTTAACGCAATACGTGCCTTTAACGTTTGCGGTAAACAGTTTAAATAGAGGCATGGGGCAACCGGATTTATACCCTTTTGTACTGGTCCCAAGCGTGAAAGAAAAATTGCACTTTATCCATTCAATATTGCAACAACTCTAAACGTCACACGAATAAAAACAGCGGCTTACTATGTCGGCCGCGGTTTTTCAATCGATCTTAATAAACCTTCATATTACACATTCAAGTTGTATATTTACTGAACATAAAATAACGATAAGTAGAGGCTCTGTTCAAACTCTCTGTGTCTTTCGCCAATTTTTAATAAACTTTTCGTCAAGAAAGAACACCTTAATTGTCCTTCTTATGGCGCTAGTGTAAGCTGATGATCACCTGCCTAAACAAAGACTTCCCTTTGTCTTTGTGGCTTTTTCTTTCATTATAAGTGGGTAGATAACGTGTTCTTTTCTTTTTTTCCTAAGCCAAAACTATTTTTTCTAAGCTTTGCCATCTGGGCATTATTCTCTGTCGTTGCTTGGTATTTGATCGTACAAGATTGGGGGCCAACCTTGAGTCTTGGCGGTATCTTTGGGTATGGATTTCCTGATTCTTTAGTAGAAGGGGCAGACGATGCGGCACAAGCTATTTATAACGCCAATTTTGCAAGTGCTTTAGACATCTGGTTATACCAGTATATGTTGCTTTGTTATGGCCTTTTTGTCGGCTGCTGGATGTTTTGGGGGGGGCAAAAATGGGGCCGTTGGTCTGTCGTTGGATCAGGCCTGATTGTTTTCATTACCTGGTTTCAGGTACAGGTCAGTGTGATGCTAAATGAATGGTACGGTAACTTTTATGATTTAATTCAAAAAGCCTTATCCGAGCCTCAAAGTATTACTGCCGAGGAATATTATGGCCAATTGGCTTCCGTTGTTTTACTCCTGATGATTGCGATTACTGTCGCTGTTCTCAATAGTTTCTTTGTCAGTCATTATGTTTTTCGCTGGCGTACGGCCATGAACAATTATTACACCAGTAAGTGGGATCAGGTTCGACATATTGAAGGGGCCTCTCAGCGAATTCAGGAAGACACGATGCGTTTTGCTTCCATAGTAGAAAGTCTCGGAGTGCGTTTTTTAGATTCCGTTATGACACTCATCGCGTTTTTACCCATTCTCTGGGGGTTATCATCTTACGTCACCACCTTACCCTTGATCGGAGAAGTGCCTCAAGCACTCGTTTTTGTTGCGATCATTTGGTCTATTTTTGGCACCTTCTTATTGGCGGTAGCGGGAATACGATTACCTGGCTTAGAGTTTAAAAATCAACGTGTAGAAGCCGCATTTCGTAAAGAGTTAGTCTACGGAGAAGATTATCAGGATCGAGCACAACCACTTGAATTGGCGGAGTTGTTTAGCCACATTAGACACAACTATTTTAAACTCTATAAAAACTATCTCTATTTTAATATTGTACGTTATGGTTACTTACAAGCGGGTAACTTCATGCCACTGGTTGTTTTGGCGCCGTCCATTATTGCCGGCGCGTTTACATTAGGCGTAATGCAAAGAATCATCAATGCATTTAATCAGGTCGAAGGGTCATTCCAGTTCCTAGTAAATTCCTGGACAACCATTGTTGAATTATTATCTATTTACAAGCGCCTTAAAGCATTTGAAGCGGTGATTCATGATCAACCACTGTCTAAAATTGATCAAGATTACTTGCAAAAATAACCAACGGATCAAACTCCAGTAAATGAGCGATAAGACGTCTCTAATTATCTATTTAGTGGCGTCTTTTACCTTTCATAGCCTCACTGTTTAGGGAGTCGCTTACTCCTTTTTATTTTCTTTCTCTCTTTTAAAAAAACACAGGGAGCCCTCATTTTAAAAAACCAGAAAACAAGTGAGATAAGCTTTTTTTACTCTGTATTTATTATGCTATTATCCATCCTAGCTGGTAATAAATTCACCGATAGTAGAGAGCATTGATAGTCAAATGGACCAATCTAAAGGCAACCTTTTCATTCTTTCTGCCCCATCAGGCGCTGGAAAGTCTTCTTTGTACAAGGCATTGATAGCTGAAGACTCCCAAGTGAGAATTTCAATTTCTCACACGACCCGAAAGCCAAGAACTGGAGAAGAGCATGGACGAGAATATTACTTTGTCGATGTAGATGATTTCCTTGATATGATCGCCGATGACGCTTTTTTCGAGCATGCCCAAGTATTCGATAATTATTATGGGACATCAAAACAGGCTATCTTTGACATGCTTAATAATGGGCTCGATGTCATATTAGAAATTGATTGGCAAGGAGCGAAACAGGTACGTCAACAATACCCAGACGCTATCGGTATTTTCATTTTACCACCTTCTACGGACACGCTTGAGCATCGTTTACGAGACCGCGGGACCGATTCAGAAGAGGTCATTACCAGACGCATGGCAAAAGCCGTTAATGAAATGTCACATTACAATGAATACGACCATGTTATTGTAAACGATGATTTTCAGACGGCGTTGAACGAAATGAGTGCGATATTTAAAGCCATGCGCACTCAAAAGCACATAATTGAACAAAAACATGCCAAACTTATCAATGATCTCTTGTCATTATAAGAAGCGGTTAAGTAGAATTGAACATTATTTATATCATCGATTAAAGTAGGAATTAGAATGGCTCGCGTAACAGTAGAAGATTGCTTAGAAAATGTAGAAAACCGCTTTCAACTTGTGATGATTGCATCCAAACGTGCTCGACAATTAGCAACAGGCGGTGAAGAGGCGAAGGTTGATGTTGAAAATGATAAATTTACAGTGGTTGCTTTACGTGAAATTGCTGATAATTTAGTGAATGCAGGTAATGTTGATATTAAAAAGCAGCCTATTCACGAGTTTTAAACGTCCATGAAGATCGCTCATTTCAAAATACAGTTTGAATTAATTAATGGAGTGAGCGATGTACCGCATTGAAGACTTAGCCGTTACACTTAGCAAATACCTCCCGTACGAGCAGGTTGCGACGATTAAGCGTGCGTATTATTACGCTGAGCAA
Source organism: Marinomonas algicola (assembly GCF_014805825.1). Taxonomy (NCBI): domain Bacteria; kingdom Pseudomonadati; phylum Pseudomonadota; class Gammaproteobacteria; order Oceanospirillales; family Oceanospirillaceae; genus Marinomonas; species Marinomonas algicola. The sequence continues at coordinate 4,219,892 of NZ_CP061941.1, forward strand.
GCGCATGATGGCCAACGTCGAAAAAGTGGCGAACCTTATGTCATACACCCTTTAGCGGTAGCCCAAATTTTAGCCGACCTCCGTATGGACTGCGATGGTCTGACGGCGGCGCTCTTACATGATGTTATAGAAGACACAGGCATTAGTCGTGAAGCGCTCACTGAGCAATTTGGTGAAAGTGTTGCGAGTCTAGTGGATGGCGTCAGTAAGTTGACCCACCTTGAGTTTAATAGCCAGGTCGAGAAACAAGCCCATAACTTTCAAAAAATGGCCATGGCCATGGCGGAAGACATTAGAGTCATTTTAGTGAAACTGGCCGACAGACTGCATAATATGCGCACTCTCGATTCTATGCCCGCACATAAAAAACGTCGAATAGCCAAAGAAACACTCGATATTTATGCCCCTATTGCCAATCGCTTAGGTATGTATAATTTTCGTATTGATTTAGAAAGCCTTGCCTTTGATGCTTATTATCCAATGCGTTCTAGAATGCTTCAAAGAGCCATCCATAAACGCTATGGGCAACGAGCACAAGACAAAGAAACACTAGAACAATATATCCATGGTGAGTTAGCCGCTGATTATATCGAAGCCAGTATCAGCGTAAGAGAAAAGCATATCTACAGCATCTACCAAAAGATGCAAAGAAAGCGCCGTTCACTTGGCGAAATTATGGATGTGCTAGGCGTAAGAATCGTCACCGATAGATCTGACAATTGCTATCGAATTCTAGGGATAGTTCACTCTCTTTTTAAACCAGTAGAAGGCCGCTTTAAAGACTACATAGCCGTACCAAAATCAAACGGCTATCAGTCTCTTCATACAACCGTTGTTGCCAACGGGCTACCAATGGAAGTCCAGATTCGAACCAAAGAAATGGAAATGGTTGCCAGTAATGGTATTGCGGCTCACTGGGCTTATAAAGCCAGCAACCCTCAAGCCACGGTTTCATTTAGTCATGACAGAGCCATGAAGTGGGCTCAAGGCTTGATCGAAATTCAGCAAAAGGCGGGGAATGCCGTTGATTTTGTTGATAATGTGAAAAACGATCTGTTCCCTGGCGAAGTATACGTCTTTACGCCTAAGGGAGAGATTGTTGAATTGCCAACCGGCGCTACACCCGTTGATTTTGCTTATGGTGTGCACACTCAAATAGGCAATACCTGTATATCATGCCGAATTAATCGACGATTAGCACCGTTGAGCACTCAACTAGAAAGCGGACAAACCGTTGAAATCATTACCGCCAAAAGCGCGCAACCAAACGTGGCTTGGCTAAGCTTTGCGATCACTGGCAAGGCCCGCACTAATATTCGCCATTATTTAAAAGATAAACAAACCGAAAATGCCATTGCGGTCGGCCGTCGTTTATTAACCCGCTCTCTGAACGCCTTTAAAACCAACATTGACGATTTAGCAGAAGAACAAATCAATCAAGTACTCGAGTTTTACCAACTGTCTTCACTCGATGAACTGCTTGAATCAATCGGTAAAGGTCGACATGTCGGCTATTTAGTGGCCCGCCAATTATTCCCAAATTTTGATGAAGAAGAACTTGTGACACCCACTTCCTTCAAATTAAATGGCTCAGAAGGCATGCTTGTTTCCTATGCGAAATGCTGCTCTCCCATACCGGGAGACCCAATAGCTGGCTATGTACAGGTTGATAAAGGCATTGTGATCCATCATTTAAACTGCCCGAATATTCAAGACCATCTAGAAAACCCCGAACGCTATATACGTATGTCATGGGGCAAAGAAATTGAAGAAGATTTAAACATTAGCCTGATCGTGAGCTTCCATAACGAAAGAGGCGCGGTATCTAAGATCGCCAGCTCTATTGGTGACACAGACTACCAAGTATCCAATATTGTGATTATTGAAAGAGGAAGGATCAGTCGCTTACGTTTAAGTATTACGGTTTCTAGTCGTATCGGTCTTGCTGATGTCATGCGTAGAATCAAATCCGTTCGCTGTGTTGAAAAGGTCATTCGAGAAACGATTATCTCAAAATAACAATTTCTTAATCGTCATTTATAGTAAGGAGTTTTAATATGTCAAAAGAAGTCATTTTTACTGAGAAAGCACCGAAAGCCATTGGCCCCTATTCACAAGCTGTTCGCGCAGGCAACACGGTTTATCTTTCCGGCCAAATTCCTCTCGTACCGGAAACGATGGAAGTCATTGGTGACGATATAAAAGAGCAAACAACGCAAGTATTTAAAAACCTACAAGCCGTTTGCGAAGCGGCTGGCGGCTCTTTGAAAGACATCGTGAAACTTAATATTTACATGACAGATTTAGGTAATTTTGCGGCCGTAAATGAGGTTATGATGACGTTCTTCCAAGAGCCTTATCCAGCACGAGCGGCGCTTGGCGTTCGCGCTTTACCAAAAGATGTTGCTGTCGAAATAGAAGGTGTTATGGTCTTAGAGGACTAGATTCCTTAAACACCACAGACTGTTTTGTACTCATGTGACACACTAAAATACAAGTTAATCATGAGTACGAAACATTGGCTTTATGCTCTTCCAATAAACCTCGGTAGCCTGATAGATAGCTAGGATAAAGAAATTCATATCCTAAGCGGAGTAACCTTGCATTAGAAAGCTGTTTACCCGATACAGGCAAGAAAGACTCAACGCCCAGCTCATCTGGTAAGTTTGGTTTTACATGCAGCTGGTTAGATAGCCACAACTTAACCTCCCATTGGCTCACGGGGTTGCAATCCGTGCCAATATACACGGGCTCGACTCGCACGCCACTGAACACTTTTTCCGCCAGAAAAGCCATTATATTAACGCAATCGTCTCGATGAACTCGATTAGTCCACTGGTTTGCTTTCCATGGCTCAGATTTAGCAAGGGACTCAATCAGTCTTAAACGCCCTGGTCCATAAATACCAGAAAAACGCACACTGGTTGACGAAAAATGTTCGTTCAATAAGCGCTCCACTTCAATTAATACTTTAGCCGTGGCACTTTGCGGCAACGTAATGCTTTCCTCATCTAATTCCTCTCCAGAGTTCTGACCATAAACACTGGTGCTAGAGACAAAAAATACTTTAGGTGTTTTATCATGGCCTGCGTAGCGATCAACCAATCTTTGAGCCGTCCTCCAATACGCTTTGGTATAGGCTTCTTCGGTACGACCTTTGGGTGTCATAATTAAACACACCAAATCGACCTCGGGCAACCGATCGTCTGTCATCGTAGTTAAATCTTGCGTAATCCCTATAGCGCCCTTAGGAAACGCTGTTCCGCGGTGACGAATAGCCGTAACTGTATGATCTAATTCTATAAATTTTTCTGCGAGGCGTGAACCAATATCTCCGCAGCCAGCGATCAGTATGTTAGCCATAACATTTCCTATTTTTTCAGAATCTTAGAGTACATTTTATCAAAATATGTATTATCATAGTTATTAGTAATGAACCAAAAAAGGGCATAATCACTATGACATTAACGGAATTGAAATACATAGTCATGCTAGCGGACGAGCAACATTTTGGTCGTGCAGCACACAATTGTAACGTATCTCAACCAACATTAAGTGTCGCCGTGAAAAAGTTAGAGGAAGAGCTTGGAGCGGCCATTTTCGAAAGAAGCAAGAATTCTGTTTACATCACCCCTATCGGCGATCAAATCATTCAACAAGCCAAAAAAGTCTTAGAACAAGCAAACGTGATAAAAGAACTGGCATCATCAGGCCAAAATCAGCTAAAAGGTCCATTAAAGGTTGGCGCCATCTATACCATAGCACCTTATCTCTTCCCCCACATTATACCATCGCTGCATGCACTAACGAGTGGTATGCCATTAATGATAGAAGAAAACTTAACGGAAAACCTGAGGCCAAAGCTGCGTAATGGGGAACTTGATGCCATTATTGTAGCCCTACCTTTTAAGGAGCCCGATGTTGTCACCCAATCCATCTATGAAGAAGAGTTTGTGGTGTTAATGCCAAAAGATCATCCTTGGACCAAGTTACCAGAAATACACACAGACCAATTAAGCACAGACAATTTATTGGTGCTAGGAAAAGGGCATTGTTTTAGCGACCAGGTAATGGAAGCCTGCCCCATTCTTAATGAAGATGAATACGGCAATGCTCGTACCATAGTCAATGGCAGCTCATTAGAAACCATTCGTTATATGGTTGCATCAGGGTTGGGCGTCACCGTTTTACCCAAATCCGCCGTTACTCGTATTGATCACAATTTACTAGAAGTGAGACCTTTTGCATCACCCGTACCAAAAAGAACTGTCGCACTTGCGTGGAGAATTAGCTTTCCGCGACCAAAAGCAATTGAGGCTTTGAGCCAATCAATTAAAGACGCCTGTAAGACATTGTCTTTATGATTAACACATCCCCCTAATGATTCAATAGGACGCTTTATGTCAGGCTTAGAAACCATACCCGTTACGGAACTTAAAGGTATTGGTAGCGCGGTTGCGGAGAAGTTAGCAAAGCTCAATATACACAGCCTACAAGACCTGGTGTTTCATTTACCTATGCGCTACCAAGACCGGACAAAAGTCGTACCTATTGGACGCCTTCGGCTTGGGGATGAGGTCGTTATAGAGGGGGATGTAATTGGCTGTGAAGTAGCCATGGGGAAAAGAAGAAGCCTATTATGTCGCGTCAAAGACCACTCAGGCACACTTACTTTACGCTTCTTCCATTTTACCGCAGGTCAGAAAAAGCAATTCGAATCGGGTAAGACAATACGAGCCTTTGGTGAAATAAAACGAGGCAGCTTTGGTTATGAGATATTTCATCCCGAGTACTCTTTAGCCGATGAGTTTACTCCATCTACAGAACAGGCTCAGTTAACACCGACTTATCCATTAACAGAAGGGTTAACTCAACTCAAAATGAGAAGCTTTTGTGAACAAGCGTTAGAACGAGTTACGCCTTATAATGTCATCGAATGGCTGCCTGAGGCCATTCGTCATAAGTTTCAGTTACCACCATTAGTCGATGCTATTCACTACCTACATAAACCGCCAGCCGAAGCCGACGTTGCATTACTTGCATCGGGTAAACACCCAGCACAGTTTCGTCTGTCATTCGAAGAGCTGCTCGCCCATCAACTTAGCTTAGTCAATAAAAAGCAACAGGCGAAACTCGATCGAGCACCAATTATTTCAGAAGCAGGTGCCGTCTTAGGGAAGTTACTCGAATCACTTCCTTTTCAACCAACAAATGCTCAACAACGCGTCTTTCAAGAAGTAATGCAAGATGTGTCGTCTGGCCATCCAATGCTTAGGTTAGTTCAGGGCGATGTCGGCTCAGGTAAAACACTGGTTGCAGCGATGTCTGCCGCCACCTTTATACAAAAGGGGCTGCAAGTCGCCATTATGGCGCCAACAGAAATTTTGGCAGAACAGCATTTTAACAATTTCAAACAATGGTTTGAACCTCTGGATATCGAAGTGGCCTGGCTGGTTGGTAAATTAAAAGGCAACGCACGTATTTCACAACTAGAACGTATTGCAAACGGCACAGCATTAATCGTGGTTGGCACTCATGCTTTATTTCAAGAAAGTGTCCAGTTTAAAAACTTATCATTGGCGATTATAGATGAACAGCATAGGTTTGGTGTCCATCAGCGAATGGCATTAAGAGAAAAAGGGGTTGACGGTCTATTACAACCTCATCAGTTAATTATGACGGCGACACCGATCCCGCGAACCTTAGCCATGTCGGCTTATGCGGACCTTGATTGCTCGGTCATTGATGAGTTGCCTCCTGGAAGAACCCCTGTCACAACCATTGTTGTCTCAGATAAAAGGCGTAATGAGGTCATTGAACGAGTTAGAGCGGCCTGTAACGAAGGCAAACAAGCTTATTGGGTTTGTACGTTAGTTGAAGAGTCAGAAGCGCTGCAATGTCAAGCCGCTGAAGAGACGGCTGTTATGCTTTCAGACTCTCTGGCAGGCATTAAAATAGGACTGATACATGGACGATTAAAGGCCCCAGAAAAAGCCGCCATCATGCAAGAATTCAAGCAAGGAGACAGTCAACTCTTGGTGGCTACAACGGTTATCGAAGTAGGTGTCGATGTACCTAATGCAAGTCTAATGGTGATAGAAAACCCGGAGCGATTAGGTTTAGCACAATTACACCAACTTAGAGGCCGAGTCGGTCGAGGACAAGCGGCGAGTCACTGCGTACTCTTATATAAAACCCCATTAAGCCAGCACGGAAAAGTTCGTTTAGGCATTATAAGAGAAACGTCAGATGGGTTTAAAATAGCGGAAAAAGACTTAGAAATACGCGGGCCAGGAGAGCTATTAGGCTCACGACAAACGGGGTTAATGGAATTTAAAGTAGCCGACTTACAACGAGACAAAGCGATGTTAGAGCAAGTACAAAGTGCCGCCCTACTGATGTATCAATCACATCATGAACATATAGAGCCTTTATTGTCTCGTTGGCTACCTATTCAGCAAGATTACTTAAATGTTTAACCCTAAAATATTATCGAATATTCACTACTGTCGTATTTTTCACTTCTTCCATAGCCACATAAGTTCTTGATTCCCTTACATGTGGCAAAATTAGCAATGTCTCCCCCAGTAAAAGTCGATAGGCTTCAACATCTGAAACTCGCGCCTTCAATAGGTACTCAAAGTCCCCTGCAATAAGATGGCATTCTAATACTTCAGGAATCTTACTGACAGCCTCTTTGAATTCATTAAATCCTTCGGGAGACGTTGTTTTTAGTCGAATTTCGACAAAAACAAGTAGGCCCGCTTCTACTTTACGCGGGTTAACCAGAGCACAATACCCCGTAATATAACCATTACGTTCTAGTCTTCGAACACGCTCTAAACAAGGTGTAGCGCTCAAACCAACACGACTGGCTAATTCAACATTAGAAAGTCGCCCATTAATTTGAAGCTCTCGAAGAATTTTTTTATCAAGCCGATCTAGCGGCTTTAAAGAATTATCCATCGATAATAGATCTCCTTACAACAAATAAGGTTAAACTGACACTTAAGTATATTGCGAGCACTGGAAATGGAAAGCCCAAAATGAGTCAGTGTAAAATAATCAAAGAAAATATCGCTTTATTTGGCTTTTGTGCACCAAAATAAAACAACCCTTATGAGGGATGCGCTAAAGAAATTGCCATTAAATACACTTTTGATCTACAGAATTGCAATTTAGATAGACACTTTACACTATTTATAAAGAAACTAAGACATAGTTTTCTTTAAAGATTTTTTTTCAAGTGATTATATTTATAAATCAATAGATCACTATTTAGTCAAGTCTTACTTTAAATATCAAAAATGCACCACTAAAAACGCATTTTTCTCTTGACTACAGCGGCTGAACAGTCATTCTATATAGCAAGTGGAGATATTCACAGGATAATCCGCTGAAAAAATACAACAAAAAGAATAACAAAATGTTGGCACATGCTTTGCTTTATTAAAGTTTGAACGAAATATAAATTTTGTGAATGTTAACAATAAAAGAATGCCCTGGGAGGCTCAATAATGAAATCGAATGTAAGTAAGTTACTTTCAACTGCCGCAATTGCCGTTACAGTTAGTGCTGGAGCAACGGCAGGAACATTAGATGATGTAAAAGCAAAAGGCTTTATTCAGTGTGGAGTAAGCCAAGGAGTTCCAGGTTTCTCAAATGCGGATGAAAAAGGTGAATGGGCGGGTATTGATGTCGATTCATGCCGTGCTGCCGCTGCCGCTATTTTTGGTGATTCCACTAAAGTTAAATTCACTCCTCTTTCTGCAAAAGAACGTTTTACCGCATTACAATCAGGTGAAATTGATATTCTTTCTCGTAACACAACTTGGACTTACACTCGTGACTCGTCTTTGGGTCTGGACTTCACCGCTGTAAACTTCTATGACGGTCAAGGTTTCATGGTTCGTAAAGACCTAGGTGTTGAATCAGCTAATGACCTTGATGGTGCAACCGTTTGTACAGAGCAAGGTACAACAACTGAGTTAAACATGGCTGACTTCTTCCGTAAACACGGTCTATCTTATGTTCCTGTTATCGTTCAGAAAGCAGATGAAGCATTAGCCGCTTACGCATCTGGCCGTTGTGATGTATTCACAACGGATAAATCAGGCCTTGCCGCTCACCGTTCAAAACTTGCAGATCCAAGTGCTCACGTGATTCTTCCTGAAACGATCTCTAAAGAGCCTCTAGGCCCAGTAGTTCGTCACGGTGACAACCAATGGAAAGACATTGTAACTTGGTCTATCTTTGTTCAAGTTAACGCAGAAGAAATGGGCATCTCGTCTGAGAATGTTGCTAAAATTAAAACAGATACAAAAGATCCAGGCATCCGTCGTCTTCTAGGCGCTGAAGGTAATATGGGTGAGCAACTAGGTCTTTCTGCAAGCTGGGCTTATGACATTATTGCTCAAGTCGGCAACTATGGTGAAAGCTTCGAAAATAACGTAGGTCCTAACACAGCGGTAGGCTTACCTCGTGGCGTGAACAACCTATGGACTGAAGGCGGTGTTATGTACGCACCACCAGTTCGTTAATATTTGCTAATTTTTGCAAATACCATGGTATCGCACAGCTACAATTCAGTAGCTGTGCATCTCCCTCCTTTCCATCTGACGAGCAATTCTTTTGCCTGAAACGAGATGAGCGATAAAACTTCGACTAATAATAATAGCTTTTTTAATGATGCTGGCAATCGCGCCCTCATCTTTCAAATAGCGCTTTTAGCCTTGGTGGTTTTTGTAGGTTATTACCTATTCAGCAACCTTCAAGCTAACTTGGAGAACCGAGGAATATCAACAGGTTTTACCTTCTTAAATGAACCTGCCGGATTCCCAGTTCTAATTCACTTAATTGAATATACTGAAGCAGACACCTATGGTCGCGCTTTTATTGTGGCTTTGCTTAATACCTTCGTAATTTCCTTTATAGGTATTTTCTTCGCGACAATCATTGGCATAATCATGGGGTTAGCGAGATTATCAAAGAACTGGTTAGTCTCTCGATTGGCAACGGTATACATAGAAACTCTGCGTAATATTCCTTTACTACTGCAAATGTTCTTCTGGTATTTCGCCGTTCTGTCAACGCTACCCTCACCTAGAAACAGTATTTTGTTTGGTGACTTTATGCTCAATAAACGTGGCATATACTCACCCAACCCGATCTTTCAAGATGGTTTTGGTTTGGTTATTTTTGGCTTTATTGCGTCTATTATTGCCTCTATTGCATTGGTTATTTGGGCTAAAAAGCGCCAGACAAGAACTGGATTATGGTTTCCTGCGTATTGGGGCTCTTTAGGGATCATTATTGTAATGACCTTGGCTTTTTATTTTATGGCAGGTTCACCTATTGAGTTTGATCTACCTGCAAAAAGCCGTTTCAACATCACTGGGGGCATGGTACTTCCACCTGAGTTTGTGGCCGTTCTGATTGCTCTATCAACTTACACTGGGTCTTTCATTGCCGAGATCGTACGTGCGGGCATTTTATCGGTGAACTGGGGACAAACCGAAGCCGCCAGATCTTTAGGCCTAGCAGACAGTCTAACTCAACGTATGATTGTGTTACCTCAAGCATTACGAGTGATTATTCCACCACTCACCAGTCAATATCTCAACTTGGCGAAAAACTCTTCTTTAGGTGCGGCTATTGCTTACCCTGAATTAGTGGCCGTAGTGATGGGGACAACGCTAAACCAAACAGGTCAAGCAATTGAAACGATTGGTTTATGTATGTTGGTATACGGTTCATTGAGTTTATCTATCTCGTTCTTTATGAACTGGTATAACAAGAAAATGTCATTAACTGAACGATAAGAGGCGAATATGGCGATTATATTTAAACCTTCTCCAAGCCTACCACCTCCAATTAATTCAGTAGGTGCTGTGGCATGGGTAAGACAAAATTTACTATCCTCTCCACTGAATGTGTTTTTAACCTTATTCAGTGCGTACATTCTGTATTTGTTAGTGCCGCCTGTTATCCAATGGGGCATCATTGATGCCACTTGGACTGGGTCAAGCAGTCAAGCATGTAAAGCCGATACAGGCGCTTGCTGGGCATTTGTAGGGGCGTATTTTGAACAGTTCATCTATGGCTTATATCCAAGTGAAGAAGTTTGGCGAATCAATTTAGCCGTCATTCTATTGGTGTTAATGGTGGCCAGTTTTGCACTGAAAGGGATCAATAAACTATACCTTTCCATTGCGATTCTAGTTGTGTACCCGGTTGTTGCTTACTTTATGTTTGCTGGCGGTGTTTTTGGTCTTGCAATCGTTGAAACATCTAAATGGGGCGGACTATTCTTAACCACTCTACTTGGTGTTGTTGGTATCGTGGCTTCCTTTCCATTAGGGGTATTATTAGCTCTTGGTCGACGTTCAAATTTACCAATAGCTAAGTCAGTTTGTATTGTGTTCATTGAAACGGTACGTGCTGTTCCTCTAATCACTATCATGTTTATGGCATCTGTTATGATTCCATTGTTCTTACCAGAAGGTTTGAACTTTGATAAATTGATGCGTGTCATTATTGGTATCACCCTATTCTCCGCGGCTTACATGGCTGAGGTTATTCGTGGTGGCTTACAAGCCATTCCAAAAGGGCAATATGAAGCAGCGGACGCAATGGGGTTAACCTATTGGCAGTCTATGGTTTTGGTTATTTTGCCTCAAGCGCTTAAGTTAGTAATTCCTGGTATCGTAAACACCTTTATTGGGTTATTTAAAGATACTACGTTAGTTTACATCGTCGGTATGTTTGATTTATTAGGAAGGATTCAAGCCGCTACTCACGATTCAAACTGGTTAGGTACAAGTGTTGAAGGCTATGCATTCGCTGGTTTCGTTTATTGGGCTTTCTGTTTTGGTATGTCCCGATATTCTATGGCGATAGAACGCAAATTAGAAACCGGACACAAGCGAAACTAGACTATTTTTTTGAGGCCTATAAAAATGACTGAACGCAATATGGCACTGGCTCAACTAGAGCAGGGCGAAAAAACAATTATAGAGTTTAACGATGTTAATAAATGGTACGGTGATTTTCACGTCCTAAAGAACATCAACTTCAGTGTAAAATCAGGTGAGCGTATCGTTGTTTGCGGTCCTTCTGGTTCCGGTAAATCGACAATGACTCGTTGTATTAACCGTCTAGAAGAGCATCAAAAAGGCGATATTATTGTTGATGGTATTACCATGAATGATAACTTGAAAAACATTGAAGCCATTCGTAAAGATGTCGGTATGGTGTTTCAACACTTTAACCTTTTCCCGCATCTTACTATTTTGGAAAATTTAACTTTGGCGCCAATTTGGGTTCGTAAGACACCTAAAAAAGAAGCTGAAGAAATCGCGATGCATTATCTTGAACGCGTTAAAATAGCGAACCAAGCGGCTAAATTTCCAGGTCAACTATCTGGTGGTCAGCAGCAACGTGTTGCTATTGCACGCGGCCTTTGTATGAAGCCTCGCATTATGCTATTTGATGAACCAACATCGGCTCTTGACCCTGAAATGATCAAGGAAGTACTTGATGTCATGGTTCAACTTGCTGACGAAGGCATGACCATGATTTGTGTAACTCACGAAATGGGCTTCGCTAAAACCGTTGCCGATAGAGTGGTCTTCATGGATGCAGGTGAAATTGTTGAAGCAAACGAACCCAATGAGTTCTTCAATAACCCTCAACATGATCGTACTCAAAACTTCTTAAGCCAGATTTTGAACCACTAAAATTCAGGCTGAATGCTTAGTTTTATAAAAAGCCCCTTTTAGGGGCTTTTTATCGTTAATAATTTGATAAATTGGTTAACTTATTTTATTTATACGGGCTATATCGTATGCAGACACCGGTATCTGATGCTATCAAAGCAAGAATTGTTCATTTATGCGATCAGGCAGGGAAGCTACAGGTCATCTTTTCAGAAGCCGATATTCTCGATTTGTCTGCTCTCTCTCGGATAACAAAACGCAGATTAGAGCCAATTACCCACTTCAATGAACTAGGGGATCCACTTACCCGCTCATCAAAAATACCGACATTAATCGATAGGCGCTTGTTAACATTGAAAAAGGTGTCTTTACGCCAAGACGTTCAAGCCGATTATATTGAAATATCGGTTGAAGAGCTGGACTCTCTTTTTGAGAAAATAGATTGTTCCTACGAGAGCTTTACAATTCAGACGAACCATATCCATCCCATACATGACAATCATGCCTCTGATAAAGAACACCTCAGTGCAGCATTAGGCCGTTTCCAATCAATTCGCTTAAAACAGAGGTTAGAAGAAACATTAGAGTTGCCTCCGCTACCAGTATCGGCCAAGAAAATCATTAATTTATGCAGTCGTAAAGACGTTGATACAGATGAGTTGTGCAAAGTCATTAGCTTAGACCCTAGCCTTGCGGCTCAAGTGGTTAGCTGGGCCTCCTCACCCTATTATGGTGCTCCTGGTAATATTGAATCTGTTGAGGATGCTATTATCAGAGTATTGGGGTTTGATATGGTCATGAATTTAGCATTAGGGCTTTCTATGAAAAGTATTCTCGATTTGCCTCAGAATGGTCCAAGGCATTATCAGAACTTTTGGTATGATGCGGTGTTTCATGCAAGCCTTATGGAGGCTCTCGTTAAACGGATGCCAGCAAAGATTCGTCCAAAGATAGGCTACGCTTATTTGGCAGGCTTACTCCACAATTTTGGTTATTTGGTTATTGGGCACGTCCTACCAACGCATTTCTCAATCTTAGCTCGTCATCTCGAAGCAAACGCACACCTCCCATCCAGACTTATCGAGATGCATTTATTGCATTTTACGAAAGAACAGCTAGGATCTTGGCTATTAAGACATTGGGGGCTTCCTCGCATAATATGTAATGCCATTCGATACAGTCACACGCCTCAAATAGAAGAAGACAAGGATTTGCGTACCCTTGCAGGCGTTTTACATTGCTGTAGCGCTTTATATCATGGACAAAAAATAGAGGCGAGTGTGTTTGAAATAATTGGGCTATCAGAAGAGGAGTGCCTTTCCATCTATCAAGAAGTACAATCCTCTTCTAGTAAATTACAGGAAATGGTGGACTTACTTCAATCCTAGGCTTACTGACGAATAAACACCTATTTTTTGCGAAAACAAAGAGATTTTTTGTGCTAAATTTCAGTGTAACCAAACAATTTGACTATCATTGGCAACCTCTGTCTCAAGCTCGTATGGACAGTATTCCCAATAATCTAAAGTTCTGGCTCCGCGAGACAGGTTCTTTAACCGCGCTGTTAGAAAGACTGGGGATATTGTCCATAGAAGTCATTAATGACGGTTGGGGGCAGCCGACTCAAAGAGAGAGAAAGGCATTGTCGTTACGTGCACGTGAAGCAACAAGGGTTCGAGAAGTGATTTTGAACATTAATGGTACCCCCATGATTTATGCTCGCTCCATTATCCCAGCAAGCGCTTTAATTGGGCATTGGCGTCATTTAAGCCAACTGAAAAGCCAATCTCTGGGAGGCTTTCTATTCAAAGACAAAAAGTTAGTACGGAGTCCTATCGAAATAGTCTCTCTTCCAAGCAACGTATTTAATAACGTCAATGAAGCGGTTTGGGCTCGCCGATCGATTTTTAAACAGTACAATAAAGGCGTTTTAGTAAGTGAAGCCTTCTTACCCGCCATCACAACATTACCAGTGACACAGTTAATATTATGACAAAACTCCAAGCTTATCTTCAGCTTACTCGTTTCAACAAACCCATTGGTTCACTGCTGCTACTTTGGCCCACTCTATGGGCTCTTTGGGTATCTAGTAATGGCGACCCAGACTGGAAAATCGTCATCATTTTTATGCTTGGTGTCTTTTTTATGCGCTCCGCAGGCTGTGTCATCAATGATTATGCCGATAGACATGTGGATAGCGGTGTGGAGCGAACAAAGAATCGCCCTCTCCCTTCCGGTACGGTTTCTGAAAAAGAAGCTCTATTACTGTTCTCCGTTCTTTGTCTATGCAGCTTCGGTTTAGTCTTAATGACGGATATGAAAACCGTTTTACTCTCTTTCATTGGACTTGGACTCGCGGCTTTGTATCCATTTATGAAGCGCTACACTCATTTGCCTCAATTGTTTCTTGGACTGGCTTTTTCATGGGCTATTCCAATGGCATACAGCGCTCAAGGAGGTTCACTAACGGACCCTGTCTTATGGATGATATTTGTCTCTAATGCACTATGGACCATTGCTTACGATACTTACTATGCTATGGTTGATCGAGATGACGATTTAAAACTTGGCATCAAATCAACAGCCATTTTATTTGCGCAAAATGATTTACTCATTATCACTGTATTGCAAGGACTGGCTCTTTCTCTATTAATGTGGGTTGGTGTACTGAAATCCTTTTCTTTCATTTATTTTCTCAGTCTGATCGTCGCCGCTATTTTGTTCTCTTTACAGTATAAACAAGCTAAAAATAGAGAGCGGCAAGCTTGCTTTACCTCGTTCTTAGACAATAACCGTATTGGATACTGTATATTTTTAGGCATTGTATTGAACTATCTTTTATAAATATAAGACACAAATATGACAGTTTCATCTAATTGTCATATTCAAGGTCTTTAATAGGGATATTACGATTTAGGGGTAGATGCTGTGACGAGTAAAACTGTATTAATAATTGATGATGAATCATCAATACGAGAAATGATTGCCATTGCACTGGAAATGGCGGGATATAATTACTTTGAGGCGGAAAACAGCCAACAAGCTTACGAAATCATCATTGATAATAGGCCCGACCTCATTCTTTGTGACTGGATGATGCCCGGGGGCAGTGGTATAGAGCTAACCAGACGGTTAAAGCGAGATTCTCTTACCGCAGAAATACCTGTGATTATGCTAACCGCTAAAAGCGAAGAAGATAACAAAATTCAAGGTTTAGAAGTGGGTGCGGATGATTACATCACTAAGCCTTTTTCTCCTCGAGAACTCGTGGCTCGCTTAAAAGCCGTTCTACGCCGTGCCAACCCTCAAGGCGTAGACGAGCCTATTGAAGTCGATGGGCTATTATTAGACCCTGTAAGCCAACGTGTTACTATTGGTACAACGCCACTTGAAATGGGCCCGACAGAGTACCGCTTACTCAAATTTTTGATTACCCATCAAGAAAGAGCGTATTCCAGAGCACAGCTTCTGGATCAAGTCTGGGGGGGAAATGTTTATGTAGAAGAACGTACCGTTGATGTACATATTAGACGCTTACGAAAAGCAATCGGCGAAACTCATGATTACCTAATCCAAACGGTTCGAGGAACGGGTTATCGATTTTCAAGTAAACGAACTCCGCAGTAAATTATGAAAACGATTTGGCAACAGGCTTTTATTCGCTGGACACTGGGATTAGTTGTCAGTTTCACCATTGGCATCTTAATAGGCAAATTATTTATGTGCCTATTCTTATTTGTGCTGTTTGGACTGTGCTCCAATTTATATCAGCTGTATCAATTCCACAGCTGGGTTCGTCGGCTAGGAAAAGCCTCCCCACCAGAAGCATCAGGAATTTGGGGCGACGTGTTTGATGCTGTGTATCGACTGCAAAAGAAGCAAAGAAAATCTAAAAAACGCATGCGACGCGCACTTTCTCGAATAGAAAACTCCACCTCGGCACTGAAAGAAGGTGTCATTATGGCGGACAATTTAGGGAACCTTGAGTGGTGGAACGCGTCTGCGGGGCAATTTTTAGGTTTGATGAAACCCGTCGACAGAGGGCAACCGGTCACCAATATCGTCCGCAATCCAGAGTTCTTCCGCTATTTTACTCAGAAACGTTTCTCCGAACCTTTAGTTATTAAATCGCCGTCTCAAGAAGGCATTTATTTAGAAATTCAAACCACTCTGTATGATCAGAATGACCATCTTATTTTTGTCAGAGATGTGACGCGCTTGCATCTTCTAGAGCAAATGCGTAAAGACTTCGTTGCCAATGCATCCCATGAGCTCAAAACACCGTTAACGGTCATTAAAGGTTATTTGGAAACCCTGGATATGTTTAAGGACTCATTACCGAAGAGCATGCAAAAAGGTGTTGACAATATGACCACGCAATCAAACCGTATGGAACAGTTGATTGAAGACCTACTATTACTTTCACGTTTAGAAAGTAATGATAAAAGAGACATCGATCAATGGCATGACATCAACGAATTAGTCAACAATGTGGTGGATTCCGTCCAAGCCATAGGCACCAAACATACTATTCACATCGTGATCCGTTCAGAGTGTAGGCTGTATGGCTCTTATCGAGAGCTCTATAGCGCTTTTTCAAACCTTGTTGTGAATGCCATAAAATATTCCCCTGACGGAGGCAACATTACTATAAAATGGGAAAATCATTTAGATGAAGGCATTTTTTCGGTATCAGATGAAGGTCTAGGCATTGAAGCGAGATACATTCCACGTTTAACAGAACGTTTTTTTCGTGTCGATAAAGGTCGAGGCTCAAACACAGGAGGCACTGGGCTCGGACTTGCCATTGTTAAACACGTACTTTTACATCACGATGCTAAGTTACTTATCACTAGCCAACCAGGGCAGGGTAGCGTTTTTTCCTGTCACTTTTCAGGGAAGCGTATCCAACAGCCTTTAGCTCATAAAGAACAATAAAATCATGATAAATTCGGTTTTATGGTTCGATAAGTGAGAGCGCTATCCCTATTAAAGGCTCTTAAATAAAGCGTCAATAAATTTCTCTTTTACGTCATCCTGATCAATTAAACCCAAGGTCACGGTTAAAAAAGTGGAATCGTGTTTTTTCTCTGTCGTCGCCACACTTTGCACATAATAATTCAGTCGATTTACCGTACCCGAAAACTCCAAGTCCAATACAGACTGCCCCAATACCGCGGGAACAACGTCATCACTTTTAATTAATAATGTCGCTTCTGATTTAGCGAACTGAATCACCATACAGCGAAATTGTTTTCCTTCAAAGCGCACCATGGTGGGAATTTTCACATCTTTAATTGTGGCCACTTTTGCTGTAATAGCTGGCTTTGAGGCTGTTGCAGAGCCTGTTTTTGTCCCACCCAACAACACATCTAAAGAGCCTGCCGTATGACTTGTCATCCCCCCCTTTTTAGCCTTTGATGCACCACCTGTCATAGCGGCTAGAGCATCCGTTGCCGCAGGATTACGACTGGCTTGTGAGGTTAACGCGGACACTAAATCATGCTTCTTGGCAGCGGCCATAACCTTATTAATTAATTGCTCGCTAGAAAAAGGTTTTCCAAGATAATCCGTTACCCCTGACTGTACCGCTTCAACAATGTGACTCTTGTCGCCACGACTCGTAATCATGACGAAGGGAAGATCGGCCTTTTTATAGTTATCTTGTTCTCGACACCATTGTAATAGCTCAACCCCCGTCATCTCCGGCATTTCCCAGTCACAAAGAACCATATCAAATGTCATTTTCGTTAGCATTTGCTGGGCTTTACGACCGTTTACCGCTTCTTCTAGCTGTGCAGAAGGGAACTGCTTACGTAAAGTGCGACGAATTAAGTCTCTAGTGAAGGTTGCATCATCCACTACTAAAATTTTAACCGCCATTTTACTCTCTTACTCCAAAAGCCGAACGACCATCCAGACCATGATCCAATGTAAATATATCTGACCATAAGCAGGTAGCCGCAACAACAGCTAATGGCATAACGAATAAGTTAATAAAAGGGATTGTCAATAAAATCATTACGATAAAGCCAAATGACCAACACACGATGGGTTTGCGCCGTAAACTTGCACGCATATCTCGAAAGCTAAGCTTATTGTTATCAAATGAATAGTCTAGGTATTGTACCGATAACATCCAGGCAGAAAAAAGCAGCCATAGAAGAGGAGAAATAACATTAATCACAGGGACAAATGAGATAAATAATAACAATAGCAATCGTGGTAAAAAGTAGGCTAATTTCTGTAGCTCTCTAAGAATGCTATGCCAGACAATAGACAAAACAAAATTCAGGGATACCGTTTCTTGGATCACCTTTCCAGTCAACTTTTCTTCCGTTTTTTCGGCCAAAATCCCCATAAATGGAGCCGCTAAAATATTCACACCGACCGAAAAGCTATAAAACATCAGCAACGTACTCACCACGCCAAATAACGCATAAAACAGCCAGTCCAAAAAACCTAACCACTCAGGCAGCCACGACATCATGCTGTCAGTCATTCCCGTTAAAAAACTAAATGCAAACATGTACAAAATCGCCATTAAAGCGAAATTTGCCAATAGAGGCGCTAAAACAAATAAACGTAAGCTAGGAGAAAATAGCAATGGGAGTGCTTTTAAAAACGCGCCGATTGCTTTGAAAGGATGCGAAATCACATTAAATACCGTCAAAAATCGATTGTGCTAACAGTACCACGACTGACCCGTAACAACCAGTTTCCCAATCCTTTTATGGATAGGTTTATTCTAATTAAATCAATGCCTTTGGTTGAAAGAATAAAAAAATAAATTCGTATTTTTATTTACGCTCTGCATTCTGTTGTTCCATAAACTCTATCAGCCCATACAGAATTTCGATTGAGTCTCATGTTTATTTAACTGACTATCGAAAATACAGGAATAAAGGCCATAAAAAAGGTCTCTTTCCCCAACATTATAAAAACAGTCCAATTAATCATAAAAGGAAGTAATCGCATTATGAACAAAACACTTTTAGCCACGGCATTAATCACGGCATCTTTTGCCTCAATGCAACTGCATGCCGCCGAGGTGCCTGCAGGCGTAAAGCTAGCAGATAAACAAGAGCTTGTGCGTGGAGGTGGTTCCGAGCCATCAACAATGGACCCACAAAAAATGGAAGGCACACCGGCTTCTATTCGCTCAAAAGACTTGTTTGAAGGTTTGTATAACCAAGATGGTGACGGCAACCAAATTCCAGGCGTAGCGAAAAGCTACGATGTCAACGCTGATAACACTCAATATACCTTCCACCTTCGCCAAGATGCGAAATGGTCTAATGGCGACCCAGTTACCGCTGAAGACTTTGTTTATGCGTTCACACGCTCGGTTGATCCAGCATTAGCGTCTCCATACGCATGGTTCATGGAAATTCCGTCCATTGTCAATGCAAGTAAAATCATTGCCGGTGAAGCCGACCCTTCTACACTTGGTGTAAAAGCAGTGGATGACCACACATTCCAAGTGACACTTGAGCGACCCGTACCTTATTTTGTAAAAATGACCTCTCACCAGAATATGTTCCCCGTTCCGAAAAAAGTCGTCGAAAAGTGGGGCGATGACTGGACGAAACCAGAACATATGGTGTCTAACGGTGCGTACAAAATGGACGAGTGGATAGTCAACGAAAAAATGGTCTTTAGTCGTAATAAAAACTATTGGAACGATGAAAAAACCATCATCAATAAAGTGACTTATTTACCGATTGAATCTCCTAATGCCGAGCTCAAACGCTTTCAGGCAGGTCAGATTGATCTTACCTATGAATTACCCAATGATCACTACAAACAACTATTAAGAGACATGCCTGATGAAGTTGTCGTTACACCAAAATTAGGTACCTATTACTACCAGTTCAACACAACCAAAGCACCATACAACGATGTGCGCGTTCGTAAAGCCTTGTCCTATGCCATCGATCGCAATGTGATTACCAAGTTTGTAACAGGAACGGGAGAACTACCTGCCTACTCTTTCACGCCAGAAGTAGTCAATGATTTCTCACCAGCCACCCCTGAATACGCAACTTGGACGCAAAAAGAACGTAATGAAAGGGCCAAAGCACTTTTAGAAGAAGCGGGATACACACAAAGTAATCCACTGTCATTTAGCTTGCTTTATAACACCAATGAAAACCATAAAAAAATCGCCATTGCGATCGCGTCTATGTGGAAAAAAACCTTGGGGGTGACTGTCACTCTAGAAAACCAAGAATGGAAGACTTACCTAGAAACCAAAAAACATCAGCAATTTGATGTGGCTCGCGCGGGTTGGATTGGGGACTACAATGAAGCCTCGACCATGCTAGATCTGCTAACGACAACTCATGGCAATAACGACGGTAAATACAGCAACACAGAATACGACAAGCTATTGCATGATGCTCGTACCATGCAACAGCCAGCTGAGAATTACAATAAAGCCGAAGAGGTAGCTATTGAACAAGACATGGCGGTGGCCCCCATTTACCAATACACCGAAAAGCGTTTGGTAAAAAGCTATCTAGGCGGTTATATGCCTAATCCAGAAGACAACGTTTATGCGCGTGATATGTACATCATCAAACACTAACGCTTTGCGTCATACCGAGTGTTTTTCCACTGTGAAAAGCCTCTGTTGAAAGCATGTCCAGCGCGTTACGCGCTGGACATCTCTTGAACTCCCACAGGTTCCTAGCATTAGTCGTCTTTTATAACGCCTAATCCGGTAATTTTTATGCTGACATTTATTTCAAAACGCATTTTAGAAGCCATTCCAACATTATTAATTTTGATTACGGTTTCTTTTTTCTTAATGCACTCGGCTCCTGGCAGTCCATTTTCCAGCGAGCGTACTCTGCCGCCAGAAGTATTAGCAAACATTAACGCCAAATACCATCTAGATGAGCCGGTCATTAATCAATATTTTTACTACCTTGGCGGTTTACTTCAAGGTGATCTTGGCCCGTCTTTTCGCTATAAAGATTTCACAATCAATGAGCTAATTGCTCAAAGCTTTCCTGTATCGGCCGAAATTGGTATTTGGTCTTTTCTAGTCGCACTGCTGGTTGGAGTGGGTTGCGGTATTGTCGCTGCCTTGAAACAAAATTCGTGGTTAGATTACAGTGTTATGGGGTTTGCCAACCTTGGTATCGTCTTACCAAACTTTGTTTTGGCACCTTTATGTATCCTATTTTTCTCTATTTATAACCATTGGCTGCCGCCCGGTGGCTGGAACGGTGGGGCTTGGCCTTACCTAGTCATGCCTGTTATAGCGATGTCCACCAGCTACATTGCACAGATCGCACGCATTACTCGGGGAAGCATGATAGAAACCATGCACTCCAATTTTATCCGTACAGCACGCGCAAAAGGGTTGCCACAACATCGCATTATTTTTCACCATGCGTTACGCCCAGCCATGCTGCCAGTTCTTTCCTACCTAGGACCGGCGTTTGTCGGCATAGTAACCGGTTCCGTTATTGTCGATGTGTATTTTGGCACCGGCGGCATTGGTCAACACTTTATTAATGGCGCCTTAAATCGTGACTATTCTATGGTCATGGGTGTCACCATATTGGTTGGTGCACTAACGATTCTATTTAATGCCATCGTCGATATTTTATACGCGGTTATTGACCCTAAAATTCGCTACTAAGGCCTTTCTATTATGATTACTACAAAAGACAAAATTCAGGCCGTTGAACAGTTCGCCGAAAACGTGATGGAAGTCGAGGGCCGGAGTTTATGGCAAGACGCTCGCCGTCGATTTTTTTCTAACTATGCCGCGGTCACTAGCTTAATTGTGCTTATCATTATTACGGCAATAGCCTTACTTGGGCCATTTTTAAGCCAGTGGAATTACGACGATATCGACTGGGAAGCCTTATCTGATATTTCCGTATTGGGTCGCCCTAATATTGAGAATAGCCATTACTTTGGCACAGATACACTAGGCCGAGATATTTTTGTCCGAACGATGCAAGGCGGTCAAATATCCTTATTGGTCGGTATCATGGGCAGCGCAGTGGCTATCGTAATTGGTACGCTTTATGGTGCCGCCTCTGGCTACATTGGAGGGCGCGTTGACAGTGTCATGATGCGCTTTTTGGAAATCCTCAACTCTTTTCCTTTTATGTTCTTTGTGATTATCTTGATGACCCTGTTTGGTCGCCATATTTTCTTGATTTTTGTCGCCATTGGTGCCATTTCCTGGCTCGACATGGCGCGGATTGTTCGTGGTCAAACATTGAGTCTAAAAAACAAAGAGTACATCGAAGCCGCATACGCTTGTGGCGTGTCTACCCCGAAAATTATTTTGCGTCACATTGTGCCAAACGTACTTGGAATCGTCGTTGTTTACGCCACTTTATTGGTACCGAATATGATCTTACTGGAGTCCTTTATTAGCTTTTTAGGACTGGGCGTTCAAGAACCAATGACCAGTTGGGGCGCGTTGATTTCTGAAGGAGCTCAAAATATGGAGAT
Organism: Marinomonas algicola; assembly: GCF_014805825.1. Lineage (NCBI taxonomy): Bacteria > Pseudomonadati > Pseudomonadota > Gammaproteobacteria > Oceanospirillales > Oceanospirillaceae > Marinomonas > Marinomonas algicola. The sequence continues at coordinate 4,242,094 of NZ_CP061941.1, forward strand.
TGCCATTTGGCAATTGGCTTGGCCACTCAGTTTCTTAGTCGTCACCCTTTTTTGTTTTAACTTCCTCGGCGATGGCTTACGCGATGCGCTTGATCCAAAAGACCGCTAAGGAGACCTTATGAACGTATCAAGTAAAAAAAACTTATTAGAAGTAAATAACTTACGGGTAAATTTCAGAACACCTGATGGTTTCGTTACCGCAGTAAATGATCTTAATTTTACCTTGGCGCAGGGAGAAACGCTGGGCATTGTGGGAGAATCCGGTTCAGGCAAAAGCCAAACAGCGTTTGCACTAATGGGCTTATTAGCGGGCAATGGCGTCATTGAAGGAGAGGCTCGCTTTAACGAGCAAAACATACTTACCTTAAATGAAAAAGCGATGAACCGTATTCGCTCAAAAGAAATAGCGATGATTTTCCAAGACCCTATGACCTCATTAAACCCTTATATGAAAGTCGGCAAACAACTCATGGAAGTCTTGATGCTACACAAAGGGATGAGCAAAACCGAAGCCTTCGAAGTCTCTGTAAAAATGTTGGATGCGGTAAAAATGCCTGAGGCTCGTAAACGCATGACCATGTACCCACACGAATTTTCAGGTGGAATGCGTCAACGAGTAATGATTGCCATGGCCTTATTATGTCAACCAAAATTACTGATTGCCGATGAACCGACGACGGCATTAGATGTTACTGTTCAAGCACAAATACTGACCTTATTAAATGAATTAAAAGACGACTTTAACACCTCCATTATCATGATCACTCATGATTTAGGGGTGGTGGCAGGCTTATGTGACAAGGTATTGGTCATGTACGCTGGACAAACAATGGAATACGGCACAGCAACAGACGTATTTTATCGCCCTACTCATCCTTATACTCAAGGTTTGCTAAAAGCGATCCCACGTCTAGATGTCGATGACGAGAAACTATCAACCATTCCAGGCAACCCCCCTAATCTATTGCATTTACCCTCTGGTTGTCCATTCCAAACGCGTTGCGAATTTGCCAAAGATCGCTGTGGAGAGAGTACGCCAACATTGCAAGAGTTTGCACCAGGTCAACTAAGAGCTTGTCATAAATCCGTTGATGGATGGGTCGCCTAATGAATACGTCAAATACTGTATTAATGGAAGTGAACAACTTAAAAGTCCACTTCAATATCAAAGCAGACAATGCGTGGCCATGGGAAAAAGGTCAAGCGCTCAAAGCCGTCGATGGGGTAGATCTAACCATTTACGCAGGAGAAACACTCGGTGTGGTAGGCGAATCTGGTTGTGGTAAATCCACTCTAGCTCGCGCTTTACTTCGCCTTGTCCCAATAACTGAAGGCCATGTAATTTGGCTTGGTCAAGACCTGACGGATTTGGACAAAAAACAAATGCGCAGCAAACGCCAAGAGCTGCAAATGATTTTTCAAGATCCTTTAGCCTCTCTTGATCCTCGTATGACAGTCGGCGATATCATCGCCGAACCACTTAGAACATTTCGCCCTGAATTGTCGAGGGAAGACGTAAAAACGGAAGTACGCTCTATTATGAATCGCGTTGGGCTATTACCCAATGTCATTAACCGCTACCCCCATGAGTTTTCTGGCGGGCAGTGCCAACGTATTGGGATTGCACGTGCTTTGATTCTGAAACCAAAGTTAGTGGTGTGTGACGAACCGGTTTCTGCTCTGGATGTTTCGATTCAGGCACAAGTGGTGAATTTGCTCAAAGAATTACAAGCCGAAATGGGCTTATCCTTGGTGTTTATCGCTCACGATTTAAGCGTGGTAAAGCACATTTCAGATCGCGTTTTGGTCATGTACTTAGGCCATGCTGTCGAGTTAGCAGATAAACATTCTTTATATAATTCACCTCAGCATCCCTACACGAAAGCTCTCTTATCGGCCGTCCCCGTTCCCGATCCCAATATTGAGCGAAATAAAACCATTCAGTTATTAGCGGGCGATTTACCGTCGCCCATAAATCCACCTTCTGGGTGCGTTTTTAGAACCCGCTGTCCTGATGCTAATGAACGCTGCTCAGCTACGCGACCACACCTTCAGACCGTTTCAACGACACATAAAGCATCTTGTTTACGCCTTGGTGAACTATCCGATTAACAACCTAAGTGTTAGCTGTCTCTTTGCTATAAAAAGAGAACCCTCCTCTTTAGCCGCTCTTTGAGTGGCTTTTTTATTTCCCTATTTGTCGGCCAAACTTGCGATTGTTAGATTTTTTTATGGTCAAATAGTCTATTATCAGTGGGTATCAATCACATTTACCTCTTCGACCAGTACCGTATAAAAGGATTTTATTACTGTCATGAAACTGAACCTAAAGAAAACCAAAAATAAGATTATTCCTGCCGTTTCTATCTTGACTGTATTCATGATTTCCATCACTTTGATCACCATCAATGTGATTAATTCAACTCAAAAAAATCGTTATGAAGTCACCTTTGATAAAGCACTATGGGAAACACAGCAGCTGCAAGTGCAGTATTATCGATTTTTTAATTATGTCGCTCTATTAACCCAGGAAGACTTGCCTTTAGACGGTGATTTACAGACTGAGTACGCTTACCTAATTAACCGCATCGATATACTCAGGAATGGGGAGATAAACAATGTTGCGCGTTTTTTTGAGGATGGAAACCCAATTAAACTCATTTTTTTTATTAACGGCGGACTAAATTTGTTGTCAATAGACATTGATGCGCTCGAAAAAGAACCGATCCTTGACACTAAAGAAATAGTTCAAAATCTTACTCTTATAGAAGCAAAAATAAATGAATTGGTTCGTTTAACCAACAGAAATGCCATTCAATATAGGTCAACTAAACAACAGAAGCTTGATGAAAATCTCGAGTCAATCTCTTGGTTAGTGTCGTTTCTACTCTGTGTATTATTTTTATTTATCTTTTTGTGCGCTCGTTTCTTAAATAAAAATAATCACAACCTCAAGCGTATTTCAGAACTTTCGAGAAAATTAACAACCATTACTACGGGTAGAATGCGCTTCCTATCCGTTCTTAATCATGAGCTAAGAACCCCCATAAATGGCATATTAAGCATCGCCACTATTTTACTTCGATCTAAAATAAGCCAATCACAGAAAAATATGTTGTTAACCGTACAGAATTCAGGCGAGACGGTACTTAACAATTTAAACGCTTTCTCAGATTTATCAAAACTAGAGGCCAACAGCTTAGAGCTGCATTTTTCTTATGGCAATTTACATAAACAGTTTGAAGAGGTCTGTCAAAGAATCAGTAACAACAGCAGATACTCAAGCTGTAGCCTTTTTAGCTTCATTGATTTAAACCTTCCAAGCCATATTTACAGTGACTTTACTCGTTTGACTCAAATTTTGTCGGCCTTGTTAGAAAACGCTCTCATCCTTTCGTCTGCGCATAACATCAGCGTAGTTGTTCGAGAATCTCCGATACATTCATCAGATTGGCGCCCTGATCTAAGTAAAAACCTGGATGCCATTACCATTCAAGTTTCTGTTCGTGCGGCGGGTATTACACTGACAGAAGAACAACGTAATGCGATAGGATCAAGTTTCTATTATTTGGAATCAGATGACTCTAGAAAGTATATGACAGGGTTAAATCTATCCATTTGCTATCACTTAGCAAAGGTCATAGGCGGTCAACTGCAATTTTCCACACAACACGGGATGGGAGACGAGTTTTGGATGGATATCCCCATTTATTTCGACAAAAACATCAATAAAATCAAGGAAGAAATTGTCATGGAGAAAGCGATCTCTCTATTAGAAAATAAAAAAGTACTGATTATTGAGGAAGAGCAGCCTGCACATATTATTAATATGCAGGTGAGCTCTCTTGGGATGGACCCAACATTGACAACAGAAAGACTAACAGGCCCATTAACCATTAAGGTAGATATCGTCATTATCAGTAACGATACCTATCTAGATGAATTAGACTACTTGCAGCTTACCGAGCTGGCTAAAAATCAATGTTTAATCCTCTCATCGAATAAATGCAAGCAGGTGAAAACCACCGAAATATCTCACGCCACTTTCACTTTTCCGCTGACTCAAATTACATTAAGAAAAACACTCACTGACTATTACCAACACCATTCTATTTAGAGACAAAGACTAATGAGAGCCTAATGACCAACCAAAGTCCGTCGCGTTTATAAAAGTAGCCACCAACTGTGCGATACCTTGTTGATCTTCTAATGTAAATCGGCCTTTTATTGGGCTGTCCAAATCGAATACCGCCAGTAACGTATCGGCCACCATAACCGGAATAACCAGCTCAGACTCGGTATCACCATCACAAGCAATGTGCCCAGGAAAGCGGTGAACATCCTCTACCCGCTGGACAGTTCGCGTTGTGGCGGCCGCGCCACATACGCCTTTAGAAAAAGGAATTCGAGTGCAAGCCACTTTGCCAACATACGGTCCTAAAATAAGCGCTTCACCTCGAGCAAAATAAAACCCAGACCAATTAAGGTCGGGCACGCTTTGCATAATAAAAGCGGACAATTGAGCCGCATTACAAATGAGATCTCGCTCATCATAAAGCAACCCCGTTAGCTGAGCGTCTAATTCTTTATAAAAATCCACCTTAGAAAGCGACGTATCTACTGATATCTCAAACATAGTATTTGGCCAAACAAAAAGAAAATCGATAATAATGACGAACGCAGTATAAAATCAATAAAAAAGCCGTACTCAAATAAAAGTACGGCTTTTAACATCATTATAAAAATGACTTGATTACATGCGAAGCACTATTTTACTTCATTGTCTATTTCAGAAAGCGGTACATGACGCACATCCACGCCTTTAATCATATACACCAAATGCTGACAGATATGACGAGCGTAATCGCCAATACGCTCAAGTGAACGCAGCACCCAAATCACATTAAGTACTCGAGTAATACTGCGAGGATCTTCCATCATATAAGTAACCAGCGAGCGGATGGCGGTTTTGTATTCCAGGTCAACATTGCGGTCACGTTTTGCTACCTTGATCGCGGCTTCCAAGTCTAACCGAGCATACGCGTCCAACGAATCATGTACCATAGAGGATACCATTTGCCCTATACGGTTAATTTCCACATAACCACGAGGAGATTCTCCCTCTTCAATGAGAGCAATCGTTAGAGACGCAATTTTTTTTGCTTCGTCGCCCATACGCTCTAACTCCCCTACCGCTTTACTGATAGACATAATTAAGCGCAAATCCGATGCGGCGGGCTGACGGCGAGCTAAGATGCGAGTGCACTCTTCATCAATTAGTCCATCAAGCTGATTTACTGTGGCATCTTTATCTTTAACGTCTTCCGCCAAGCTGCCGTTGCTATCCAATAACGCTTGTACGGAATCACTCACCTGATTTTCGACAACACCACCCATGGTTAAAAAGTGCTGACGCAACGTTTCTAGCTCATGATTAAACTGCTGAGAAATATGATCTGTTGTTAATTCTTTCATTATCTTCGTCCTCTGCCTTAAGCCTAACCGTAACGACCCGTGATGTAGTCTTCTGTTTGTTTTTTCTCAGGGTTAGTAAACAACGTATTGGTGTCTCCAAACTCGATCAAATCCCCCATGTACATAAATGCCGTATAGTCAGAAACGCGCGCGGCTTGCTGCATATTGTGCGTTACAATGACAATGGTGAAGTCTTTCTTCAATTCATGAATCAATTCTTCAATTTTCAGCGTGGAAATAGGATCCAGGGCCGACGCAGGCTCATCCAAAAGCAATACTTCTGGTTTAACGGCTACAGTACGAGCAATCACCAAACGTTGCTGCTGACCACCCGACATGCCTAGTGCACTTTCATGTAATCGGTCTTTTACTTCGTCCCATAACGCCGCCGAACGTAACGCCCACTCAACCGTTTCATCTAATATGCGTTTTTTATTAATGCCTTGTATACGCAAGCCATAAGCAACGTTTTCATAAATACTTTTAGGAAATGGGTTCGGCTTTTGGAATACCATACCAACACGACGGCGTAACTCCGCGACATCCGTGCCTTTTTGATAAATATTTTTATCATGTAAATTTATATCACCAGTGATACGACAGGCATCCACCAAATCATTCATTCTATTGAAGCATCGTAATAGTGTGGATTTACCACAACCAGAAGGACCGATAAACGCGGTTACTTTTTTCTCAGGAATGATCATATCTACCCCTTTAAGGGCTTCTTTTTCACCGTAATAAAGGTGTAAGTCATTCACTGACAAGCAAATTTTTTCCTCTTGAATATTCAATGCTTGCTGGCTACGTTTCATTGCTGAAATATCAATTGAGTGTGTCTTTGTTTCGCTCATAATCTTCTCTTCTCCGCCAGCTTACATTTCTAGCGATTTGTATTTTTCACGTAGATGGTTACGAATGGTAACCGCCGAAAAATTCAGTAATGCAATAACAATAACCAACAAGAGTGCCGTTGCATAAACTAATGGTCGCGCCGCTTCAACATTTGGGCTTTGGAAACCAACATCGTAAATATGGAAACCTAAATGCATGAATTTTTGATCCAAATGGATAAAAGGGTAATTACCGTCTAAAGGCAAAGATGGCGCTAATTTCACAACACCAACCAGCATGAGAGGAGCCACTTCCCCAGCCGCGCGCGCCACAGCAAGAATCACACCGGTCATAATCGCAGGGCTGGCCATAGGCAACACCACACGCCATAACGTTTCTGCTTTCGTTGCACCAAGAGCCAAACTGCCTTCACGCACATTACGAGGAATACGAGATAAGCCTTCCTCAGTTGCTACTATGACTACAGGGACGGTTAATAAAGCCAACGTAATCGATGCCCACATAAGACCACCCGTACCAAACGTTGGCGAAGGTAGCGCTTCTGGGAAGAAGGCTTGGTCAATCGATGACCCCATAAAGTAAATAAAGAAACCGAGACCAAACACACCGTATACGATAGAAGGCACACCCGCTAGATTGTTTACTGCGATACGAATAACCCGAGTTAACACACCCTGAGAAGCGTATTCACGAAGATAAACCGCCGCCACAACACCAAACGGCGTCACCAATACCGTCATCAGCAGTACCATCATAACCGTACCAAAGATGGCCGGAAAAACCCCACCTTCCGTATTGGCTTCACGCGGGTCATCGGATAAGAATTCCCATAACTTTGAGCCGTAAAAAGCCAGTTTTTCGATAATGCCCATTGAATTTGGACGATACGCACGAACAATCTTAGCGACACTTTGCTCAATTACCGTACCATCCATTGCTTCGACTAAAACCGTATCACGGTTAATTTGAGCGTATAAGTCGATTAGCTTTTGTTGCAAAACTTTGTATTCAGCATCAAACATCGCTCTTTCGGCTTCAAGATCCGCTTGGCGTTCAGGCGTTAATGTACCTTCCAGCACATAGCCTCGCTCTTTGAGGCGAAGGCGTTCCAAGCCATGATTTATTTTACCAATATCATGTTTCTCTACTTGGTAAATATCGTCATGTATCACTAACGCACGTTCGATGCGCTCTTGCATGATATCCCATGTCGCTAAGGACGAATCGGTTGGCGTCTTATCTTCGGTAGAAGCAACGACGTTACCATTTTCTTTTACCGCCAATAAGTAGCCATACATGTTACCCCACTCACGACGCTCAGCGGCAAACAACATTTCTGGACGAACAGTGTCTTCCATATAGTTATCAATAACCCAACGAAAATCAGCACCATAGACATCACGGTTACCTACTTTCATTAAGGTACGTTGCATAATCTGGATAGATTCATCAACGTTAATGCCCGCTTCTACTAACTGTGCTGATGGTACATCAACGCTTTCAACACGCTCTGCAACGATTTTATAAGGCTCGTTACCTGGTAGTGCATAACGCCCTTCAACAATATCAGCGGGCCAAAAATGACCCAGACCTCGAACGGCAATGAGTAATAATAACCCAATGACCATAATGACAGAGATTGCTACTGCGCCAGCGTTAAGCCATACCCATGGTTCACCTGACTTAACCCAACCCGATACGGATGTTTTCTTCATTGTTACTCTCACTTAGAATAAGTTACAGCGAACCGTATTTTTTACGTAAATGCTGACGCACTGTTTCTGCAATAGTGTTCACCACAAAGGTAAAGATAAACAGAACGAACGCGGCTAAAAATAGAATTCGATAATGGGAGCTATCTACTTCGGACTCTGGCACCTCTACCGCTAAGTTGGCGGCCAATGTCCGCATTCCCTCAAAGATATTGAAGTCCATTATTGGTGTATTACCCGTTGCCATAAGCACAATCATGGTTTCACCAACAGCGCGCCCCATACCAATCATGACCGCCGAGAAAATACCCGGGCTAGCCGTTGGTAGTACAACTCGCGTCATGGTTTGCCAGTAAGTGGCCCCCAATGCCAAAGACCCTTGAGTTAATGCTTTAGGCACACTGAAAATAGCGTCTTCGGTAATCGAGAAGATGGTAGGAATAACCGCAAAGCCCATTGCAAAACCAACCACTAAAGCATTGCGTTGGTCAAAGGTAATCCCTAGGTCATTCGTGATCCAGGAACGAATATTACCGTCGAAGAAGTTCAGCTCAATGACGGGACTCATGGCCACACAGAACCAACCCAAAAAGACCACGACAGGTATCAGAATCAACGGCTGCCAACCATCAGGTAATAACCAACGAATCTGAGTCGGCAAACGCGACCAGATATAGGCAAATGCTAAAATTCCAACAGGTAGGATAATCAAGATACTAAAAGCGGCCGCTAAGTTTTCTTCTAGGAAAGGGGCAAAGAACAAGCCCGCTAAGAAACCTAAAATAACAGTAGGTAATGCTTCCATTAACTCGATGACTGGCTTCACTTTACGACGCAATTTTGGCGCCATGAAATACGCCGTATAAATCGCTCCACAAATGGCTAAAGGCACCGCCATCAACATGGCGTAAAAAGCGGCTTTAAGCGTACCAAATGCGAGAGGCATTAAGCTGTATTTTGGTTCAAAGTCGTTATTTGCCGCGGAAGACTGCCAAGTATAAGTTGGCTCTTGATACCCTTCGTACCACACTTGACTCCATATTGAAGACCAAGAGACTTCTGGGTGCTCATTGTCAACGTGGTACACTTGAATACCACGACTGTCCTCAATTAAAAGCGCATTAGCACGTGGGGAAAAGGCAATTAGATGAGCGGTTTCATCACTCAAACGTTCATTAATGACTTGTCTTTCTGACGTTGCATTGTAGACCGCAATCACACCACGATCATCCAAGGTCGCAAAGCCTTTACGACGATGCTCCATAGCAATGTTTTCAATGGAAACAGGCTGCTTCACATCACGTATAAAAGTAAGTATTTCTTCGTTATCATCATTACGAACATTAAACCATTGACTGACTCGACCTGATGTATCCGCCACCATAATGGAAGATTGTCCAAGTAAGTACGTCATTGACACAACTTGAGCATCCCCTTTGGTTAACTCAAATTGCGCTTTTAAGCTAATGTCATCAAAATCTCGTAGATCAAATTCGGTCAAAGAACCTTGTATCGATGCGACGTATAAATAACGTTGATCACCACTAATTAACATTTCCGCCGTGTTTGGTACGAAAGGCAGTGATTGAGTAGTTTCCGTTAGTTCAACCTCTTCAGTGATAAAGTTAACGTCTTTATCCAGTTTAGTAATCGCACTCTTGGAGTCGCCTAAACTGGCTATGGTTAACTTATCGTCACTGTCACGCAGTGCCAATTTACGAATAGCAAAGTCGCCCGCTGATATTCCATCCGTACCGTAAGGGTATTCAACAACAGGGCGAATATGACGAGTACCGTCTGGATACGAAATAATGTACTTATGTTTTACTAATAAAACACGCCCATCTTCATAACCAAAACCTAAAAGAAAGCTCGTATCCGATTCAACAGCAAACGCCGTCACTTTTGCATCTATTGGGTTATCTACTTGCTCAATGACCGAACCATCTGCAGTAGAAAAGAAGATTATCTGTCCTGTTTCAGAAACACGCATACCGACTTCGGTTTGCTCTTCTGTTGTCAGATAGACACTTACACCTTGCTCTTTGGCTGGCAAATCGTAAGCCGCTCTTTTCTCTACTTCTGCCCCAGAAAACAAAGGCATTACTTCATAAAGCAAATAGAAACAGATCAAGAGAACCGCCAAAATAACACTACAACCACCGATGGCAATGCCAACCGTTGCTGATCGATCTTTTAGCGCTCGAACCTTCCTATGACGTAGCAAAGCAGGCGTATTGAAATCCAACTCCGGAATATTACGGTCAGTTAATTTACTCATCCGAACTCATCTTTATTACAAAATTATGACAACCTTGAAAGCAGCAAAAACAGGAGAAGTCGAAACCCTCCTGCTTTTCATCTTTAGCGAACTAATTCAGACTCGAATTAGTTAATACCAAGATCTTTCAAGTACTTGTTAGCTACTTTCGCTGGTAAAGGAACATAACCGTCTTTTACCACAACTTCTTGACCCGTCTTAGAAAGAACCATTTTAACGAACTCGCGCTGTAATGGAGCAAGTGGTTTGTTAGGTGCTTTGTTTACATATACCCATAGGAAACGAGACAATGGATATGCGCCTGTTGATGCATTCTCGATGGATGCATCAACATATTTCCCATCTTCTTTCTTAGAAATGGCTACAGCACGAACAGAAGACGTTCTGTATCCAATACCTGAATAACCAATGCCGTTCAAAGAGGTCGATACAGACTGAACGACAGAGGCTGAGCCAGGTTGCTCATTAACACTGTTTTTGAAATCACCTTTGAAAAGTGCATTTGATTTAAAGTAACCGTAGGTACCAGATACCGAGTTACGACCAAATAATTGAATATCACGGTCAGCCCAAGCGCCAGTTAGACCCGCTTTGCCCCAATTAGTAATGTCTTCACTGTGGCCACCCTTACGAGTAGAAGAGAAAATGGCATCAACTTCAGGCAGAGACAAACCTTTAACTGGGTTATCTTTATGTACAAAAACCGCCAGTGCATCGATAGCTACTGGAATAGCGGTAGGTGCATAACCGTATTTTTTCTCAAAAGCGGCAATCTCTTTGTCTTTCATTTTACGAGACATAGGACCGAAGTTAGATGTACCTTCCGTTAACGCTGGTGGCGCAGTAGAAGAGCCAGCCGCTTGAATTTGAATGTTCACATTAGGATATAGGCGTTTAAAATCTTCGGCCCACAATGTCATCAAGTTAGCCAACGTGTCAGAGCCAACGCTTGATACGTTACCAGAAACGCCACTTGCTTTAGCGTAAGCAGGAAGCATTGGATCAATATCAGCCATTGCGTTAGCCGAAACACCAACAGCGGCCGCCATTGTTAAACCTACAACTAAATTTTTCATCATCATATCAACCTCAGTGGTTACATCTAATTAAAGAGAGAAAAGCCGTTTGCCTTTGCTATGATTGATACTATAAAAGACGAATGTGACAGTTATGTTAAAGCCTCCTATTTAACTAAATAAATTATTGCTTATTCTGTAACTCACTAAAAGAACCGTCATAGACACGTTCTTATTAGTAGATAATACCCATTCGTAACATGGTCACCACACCTAATAACCTAATAGAGAGACGTTTCACCATGAATAAATACAGAATCAACGTCAGATTAACGTCTTATGGTCACCTCAGATAACCCAATCTATTCCCATAGATAGCGTTATCCAATAAACTGACGGCTCAATTTTTATTCGACTTATCATTCAATAACATTAATTAGCGTTTAATAGGTACCTCAATGGTTAACAAACACGTCTATTTAGCGGAGGCCATTTCTTCGTTTACAGGGAAATGTGTATCTTGGCTAACACTCGTAATGATGCTGCTTACTTGCTTAATCGTACTTTTAAGGTATGGATTTAATATTGGCTCCATTGCATTACAAGAATCCGTTCTCTATCTTCACGCATTGGTCTTTATGCTCGGTGCCGCTTACACTTTCAAAGATGATGAACATGTTAGAGTGGATGTCTTTTATCGCACTTTCACGGCACGAAAAAAAGCATGGGTAAATATTTTAGGTGGCTTATTCTTCCTATTACCAGTCACCTTATATACTGGCTATTTAAGTATAGAATACGTTGGAGCCTCGTGGCGCGTACTTGAAACCTCTCAAGAACCGGGTGGTTTACCTTTTATTTACTTATTAAAAACACTCATTCCTTTAATGATGGTCAGCTTAATCATTCAGGGCATTGCCGACATAATAAAAAATATTGGTGTCTTGCAGTCTTCTTCTAATATCTCGGTTGATCAAGGATAAAGTAATGGTCGAATTAATCCCAATATGGCTGTTTGCAGCCGTTTGTATTTGTTTGATGTTTGGTTACCCAGTGGCCTTCTCGCTTGGTGGTACGGCCCTTATTTTTGCCGGAGTTGGCAGTCTTGTAGGTACGTTTGACAGTGTGTTCTTGGAAGCCCTACCCAATCGCCTTTTCGGTATCATTAGAAATGAAACGCTGATTGCCGTTCCTCTTTTTGTTTTAATGGGAGTTTTACTCGAAAAGTCCAAACTCGCTGAAAAATTACTAGAGAGTATGGCCATGCTGTTCGGCACGTTACGAGGTGGTCTCGGTATTTCTGTCATTCTAGTCGGCGCATTATTGGCCGCCAGTACCGGGATTGTGGGTGCGACCGTCGTCACGATGGGAATGATTTCTTTACCCACCATGTTACGTCGTGGCTACGATCCTTCCCTTGCTGCAGGAACTATCTGTGCAACCGGCACCTTAGGTCAAATCATTCCACCTTCCATTGCATTGGTTCTGCTTGGCGATGTTATGTCGAATGCGTTTCAAAAAGCACAACTGCAAATGGGCATATTTTCTCCTAAAACAGTCTCGGTTGGAGACCTTTTTGTTGGTGCCTTAATCCCAGGCCTTATTCTGGTTGTGCTGTATATTGTGTATGTCTCTTTGGTCGCATGGCTACAACCTCACAAGGCCCCAGCGGTCTCAAAAGAAGAACTGCGCCAGGGGTCAACCGAATCCATGGCGATTATGTTGATTAAAGGTCTTGTCCCTCCACTAGCACTGATTATAGCGGTTCTAGGATCGATATTATCTGGTGTTGCGACACCCACTGAAGCGTCAGGAGTTGGTGCTCTTGGTGCCGCAATGTTGGCGTACATAAGCGGTAGATTGAACCTAGCGACTCTGAAAGAAGTCGTCCACTCAACCACAAAAGTCACCTCCATGGTGTTCTTAATATTAATCGGAGCCTCTTTATTCTCTTTAGTGTTTCGTGGGTTTGGTGGTGAAGAATTGATTCATGAATTCTTTCATGGCCTTCCAGGTGGTGTTGTTAGTGCCATGATTATCGTCATGCTAGTGATGTTTTTATTGGGCTTTATTCTAGACTTTATTGAGATCACCTTTGTGGTTGTACCTATTGTGGCACCCGTCTTATTGGCCATGGGCTTAGACCCTGTTTGGCTTGGTATTATGATGGCGATTAACCTGCAAACCTCTTTCTTAACGCCACCGTTTGGGTTTGCTTTATTTTATTTACGTGGCGTTGCGCCAAAAGAGCTCAAAACATCAGCCATTTATAAGGGCGTTATCCCTTTTATTGGAATACAAATTTTTGTTTTAATTTTATTGACTGTTTGGCCAGCATTGGCAACTTGGTTACCATCCGTAGTTTATGATTAATGTCTTTAAGAGCAACCTCGGTTGCTCTTACTTTTTAAGTAACATAGATACAAAGGAAAACACATGAAGGCGATTCAAATACAGCAATATGGTCCAGCAAGTGAGTTGGCCTTAGAAGAAACGGCTATTCCGTCTATAAGCTCCGAGCAAGTTCTTGTGGCAGTTAAAGCGGCAGGCGTAAATCCTGTTGATACCTATATTCGCTCAGGCACCAATAATTATACAACAACCTTCCCCCACACCCCTGGTTTAGACGGATCAGGAGAGGTCGTAGAAGTTGGGGAGAATGTTAACGGCTTCCATGTTGGTCAACGCGTTTATTTTAGTCGTAACCTCTCAGGGTCGGCCGCTGAATTTGCCGTTTGCATTCCGACACACACTTTTCCTTTAGCGGATGCATTAAGCTTTGAAGAAGGCGCCTGTCTAGGCATTCCTTATACAACAGCGCATCGTGCATTATTAGGCCGAGCAAACGCCAAAACAGATGAGAAGGTATTAGTTCATGGCGCCACTGGTGCTGTAGGTATAGCCGTTATTCAATTAGCTAAAGCCTTAGGTATGAATGTGGTGGCTACCGCAGGCACGCCGGAAGGCCGTACATTATTAGAACAACAAGGAATACATACTGTACTTGATCATACCCAAGCAGATCATTTAACGCCCTATCAATCTTTAGAGCAAGGCTTTGATGTTATTATTGAAATGTTGGCCAATCATAACCTTGACCAAGATCTAAAAGCACTAGCTTTCGGTGGCCGAGTCGCTGTTGTAGGTAACCGAGGAACAGTGGAAATCAATCCTAGGGATTTAATGGCAAGAGATGCGGCTGTCATGGGTGTAGCCTTAGCAAACATTAAGCCAGCGGAGCTTGATTTAATCGCAAAATCACTCTATCCATTGTTGAATGGCGGTCTTCTTAAGCCTGTTGTGCGCAAAGTCTACTCATTAGATGCCATCTCACAAGCCCATGAAGATGTGATGAAGTCGGGCGCTCAGGGAAATTTGGTTATTAAAATAAATTAAAGAAGCGTAAAAACGCAACGTATGTTTACGTATGTGTATTTTATAGCCACACTTAAAAGGGAAGCACTATTCCGTCTTCTCTTTTATTTATCACATTTAGATGATATATAAATTCTATATGGGATTTATATATCACTTGTGAGGAGTGTATTCTATGAGTGTCACTGTTGTTGTTACCTTTAATGTTAAACCAGATTTAGTGAAGCCTTTTATTGAACTATTAGAATCCAATCAAATCCATATGATTCAAGCTGGGGCTCTGAGTGTCGTGCTACTAAAAGGCCTAGAGAAAAGTAATCGTATCGTCGAAATAGAAAAGTGGGAGAGTATTGAAGACCATAAAAATTTTGGTAAAGTGCTACTAACTTTACCGCATTTTAAGCATCTTGATGAATACCTTTTAGACCCCTATAAAGTAATGTATTTAGACACACTAAGTAGAAAAGACGCATTCTAAGCTCTATAAGTAATACAAAATTACAACTTTTTGGTGAACGCCTTGAACCCAACTGATATTGTTAGTTTACCCAGCCAAGCCAGTACTCATGAGCATGACTATCATCAGCTCGTGATTGTATTGGACGGCAATACAGACTTTGATATCAATGGCCATGACAAACAATTACAAGTAGGCCAAGGCTGCCTGGTTCCATCCTCTGAATACCATGCATTTCAAGGCCTAGGGGCCAACAGAGTAATGTTGGTTAATCTTCCCGCTCCGACGAATAAAGCCATTACTGAAGAAGAGTACGAAGCCGTATCCCAGCTTTTTGATCAAGCGGCTTTTTTTCGCTTAAACCCTAGGCTGCAAGTACTCGCTTCCGCATTAAGTGGTGAATTACAACAGTACCCTGAAGACAAGATGCTGGCGCGAGCATGTGGTAATACATTATTAAGTGCCATCCGCCACCAGCTCAATGACACCAAAGTCGCTCGGCCAAAAGGCAATAAACTGAACATTGATCAACTTGACCAATTCATTGAACTTAATTTGTCTCGCAAAGTACATATTAATCAGTTAGCGAATTTCTGTTTTTTAAGCGTCAGCCAGTTCCATGAACGCTTTAAGGAAAAAACAGGCATTACGCCCCATCAATATTTAATGAAGAAACGTTTAGAGCGAGCTCAAACACTCTTAATAGAAGGCTTTACACCAATACTTGTCGCTGAAATGTGTGGTTTTTCCAGTCAAAGTGCCATGACGAGCCTATTCACCCAAATGCTAGGCACAACGCCTATAAAATTTCAGAAACAGTGGCGATAATTTTTTCGTAAAAAAAACGCCCTTTTTATAAACATTTTTTACTTTTCAATTTTTTTTGCACACTTAGAAAGTCGCTGTAAATTTCTTGTAAAAAAACCAGACTTTTTTATAAAAAAAAACGATTTTTCTGAAAGACGCAGAAGGCGTTCTATCAGTACATTAGCGTCACAAATTATGCACCTATTAAACCGTCTGAATTACGATTTTTTAAGATGGGTGCGACATGTCATGCCCTACGACTTATTCTGTCAGCTGTATGTAAGGCCAGACGCTTTAATCGATTGTTGCGTTACGGAGACTCTATTATGTTCAACGCTATTGAAGTTTTAAAGCCTACTTTCATTGAGAAACCTCTCAATGAATTATGGCAGCTCATTTCACCTTTGTATAAAGCCGACGAAGCCGCTTGGCTGAGAGAGTTGCTACCACTGGCTAGACCATCTGATACCGAATTAAAGAACAGTACAGAAGTGGCAACAAAATTAATAGAACAAGTTCGCAAAGACGACGACAGTATGTCTATGATCGATGCCTTGTTATTGGAATACAGCCTCGATACTAAAGAAGGCATTTTGTTAATGTGTTTAGCCGAAGCTTTAATGCGCGTACCAGACAAAGAAACCGCGGATGCTTTTATTAAAGACCGCTTAAGCGTCGCTGACTGGGCCTCTCATGCAAAAAACTCAGAATCCTTTTTCGTAAACGCGTCCACTTGGGGGCTTTTACTAACGGGCAAAATCGTCACAATGGATGAAGTTAAAGACGGCGAGCCTTCAAAATTAGTTAATCGTATGGTTAACCGAGTCTCTGAACCGGTTATTCGTAAAGCGATGAACCAAGCCATGAAAGTTATGGGGCATCAGTTTGTATTAGGTCGTGATATTAAAGAAGCGTTATCTCGCGGTAAAAACTACCGTAAAAAAGGCTACGCTTATTCTTTCGACATGCTAGGCGAAGCCGCATTGACAGCGGATGACGCGACAAAATACTTACGTTCCTATGAGAAAGCCGTTGATATTGTTGGTCAAGATAGTTACCCGTCAGGCCCTCGCCCTACCATATCAATTAAGTTATCTGCATTGCACCCACGTTATGAAGTAGGCAATGAAGACAGAGTCATGACGGAGCTTTTTGAAAGCGTAAAAAGCTTACTTATCAGAGCCCGAAAGGTAAATGTGGGCATCACTATTGATGCCGAAGAAGCCGATCGTTTAGAAATGTCATTAAAACTCTTTGAAAAGCTTTATCGTGACGAAGCAACTCAAGGCTGGGGATTATTTGGCTTAGTTATTCAGGCTTACTCTAAACGTGCTCTACCAGTGCTAACCTGGATCGCAGCGCTAGCACGAGAGCAAGGAGATAAAATCCCACTACGTCTAGTAAAAGGCGCTTATTGGGACTCTGAAATCAAAATTTGCCAACAACGTGGTGTAAATGGTTATCCTGTATACACCCGCAAAGAAGCAACCGATGTGTCTTATTTAGCCTGCGCTCATTTTCTTTTGAAGCCGCACACAAGAGAGCACATCTTCCCACAATTCGCGAGCCACAATGCGCATACCATTGCTACCATTACGAGTTTGTCGAAGCTCTTAGGCGCGTCTACAAATGAGTTTGAATTCCAAAGACTGCATGGAATGGGCGACGCATTGTACGACACATTAATCAAAAACAGCGGCACAGACGTACGAATTTACGCGCCTGTCGGCAACCATAAAGACTTGCTTCCTTACCTAGTAAGGCGCCTTCTTGAAAACGGTGCAAACAGCTCATTCGTGCATCGCCTGATTGATGCGACGTACCCAGTTTCAGACTTAGTTGGTCACCCTGTTCCTCTACTAGAAAGCCGTAAATCGTTAGCAAACCCCTTTATTAACTTGCCAATCAATTTATTTAGCGACCGTAAAAATTCTTATGGACCTAATATTGAAATTGAGTCTGAGTGGACTCCTTTCAAAGCTCAAATCGATACCTTTATGGGCCAAGAAACTCAATGGAGAGCGTATCCGATTGTGGGTGGTGAAAAAATCACTACAGGCCGCACTCACACAATTACCAGCCCTTACGACTTAAGTGAAACCGCGGGTAAAATTGATTGGGCCGATACGGACACAGTAACAAAAGCCATTGACCTAGCGGAAGCGGCGTTTCCTGCTTGGTCTCAACGGCCAACGTCTGAACGTGCCGACTGTTTAGACCGCATGGCTGATTTAATGGAAAAACACTACCCTGAATTGATGGCGCTTTGCCACCGTGAGGCGGGTAAAACCATTCAAGACAGTATTGATGAGGTGCGTGAAGCGGTAGATTTCTGTCGTTATTACGCGCAACAAGCGCGCAGCAAGTTTTCTGAGCCTCAAGTATTCCAAGACTTCATCGATGACGAAAAAACAATCGAACGTCAAGGTCGTGGTGTATTTGCTTGCATTAGCCCTTGGAACTTCCCTTTAGCCATCTTTATTGGCCAAGTATCGGCCGCGCTTGTGGTTGGCAACACCGTTGTTGCCAAACCTGCAGAACAAACAAGTTTAATTGCAGTACGTGCCATTGAGTTGCTATTAGAAGCGGGGGTTCCTGGTGATGTTGTGCATTTATTGCCAGGCGATGGAGCGACTGTTGGCTCTCCATTAACCAATGACAACCGTATTGCTGGACTCGCATTCACTGGCTCTACAGGTACGGCCCAATTGATAAACCGTACGCTAGCAAGCCGTGATGTAGCGCCAATTCCTGTTATTGCTGAAACAGGCGGTCAAAACGCCATGATTATCGATTCCACCTCCTTGCC
This sequence comes from Marinomonas algicola, assembly GCF_014805825.1. NCBI lineage: Bacteria > Pseudomonadati > Pseudomonadota > Gammaproteobacteria > Oceanospirillales > Oceanospirillaceae > Marinomonas > Marinomonas algicola. Next base: position 4,260,881 of record NZ_CP061941.1, read on the forward strand.
AGAACAAGTGGTTCGTGATGCTGTTCGTTCAGCCTTTGCCTCCGCAGGACAACGTTGTTCAGCATTACGTGTCATGTTTGTTCAAGAAGACATTGCTGATCGCGTTATCCTAATGATCAAAGGTGCCATGAAAGAGCAAGCCGTCGGTTTACCACAATTGCACAGCACCGATGTGGGCCCAGTCATCGACAAAAAAGCGCAAGCGATGTTGCTAGAACACATAGAACGCATGAACGTTGAAGGCAAATTAATCGCTCAGTCCGACTTACCTGATTGGGCGGATAAAGGCACCTTTGTTGCACCAACAGCGTTTGAAATTAACAGTATTGATCTATTAACGGAGGAGAAGTTCGGCCCCATTATGCACGTCGTACGTTATAAAGCGAAAGACTTGGATAATATTATAGATACGATTAATAACTCAGGATTTGGCCTTACAATGGGTGTACATAGCCGTAATGAAACGACCTGTGCTCGTATCGCCAGCCGTGCTCGTGTGGGTAACCTTTATATAAACCGAGATCAAGTGGGTGCCGTCGTTGGTGTTCAGCCATTTGGTGGCCAAGGATTATCTGGTACAGGTCCAAAAGCAGGTGGCCCACACTATTTACACCGTTTCGCCGTTGAAAAAGTTCTTTAGGAGTGAATTAAGATGACACAAATACAACCATCTCAAATTAATACAGCATTAGAGTCTCTTGATCACTGGGAACAGCTCGGTATAGAAGAACGCGCTCGTTTACTTCGCTTATCTATCCAAAACCTGAAAAACAGACCGAGACATATGGCGGAATGGCAAATTAGTAATGCCTTATCCCAAATTTCAGAAGTCGTCTCTTTACCGGGGCCAACGGGTGAAAAAAATGAACTCTCAACGCAAGGAAGGGGAGTATTTCTATGTACCTCTCACCTAAAAGCGATAGACTCTAAGCACCAAGTCGCGCTAACTGGCCAAGTATATGCCGCATTAATTGCCGGCAATACCGTCATTGCGGCAGGTGATTTTGGTGACAATATATTAATGTTGATGGCTTCTACACTACCGGAGGGCACTATTCAGAGTGTTGATGAGTTAACAGAGGAGCTTATTATTGACTCACCTTTGATTGCAGGTGTTGCCGTAATAACCTCAACAGAAAAATCCATCGATCTTGCTCGTCGGTTAGCAAAAAAAGACGGCGTTATCTGCCAATTAGTAGAAGAAACGCATCCTGAAGACTTGCTCACTATTGCCAACCCTAATTATATTTTGCGTTTTGTTACAGAACGAACGGTGAGTATTAATACAACGGCGATTGGTGGTAATGCAACCTTGTTAGAATTAGGCGTTATGGAAGAGTAATTCCTTCCGTCTCAAACCACTCTTCTTTCTAAAGCATTTTATGGTCGCCACCTGAGGACTGTAAAATGCTTCCCCCTTCTCTTTTCTACTACAGATAAACAGCACACCCATCAACACCAATGATAACCAATTTCATTTGCATTTTTGTTATGATAATATTTACTGAATTATCCCGTTTTAGTTAGGAGAGTTCTGTGAAGAAACGTTTGCTTGCGTCACTAATTGGCTTACATATTGCGTTACCTGTGACCGCTATGGAGTACGACTTTAAGATCACATTAGCGGATTATCAGGGGAGCTCGAGCTCCTCCGTATCATATGGCGGCCAAATTGCTCGCCATGCTTTACATAATTCTTTAAAGCAATTAACAAAAAAAGCAGATGGCTCAAACAGTGAAGAAATTAAAGCGGAACTCTTAGCCTACTATGCAGGCAAAGGCGCGGATCGCAAGATCATAGATCCCGTCAGTAAACCAGAGTTCCCCATATTGCAAAACCAAGTTGATGCGTTAGCAAAAGATAAAGACTTAAAATCCAGTGCATACAAAGGAGTCATCACTGGGTGGCCTGGAAATTTATCAGGTGAAGAAGTTCTCACCGACATGATAGAGAAGGCGAGTAAGACGCATTCAGGCTTCGACCCCATCAATGGTTATGATTACACTCAGCTCATCTCTAAATTTGCCATGGGTGCGGTCTTCTACAACAAAGCCGTTAATCATTACTTAGATGAAAAACTGGAAGCTGACGTCTACCCAAATGATCAAGCCTACAAAAAAGGCGCGTCTTATACTGGTAGAGAACATGTCTGGGATGAAGCGTTTGGTTACTTTGGTGCCCCAATTCATTCTCTTAATTTAACACCCAAAGACATAGTACAAATTGTAAAACTTAATCCTGCTTATCTTGCTAAAGCCGACTTTAACCAAGATGGAAAAGTCGATTTAGTAACAGAAATGGCTTATGCTCACGCTTATTACGCCGCCTCGATAGACAGCTCAAGCGATACAGAATATTTCCATACCATAGTAAAAGCATTCTATGATGGTCGAGCATTAATTCAGAGTGCCGAAGGTAAGAAACTCACGTCATCGCAATTAAAGACATTACACGCTTACGCTAAAACCATTAAAGGCGCTTGGCAGCAAGTCATCGCAGAAAGTGCCTTTAAATACGCAGGTCAAGTCTACAAAGACTTAGAAAACATCGAACTGTTAAATGAAAATGGTGGTGATGTGAAAAAAGTTTTTCGCGACTACATTAAACATTGGGGTGAAATGAAAGGTTTTGTGTTGTCGTTAAGCGCAGCAGGTCAAGAACTGGGCGCGACACAAGTTCAATTAGACAGGCTAATTGGGTTCAGTCCCGTACTATTTGGTGGTTCACAGGTCATTGCGATGAATCAGCAAGGAGACTATGTTCAATCTGCTTCTATCAGTATGAAAGAATACCAACTTAATATGATCAAAGTACAAAACCTGTTAGGTAAAGCATTTTCTTTGACAGCACGCTTAAACGATAAATCATCAGGTATTACCACCGTATTAGAGCAACTTGATGCGGAAGCAAACAGTGCAGAAAATGACTAATACAATCGTTCAAGTCAATTGAATTCAGGCAGGAGCGGCCTCTTAAAAAAGGGGCCGTAGACATATTGGCGCTATTTTTTGATTGGTTTACACAGAACCTAAACGAGGCATTTAGTGAACTTCTTAACCCTAAGAAGCGAGTCTCCATACTCTACTTATTGTCTGCTGTAGTATTTGCTATCACTTGGTATGTCGGTAAATATGGCCGACAAGGTCTAAAACCTTCTGTGCAATGGCTATCGCCAAGTGTTTGGTGGCATGCCTCGTCACGGCAAGACTATGCTCTGTGGCTAATCAATAAATTCTTTTTTTCTCTACTCGCGCCAAAACTACTTTCTCAAGCCGCCATTGCTACTTGGATTTACTATCAAGGTTTAAGCGGGGTTATCTCCTTCCCTTCTATTGTGCTTGCAACCCATTGGGTAATCGCACTTTTTACCTTAAGCTTTTTTCTGCTCGATGATTTCTCGCGTTTTTTGATACATTGGCTAATGCATCGCTCTCCTCTGCTTTGGGCTTTTCATCAAGTCCATCATAGCGCAACAACGATGACGCCTTTTACGGTTTTTAGAACTCACCCCATAGAAGGGCTATTATTTTCATTAAGATCCGCCATTTCTCAAGGTATAGTGATTGGTCTCTTTGCGGCCACCTTCCCTCAGCAAATTTCATTGTTTACTGTCTATGGCGTATTGGTCAGCACCTATTTTTTTAACCTGCTAGGCGCAAACCTTCGCCATAGCACATTGCCTATTTCTTATGGGAAATCCATTGAATCTGTCTTTATTTCACCCGCTCAGCATCAATTGCATCACTCGTTAAATCCGATCCATTTTGATTGTAATTTCGGCGTTACGCTCGCTGTGTGGGATAGATTATTCGGGACCTTAAGATATGGCGACGATCATCAGGAAATACAGTTTGGCGTCGCAGGTAAAATTAGGAACGCCAAACTGGTTGGGCTGTATTGCTTGCCTTTCCAAATCGCTTGGCGTATTTTCATTCGAAAGCTAAAAACGACATTGAATTCGCTGTACAACACTTTAACTACGTCAAAGTAAAAACGACACCAACCCCTTATATGTTTCACCAGAGCCCTCTCTAAAAGAGACATTCTGTACCCTCGTGTACTTTCTACATTGGCAAAACAGAACAATACTTTATCCTTCAAGCTATCTTAAGTAAATTGAGCATGATGCTTATATTGAGCAAGCAGCACGATCCGTATTGCCGTTAAAGCGTCAATCTCATATAAGGAAACGTATTATGAAATACTCTTTACGTCCATCATTGATCGCACTATCAACCATGACACTCGGGGTAACAGGTTGTTCAAGCTTAATGTTGAATAACAGCTTTAGTGAAGTAGATGACATTCAAGTACTGGAACCAAGTGGCTCTATTGATCAGCGGGTCAGTTTGGATCAAGCTTGGGATAAAACAACAAAAGAAAACTTCTGGTTTACCAGCCAAGGATCTCAAATTATCCCCTACAGCTGGTTCACTTGGTTAGAAGTGGCGGACAGCGAAGACTTATTCCGCAGCAGTGAACACATGAGCTATTTAGGCTATCTCCCAGTTCAGCCCTCACAGAAAAACCCAGCAGGTCTACCTATTGGGTTCGCTATGAATACAGATAAGCAAGGTGATGCCTGGGTCGGCATGACCTGCGCGGCCTGCCATACGAACCAGTTAGACTATAAAGGAACCAAGTTTTTAATAGAAGGCGCTCCTACGCTCGCTAACTTTGTCCTGTTTTTCGATCGACTTACAGAAGCGATGAATGCAACCAATAGTAATGATGAAAAATTCACTCGCTTTGCAAAAAATGTCTTGGCAGATGATTATTCAATTCAACATGCCATGCAGCTGCGTCAAAGCTTTACTAACATGGCAATTCAAATAGCGCAGCGCCAACACGTTAATGCCCTACCAAAGAGCTACCCAGAGAGCTTTACTAGCTACGCAAGGCTTGATGCTTTTGGTAATATCCAAAATCAGGGTACGGCCTTTGCTCTGCATGATTTAAGTAATAAAAACATTCCAAATGCTCCCGTTTCTTATCCTTTCTTATGGGGAACACATCAATCAGACGTTGTGCAATGGAATGCCTCGGCACCAAACACTCCAGTTGTTGGCCCTTTGTCTCGGAATATCGGGGAAGTTGTCGGTGTATTTGGCGGCTTATCTATTGATAAAGCACCGTGGTGGAAAAGGCTTATTGGCATCAAGACATCCTATTCGTCCAGTGTGGATATGATCGGATTAGGCCAATTAGAAACATCCGTCAAAGCATTACGCTCACCTCAATGGCCGCAGAATTACCTTCCCCCGATTAATACTCAAAAAGCCGCTGCAGGCAGCATTCTTTATCAAGCACAATGTTCTGGTTGTCATCAGGTCATGACCAGAGAGCAAGAAAAAGACCTGTATATTGCGGTAAAAACACCGGTTGGAGAGATAGGGACAGACCCTATCACCGCCTGGAATGCCGAATTTCATGAAGCTAAGACTTTGATCCTAGAAGGTCAAAAGCAATTAATTCTAGCTGGAGATAAATTTGAAGCTGAGGCCGATGCCATTAGTATCCCTGTAAATGGTGTTGTTGGATTAATTTTAAAAGAACCTAAAACAGCACTAAAAGCCGGCTTAATGCCTCTTGGTAGTGATTCTAAAGAGCGTAGGAAATCACTGAAAGAGTACGCAAAAATGCACGCTCAAGCCAGGGATGCTATACAGCAACCGGTTGATGATAATGCACCTTATATGAAAAACGGTGAACTTAACCTAGATGGGCTCGTTTATAAGGCTCGTCCGTTAAATGGTATTTGGGCAACCGCGCCTTATATGCATAACGGCTCCATTGCTAACCTATGGGAAACATTACAAAAACCGGAAGATAGACAAACCTCTTTCTGGGTAGGTAATCGCAATTTTGACCCGCAAGTGGTCGGTTACGTTAACCAACAAGCCGAACCAATCGGAAACTACCCCAGCCCATCCAGCAAATTTAATGTCTTAGATTCAAAAGGCAATATTGCAATGGGTAACTCAAATCTTGGTCATAACTATGGTACAGATCTAACAGATGAAGAAAAATGGCAACTCGTGGAATACATGAAAACGCTTTAAACTCATGCATTCTTTTTGATTAATACCTTGTTAGAAATATAAAAAAACCCAAACTATTAGAGCTTGGGTTTTTTTATTAACACTAAAGAATTACCAGCGAAAATTAGTCACCATCACGAGCATTAATATAAGCACGCTCAGAGATAGAATGCCAAGCACTTACTTTTTCACGAAAATCTTTAAATGAGGCGTATACTTTTGCACTCATTTCATCCGAAGCAGCCAATTCCTCTAACGTTTCTTGAGACGACACTTTAAGTGCCTGTAAGACGTCCTTAGGGAATGGTCTTAGCTGTACATTATGCTCTTCCACCAATGTTTTTAAAGCGTCGTTATTTAATGCCGTAAATTCATCCAACATGTCTTGGGTTGCTTGTCGAGCGGCTGAACGGACAATCAATTGTAAATCTTTTGGTAAAGCGTCAAACGCCGTCTTATTTACCATCGATTCCATTGAAGAGCCTGGCTCATGCCAACCTGGGTAGTAGTAGTATTTAGCCGCTTTATACAAACCAAATGCTAGGTCATTATACGGGCCCACCCACTCAGTTGCATCAATTGTACCTGTTTGTAGCGCAGTAAAAATTTCACCGCCAGGCAAGTTAACTGGAATACCACCGGTTTTTTTAAGTACTTCGCCGCCTAGACCAGGCATGCGCATTTTTAAACCTTGAAAGTCGTCAACAGAATTGATCTCTTTATTGAACCAACCACCCATTTGAACACCCGTGTTGCCCGCAGTTAAAGGAATAAGGTTAAATGGTTCGTACACCTCTTCCCATAGCTTCATGCCACCGCCATGGTAAATCCATGAATTGATTTCTTGTGCCGTTAAACCAAATGGTACAGCTGTAAAGAATTGAGCGGCGGGCGCTTTACCTTTCCAATAATAAGCGGCACTGTGTCCCATTTCAGCGGTACCACGAGAAACCGCATCAAATACTTCTAATGGCGGAACCAATTCACCGGCCGCATACACTTTAACATTCAAGCGACCGCCTGACATTTCCGTAATGTTTTTCGCTAAGTTTTCGGCTCCCGTTCCCAAACCAGGAAAGTTTTTAGGCCAAGTGGTAACCATTTTCCAATTAATAATTTCGGCTTTTTTTTCTACCTGTGCAGTGGCTTTTTCTTCAGATCCTCCGCATGCGACCAAAGTCGCTGCCGTCAAACCGACTAAAGCCAGTTTGCTCCATGTTGTTATTTTATTCATTCGTTATACCTCAGGAAGCTGTTACATTATTTTTATAATACTCAGCGAATAAGAAAAACATACAGGCCGTCATTTGGTAAAAATCAAATAAAGATCTGAAAACCACCCAATAAGGCCATTACTTCTTATACATAAGTACCCTAGATAGTATGAATTGCCGGCGCTTCTCTCAAGACCTTTTTTAGCTTTTCTGCTTGTTTCTTTCTATTTATTCATTAGGCATATCTTAAAAGCAGAAAAGCCCCTCCACACAAGTGGAGAGGCTTAACCAGTAAACGAATCTAACTGGTTATTTATTGGGTGGTGAAGCTACTCGCCAGATCGAGCATTAATGTATGCACGCTCAGAAATGTCATGCCACTCACTAACAGAGTCTAAAAACGTTTTGAATGAATCGTATACTCTTTGACTATCGGCGTCATTCGCCGCCATTTCTGCCAGAGTTTCATCCGATGCCTTTTTTAGCGCCGCTAGCAAGTCATTCGGGAACGCTTTCAAAATCACATTATGCTCGTTGACTAAGGTTTTTAAGGCTGAATTATTACTCGCCGTAAATTCATTGAGCATATCTTGGTTTGCCTGCTGTACAGCCGCACGCACTATATACTGTAAATCTTCAGGCAGAGCATTAAAGGCCTCTTTATTAAACAATGCTTCAATTGCAGAGCCTGGCTCCTGCCAACCAGGGTAATAATAATATTTAGCCGCTTTATATAAACCAAATGCTAAGTCGTTATAAGGCCCAACCCACTCAGTTGCATCAATTGTTCCTGTTTGCAGAGCTGTAAAGATTTCGCTTCCAGGTAAATTGATCGGTGTGGCGCCCACTTTTTTCAGAACTTCTCCACCAATACCCGGCATACGCATTTTCAAGCCTTTAAAGTCCTCTAAAGAGTTAATTTCTTTATTAAACCATCCCCCCATTTGTACACCAGGATTTCCAGCAGGCATTGGAACCAAATTGAATGGAGCATAAATTTCTTCCCATAATTGCAAACCGCCGCCATAGTAAATCCAAGAGTTAAACTCTTGCGATGTTAGGCCAAATGGGACCGTTGTGAAAAACTGCGCCGCGGGCACCTTACCTTTCCAATAATACGACGCTCCATGGCCCATTTCTGCGGTTCCGCGAGATACGGCATCGAAAACTTCTAAAGGGGGAACCAGCTCACCAGCCGCATACACTTTTACATTCAATCGACCGCCAGACATAATAGTAATGTTTTGCGCAAGCGTTTCCGCCCCCGTCCCCAGCCCTGGGAAGTTTTTCGGCCAGGTTGTCACCATTTTCCAATTAATGATTTCTGCCTTTGGTTGGATTGTTTCCTCTACTTTCTCTGATCCACCGCAGGCGACCAAAGACATTGCTAACAAACCAGCCACGGCTAATTTGATCCATAAAATTAGGTTTCGCATTTTTTTCCCTCAGGAAGTTAGTTATTCGATTAGTTAGAGTCTGTCAGTGAAATGGAAAGCGATGAAGTACATCGCAAAACATAGAAATTGATCTGATATTGAAAGCACTACAGAGTACGTTCAATAGCCTATTTTTATTGTAGGATCGGACAGAGATTCACTCGCTTTGATAAAAGAACATCAAAAGAGCGCAAGATAATAAGAAGTTCAGGCTCTTAGCTCAACCACTTTTTAATCGCCATAAAACATTATCCTGTAAATGAGCAACAACTATTGTCTTTCTAAAGCGCCTAAACAGAAACCGTATATTCCCAATTTAGGCGCTGACCTTCTATTGAGGACTGTTCAGCCAAGCATAAACCATAAATTAACTGACAAGCTTGCACCATGGATACAGGTGACTCACTCTGACCAAGAATAGCGCGTCTTAGCTGAGCATAAAATTGACCATAATCTCCCGCGCTCGTATTCTCAGAAATGCTTTCAATAGAATTCTGATTAGGAGCCACATAGCGAGTAATCGTTTGCTGACCACCTAATGATGGAAAATCTACATTGAACGGCATTTGGCCTGCTCGCAACGCATCTTCTTGAGGATCAAGCCCTATACATTGCCAACTCCCTTTAGTAAATCGGGCATTAAAACGACGCATTTCACCCGCTTCAAATGGGGTCGACCCCAGTCGAATACGTTTATCTTTATAACCTAATTCTAGCTCAAACCAATCCGCTGTCGTGCTTCCTTCACGCAAAGCATCAATACTCGCATGAAGCCAATTGGGAATACCAAATAAGCTAATTGCTTGATCGAGAATATGTGGGCCTAAATCCCAAAATATGCCCGTACCGACCCCAGGTTGTTCGCGCCAGCGAGATTGAGCCATCGGGCGAAAACGATCAAAGCGAGAATCCATATGCTTTAACTCACCCAACTCACCACTGTTTATCAGTGCTTTTAACCTTAAAAAATCTCCATCAAAACGACGATTTTGATAAACACAAAGCACTAAACCTTTTTGCTTAGCAAGAGAGCAAAGAGATTCAATTTCTATTACACTGGTGACGGACGGTTTTTCTAAAAGAACGTGTTTACCTTGCTCCAATGCCTCTTTCGCTTGAGCAAAGTGACATTCGTTTGGAGTGGTAATCACAACTAAATCAACATCACTCGCTCTGAAAACCTCATTTACTTCGGTAACAACTCGGGTATTCGGTAAAATACCTTTCACCACGTCAGCTTTGCTCGAACAAACACACACCAATTCCATTTGCGGATCATTAAGAATAAAAGGCACATGAAATATTCGACCTGATAACCCAAAACCAATCAGGCCTACTCGAATAACCGACATAGTTCTCTCCTCTTTATTTTATGTTTATATAGGATACACATGAAAAAAATCAATGTAAGTATAATAGAGTATAACAATCACCGCTCAGGATAAGGAATTAGACCTTTTACAACATCTATTGCCATTTTTCTAAACCATTCTACGGCCGGGTCATGTTCCATGGTTCTTAACCAACACAAATAATAATTTGTATCAGGAAAATCTAAAGGTAACTCCTTCATGATCAATCCAAACTGCTCTTTAAAACGTTCTCCCAACAATCCACTCGTACTCAGTAACAAAGAGGTTTGACCAACTGTTTCAAGTGCCGATAAAAAATAAGGCGTACGGAATACAAAACGCCGTTCTTGAGCTCGTTCACCTAATAACATATCACTCATGATCCTCCCCGACCCTCCCATATTGACTAAAACATGAGCGCAAGATAAATAGTCTTCTAAGGTCAATCTAGGCTTATCTGCCAAAGGATGATTTTTTGACATAATACAACGAAACTTTTCTCGCCCTAATAACGCTTTGCGAAAACTATTCGGGACTTGAATGTATTCACTGCATAAAACGACATCAATTATTTGATCAGACTGACTCAGTAGACTTGTTTCGGTCATGGTAGAGGTTTCTAAAGAAGCAAAAGGTGCTTCGCGATAAAATCGCTCGGCAATGGCCGGTACATAAGCCTGTGCCTGATAATGCGTTGTTTTAAGCCGAAACGTTCTCTGACTAGTCTGAGGTAAGAAGTCAGAAGACTGCTCTAGAGCAGACATATGCTCCAGCATGTATTTTACCGGAGACTCTAACTCTAACGCTCTATAAGTGGGTTCCATGCCTACTGAAGTACGAATAAAAAGAGGGTCTCCAAACGCATCACGTAAGCGGTTTAATAACCGACTCATGGCAGATTGGCTTAAAGATAACCGCTCAGCCGCTCTACCTACATGCCTTTCTTCTAATAAATACAAAAGCCCTGTAAGCGATTTCAAATCAAGTTGCTGCAAAGCATTCGATATCATCCTATCAAAATCCTATTTTCGCATAATTGTTAGAACCATTATGCATTGGATTAATTATAAGAGGAACAGCATGATCGAACTTATTAACTTTTTAAGAGAGTACGTCATGACAGCGTCCCGAACCTTTTTTTTATATGGGCTTTTTTTTAGTAGCGTAGCCGTTCTCTTCTGGGGAATGCTTCCAATTGCATTAAAACTCTCTACCCATTTTTCTGATCCTATAACACTAACCTGGTTGCGTTTTTTTGTTGCTGCGTTTGTATTAGGGCTTTGGCAGTGGCACAGAGGGAAATTAGTACAATTTAAAGCGCTCACAAGAAAGGACTGGGGCTACCTACTTGCTGCAGGTAGTTTTTTAATTGTGAATTACACAACCTTCGTTTGGAGCCTTAGCTTCTTGCTACCTGGTTCAGCACAGTTAAGCTTCCAAACCGCACCGATTTTTTTAACACTTGGAGGCTTATTTTTTTTGAAAGAGAAAATAAACTGGCAACAATGCTTCTTTTTTGTATTCATAGTCGTCGGTATTTTAATTTTTTTTCATCCCGTTTTTCATCAAAACAATCAATCAAGTGTTTGGGTTGGCTTCATCATTGTTCAGTTATCTGCTGTGGCTTGGTCTATGTATGCGTTATTACAAAAATCGTTATTCAGTCGCTTAGATCCATCAAATATTTTATTCGCTATCTATATCTATGCTACTTTTGTTATGCTGCCATTTAGTGACCCTAGCCGCTTATTAACCATATCAACTCAAGACTCTATGATTGCGTTATTTTGCTGTATTAATACTCTTATCGCTTATGGCTCATTCGCTCAAGCCATGCGTTATTGGCAAACGGTTCAAGTAAGTGCATCTATAGCGCTCACCCCCATAGCCTCTTACATTTTAACCGAGGTATGTGTTATAAATTTGTGGTGGAGCGATAGCATTTATTCATCCCATGCAGATTCTTTTAGCTTATTTGGTATGCTTCTCGTAATTGTAAGCGCTATCGCAATACAATTTATTAGCTCGTCTGTTCAACGCAAAAAAAAAGTACTACAAACTACCTAAAATGGTAACAGCCATATCGCCTTAAAAGCCAACCAAAGCTCAGCTCGGGATTCTATCTAGTAAGTGAGTTGTTTGAAATGTAGGTCGGCATTTATGCCGACAGCGAGGCGATCTTCTTGATGATTGTTGCGCTAAAGCACAACCTTTTCGCTTGATTTAACCTGACAAGGCGCACATTTTTCCGTCCTGTAGGTCACATTTATGCCGACAACGAGGCGATATCCTTGATGATTGTTGCGCTAAAGCACAACCGACTTTTCGCTTGATTTAACCTGACAAGACGCATATTTTGCCGTCCATATATGACCTACAGACGAAAAAAAGCCCTGACGGCGTGAGCCATCAGGGCTTTCTAATTGAAACTTGACGACGACCTACTCTCACATGGCGAATGCCACACTACCATTGGCGATGACGCTTTTCACTTCTGAGTTCGGGATGGGATCAGGTGGTTCAACGTCTCTATGATCGTCAAGCAAACCGGTTGCGTTCGTTCTGAGTGCCTGCGTTAAGCCCTTAGGCTTAATCCAGCTTCTTCACTCACAACACGCCAGTACGTGCTTGAATCTTTAACAATGCTTTTTTGAAATAGCGATAACCAAGTATCAAACCAGCCACATCATCGCTGATGCGCGTCGTAATCTGTGTCTCTATGATCTTTTCATGATGCGTTTGACCCTTCTCTTTTCGAGTTTTCTCAGTCTCTCTTTATCACTTAAAACCACTTTGGTGTTATATGGTCAAGCCTCACGAGCAATTAGTATTGGTTAGCTCAATGCCTCACAGCACTTACACACCCAACCTATCAACGTCGTAGTCTTCAACGGCTCTTTAGGGGACTTATGTCCCAGTGAGATCTCATCTTGAGGGAGGCTTCCCGCTTAGATGCTTTCAGCGGTTATCCCGTCCGAACATAGCTACCCGGCAATGCCACTGGCGTGACAACCGGAACACCAGAGGTTCGTCCACTCCGGTCCTCTCGTACTAGGAGCAGCTCCTCTCAAATCTCAAACGTCCACGGCAGATAGGGACCGAACTGTCTCACGACGTTCTAAACCCAGCTCGCGTACCACTTTAAATGGCGAACAGCCATACCCTTGGGACCGGCTTCAGCCCCAGGATGTGATGAGCCGACATCGAGGTGCCAAACACCGCCGTCGATGTGAACTCTTGGGCGGTATCAGCCTGTTATCCCCGGAGTACCTTTTATCCGTTGAGCGATGGCCCTTCCATACAGAACCACCGGATCACTAAGACCTACTTTCGTACCTGCTCGACGTGTCTGTCTCGCAGTTAAGCGCGCTTTTGCCTTTACACTCTTCGCATGATTTCCGACCATGCTGAGCACACCTTCGTGCTCCTCCGTTACTCTTTGGGAGGAGACCGCCCCAGTCAAACTACCCACCACACAGTGTCCTCGATCCCGATAAGGGACCTGAGTTAGAACCTCAAACATACCAGGGTGGTATTTCAAGTTTGGCTCCACTAGAACTGGCGTCCTAGTTTCAAAGCCTCCCACCTATCCTACACAAGTAGGTTCAAAGTTCACTGTGAAGCTATAGTAAAGGTTCACGGGGTCTTTCCGTCTAGCCGCGGATACACAGCATCTTCACTGCGATTTCAATTTCACTGAGTCTCGGGTGGAGACAGTGTGGCCATCGTTACGCCATTCGTGCAGGTCGGAACTTACCCGACAAGGAATTTCGCTACCTTAGGACCGTTATAGTTACGGCCGCCGTTTACTGGGGCTTCGATCAAGAGCTTCGCTTACGCTAACCCCATCAATTAACCTTCCAGCACCGGGCAGGCGTCACACCCTATACGTCCACTTTCGTGTTTGCAGAGTGCTGTGTTTTTAATAAACAGTCGCAGCCACCTGGTATCTTCGACCGATCAATGCTTACGGAGTAAATCCTTCACACTAACCGGCGCACCTTCTCCCGAAGTTACGGTGCCATTTTGCCTAGTTCCTTCACCCGAGTTCTCTCAAGCGCCTTGGTATTCTCTACCTGACCACCTGTGTCGGTTTGGGGTACGGTTCATGTATATCTGAAGCTTAGAAGTTTTTCCTGGAAGCATGGCATCAACTACTTCGTCCAAAAGAGGACTCGTCATCAGCTCTCGGTCTTAAGAAGGCCCGGATTTACCTAAGCCTTCAACCTACTACCTTAAACACGGACAACCATCGCCGTGCTAGCCTAGCCTTCTCCGTCTCTCCATCGCAATATACATAAGTACAGGAATATTAACCTGTTTCCCATCGACTACGCATTTCTGCCTCGCCTTAGGGGCCGACTCACCCTGCCCTGATTAGCATGGGACAGGAAACCTTGGTCTTCCGGCGGGGGAGTTTTTCACTCCCCTTATCGTTACTCATGTCAACATTCGCACTTCTGATACCTCCAGCCTGCCTTACAGCTTGACCTTCAACGGCTTACAGAACGCTCCTCTACCATGCAAGATAAATCTTGCATCCGTAGCTTCGGTGTACAGTTTTAGCCCCGTTATATCTTCCGCGCAGGCCGACTCGACTAGTGAGCTATTACGCTTTCTTTAAAGGATGGCTGCTTCTAAGCCAACCTCCTAGCTGTCTAAGCCTTCCCACATCGTTTCCCACTTAACTGTAACTTTGGGACCTTAGCTGACGGTCTGGGTTGTTTCCCTTTCCACGACGGACGTTAGCACCCGCCGTGTGTCTCCCGTAATTGCACTCATCGGTATTCGGAGTTTGCATGGGGTTGGTAAGTCGGGATGACCCCCTAGCCCAAACAGTGCTCTACCCCCAATGGTGAGATACGAGGCGCTACCTAAATAGCTTTCGAGGAGAACCAGCTATCTCCGAGCTTGATTAGCCTTTCACTCCTATCCACAAGTCATCCCCGGACTTTTCAACGTACGTGGGTTCGGTCCTCCAGTTAGTGTTACCCAACCTTCAACCTGCTCATGGATAGATCGCCCGGTTTCGGGTCTATTCCCAGCAACTAAACGCCCTATTAAGACTCGGTTTCCCTACGGCTCCCCTAAATGGTTAACCTTGCTACTGAAAATAAGTCGTTGACCCATTATACAAAAGGTACGCAGTCACGGAACTAAGTCCGCTCCCACTGCTTGTACGTACACGGTTTCAGGTTCTATTTCACTCCCCTCGCCGGGGTTCTTTTCGCCTTTCCCTCACGGTACTGGTACACTATCGGTCAGTCAGGAGTATTTAGCCTTGGAGGATGGTCCCCCCATATTCAGACAGGATACCACGTGTCCCGTCCTACTCGATTTCATTGATAAGGCGTTTTCGTATACGAGGCTTTCACTCTCTACGGCCAAGCTTTCCAGCTTGTTCTACTAACACCAAATCAACTTAAGGGCTAATCCCCTTTCGCTCGCCGCTACTTAGGGAATCTCGGTTGATTTCTTTTCCTTCGGGTACTTAGATGTTTCAGTTCCCCGAGTTCGCCTCATTAACCTATGTATTCAGTTAATGATACCCGCAAGCGGGTGGGTTTCCCCATTCGGAAATGTTCGGATCAAAGTTTGTTTATCAACTCCCCGAACCTTATCGCAGATTACCACGTCCTTCATCGCCTCTGACTGCCAAGGCATCCACCGTGCACGCTTGGTCACTTGACCATATAACCCAAAGTAGTTTTTTGATACCTAACGCTTCTTAAAGAAGAGCCAGTATCAAAACAACACTCAGATCACATACCAACGATGCTTTTGTGTCATCACTGGATTTTACGATTTTAGAAAGTCATCCAGGTTATTCTCAATAAAGAGAAAGATGCTTTCCACCGGTTTGACGCTTGATTATCGTCTATTTCAAAAAGTTACATTGTTAAAGAGCAAGTTTAGTGCAAAGCACTAAGTCAGACATTTATGAATAAGACAAACAATATGATGACAGGTCATCACACAATCACTTTCATCAACACCTTGCTTAGAACTCTATCCTAGTACAATTGCCGCTATAAAGTAGTCATCAGATAATTTGTGTGAACGCTCACCAGAGCTTCGTATCGTTTAAGGAGGTGATCCAGCCCCAGGTTCCCCTAGGGCTACCTTGTTACGACTTCACCCCAGTCATTGACCACTCCGTGGTAACCGCCCTCCTCGAAAGGTTAAGCTAGCTACTTCTGGAGCAAT
Source organism: Marinomonas algicola (assembly GCF_014805825.1). Lineage (NCBI taxonomy): Bacteria > Pseudomonadati > Pseudomonadota > Gammaproteobacteria > Oceanospirillales > Oceanospirillaceae > Marinomonas > Marinomonas algicola. The sequence continues at coordinate 4,277,132 of NZ_CP061941.1, forward strand.
CAACTCCCATGGTGTGACGGGCGGTGTGTACAAGGCCCGGGAACGTATTCACCGTGACATTCTGATTCACGATTACTAGCGATTCCGACTTCATGGAGTCGAGTTGCAGACTCCAATCCGGACTACGACGCACTTTGTGGGATTCGCTTACTTTCGCAAGTTCGCCGCCCTCTGTATGCGCCATTGTAGCACGTGTGTAGCCCTACTCGTAAGGGCCATGATGACTTGACGTCGTCCCCACCTTCCTCCGGTTTGTCACCGGCAGTCTCCTTAAAGTTCCCACCCGAAGTGCTGGCAAATAAGGATAAGGGTTGCGCTCGTTACGGGACTTAACCCAACATTTCACAACACGAGCTGACGACAGCCATGCAGCACCTGTCTCAGAGTTCCCGAAGGCACTAAGCTATCTCTAGCGAATTCTCTGGATGTCAAGAGTAGGTAAGGTTCTTCGCGTTGCGTCGAATTAAACCACATGCTCCACCGCTTGTGCGGGCCCCCGTCAATTCATTTGAGTTTTAACCTTGCGGCCGTACTCCCCAGGCGGTCTACTTATTGCGTTAGCTTCGCCACTAAGTCATTACAACCCAACGGCTAGTAGACATCGTTTACGGCGTGGACTACCAGGGTATCTAATCCTGTTTGCTCCCCACGCTTTCGCACCTCAGTGTCAGTATCAATCCAGAGTGTCGCCTTCGCCACTGATGTTCCTTCCTATATCTACGCATTTCACCGCTACACAGGAAATTCCACACTCCTCTATCGTACTCTAGCCTGCCAGTATCGGGTGCCATTCCAAGGTTGAGCCCTGGGCTTTCACATCCGACTTAACAAACCACCTACGCGCGCTTTACGCCCAGTAATTCCGATTAACGCTTGCACCCTCTGTATTACCGCGGCTGCTGGCACAGAGTTAGCCGGTGCTTCTTCTGAGGGTAACGTCACAGCTATTGAGTATTAATCAATAACCTTTCCTCCCCTCTGAAAGTGCTTTACAACCCTAAGGCCTTCTTCACACACGCGGCATGGCTGGATCAGGCTTGCGCCCATTGTCCAATATTCCCCACTGCTGCCTCCCGTAGGAGTCTGGGCCGTGTCTCAGTCCCAGTGTGGCTGGTCATCCTCTCAGACCAGCTAGAGATCGTCGCCTTGGTGAGCCTTTACCTCACCAACAAGCTAATCTCACGCAGGCTCATCTAATAGCGAAAGGTCCGAAGATCCCCTCCTTTCCCCGTAGGGCTTATGCGGTATTAGCATGCGTTTCCACATGTTGTCCCCCACTACTAGGCAGATTCCTACGCGTTACTCACCCGTCCGCCGCTCGACGCCTGTAGCAAGCTACATCGTTTCCGCTCGACTTGCATGTGTTAAGCCTGCCGCCAGCGTTCAATCTGAGCCATGATCAAACTCTTCAGTTTAAGATCTTGTGCTGATAAATCAGCTTGCTTACTCAAATTTAACTCTAACTAAACTTAAATGTTTGTTTGATAAATCAAACAAACAAGAACGAATTGAAAGTGTTTGGACTCTCGTAAGACTTCAAATTTTTTCGAAGTCTCCAGCGAGCGCCCACACAAATTATCTGATTAACTATTTTAAAGAGCGTGCTGACTAAAGTAAGACAAGAAGAACACAGTATTTTGTTTCTTCTTGCTGGGCAGTCACTCGTTGTTCTGAGTGGTTGTCCGTGTCAGCGAGGGCGTATATTAAGGATCTACAGATTTAGTGCAACCCTTTTTTGGAATTTATTATAAAAAAAGGCAATTAAAGTGATCCAAGCAGGAAATCGTTCGTTTTCCACACAAAACCCATTGAGATCAGTACAATAAACATACAGAAACCAGCGAAACCACCTCAGCTCGCAAACAACAGACACAAAAAAGACGCCGAAGCGTCTTTTAACATCATTCAAGTCACAACACTTATAAAGCATGAGCCATTTTGGCCGCTGACACAATCTGCTTGCTTAATGACTGGCTTAGTAATGTTTTTATTCTCGATTGGTGCCAGAAAAGCGCAATGGCGACAGGTTTATCAGGTGTAAGAAGAACCAGTTCACCTGAGTCTAACATTTGCTGAACTTGCATTTTAGGAGCCATACCAAACCCCATGCCCAATTTTATCCATTCAATATAAGCCTCCGAAGATGGAATAAAGTGTTGTAACTGTTGGCTAGCATCAATGTCAAAATATTGTTGAAGATACAAAGATTGAAGCCGGTCTTTTTGATTAAAAACAACGGCTGGCGCTTTTTTAAAACGTTCTTTATTTATACCTTTAGAGAAATACTCTTTTTTAAAACTAGGGCTAACCACACAATGATAATGAACGACACCTAAAGATTCACTTACACACCCTTGAGAAGCTTGTTCTATAGAGCTAATACAACCAAGCACTTCACCTGTCTTAAGCAATTCATGTGTTTGATCTTGATCGTCGACTTTAAGATCTAATAGCACTTTATTCTCGGTGCACCAAGGCGCTAGGGTACCTAACAACCAAGTGGCCAATGTATCCGAGTTTGTTGCGATCGAAATTTTCAGCCAATCTAATTGTTGTTTTGGTGCAATTTCTCGAATCAACTCTCGTTCTATTTGCCCTAGGCTATGTGAGTACTTCAGAAGCGCATGCCCTGCTGCTGTTGCCTTTATTTGCGGGGACCGTATAACCAATGCTTTGCCAATGCTTTCCTCAAGATGCTTTAACCGTTGCGATACAGCGGATTGAGTAATGCATAATTGATTAGCAGCACGTTCAAAACTACTGTTTTCGATAACGGCTATAAAAGCAGATAATCCTTTAAAATCAATCATACGTTTACCTTTAATTAATTTTTCTAATGGAAGCTAAGAATCTTTAATTTTACTTATATATAACTTATCAGCATAGTGCACTTTCATTTAATGATACAGGGGATTGCAATGTGGGTTTTTCCGTTAGTAAAAGGCATGGCTATGGGTGGCAGCTTAATTATAGCCATTGGCTCGCAAAATGTGTTTGTCTTGAGTAACGCCATAAGAGGACAGCATGCTTTAGTGATTGGGACTCTTTGTATTCTGATCGACATCGTCCTAACCTTCAGCGGCGTATTAGGGTTAGGGGCGCTCATAAAAGAAACACCAATGCTGATCGATATCGCCAGTTACTTTGGCGCTGGATTTCTCGCTATCTATGGGGTCTTAGCTTTTCGTAGGGTTCTTTCTCCTCAGGGTTTAACCGTCAGTAAAGCAAAAAGAATGACCTTGTTAACGGCCATTACTACCACTCTCGCCATCAGCTTGTTAAACCCTCATGTCTATCTGGACACAGTGGTATTGCTTGGAAGTATTGGAGGTCAATTACCCGACCAGCAACCAATGTGGTTTGCATTGGGGGTCAGTATTTCTTCTATCATCTGGTTTTTAACGTTAGTGATCGGAGGCAAAGCCTTAGCACCTTGGTTTAAAAGCGATAAAAGCTGGCAAAAGCTCGATTTTATAACGGGTTGTACCATGTGGTTAATAGCAGGCACGTTATTGTACTCGGTATTATGAGAAAGCAATAAAATGCCTGAGGCAGAGCCTTTTTATTTTCACTTTGAATGCAACACTAATAAGTAGAGTTAGGAGAAATATCTGAGTTTATTTCTCCATCAACCTCATCAGGATCAATACCATTAATCAATAACGCCTCTCTTACCGTTTCTACATGCTTAAGAACCCATTGATACCTATCCCCATAATCATATTTATTCACTTCAATCGCTTTTGGCATATAAGTAAATGCGATTTTTAGTGCTTCTAGTGTGGCTTTTTTGTCTTCTTCTATCATAAGAATGCCTCGTTCTATACTAAGTATTTGATTTAGAAAGAGACTCTTTAGAAACCTGTAATAACGGTAACGCCCGGAGGGTTAACTCTATCTATATTAACAAGAGCCTCAATAGACTCTTCTAGAGTAATCGTACGCCCAAGCAGTCTCTCAGGACTTAATTTACCTGATTTGATCATCGCAAGCATAGCGTCATAGCGGAATGCTTGCATCCCATGACTGCCTATAATCTCTAATTCATGAGCAATGACTAAATTCATCGGAATGGCAGGTGTCGCTTGATTAGCAACAAGTAAACCAACTTGAATATGTTTACCTAACTTTTTTAAACTTTTAATAGAATTAACACAGGTTGTAGGGTGCCCTAATGCATCAAGAGAAACATGCACTCCACCACACGTTATTTCTTTAATGGCTTCAGCCACATCCGCTACTTTGGTTGCATTTATAGTGACATAAGCACCTAAAGACTTCGCCAAAGCCAATTTATCATCAGTCACATCGATAGCAATGACATTGGCCCCAATGCTGTTTGCAATCATAATCGCCGATAGGCCAACACCACCACACCCATGAACAGCAACCCATTGCCCAGCACTCACCTTACCTTGATCAACCACGGCTCTAAACGAGGTTACAAACCGACATCCAAGGCTTGCCGCTGTGGTAAAATCCATGGTTTCAGGTAAGTTTACTAAATTTACATCCGCGTGGTGAATCGCTACGTATTCAGCAAATGACCCCCAGTGCGTAAAGCCTGGCTGCGTTTGGTTACCGCAAACTTGATGGTTCCCTCCATGGCATTCTGGACAAGATCCACAACCACTAACAAAGGGTACGGTGACTCGATCCCCTATTTTAAAGCGCCTAACATCTTTGCCTACCGCTTCAATAATGCCTGCAAACTCATGGCCCGGCACATGAGGCAACTCAATATCAGGATCGTGCCCCATCCATCCATGCCAATCGCTGCGACAAACACCTGTTGCAGCGACCTTAATCACCACCCCATGATTTTCAGGTGCGGGGTCTTCTACATTCATAATTTTTGGAATTGAGGAAAAATTCTCATAAACAACTGCTTTCATAATTTGCTCCTTTAAGAGAGAGATACATTGAGTCATGTAGACTACTTAATGAGACAGAAATTACCTTGCTCTTTTCCTTGAATAACACAAAGACTAAGGAATACTATTTCATATAAATAATCAATTAGAGAAGATTCTTTCAATGGAAGCATTAGATAAGACAGACATTAATATTATTAGACGTATGCAGCAAGATGGAAAATTGACTAATGCAAAGTTAGCCAGTGAATTGTCATTAAGCGAAACACCTTGCTGGCGGCGACTTAAACGACTTGAAGAAGAAGGCATTATAACCGACTATCAAGCCAACCTTGACCGCCGTAGATTGGGCTTTGGTGTGATGGCGTTTGTACAGCTTACTTGCTATCAGCACGATGCCGAAACAACAAAAACCTTTGAAGAAATGATACAGCATTATGACAACGTTTTATCTTGTCACAACACAACGGGGGCTGCAGATTTCCTATTACAAGTTGTCGCAAAAGACCTAGACGACTACAGTCGATTTGTGGACCAGGAGCTCAGGAAGTTACCTGGAGTATCTGCCATTGTATCGAATATTTCATTAAGAGAACTGAAAGCATCAACGCGTTTGCCAATATAAACAACAATGAGCTTAGGTAAAAAAACAAGTCAGCCTATTATTTGATAACATCGTAATGTATTGATAATAGTAAGAGATTGAAATGAGCAATAATTTCTGTCTAACAATACCGCATAAAGAATAAACCACCACGTTTAAAAAAGGACTGATTCAGATGAACGACACGACTCAACCATTATCATTAGCCGAGCTATATCTTGATGAAATGCTGGCGGCCGAAAAAGCAAACGATTACGACGCGTGGATGCAACGCTTTGAAAAAGGCCATAATAACGGCCCAAGCAAAGAAGGGTTCCATAAAGACATACAAACTATGCAACAAGAGCTAGGCGCTTACCAAAGCCGAGAGTATTTTGGCTCAATCAAGATGTCTAATGAAAATAAATACCCGAATGGTCTAAGGTTTATTTGGAAAGGCATTTTTGAAAAGAAAGAAATATTAATCGTCGTTGGCACCCACAAAAAAAACGATGTCTGGTATGTAAATCATAATGTCTACAGCGGGTAAACAGGAATGACATGCAATGAAGAAATGTTAAGAAAAACTTGAAAACAAAAACTCAGTGTCTTTTATGCTTTTGATAACCTTGTAACGCGAGCAAAAAAGACACTATCATTTTTAGGTGTCACACTAAATGAGTATCACTATGAAGTAAAAGTCACAAAACCTCTAGTTTGGCAAACGCCAACACTAACCATTTCGTACCTTCATCATCAAAATTCACCTGCACTCGGGTTTGTGGGCCTTGTCCTTCACTGTTAATCACCAATCCCTCACCAAAAACAGGATGGTTCACTCTATCGCCCATACTGATGTCAATTACAGGCTTTTGCATACCGCTTAGTACAGAAGAACTTGTAGGGCGATTCACCGTAGGACGTTGCATGGATACAGGTCGGCTGACTTGAGAGCGTAAACGCACTTCTTCAATGCAACTGGTCGGAATTTCACTGATAAAACGAGATGGGCTATTAAAAGACTCACTGCCGTATAAACGACGGGATTCAGCGTAGGTAATATACAGTTTTTCCATCGCTCGGGTGATGCCAACGTAACAAAGTCGTCTTTCTTCCTCTAAACGACCTGGTTCTTCAAAGGACATTTTACTAGGGAACAGATTCTCTTCTACACCGGTTAAAAAGACCAGCTGAAACTCTAGGCCCTTCGCAGCATGTAAGGTCATAAGCTGGATAGAGTCTTGGTATTCATCCGCTTGAGCTTCACCCGCATCGAGCACGGCTTTGTCCAAAAAAGCCATGAGAGGAGAGCTAAATTCTTCATCATCAGCGCTCCAACTAAAGCTACTGGCAGCGCCTACCAGTTCTTTTAAGTTTTCAACACGCGCTTCGCCCTTTTCACCTTTTTCTTTTTCATGGAACGGAATTAAGCCCGCTTCCTGAATCAGTTGCTCGAAGACATCTCCTAAGCCAAGTTCTGGTTGTTGAATACAAGATGACATACCTTCAATTAACGCCAAAAAGCCCTTAATCGCATTACTGGCTCTGGCCGGTAATAACCCTTGTTGGACAACCACTTGTGCCGCTTTCCACATGGAATACCCTTGATCACGAGCCAATTCTCTCAAGGTACCGATACTGCGCTCACCGATCCCTCTAGGCGGTACATTAATGACTCTCTCCATCGCTCCATCGTCATTTGGGTCTATGGCCAATCGAGCGTAGGCTAATGCATTTTTAATTTCAAGTCGGTCATAAAATCTATGCCCGCCATAAATTCTATAAGGTACCTGTTCCCTAACTAAGCACTCCTCTAAAATACGAGATTGGGCATTAGAGCGATATAAAATCGCCATTTCACTCAGTTTAGAACCTTTATCCTGCCATTTTTTAATGATATCAGTAATAAAGCGTGCTTCATCCTGTTCATTAAACCCTGCATACAAAGAAATGGGTTCACCATCACCACTGTCAGTCCATAACTCTTTGCCTAAACGATCATCATTATTACTGATTAAGCCATTCGCCGCTTTTAGAATATGACCCGTTGAGCGGTAATTTTGTTCCAAGCGAATGGTGTTTACGTTAGCAAAATGTTTGGTGAAATTATGAATATTTTCAATTTTAGCCCCACGCCAACCATAAATGGATTGATCATCATCACCCACCGCCGTGATAGAGCCTTCTTCACCCACTAAAATACGTAACCATGCATATTGAATGCTGTTGGTATCTTGGAATTCGTCCACCAGCACATGCGCAAAACGCTCTCGATAATGTTTTAGTAATAGGGGGTTTCCAAACAAGAGTTCATGAGCCCTTAATAACAATTCTCCAAAGTCCAACAAGCCACCTTGCTCGCAAGATTCTTCATAATGATAATAAAGCTCTTTCATGCCTTTAGTAAAAGGGTCATGGCTGTCAGCCACGTGTGCGGCACGGCGACCCTCGTCTTTTTGAGCATTAATAAACCAGCAAACTTGCTTTGGTGGCCATCGAGTATCATCAATATTAAACGCCTTCATTATGCGTTTAATCAGACGTAGTTGGTCATCACTGTCCATTATTTGAAAGTTTTCTTTTAAACCCGCATCACGCCAATGGGAACGTAAAAGCCGATGAGCCAAACCGTGGAAGGTACCGACCCACATTCCTTGCGGTGGAACGCCTACAAGCTGCTCTATACGCGCTTGCATTTCTTTTGCGGCTTTATTCGTAAAGGTTACCGCCATTAAACTGTAAGGTGATAATTCATAAGCATGCATCAACCATGCGATACGATGAACCAGTACTCGGGTTTTACCACTGCCCGCTCCAGCTAAAATCAGGGTATTTTGTAACGGAGCTGCAACAGCGTCTCTCTGCTTGTCATTTAAATCATCTAAAATAAAAGAAACGTCCATTCATTGCCCACCGTATTTAAACTGTCATAAAAGTTACGTATAAAGATTATATTGCTTTAAAAAAACAGGTTGATTTTTGATCAATAATAGTGTTTTTTAATCATATTACTTGTTGTATGCCTATTTTGGCTTTTTTCACTGGTCGATGACAGTAATCAATACAATCTCTGTCATCTTGATAGGTTCAGAGAGGAAACGCGATGAGCAAGTCTACTGAAATGTTAAGCGAAGTTAAAACAAATATTCTTTATGCTTCTATGAGCATAGATAATGAAAAAAGTGAAAAGCATCAAAAAGAGGACAGTGTCCGAATGCTTAAAGCCAGACGATCGATTGAAGATTATTTGGAAGAAAAGCGCCTACATAAATGTATTTCAAATGGCTGGGATATAAATTAGTCATTTTAAATTACGTTAAATAAGGGTTACCCAAGACGTGATGCATTCTCTCTATGCCACCTTGCTTACATGGTGGGTAACCCTTGCGCGCCTTTGTTTCTACTGAGATGTGTGTTACTGAGATGTGTGTTGATGCCCTTCGTCCAAATTTTGCCCTATCCTTACCGTCCGCACTCAGATAACAATCTCTCAAGGTAGCAGTGTTAGACTGCATCGAGTAATATATGCGCGAGATTTTTAATCACCTCACTATCATAATAAAAAAACGGTAAATAACCCTATTGGGGAGTCACCATGTTTGCACACATACCAGCTGCTCCAGCTGATCCAATTCTTGGCTTAAACGACGCTTATAATAACGATAACAACCCACATAAAATCAATTTAGGGGTGGGTGTTTACAAAGATGAGCAAGGCAACACACCTATTTTGCAATCGGTAAAACAAGCAGAAGAACGTTTATTAACAGAAGAATCAACCAAAAGCTATTTGAGCATTGAAGGAACTGAAACGTACAGACAATGCGTTCAAGCACTGCTGTTTGGTGAAGATCATCCTATTCTCGCTAAGAAATTGGCACATACGGCACATACACCCGGAGGAACTGGGGCGTTACGAGTAGCCGCTGAATTCATTAAGAAACACTTACCCGAAGCGACGGTTTGGGTGAGTAACCCGACGTGGGCTAACCATCAAGCTATTTTCCAATCTGTTGGTTTAGAAGTAGGCAGCTACGCCTACTACGATGCGGCGACCAAAAGTCTTGATTTTGAATCTTTATTGGCGAGCCTATCGCAAATTCCTGAAGGTGATGTCGTTCTCTTTCACGGCTGTTGCCACAATCCCACAGGTATCGATCCAACCAAAGAGCAATGGCAGCAATTAGCAAAATTATGCGGCAAGCAAGGATTCTTACCCTTATTCGATTTTGCGTATCAAGGCTTCGGTGTCGGTTTAGAGGAAGACGCTCAAGGACTACGTACCTTTACAGCACAAGTGCCTGAGATGCTAATTGCCAGTTCATTTTCAAAAAACTTCGGTTTATACAATGAACGTGTTGGCGCATTAACCATTGTTTGTGAAACCTCTGATCATGCCAATGCGGCCTTCACTCAAATTAAACGTGCCGCGAGAACAAACTATTCTAATCCACCAGCACACGGTGCTTCTATTGTGTCCGAAATTCTGTCAAACAAAGTACTACGTAGTTTGTGGGAAATGGAATTACAAAGTATGCGAACCCGTATACATGATATGCGAGGGCTCTTTGTTAGTACATTACGCTCAAAAGGTGTTGAACAAGACTTCTCCTTTATTTCAAAACAACAAGGCATGTTTTCTTTTTCAGGCTTAAACCCTGAACAGGTATCTCAATTAAGAAAACAATTTGGTATTTATATTGTTGGCTCTGGACGTATCAACGTTGCAGGCATGACACATGAAAATATGGATCCTTTATGTTCAGCTATTGCGGAAATACTCAACCAGAGTTAGTCTGAATAAGTATCACTATTTTTATCAGAGGGGTAGATCGTTGATTTATCTCTCTAATTTCAAAATACTAATTTATTGAGAGCGAAGAATGTCAGCCACATTAATTTATTGTTATGACCCTATGTGTAGCTGGTGCTGGGGCTTTAAACCAACATGGACAGCACTGCAAAAAGCGCTGCAGCCAATGATTGAATCGAAAGAAATTTTAATCGATTACATGCTGGGAGGCTTAGCCGTTGATTCAAATGAACCAATGCCAATGCCTATGCAAACCATGTTACATGGCACTTGGGAGCGCATTTCAGATCAATTAGGAACCGAATTTAACTTTAATTTTTGGACGGAATGTCAACCAAGACGTTCAACTTATCCGGCATGCAGAGCCTGTTTTGTTGCAAGAGATCAAAACCTTGAGGCAGAAATGGTACTCGCTATACAAGAAGCCTATTATCTCAAAGCAAAGAACCCTTCGGATGTAGACACATTGAGTGATTGTGCTGAACACATTGGACTGAACCCAATTGAGTTTCAAAAAGCCATGCAACATACAAAAGACCAAGGTTTATTAGAAAAAGAGATCAGCAGTGCTCGTAGCTTAGGGCTGAACTCATTTCCATCTCTAGCGGTGTTAAAAGGCGACAAATTAACCCATATCCAAATTGATTATAAAGACCCAATGACTATGCTAAACAATATTAAAGCGGCGATACAACCCACACCCAGATAAGCCGTATCGTCACCCAGAGCCACTCTTTTTCAACGCCGTATAGTCCAAACAAGTAAGTTAACCAAAGTCATGATTAATAAGATCTAACATAGGGTTATAAACAGGCTCTATTTTTTCTTTTGACGATTCGGTCGTGGTGTTATCACTTTCTTTTTGTAACACGTCTTTTTGAATATCATCTGCAGGAGCCGCTAACGCTTGTTCAGGGGTTTCTTCTTCAGGTAAAACTGCGTTTTCCATAGAGTCTTGATGCAGCTCGAACCCTCTAACGCCTTCGATTAACCACAAGAGCGTTTTATCTACCTCATTACAGCTCACATTGACGCCTAGCCATTCACCTGCATCTGGCTCATAAAAGACTCTCTCTCCTAATAACAAACCGGCCTTAGCATCCACGTCGGTAAATAATGTTTGCAGAGCCTTGATTAAGGACGAATCGAATTGCAACCAGAGGAAATGTCCTCCTTTTGCTGGCATCAAGCTTACTCTATCTGTAAATTCAGCCTCTAATAGCGCTTTTATACTTTCTGACTTCCGCCAAATGGCACGAGTGAAACGATTCAATTTACGAGTAATGTTTTTTCCTAACCCGTAAGACAGTGCGGCTTGCACATTCAATGCAGGCGTCAAGTTAGACACAAAAAGGGCGTCTTTGCAGGCTGCAAACTGACTTCCTAAAAGTGACCACGCCACATCATTACCATAGGAATCAAAATGCTCAAATGCACCAATATAAAAAATACGCCCCTGAGTATCTAACGATTTATAGGTCATCGGGAACTTACCTTTATAGCTTAAGTAAGACACCATATCCCATTCAATCGCCAGCACATTCATTTCATCAAGTAGAGCAATACAGCGACGTAGGCTTAAATTGCTAATTAATTGGCCTGCAGGTAAAGCGAATTGCCCAGGTAAAACGACTAAATCAATTTTCTGTTCCTCGATACATTTTCTTACTAGATCTAAATCAACACCGTGGTCACCAGACGCAATAACAACCGGAATTCTACCAAGTGACAATACTGTTTGTGTAAGCCTATGATCACAAGGGGTTATAACCAGTACCTTATCTTGTCTCTGGGTTAATAGTTGAATCGCTTGAGTAAACATACCTAAGGCGCTATTACCCAGCCACAATGAATCCGAGTTTCCCTGAATTCCCAGCAAATGAAGATAATCTATCACCCCTTCTCGAGTGTCTCTTTCTCCTGGTCCAGTGCTCTTCTGTCCATTCGCAGTGAGAGTAAATAGATCCGCTTGCATTAAAGGTGGAAATTGACCCGTTAAAGACATCTGATCCTGCATTTTTGCCCGCATCGAAAGAGAAAATAACGTTGATAATGTTTGATAATTTTCCCCAAGTATAGGAATCGCAGTGCGCATTTTTGAGCGATGACGAACAAAGTATCCCGACTTCGGTCTAGACTCTATCCAACCATCTTTTGCGAGCAGTTCATAACCATGTATCGCCGTATTTAGACTGACGCCCTGCTCCTTTGCTACCGAACGCAATGACGGCATTTTATCACCCGCTGCCAAGGTCCCCTTTGTCAGTTGCTCTTGAAACCAATCGATTAGGCTTTGATAAAGAAACTCTGCCACAGTGTGTACCTTTTCATGCTATGAATTATATTTCTGTAACTAATAATGGTATTGAATCATAGAATTACCAAGCAAAATAAAAAATAAATAGCAAAAGTCTGCTTTTTTAAAGACTTAAGGTACAATTATAGTCACTAGGAGCAGTTAGCATGAGTCTATTTATGGCGTTTGATCCTCACACTATTCGACAAGAATTTTCTATTTTGCAGCAGCCTGCGTACGAGCATGAGCTTACGTACTTAGATAATGCCGCCACCACCCAAAAGCCTAATGTCGTCCTAGAACGTATTCTTGGGTATTACCAAACAGCCAATGCTAACGTTCATCGAGGAGCGCACTTTCTCAGTGACAGAGCCACCTCACAGTTTGAACACGCTCGCCAAACCGTATCTCGCTTTATTCAAACGCCTGAAGGCGGTCAAATCATTTGGACCAAAGGTACGACAGAAGCCATTAATATGGTGGCTTACGGTATAGAGCACTTAATAGACCCCGGCGATGAAATACTGATATCGAGCCTTGAACATCATGCAAACTTAGTGCCTTGGCAACAGCTGTCGTTTCGCACTGGGGCTCGATTAAGAGTGATTCCGTTTACGTCTGACGGAACATGGCAGGCTGAATACGCGAATTACTTTTCCGATAGAACCAAAGTGGTAGCCTGCACCCAAGTATCAAATGCCATTGGCGTACAATTACCTGTCAAAGAAGTGATTCAACACGCTAAAAACGTCGGGGCCCTGTCATTAATCGATGGCGCTCAAGCCATTGCTCATTACCCTATTGATGTCAGTGAACTGGATTGTGACTTCTTTGTTTTTTCTGGTCACAAAATGTATGGCCCAACAGGGATAGGCGTGCTTTATGGTAAAACAGATGCTTTAGAAAGTTTATTACCTTACCAGACAGGTGGAGAGATGGTGCTGCATGTCACCTATCAAGCCACTGAATTTAATACTCTTCCATTTAGACTCGAGGCTGGAACACCAAATATTGAAGGCGCCCTAGGGTTAGCGGCCGCCTGCGATTTTTTGCAACAGCAAAACCAAGAAGCCATGCTGCAATGGGAACAATCCCTAGCCGAAAAAGCCTACTCCATACTAGAGAATACCAGTGAGATTGAAATTTTTTCCCCAAAAAAGAACTCAACTTTGATTTCGCTGGCGGTAAAAAACATACACATTATGGATTTAAACGGTTACTTAGACAGTAAGGGCATCGCCGTTCGAGGAGGCAGTCATTGCGCGCACCCTTTGATGGCTCAATTAGGTGTATCAGGCACGTTAAGAGCATCGTTCGCTTGTTATAACACCATGCAAGAAGCGGAACACTTTGCTCATTCATTATTAGAAGCCATAGAGCTTTTATCAGAGGATTAAGCGCCACAATGCAAACTCAATCACACCTAGACATAACGTCTCAATTAGGTTCTTGCAGGAGTAAAGAAGAGACGTTCAAATCCCTAGTTTCCCTAAGTAAAACCTTACCCAGATTACAAACAGCAGAAAAAAATGATCACAATAAGATCAAAGGTTGTGAAAGCGCAGTATGGCTCATTATAGAAGAAGGTAATGGCATTCGTTACTTTAAAGCCGACAGCGACGCCAAACTAATGAGAGGCGTCTTAGCCGCTTTATTAAGCTTAGTACAAGGCAAAAGCGTTCAAGAGATACAGAATATGGATTTAAAAAGGGAGCTGGCGGAACTTAACCTATCCAGTTACCTTACTAGCTCAAGAACCAACGGGGTATTAGCGATACTAGACAAAATTTCTGGCCGATAGCATCAGGGTCACTTTCTCATAACAGCACAATCGTTGTTAAATTCAATCATCGACTGGGCAACATTACGAATGGTTTCTGTCAGGCTATACAAAGATTTATGTTGGCGAGTATTCGTCGGATACGCTAAACCATAAGGGTAAAAAATGGCGGGATCAAAAGGTCGAATGACCACATCATTTCCTTTCCAAACACGAGCGGCAAAAGGTTCCAGCACTCCAACAGCCATACCCGCTGCAATCATGGCATAACCTGTGTGGGATGTATCAATCATAATATTCTGTTTTATAAGAGATTTTACGGAGCTCAAAGCTCCGCCTAATTCGCTCCAGTAAATCGGAGAATTATCAACCACAGTTAACACAGATTCGCCTATCAAATCCTGTGCCGTAATGACTTCCTTTTTAGCAAGAGGATGATCAGATCTGGCCGCAAAAACAAAACGAGCATTGCCTATAAACTCCCTCTCAATACCTATCAATTGAGGCAGTTCTAAGCCAATCGCTAAATCCACCGAGTTAGTTTGCAACTTCATAACAAGCTCTGACATAGAATCAGTATGTATCGTCACACGTTCATCAGGAAAATATTTTTTATGCTCTTGCAACGCCAATGGTAACAAAGTGCTTGCGATGGCCGAGGTGCTGGCAATTTTAATCTCACTGGGCGTTCGAGTACGTATTTTTGCCGCCACGGACTCCAGTTTTTCTAAACCTAAAAAACTCTCTTCCACAGAGCGGAAAAATTCAGCCGCCTCATGAGTTGGGTATAAACGACCTTTACGACGATCAAACAAAGAAAAACCCAATGAATACTCTAGATCGCTCAATAAACGACTTACAGCAGGTTGAGAAACGTGCATTTCTGTCGCGGCGGCGGCGGTTGTTCCTCTTAGCATGATGTAACGAAAAGCCTCTATTTGCCTGAATTTCATACAGATAATCTCCTACTAAATAACATTTAGTTATCAACTATACGATAATATAAGTGGAAGTCATCGAATTAAATTAACATTATTGAAATAGGCAAAAAATAAGAACTTTTAAGCGATGGGATTTTTTTATAACAAACGCTTAATTAAACGGGCTTCGATTAGATTACAGTGCCTGTAACCAAACGCATCTTGATAGTAAGGATTATTTAGTGACAGACATTGCATCCTCCCCAATACTGACAGTCGAAAATCTTTCTGTGGAATTCGGTCATTCTCGCGTTATCGATAATCTCAATTTTTCAGTTATAGCGGGTCGAACACTTGCCATTGTTGGGGAATCAGGTTCAGGTAAATCCGTCACATCGCAGTCGATCATGCGACTCGCTGAAAGTGCAGGTGCTAGCTATCCATCAGGGCGCATTTTATTCTCCGGCGAACAAGGAGAAGTAGACCTACTGTCCCAGTCTCAAGAAGCCATGCGTTCGATTCGTGGTCAAGATATTGCCATGATTTTCCAAGAACCAATGACATCGCTTAACCCCGTTTTCACTATCGGTGACCAGATTTCGGAGTCTCTTTCTTTACACAAAAAATTAACTAAATCCGCAGCGCTCGATGAAAGCATGAAACTGTTAAAAATGGTTCGGCTACCAGATGCAGAAGATATGCTCAATCGCTACCCTCATCAGCTATCAGGCGGAATGAGACAAAGAGTCATGATAGCGATGGCCTTGGCCTGCCGTCCAAAGGTTCTTATTGCCGATGAGCCAACCACAGCATTAGACGTAACGATTCAAGCTCAAATTTTAACCATATTGAATGACCTTCAAAAAGAATTAAATATGGCCGTGATTTTTATCACTCACGATATGGGCGTTGTTGCCGAAATAGCCGACGACGTTGTGGTTATGTGGAAGGGTAAAAAAGTTGAACAGGGTCCTGTTAAAGAATTATTCGCACACCCTCAACACCCCTACACAAAAGCATTATTAGCCGCCGTTCCAAAACTGGGAAGTATGGCTGGAGAACCCTTCCCTAAGCGCTTTCCTATCACCGTAATGGATGGTGAAAGCACCCGCTTAGTCGGTGAAGAGAAAAGCCAAGCGACCGCTTGTTATGATAAAAGCCCTTTATTATCAGTACGAAACCTTGTCACTCGTTTCGATAGCAAAAAAAGCTTTTGGGGTCGTGTCACCCACAGAGTGCATGCCGTTGAAAATGTCAGCTTTGATATATATCACGGTGAAACACTGGCTCTTGTGGGTGAATCTGGCTCCGGTAAATCCACTATTGGTAGAACCATTCAACAATTACAGCAAGCAACGAGTGGCGAAATTAGCTTTGAGGGCAATCCTTTTTCCGATATGAGTAAAGCGGATAAACAGAGATTGCGTCAGGAAATTCAGTATATTTTTCAAGACCCTTTAGCTTCTTTAGACCCTAGAAAAACCATTGGATTCTCTATTTCTGAGCCAATAAAAACCCATAATTTAATTCGTGGTGAACACAAAATTCAGCAAAGAGTACATGAGTTATTAGAACGTGTTGGGTTAAGTGCTGAACATGCCGATCGCTATCCACATCAGTTTTCAGGTGGGCAACGTCAACGAATCTGTATCGCTAGAGCATTGGCATCTAATCCTAAATTAATTATTGCGGATGAAGCTTTATCCGCTTTAGATGTTTCTATTCAAGCCCAAATTATTAATCTCTTCATGGAGCTTCAAGAAGAACATGGCATTGCTTACTTATTTATTAGCCATGACATGGCTGTCGTTGAGAAAATGAGTCACCGAGTGGCTGTTTTGTACCTAGGTCAAGTCGCCGAACTAGGAACTCGTCAACAAGTTCTAGAAACACCATCCCACCCTTATACACAACGTTTACTAAGTGCGGTGCCAATTGCTGACCCAACGATTACCCGTAATCTTGGTCGACTAAGTGGAGAGATCCCTAGCCCTGTACGCCGTGTAGGAAATGAGCCCTGTATTGTTCCGCATCGAGAAATCGCTCCGGGACATTTTGTCGCAGATGCACCATAAGAAGAATAATTTTCACAACGATCACAAAAGAACGGAGAGTTGAAAGATGAACAAAAAAAACACCTTCAAAACAGCCTTAAAAACCTTTGCTGTAACCAGTAGTTTGGCCATGGCAAGCTTTAGCTTTGCTAGCACATTAACCGTCTCTTCCCCACAAGACCCTGGCAGTTGGGATCCTATTGATACTTTTTTGGTCAATTGGGCCGCTGTTGCCACTAATATGTACGATGGTTTGACCTATCGAGGTCCAGATTTAAAGTTACAACCAGGTTTGGCTACATCATGGGAGCCGTTAGATGAAGGTAAACGCATTCGCTTTACTTTACGAGAAGGCGTGACATTTCATAACGGTGAAGCATTTAACTCAGCGTCAGTAAAATTTACCTTTGATCGCTTAATGGGTGATGAAGGAAGAAAAGGCCCTCAACGATCTAACTATTCAGCCATAGATACCGTTGAAATTATTGATGATTACACGATCGACTTTCATTTAAAGGCGGCCGACCCCGTCTTGCTAACAAAGCTCGCTGGTTACGGCGCCATGATAGTGCCACCAAAATACATTCAGGAAAATGGTGAAGACTTCTTCAATACTCACCCAATGGGAACCGGTCCATTCAAATTTTCTTCTTATGAACCAAAAGTCGGAATTAAGCTAGAAGCATTTGGCAATCATTGGGGCGGAGCGCCAAAACTGACCAATCTTAATTATCGTTTTATTAGCGAGCCATCTACTGCCGTTGCAGAGCTTCAGTCTGGACGTGTCGACTTAGTCATTCCACCAACGATTCCAATAGGAATGATTACCACCATAGAAAAAGACCCAAACCTAACGATAGCCACAACGATCAGTCCAACGGTTTATGCTTTACGTTTCAATACCAGAGATGGCATCACCAAAGATGAACGTGTTCGTAAGGCGTTAATTTATGGCGTGGATCGCCAAGCCATTATAGATTCTATTTTAGGTGGACAAGCGGCACCTATTGCAAGCTTCCAAAGTGCTATTTCATTTGGCGAAGACCCTACCATGAAGCCGTTACCTTATGATCCGAGCAAAGCCATGCAGCTATTAAAAGCAGCAGGAATCCAGCCAGGAACCAAATTGCAAATAGATATTCGTGGTAATAACGCGACTTTTAATGAAGTATCTCAAGCCGTTGCAAGTTACCTACAAGTTATTGGCTTAAATGCGACCATCAAACCTTATGAAACCAATGTTTTATTAAATGACATTATCCCAGCGGGTAAAACGGGTGAGATGTTTCAACAATCCTGGGGAGGTTGGACGCTTGATTATGATAATACGGCTTACTTCATGTATCACACTGGAGAAAAGTGGAATCCATATGACAGCGATCCAGAGTTAGATGCATTGCTTGAGTCTCAACGCGCCATTACAGATAGAGATAAACGCGAAGAAATTTTGAAAAGTATTGCAAACTACACATCAAATCGTGCTTTAGAAATGCCTCTATATAACTTAAATGCCATTTTTGGTGTATCTAAAAGAGTTAAAAATTTCACGCCTGTACCTGATAGCCGCTTACGTTTAACAGATGTAACGGTTGAATAGGTCTATGTTCTAACTTTACTCAAATAAACCGCATTGCTCTATTCATTAGCTCTTTTATCAATAGAGCAATGCTAACTTTTTTGAAAGGCTATCTTTTTAAAGGAAAAAGTCATGGCGAACTTTTTAATAAAACGATTTCTGCAAGCTATTTTCGTACTGCTGGCAGTAACTTTAATCGTGGCTTTTGCAATACGTCTAACAGGGGATCCAGCCCTTATGCTGACTCAAGGAGCCGGCAGTGTTACCGAAGCGGACCTCATGATGATTCGTGAAGCATTAGGTATTAATAAACCCTTTTTCATTCAATATTATGAATTTTTAAAAGGCTTATTCGTTTTTGACTTTGGCCGTAGTTTTATGGGCGGAACACCCGTTGCTGACTTGATCAGTAAATCATTGCCAGCCACATTAATGTTGGCCGCATCCGTCATGTTTGTTTCTATCGTTATCTCCATTCCTTTAGGTATAAAAGCCGCGGTATCAAAGGGAAAATGGGGCGATCAAACCATCAGAATCCTCTCTCTAATTGGCTTATC
Source organism: Marinomonas algicola (assembly GCF_014805825.1). Taxonomy (NCBI): domain Bacteria; kingdom Pseudomonadati; phylum Pseudomonadota; class Gammaproteobacteria; order Oceanospirillales; family Oceanospirillaceae; genus Marinomonas; species Marinomonas algicola. Next base: position 4,296,585 of record NZ_CP061941.1, read on the forward strand.
CTTTCCCAATTTTTGGCTCGCTCTCATGTTGGTTTTAGTCTTTTCAATTGGACTTCAGTGGCTTCCACCAAGCGGCATGGACGGTTTCACTAGCTTCTTAATGCCCGCCTTTACCATGGCCATCATTCTAACGGCAACCAATGTTCGACTCGTCCGCTCTTCCATGCTGGAAACGTTACAGGCGCAATACATTATGGTAGCGAGAGCAAAAGGCTTGAGTGAAAACACCGTTCTGTATAAGCACGCATTACGAAACTGCGCCATCCCTCTTATTACCTACTTCGGTTTGCAATTTGGCGGGCTATTAGGGGGGATTGTTGTTATTGAACGTGTTTTCAATTGGCCAGGACTTGGCACTCTTGCTTTCGATGCCGTCAGTGGCCGTGATTACCCAGTACTACAAGCCGTTATTACCATTCTATCCATGCTTATTGTTGGCGTTAACCTCTTGGTTGATATTGCCTATGGCTTGATCGATCCACGCATTCGTACGGAGTAATAAGATGTCAGCGAATCGTTTTAGTGTAAATCTATCTAATTATAAGAGCCTTGAATTTATTCTTGGCGCTTTATTAACTGGCGGCATTTGCTTCTTAGTCGTCTTTTCCGATTTTTTATTTCAAGGAGCCGATAAAATTAATTTGTCCGCTCGTTTATTAGAGCCTTTTACTCATCCAGATCACTTCTTTGGAACAGACCCCCTTGGGCGAGATATTATTGCAAGAGTGGTTGCTGGCGGCAAAGTATCACTTCAAGTCGGGTTTTTATCGGTTGCTGGGGCGGTTGTCCTAGGTGTCATTATGGGGCTTATTTCTGGTTACTATCGTGGTTTCTGGGACGTCATTGTAATGCGGTTTGCCGATGTGCAATTAGCCATGCCATTTATTTTATTAGCCATTACTTTTATTGCTATTGTTGGAGGTGGATTAGCGAATATGATTTTTTTGTTGATCATTTCTCAATGGGTACAGTATGCAAGATTAGTTCGAGGGTCAGTACTGTCACTACGTGATCGTGAATTTATCCAATCCGCAGAGGTCATCGGAGTCAGCCATTTTAATATCCTCTTCCGTCATCTTTTACCAAATTTAATTGGGCCTGTTATTGTGCTTACAACACTTAATGTCGCCAATAATATTTTACTAGAAAGTAGCTTAACGTTTCTCGGTCTTGGCGTTGATCCATTAACTCCAAGCTGGGGTGGTATGTTAGCAGACGGACGCACTTATATTCAAAACGCTTGGTGGGTGAGTGTCTTTCCTGGATTAGCAATACTGTTAACCGTTCTGGGTTTAAACCTATTGGGTGACTGGCTTCGCGATAGCCTTGATCCTACAGGTAGGACAGCACGATGAGCCATATTTTTTCGACGACCATCGAACCAACAATACAGCAATTAATTGAGCAGTTTGGCAAAATAGACTATCAAGAACACCTAATAGAGGCGTGGGTATTTGGCGATAAAGCGCATCGTCAAATGGCTGAAGCCACTCTGTTAAAACAAGGAGTCAAAGCCAAATTACGCAGTGCTTATAAGCCCTTATTGCACTTTTTTATGGAAGATATCGACTTAGTCACTAATCAGATTAGTCGCATAGAAGTCCATTATCCGTTACATCCCGAAGCATCAGAAAAACGCTTTCTACTGGAAACCTACCCTCTTTCTGCTTTGCTTGGTAACGCTCAGGTTTATTACATTGCGAATACGCAAGCAACAGACTTTTACAATGTCATTCTCCGTTCAGAATCCGGAATCCAGACTCAATATAAAGTGTTTGCACCTAATAATCTCCATCTTGACCTGATTAAACAATCTCACCTATCCCCAACGGGTTGGCTGAAAGTCACTAATCCAGAAGGAAAAGTCACTCATAACGAACGACTGCTAACGGATTATGAGACCCTTTTTAGTCTAGGTATGGGCGCTATTTCTGAGCATTCATGGAAAGACACTGAACCTTACTTCGAAGAACTGAATATCAACGTTACCTTGCCTTGGCAAGATCAGCCTCTACCCTATAAGCACGAAGTACTCAGCCTGAGTGAAGCCCTACATGAAGACTTTTATTTTTCGATACAAGAATGGTTTAAGGTAAAAGCGGGGCATAACCCTAATGATCGCGAAGGCCAGCCAGGGCAAATCGTTCCAGAAATCCATTATCGAGATGATGCTAGTTTACGTATTACGATAGAAACCCGCTGTTATCAGACTCAAAACAGCCAAGGGAAACAAATCCTCGAATTTGCCAACTCCCCTCTGAGTATGGTTCAGGTTCAAACAGAGTTAGCAACCATTAGCGGGGCTCTATTTAATGCAAAAACGGTTACTGGAAGAACCATTAACGCGTGTTATCACCAAGGAGCAGACTTTCCTGTAATGATCAGCGGAGGACAACATGCAAATGAAACAACAGGCGTTATTGGAACCTTACGTGCCGCTCAACTATTACAGCAAAAGCAAGGTAGTCACTTTACTATTTCTCCTCTTGAAAACCCAGATGGCTATGCTCTGCATCAGCGGCTCATCTCAGATAACCCCCATCATATGCATCATGCGGCTCGATACACGGCATTAGGCGATGATTTAGAATACCGCTCTACAGAACCCTTCTATGAAAAAGACATTCGCTATCAAGCAAGAGCCATCAGCCAAGCGGATTTACATATCAACTTGCACGGTTATCCATCTCATGAATGGACTCGCCCTCTCTCAGGTTATGTGCCTAGAGGTTTTGACATGTGGACCATTCCCAAAGGTTTTTTCTTGATTTTACGTCACAGTGAAGAAGAGAAGTGGTCTCAATACGCGGAAGATTTCATCCATCTAGTGACCCAAAAGTTGATCAAAATCCCAGGGGTAATGGCGTTTAACAAAGAACAAATCGAGCTTTATCAGTTACATGCTGGGGAAGCAAATTTCCGTATTATCAATGGTTTTCCTTGCTTAATCTCACATGGAAAACCTGGGGACATCCCGATACAACTCATCACTGAATACCCAGATGAGACCCTTTACGGTAAACATTTTATCACTGGGCATAATGTTCAAACAGAGACAGTTCTGGCGGCTTATGAAGCACATCAAGTTTTGTCAGCACATTTAACACCTTACTACTTACCGCAGTAGAATATACTTTTAGGAATATGAAATTCTACTGCCACATCCCTTACCTCATTAATCGGCCAATTTTGTCAGTTTTTCTAACACTCGCCCTGCCGCTACTAGGCCGAAGGTAGCGGTGACGACGGTACTTGACCCAAAGCCTGAATCACAACCAAGTTTGGTGTCAGCACCCCAGTCAGGACGTTGTAGACTAATGCTTCCATCTTCATGCTGATATCTCAGCTGCTCCGTAGAGTACACACACTCAATTTCAAAGCGCCGCTTGGTATTCTTCGGAAAATTATTATGGCGTCTTAAAAAGTTCCTTAACTTAGCGGCCAATGGATCCCTTTCTGTACGGGATAAATCGGCAATTTGAACTTTTGTCGGGTCAATTTGACCGCCAGCACCACCGATCGTAATAATTTTAACTTTATTCCGACGGCACCATGAGACCATCGCGGCTTTGGGTTTTAGACTGTCGATTGCATCGATCACATAATCGTATTGATTGTTGAGCAATTCAGCGACATTCTCTGGTGTCACAAAATCTTCAACAAGGTGCACTTGGCAATCAGGATTAATCAACTTAATACGTTCCGCCATCACATCTACCTTTGCTTTACCAACGTTGCCATCTAAAGCGTGTATCTGACGATTGGTATTGGTAATACAAACATCATCCATATCAATCAATGTAATCTGACCGATTCCCGAGCGCGCCAACGCTTCTGCAGCCCAAGCTCCCACTCCGCCTATACCAACAACACAGACATGTGCTTGAGTAAAATATTCATACGCTTTGATTCCATATAAACGTCTGATTCCACCAAAACGTTGCTCTTCTGACACTTAACACACCCCAAACATAAATCTAGTACTCAGTTAATTAAAATGGTTTGTTTAAAGTAAAAATCGCATCTTTAAACTAACTTGATTAAAATCATAGGCTAGTGAATTCAAACAGTTTTGCTTCTAGGCAATCCCACCCATAAAAAGGTTTTAAACGGTATGATTCAACAAGCATTTGAACAACTTGGCTTAACACCACGAGAAACCCAATTGTACCAAACCTTATTGCAACTTGGTCATGCCTCTATTCGGGATATAGCAGAAAAAAGCGGTATCAATCGAGGCGCCGCCTACGAATCGCTTAAACAATTACAAGTAAAGGGGATTGTGAGCTATTTTCCGAAAGGCAAACGCCGCTTTTTCTCAGCAGAAAGTCCAGATATTCTTTTAAGACTAGCGGAAGAAAAACAACAACGATTAGAGAAAACCATAGAATCTCTGAAAACAACGATTATTCCCAGCCTACAACAACAACAGCCGGACTATAATCAAGCTAACGTTCGTTATTATGAAGGAGATGATGGTATTGAATGGGTACTAAGAGATATATTAGATGTGGTATCTCAACAAGAAAAAAAAGAATACTGTGTGTTTTCATCCAAACCAATACGGCCTTATTTGTACCGACCTTTTCCTACCTATACCAAGCATCGAGTGAAATTAGGCATTAATGTAAAAGTTATTGCTATCGGAGATGGTGGTGAAGAGGCTGAATTATCACAACGTAAATGGATTAAAACAGATGGCGCGGTAGATGCCAGCTACATTGCTATTTACCCACCTAAATGCGCCATTATTTCTTTGGCTAATAATAACTTCCCTTCTGCTGTTGTGCTTGAGTCAAAAGACATAGCCAAAGCCCAACAAATCATTTTTGATACTTTATGGAAACTGTTGTAAGCAAGGTTCACTCCTAGAACCATAAAAAAACCACCTAGGCTTTCACAAAGGTGGTTTTTTGGACTCGCAACGTTTAGAGAATTACTTATGACGTAATTGACTAATTGTACGTAAACGAGCAACAGCTTCAGCAAGTTCAGCCGATGCACGAGAAAAATCAATATCTGAGTTTTGTTGACTCAATAATTCTTCTGCATGTTTTTTAGCTTCTAGTGAAGCCGCTTCGTCCAGATCATGAGCACGAATAGCGGTATCTGCCAAAACAGTAATACGATGTGGTTGCACTTCTAGGAAACCACCCGACACGAAGATAATCTCTTCTTCACCATTTTGTTTAACCACGCGAACAGGGCCTGGAATCAGTGGAGTCAATAATGGCGCATGCCCAGGTTTAATACCTAGGTCACCAAAACTACCGGCTGCCACAAGAGTCTCTACCGATCCAGAGAAAATCTCTTGCTCAGCGCTTACGATATCGCAGTGTACTGTGATAGCCATAAGATGCCTCTCTTGTTCAGGCTTAACCGAAACTCATTTTAATGGGTTTCGGTTATGCATGGTTAAAGTTTTTTAGCTTTCTCAACGGCTTCGTCGATGCTGCCAATCATGTAGAACGCTTGCTCTGGTAAGTCATCAAACTCACCATCTAAGATGCCTTTAAAGCCACGAATAGTATCTTTCAAAGAAACATACTTACCAGGCGCACCTGTAAATACTTCCGCTACGAAGAAAGGCTGAGACAAGAAACGCTGGATTTTACGAGAACGGTTAACCGTCTGCTTATCTTCTTCAGATAACTCGTCCATACCCAAAATTGCGATGATGTCTTTCAATTCTTTATAACGTTGCAATACCGTCTGTACACCACGAGCGACATCGTAATGTTCTTGACCGATTACAAGAGGATCCAACTGACGTGACGTACTGTCTAGAGGATCAATCGCAGGGTAGATACCCAAAGCAGCGATATCACGAGACAATACAACTGTTGCATCCAAGTGAGAGAAAGTGGTTGCTGGAGATGGATCTGTCAAGTCATCCGCCGGTACGTATACCGCTTGGATAGATGTGATCGAACCCGTCTTAGTAGACGTGATACGCTCTTGAAGAACACCCATTTCTTCAGCTAGAGTTGGCTGGTAACCTACAGCAGAAGGCATACGACCCAACAAGGCAGATACTTCCGTACCCGCCAAAGTATAACGATAGATGTTATCTACGAAGAACAATACGTCACGACCTTCGTCACGGAATTTCTCCGCCATCGTCAAACCAGTCAAAGCAACACGTAAACGGTTACCTGGTGGCTCATTCATCTGTCCGTATACGAGAGATACTTTATCGATTACGTTCGAATCCGTCATCTCATGGTAGAAATCGTTACCCTCACGAGTACGTTCACCAACACCAGCGAATACAGAGTAACCACTGTGTTCGATAGCGATGTTACGAATAAGTTCCATCATGTTTACAGTTTTACCAACACCGGCACCACCGAACAGACCAACTTTACCACCTTTTGCGAACGGACAAACAAGGTCAATTACCTTGATACCCGTTTCTAAAAGTTCATTACCAGAAGATTGCTCCGCGTAGCTTGGTGCTGAGCGGTGTATAGACCAGTTTTCTTCTGCGCCAATTGGACCTTTTTCGTCAATTGGGTTACCTAGAACGTCCATAATACGTCCTAGTGTTTTTGTACCTACGGGAACACTTACAGGATGATTCGTGTTGTCTACTACTAGACCACGTTTCATACCTTCTGTGGATCCCATTGCGATAGTACGTACGATACCATCACCAAGTTGCTGTTGAACTTCCAACACCAACTCTTTGCCCTCGATTGTTAGGGCATCATATATCTTTGGCACACTGTCACGTGGAAATTCCACGTCAATGACCGCACCTATAATCTGTACGATTTGTCCGCTACTCATGTTCGGATCCTCTTAATACCAAAATACCTTAAACCGCTGCCGCGCCGCTTACAATCTCAGAAATTTCCTGAGTAATCGCAGCCTGACGAGCCTTGTTGTACACCAACTGTAGTTCATCGATGATATCACCAGCGTTATCTGTTGCGTTTTTCATAGCCAACATTCGAGCGGCTTGTTCACACGCAATATTTTCAACAACTGCTTGATATACTTGAGACTCGATGAAACGAACTAATAAACCATCAAGAATATCAATGGCTTCAGGTTCGTAGATATAATCCCAGTGGTGTTGTAATTGTTCATTCTCTTCTGCATTAAGCGGTAAAAGCTGCTCAACCGTTGGTTTCTGAGTCATAGTATTTACAAACTCGTTAGAAACCACATATAAACGATCAAGACGACCTTCATCAAATGCATCCAGCATAACCTTAACACTGCCAACTAGAACAGATGCTTCAGGCGCGTCACCTAAACCAGTAACCGCAGCTGCTACATTACCGCCGTAGTTTTTAAAGAATGACACAGCTTTACTTCCGATGGCACAGATATCAATCTCGATACCTTCATCAGAGTACTGCTTCATATCTCTTAATGCTGCTTTGAATATATTGACATTCAAACCACCACATAAACCACGATCAGATGAGACTATGATATAACCAACACGCTTCGCCTCACGATCGGTAAGGTAACGGTGTTTATACTCAGGATTAGCATTGGCCAAATGACCAATAACTTGGCGAATTCGCTCCGCATACGGACGAGAAGAAGCCATACGATCCTGAGCTTTACGCGTTTTACTTGCCGCTACTTTTTCCATAGCACGAGTAATTTTACGCGTATTGTTAATGCTCGCAATCTGTGTGCGTATCTCTTTTCCGACTGCCATAATGAACTGCCCTTGTGAGAATGTTAATTCACAAACAACAGAGATGGATTGGTGGCGTTTGGTTCTAAACCAACGCCACCAAAGCCATTACCAAGTTTGTGTCGCTTTAAACTTCTCGATTGCCGCTTTAAAAGTTGCTTCAATCTCGCCGTTATAATTACCAGTTTTGTTGATGTCAGCCATCAAATCTGCATGCTCGCTGTGCATATAGCCCAACAAAGACACTTCAAAACTGCCAATTTTGCTTGTTTCAACATCTGCAAGGTAGCCATCATTAGCAGCGTAAAGGATAACGCCCATGTCAGCGACAGGCATTGGACTAAACTGCTTTTGCTTCATCAGTTCAGTAACCTGCTTACCATGTTCAAGCTGCTTACGAGTTGCTTCATCAAGATCAGAAGCGAACTGAGCAAAGGCAGCCAATTCACGGTATTGCGCTAATGCTAGACGAATACCACCGCCTAGTTTTTTAACTATTTTAGTCTGAGCTGCACCACCAACACGAGATACCGAGATACCAGCGTTCATTGCAGGACGAATACCTGCGTTGAAAGCACTTGCTTCCAAGAAAATCTGGCCATCCGTAATCGAAATTACGTTAGTTGGTACGAACGCAGAAACGTCACCACCTTGAGTTTCGATGATAGGTAAAGCGGTCAAAGAACCTGTTTTACCTTTCACTTCACCTTTTGTGAATGCTTCTACATAATCTACGTTTACACGAGATGCACGCTCAAGAAGACGAGAGTGTAAATAGAATACATCACCAGGATACGCTTCACGACCTGGCGGACGACGTAATAGCAATGAAATTTGACGGTAAGCCCAAGCTTGTTTCGTCAAATCATCATATACGATCAACGCATCTTCACCGCGATCACGGAAGTATTCACCCATGGTACAGCCAGTGTATGGAGCTAAGAACAACATTGCAGCAGGGTCAGATGCACCCGCAGCAACTACTGTTGTATATTCCATTGCACCCGCTTCTTCTAATTTGCGAACTACGTTCGCAATAGTAGATTGTTTTTGACCAACAGCAACATAGATACACTTAATACCACTGTCTTTCTGAGCAATGATAGTATCAATAGCAAGTGCTGTTTTACCAATTTGGCGGTCACCGATAATCAACTCACGTTGACCACGACCTACAGGAACCATAGCATCTACGGCTTTATATCCTGTTTGAATTGGTTGATCTACTGATTGACGCTCAATTACACCAGGTGCAACTTTTTCAACGGCATCAGTAAGTTCTGCATTTATAGGACCTTTGCCATCGATTGGATTACCCAATGCGTCAACAACACGACCTAATAGTTCTGGACCAATTGGAACTTCCAAGATACGGCCAGTACATTTAACTTTTTGACCTTCTACAAGGTTTTGGTAGTTACCCAATACTACAGCACCTACGGAGTCACGCTCCAGGTTCAATGCCATACCATAGACACCACCAGGGAATTCAATCATTTCCCCGTACATTACGTCAGCTAGACCGTGAATCAACACGATACCGTCTGCTACGCTGACAATTGTGCCCTCATTTTGGGCATCAGAAGAAACATCAAGATTGTCAATACGCTTCTTAATGATCTCACTGATCTCAGATGGATTCAGTTGCTGCATGCTAAATTCCTCAACCCTGGTTTCGATTTTTTCAAAACACTAGGAGTTTATCGCCTCGGCCAGTTTCGCTAATTTACCGCGTACTGAACCGTCGATGATTAAGTCACCTGTTCGGATAACCACGCCACCAATTAGGCTTGCGTCTGTTTCACTGGATAGCTTGATCGTACGATCTAACTTCTTGCCTAGTGAAACGGCTAATGTATTTTCCTGCTCAGCTGTCAAAGGAAAAGCAGATGTAACGACAACGTCCACCGCTTTTTCACTTTGCAATCTGAATTCGTTAAACAACGTAGAAATAGCAGGCAATAATGACAAACGATCATTTTCTGCTAAGGTAAGCAAAAACGCTTTCCCTTCAGTTGTTGCAACTTCAGTACATACATTCGCTAGAGCACCTGCCTTTTCTTCCGCACTAAAAGAAGGGTTTGCCAGAGCCTGTGAAAATTTCTTATCGTTTGCTGAAAGAGCAAATACGCTTAGCATATTGTCCCATTCAACAACCAGATTTTTTTCACGTGCCACGTCAAACGCTGCTTTTGCATACGGGCGCGCGACTGTCTTTAATTCAGCCATTGGACCCTCGCTTAAAGCTCTGCTGCGAGTTTTTCAACTAGCTCGCTATGGGCTTTTTCGTCAACAATGGCTCCCAAAATTTTCTCAGCGCCAGTTACTGCAAGTAGAGAAACTTGAGAACGTAATGCTTCTTTAGCACGCATAACGTCTTGTTCAATCTCTGCCTGAGCGGCTGTACGCAAACGTTGACCTTCAGTCAATGCTTGCTCTTTCGCTTCATCAATAATTTGGTTTGCACGTTTGTTGGCTTGTTCAATAATCTCGGCTGCTTGAGCTTTGCTTTCCTTCAATGCTTGAGTAGCTTGTTCTTGTGCTAACTCAAGATCTCGTGAAGCACGGTTCGCTGCTTCTAAACCATCTGCAATTTTCTTGCTGCGCTCTTCTAGCGCAGCAATTACTGGTGGCCACACATATTTCATGCAGAACCAGACGAAAATGGCAAACGAAATAGCTTGGCCGAAGAGTGTGAGATTCAAATTCACGCTAATGTCCTCGCTCTAAGTCGTTTAAAAAAGTTTTTACGAAATATACGCAAGAACTTAGCCAGCAACCTGAGCAACGAATGGGTTAGCGAAAGTAAAGAACAACGCAATACCAACACCGATCATAGTTACGGCATCAAGAAGACCCGCTACGATGAACATTTTAACTTGCAGCATTGGAACCATCTCAGGTTGACGCGCAGCGCCTTCCAAAAATTTACCACCTAGCAGACCAAAACCAATCGCAGTACCTAAGGCACCTAGACCGATTAGAAGGGCTACAGCGATCGCAGTAAGACCAACTACAGTTTCCATTTTAACTCCTACATTTTCACAGTTTTAGATTCAAGGTTTATAAAAATTTTACTCAGTAACACAATTGCTTTTATTTAATAAACAATTAATGTTCTTCGTGAGCCATACTCAAGTAAACAATTGTTAGCATCATAAAGATAAATGCTTGCAATACAATTACTAGAATGTGGAAAATTGCCCAAGGAACTGAAAGTGCCCATTGTACCCAAAAAGGTAAAATAGCAATCAAGATAAAGATCAGCTCACCTGCATATAAGTTACCAAACAATCGAAGAGCTAGAGAGATTGGTTTCGCAATCAAGCCAACACCTTCTAAAAGCAAGTTAAACGGAATCATCCATTTACCAAATGGCTGCAACGTCAACTCACCGATAAAGCCACCAACACCTTTCACTTTAATGCTGTAATAGATAATTAAAGCGAAGACAGAGAATGCCATACCTAAGGTCGCATTCATATCAGTTGTTGGTACCACTTTCATGTATTCAATGCCCATCAAACCCGCTAGGGCAGGAAGGAAATCGACAGGTATTAAGTCCATGGTATTCATTAAGAATACCCAAACAAAAATAGTTAATGCTAATGGCGCAATAACTTTGCTTTTTCCATGGAAGGTTTCTTTAACGCTACCGTCAACAAACTCAACCATTAACTCTACAAAGTTTTGAATCCCAGTTGGTACACCTGCATGCGCTTTTTTCGCAGCTGATCTAAACAACCAAAGAAACAACACACCTAAAGCAATGGAGAACCCCATTGTATCTAAATGAATTGCCCAAAACCCCATTTCTGCTGCTTCTGCTGCACCATGTGCAATTCCCCAGCTACCATCAGGATGTTGACCAAAAGTCAAATTCTGTAGGTGATGCTGTATATATTCAGAAGCTGTTGGATTTTCACTAGCCATATACTATCCACGCCCTTTTAATGATAAAAACTGTTACCCACATCATAGATTCAATGTCGTATGAATGCTGGGGTGAGCCAATGGCTCAAAATCGCTAACCCGAAACCGCTAAAAAAAGCCCCTGCAACTAAGGGTTTTACCAAAATAAAAACTAAAGACAAAATAATGGAAGTCATTACCAACTTCCCCGCTTCACCTCGGTAAAAGGATTTCACTATCTCATTAGCAGGCCTGACACCTGCTTTGCCAAAGACTCTAAAGGCAAAATACAAGCTTGGTACAATACTCGATAAAGCCCCTAATAAAAAAGAATAGGAAACGATCAAATCTAAGCACAACCAAACTGTCATTGCAGCACAAAAAGCAAATAAAATTTGCGCAAAAAGAAATTGAAATACGGATTTCTTTTTCGCTGCAATCAACTCTTTTGAACTAAGAGGTTTATTACTTACCATAGATACCATTGCTCCAATAACTGTTAGGTAATTAAGCCTAACAGCCAAGTTTCATTTACAGCTTGGCAAATACTTAACCTAGAATTTTCTAAAATCCGACGCATTATAGGGGGAATAAGTCTTTCGTTCAACTTAAAGTGATTCAGGATTGGTCATATAATCCAAGAATTGCACCATAAACGACTTATTAACCTATATCGACTTTAATTCTTATTAAACCATTCATTTATTAGCAATTCTAAATGTTCAGGGTTGCGATAATCAATAATTAACTTTCCTTTACCTTTTGCTGTTGCTTGAATCTTAACATCGGTATTTAAACGCTGGCTTATTGTCGATTCATAGTCACTGTAACTCACCACGTTCGGTTTCTCATTTAATTGGTCTGGTTGTTGTAATGATTTAACCAGACGCTCAGTTTCCCGAACCGATAAACTTTTTGTAACGACTTGAGAGGCCGCTTGAATTTGTAAATCATGCTCCAAGGGTAACAGCGCTCGAGCATGACCCATTTCCAAATCACCATGCTCTAATAATCGCCGGACTTCAGTTGTTAACGTCAATAAACGTAATAAATTTGCCACTGAAGAACGAGATTTACCGACCGTATCCGCGACTTCTTGTTGAGTTAAATGAAACTCTTCAACTAAACGTTGTAAAGCAATCGCTTCTTCTACAGGATTGAGATCTTCGCGTTGAATGTTTTCTATTAAGGCAAGTACAATAGCATCACTGTCTTCTACGTGCCTAACAATAACGGGGACCTGTGTTAAATCCGCTAATTTAGCGGCTCGCCAACGTCTCTCACCCGCAATAATTTCGTAATTATTATGATCAATAGGTCGCACAACAATAGGTTGCATAATACCCTGTGTTCGAATAGAGGCCGCCAATTCATCCAATTGAGCCGGATTCATATCTCGACGAGGTTGAAACTTACCTTTATGAAGCCAATTCAATGGAAGATAAGTAAGACCCGTAACTTGCTCAGAGGAAGACGAAATTTCATCTAGGGTATCTGAGGAAGAGACTTTAGGCGCTAATAACGCATCTAACCCTCTGCCTAAGCCACGTTTTTTTATAGTCATGATATAAACCTTAAATTGATTTTCTAAATCATTGTGTAGGGAATGGACTTTATTTCGCTTTATTTTTACGAATAAACTCGGCGGCTAACGCTAAATAGGCCATTGCACCACGAGACTGTTTCTCATAATGTAATACAGGTACACCATAACTAGGCGCTTCTGCCAAACGAATGTTTCTTGGAATAACGGTGTCATAGACCTTGCTTTCGAAGTGTTTAACCAATTGCTGAGAAACATCGTGCGTTAAACTCGGACGAGGGTCATACATGGTTCTTAATATGCCTTCGATGACTAATGAGGGATTTAAGGATTCTGTAATTCTTTCGATGGTTTGTAACAACGCCGTTAACCCTTCTAATGCATAATATTCACATTGAACAGGAATCAAAACACCTTGAGCAGCGGACATGGCATTAATAGTCAACATATTCAATGATGGAGGACAATCAAGCAGAATATAATCGAATTCGTTGTCTACTTCATAAAGCGCAGCCCGTAAACGAGTTTCTTTACTTGGTAAATCTAATAAAACGATTTCAGCGCCGGTTAAATCAGAGTTTGCAGGGAGAATAGAATAACCAGCAGGATCCGTAGCCAGCATAACTTCTTTTACGCCATGAGTACCAATAAGTACATCGAAAACACTGGTAGTTAGCACGTCTTTTGAAATACCACTACCTGTAGTTGCATTACCTTGAGGGTCAAGATCAATAACCAATACCCGTCGCTTCATAGCCGTTAAAGAAGCCGCTAAGTTAACGCAAGTGGTCGTTTTACCGACGCCACCTTTTTGATTAGTAACGGCTATGATTTTTGCCATTATTTATTCCCTTTACGAACCATTCTAACTAAATGACGTTCGGCCTCAACATTCGTTACTTTTAACGGGAAGATGTCTTGAATTTCTACACCTTCGGGTAGTTGCTGAATTTCAGATTCAGGATAAACGCCTTTCATTGCCAAAAAATTACCTTTTTCATTCGGCAAAGGTAATGTCCAATTAATCATGTCCGTTAGGGACGCAAATGCTCTTGAGATGACATGGTCATAATGCCCCTGTAAAGCGTGCTTTTCCACACGCTCATTTAATACCGTAACATTTGTTATCCCTAATTCCATTTTAACTTGGGTGAGAAACCGTGTTTTTTTGCCATTACTATCGAGTAAGGTAAAGTTTTTTTCCGGCAAACAAATAGCCAAAACCATTCCAGGTAAACCAGGACCAGTCCCGACATCAATTACATCATTACCCTCTATGAAGGGCAAGGTTGCAAGACTGTCGAACAAATGCAGATTAATCATCTGTTCAGGATCTCGGATTGCCGTTAAGTTATACGCTTTATTCCATTTCTGAAGTAATTCAAGATAACGAACTAACGTTAAAATAACATCGTCAGACAGTTCAGCGCCCATTAAATGAGCGCCTTTTTTTAAAGTTTCGAAGTGTGTCACAATTGAATCCGTTGGTTAATCGCCAGTTGGGGTCAGATTCTAGGCACTTTTACGCGCAATCGCACGTTTTTTCAAACTGATTAGCAATAAAGATACAGCCGCAGGTGTTACACCTTGAATTCTTGATGCGGCAGCAAGTGTTTCGGGCTTCATTAGCATCAACTTTTGTTTTACTTCGTTAGACAAGCCTTCTATTACGCTATAATCCATATCGTTAGGTAACGGCGTATTTTCTTGACGACGCATGCGTTCTATATCTTCAGCTTGTCGGGAAATATAACCCGCATACTTCACCGCGATCTGAACTTGCTCTGAAACTTGATCTGATACAACGGATTCAGGTGCATTTTTCAGATTTGCCACGTCTGAATATTCAATACCTGGACGACGTAATAAATCCATCAAACTGTATTCATGCGATATCGGTGTTTCTAATTTAGGGTTAATTATTTCAGATTCGGGAGAATTTGGAACAATCCAAGTTGACTTGAGGCGAGCCGTTTCTAATTCGATGGCCTCACGTTTTTTACAAAAAGCGTCCCAACGAGCATCAGACACCAAGCCTAATTCACGACCTTTTTCCGTTAAACGTAAATCAGCATTATCTTCGCGTAAAATCAAACGATATTCAGCTCGACTTGTAAACATTCGGTACGGTTCTTTAGTCCCCATTGAAATAAGATCATCGACTAATACGCCTAAATAAGCCTCATCACGACGTGGGCACCAAGAGTCTTTTCCTTGAGATAGTAGAGCCGCATTTAATCCAGCCAACAAACCTTGAGCACCCGCTTCTTCATAGCCTGTAGTACCATTAATTTGTCCAGCAAAAAACAGTCTTGGCATATGTTTTGTTTCTAATGAGTATTTAAGATCTTGAGGATTAAAGTAATCGTACTCTATTGCATAACCAGGACGAGTGATATGAGCGTTTTCAAAGCCTTTCATGGAACGAACTAACTCTAATTGTACATCAAACGGCAGCGAAGTTGAGATGCCATTTGGATACAATTCGTGCGTTGTTAAACCTTCAGGTTCAACAAAGATTTGATGTGAGTTCTTATCTGCAAAACGAACTATTTTGTCTTCTATAGAAGGGCAATAGCGTGGCCCAATTCCATCAATCACTCCTGTGTACATAGGAGATCGATCCATGCCAGAGCGAATAATGTCATGCGTTTTTTCATTTGTATGGGTAATGAAACAATTAATTTGAGTTGGATGCAGTGCTTTGTTCCCCATATAAGACATAACAGGCGTAATAATGTCTCCAGGCTGCGCTTCCATGACACTAAAATCAACCGTGCGAGCGTCTATGCGTGGTGGCGTTCCTGTTTTCAATCGATCTACGCGAAATGGTAATGAACGTAATTTTTCAGCAAGACCAATTGAAGGTGGATCACCGGCACGGCCACCAGAGTGGTTTTCTAGCCCAACATGAATTAAACCACCCAAAAATGTTCCTGCGGTTAACACTACGGTATCACTTAAGAAGCGAATGCCTGTTTGAGTCACAACACCACGAGCTTCTCCAGATTCAACAATCAGATCTTCACAAGATTGCTGAAAAAGCCAAAGATTCTCTTGATTTTCCAATGTATGTCGAATGGCGGCTTTATATAAAATACGATCGGCTTGCGCTCTTGTTGCTCTGACTGCAGGACCTTTGCGAGAATTTAAGGTTCTAAATTGAATTCCTGCTTTATCCGTTGCTAACGCCATAGCGCCATCTAACGCATCTATTTCTTTCACTAGATGCGACTTGCCAATACCACCGATGGCCGGATTACAGGACATTTGGCCTAACGTTTCAATATTATGAGTCAATAACAGTGTTTGAACACCCATACGCGCTGAAGCTAGCGCCGCTTCTGTACCTGCATGACCACCACCAACAACAATTACGCCAAAACGACTAGGGAAATTCACAAAAACCTCATACCGATAAATGAATAAAAAACGAACAATCTGATTCGAAGGCCGCCTAGTATATCTTCAAATATTGAAAAAGAAAGGCTCTCAGAAAGACTAACCCCGGTCATCATTAATATATAAATAAGAGTATTACTATGTAATTCTTATTATGTTTATATCTATATAGTAAGACAATTTCTGTGTATAAATATAATAAACATAATTATATCAATTATTTATTGGTTTTAATTCCTGTTATGAACACATGGTACATCATGTGCTGTGGATAAGCTTATTCTGTGGATAAACTGGCAACTTATACACGTGTGGAAAAAGTATCCAATGTTGTTAAATTCTGTGCAAAACATTTAGCCAAGCTGTCACCAAAGTTATGCACATGCGAGATGAGTAATTGTTTTTTTCTTATCTATTTAATTTTAAAGAAAAAAAATGAGTTTTCCTGAGTGTTTTAGATTTTTTCATAAGAAAATTACCCACAAGTAAAAAACTCAAAAAAAGTGTTTTTTTGAGTTTTTTTTATTATTTTTTGTGAAAAACAACGCTTTACAGCGTAAACAGTGAATAACTTATATAAGGATAATTGTTGATAGAGTGATTAGTATGAAAATCATATTTTATGTGAATAAAGAATAGATGAGGTTGATTTATAGGCAGGCTGTTTTTTGTCAATTTGTGAAAAATGCTGAATAGAGAATGTATCTTTATCCAGCATAAAAGTAATTGGCTGCTATTTAATGCTTATTTACCAATACAGAACGAGCCAAAAATACGACCTAAGAGATCGTCACTGGTGAAAGCTCCGGTTATTTCACTTAACGCATTTTGAGCTTCTTTAAGGTCTTCGGCGAGTAACTCGCCAGCACCGAAGTCATGAAGTTGCTCACTGCCTGTGATGAGAAATGTATTGGCTTTATTTAAGGCCTCTATATGACGGCGGCGAGCAATAAAACCGCCCTCTGTTGTACTGTCATATCCCATAATGTCTTTTAAATGTTGCGTTAAATTTTCTATACCAGTATGCGTTTTAGCAGATAATGAAATAACAGGAATGCCGTTCATAATTTCAATCCCGGTACTTTCTTGAGTAAGATCAATTTTGTTACGGACTATGGTCAAATGATGGTGACTCTTTAGTTGACTAACAAACTCAGGCCAAATATTGATTGGATCTAAATTTTTAGTATGCTCACTATCCACCATCAATAAAATACGGTCGGCTTTTTGAATCTCTTGCCATGCTCGTTGAATGCCAATTTGTTCTACTTCGTCTGGGCTTTCTCGAAGTCCAGCAGTATCTATAATATGTAACGGCATGCCATCAATATGAATATGCTCTCTTAAAACATCTCTGGTTGTCCCTTCAATACTTGTGACAATAGCTGAGTCTTTACCAGACAAAGCGTTTAATAAACTTGATTTTCCTGCATTAGGTCTACCTGCAATGACAACATTCATGCCTTCACGAATAATAGAACCTTGTTTTGCTTCTTTTAATACCTTGTGTAAATTGTCCTGTATTCCTGCTAAGTCATTGGCCACTTTACCATCACTGATAAAATCAATTTCTTCTTCTGGAAAATCAATCGCGGCTTCAACATAAATTCGCAGATTAATCAGGGATTCAAGAAGTAGGTCAATACGTTTTGAAAAAGCCCCTTGTAGAGATCGCAATGCGCATTTCGCGGCTTGTTGAGACGATGAGTCAATCAGATCTGCAATGGCCTCCGCTTGTGTCAGATCCATTTTATCATTTAAAAATGCTCTTTCAGAAAACTCACCCGGACGAGCTAATCTTGCCCCCAATTCTAAAGCTCTTTCTAATAACATATCGATAATAATAGGTCCTCCATGCCCTTGTAGCTCAAATACATCCTCTCCAGTAAAAGAGTTTGGACCAGGGAAATAAATGGCGATTCCCATATCAATTTGCTCTTTATCCTTACCTTTAAAAGGCACATAGTGAGCGTGTCTTGCCGTTGGGATAAAGCCAATTATCTGTTCCGCAATAGTAAGACTTGCCGGACCTGATAAGCGTACTATCCCAACCCCTCCTCGTCCTGGTGGTGTGGCTTGGGCGACAATAGTGTCTTTATCAATGGATTGGCTAAAGTCTGTCATATTGTTGAAATTTCCTGAGGTAAGAGTTGTTGCTTAGATTGTCCCTTAGTCTGAAAATAAGCGCAATAATTCTAATGTTCTATAAGGTGTGTTGTAGTAACTAGAGCTATTACTGATTAACAATGGATGCGGCGATTAATCTAGGGAAAGACGAACTTTAGAGATAAAAAAAGGCCAGCCCCATTATTTTAATGGATCTGGCCTATCAATAGACATGGCTAATGATAAAACGTTAGACGTTGCTGTTATACAAGTTACCCCATGACTTTATTCGGTAACCACATCACCATTTCTGGGAACAGCATACACAGTATTAACACACATAATTTGATCAGAACAAATGGTGTCACCGACTTGTATATATCCAGCATGGTAATACCTGGAGGCGCTATACCTTTCAGATAAAAGAGTGCAAAGCCATAAGGCGGCGTTTGTACGGCAATTTCAATATTTAATATCATCAATATACCGAACCAAATAGGGTCGAAACCTAAGGAGACGGCTATTGGTGTAAAAATGGGGGCACACATTAAAACAATAATAAATTCATCAATAATAAAACCAAGTAACAACATAATTACTTGGAATAAGATGATGACCATCATTGGTGATAATCCTAGGTCTTGGGTAAACCCTGCCACCATATTTTGCACACCCATTAATAAATGGAAGTTACTAAATACAGAGGCACCAAAGATAATCCATAAAGCTACACTGACTAATAAAGCGGCCTGCATTCCGGCTTTTCTAACCATACGAGGTTTGAATCGTTTAAATAATATGGCCAGACAAACCGCACCGACGACCCCAATAGCGCCAGACTCTGTTGGCGTAGCGATACCAAAAATAATACTGCCTAAAACCGCCACAATTAAGAGTAAAGAAAGTAAACCATCACGCGCGGTAAACCATTTTTCTTTTAATGTCGGTGCCACATCAGGTACTTTATCTAGAGGTGCTTTGGAGTGGTCCAATTTACAAGAGATAACAACATAGGTAATCAATAGAACAATAGTAATCGCCGCGGGTACCAGTGCTGCAATGAACATACGACCGACTGAATTCTGTGTTGCTGAAGCAAACATGATCATCGGAATACTGGGCGGAATTAAAATCCCCAGACCACCACCAGCCATAATAACGCCCAAAGCTAAACGCTTGTTATAGCCTCTTTCTAACATAGGACGTAATGCAATACTGCCAGAAGTCATGATGCCCGCACCAATAATACCTACCATGGCACCAATCATAGAACAGACTATGATAACGCTAATGGCTAAAGAGCCACGTACACGGCCTATCAACATTTGACTTGCATTGAACATAGCATCGCCAATGCCTGAACGTGTTAGTAGCTGTCCCATGTAGATATACAATGGAATGGCTAACAGAATAAAACTAAAATGCGTTGCTTCTAAAGTGGACGGTATTACGTTAAATAGAGCGTCCCCCCAAGTAACATAGCCAACGGCCATAGCGATGCCACCAAGTGCCAACCCAACTGGTGCACCCAATGCAAATGATATTAAAATACAGAACAACAATATGCCTGTGAGAACCTCAATACTAATCATTTGCTATTTCCTCTTCTTCGCCTCTGATGAGGTCAGGTAATAAAATCTTACCTGTAAACAAATTGTACCCATCTTCAAGGATGTCACTTAACAGTTGTAATACTAATATGCCACTAGCAACGGCCATCATGACCCAGTAATGGTGCATGTGCGGAGCCCACTCACTTTGACGGCGATAATCAAACTCAATTGATTCGAAAAACTTTTCTAAACTCATTTTAAAAATGATGGCGACAAAGAAAATCGCTAACATAAATGAGAAAATATTAAATGCGCTACGAACTCGCGGAGAGACTTTATTATATAAAATATCGACATTGATATGAGCACGTTGCTGTTGAGCATAAGCTCCACCTAACGCAGCAATGTAACCAAAGCAAAATAAAGAAAGGTCATACGCCCAAATGGTTGGTTTATTAAGGAAGTAGCGAGAAAAAACTTCAAATGCGACTACAAATGCTAAAAATGGCATGGCATAGGAGATAGATTTGCCAATAAAAGTCACAAGAGCATGAGTTCCTAGGCAGTAACGTTTAATTAAGGTTACTAACATGATTTTTTACCTTTGATCGTTAACATATAAAATTAAGGAGACCGAAGTCTCCCTAGTTTTATCTGTATATGGCTATAATGAAATAGACATTAACCTATATTATTGATTATTCTGCTTCTGCACGAAGAACATCAATTAACTGCTTGCTGTATTTATCGGCTTCAGCGTACTCATCCCAAAGGTTAGCTCCAGCCGCTTTCCAAGCCGCTACGTCAGCCGCACTTGGTTCAGGACTCCATTCTAGACCTTTAGCTTGCATTTCTTTAAGCGCTTGCGTTTCCCAAAGAGTCGATTTATTTAGCTGATCTTGAGCATGAACGGTTGTGGCGGCTTTAACAATCGCTTGTAGATCTGGAGACAGTTTAGCCCAAGCACCTTTATTAACAATGATGGGTAATACTTGTGCGCCCGCTAGAGGAAGTTTGTACATGTATTTAGCGACTTCAACGTGGTTACCATCGCGGTGATCAATTAGGTTTGAACCAATTGAACCATCAATAACGCCTGTTGAAAGACTTGTGTAAATTTCACCCCAAGCTAAAGATACTGGAGAAGCGCCTAGATTACGTAAGAATTTGCCGTAAGCGCCTGGAGCACGAATTTTCATGCCCTTAAAATCGTCAATTGAGTTGATTTGTTTTTTAGAAATAACGTAAACAGCTGGTTGGATGTAAGGATCTAACCAAACAAGACCTTGATCACCGTATGCTTTTTCTAGAATCGGAGCCCAACCTTTTTCATGGAATAACGTACTCAATTCTGCTGCGTTGTCAGTGCCACCAGGTAGGCCTATTTCAACGATACCTGCTGGCAGTTCACCCGCATTGAGTGATTGGAACGTGGCTCCCATGGTGACCAGACCGGTTTTAACTGCGCCAAAAATACCAGTAGATCCAACCCCTTCACCTGAGTACAAAACTTGAACCTTGATGCGTCCATTGGACATGGTTTCAATGTTTTTACCTAGACTTTCGTAAACTTCACCAAACGCTGAACCACGGCTATATAGGTTGGCGAAACGCCAGTTGTGTTCAGCGGCTTGAGCGGCCGTAGATGCAACAGCGCTTAAACCCAGAGCAACAGCAAGAGAACTGACTACCAGTTGCTTTTTAACTTTTTTTATAGTCTTTAACATGAACCACCTCGTGAACCATTATGATAAAACATCATATTCTTTACGAATATAACACCTTGTGCTATCGATACTTTCAAAAAGGCCACGCCTATTAAAGCGCGCAAAATACATCTAAAGTTTTGTTTTCGTCAAACAAATTAATATTCAAAAGCCCTTATAAATCAGCTAAATAGATATTTTTATACGCACTGATAAAATGCCAAATATTTATTTCTTGCGCTATTTTATTATTTTCTTTTTCTTTTTAATAAAAATGAAGTGTGCCTATGGTATTGAAAAAGTACACTTTTTTTACACTTTTAAGGTTTTTTATAGGGATTTAAATGACTGAAAAAAACGCACCTTAACGGTGCGTTGGTTTCTATAGAATGCGTAAAGGTGATTTTTTTTGCCGTGAAAGTTACGAAATTTCGAATTGTGAAATCTGCTTTGTCAGTTCGATGGCTTGATTATGAACATTTTTATTTGCGGTTTTCATTGATTGAATCGCTTGATAATTGTCTTTTATCTCAAGCGCTATTCCATCCATATCGTGAGCCATTTGCGATGTGGTTGTTGCCACTTCTTTTATGGATTGACTGATTTCTCTGGTATTGTTCATAGCATCTTGGGTATTTTGTTCCACCTGGTGGATTGTGGTTACCGCATTTTTACCCAATACCTTACTTTTCTCTACTTGTTGTAAGCTAAGAGTCATAGACTGAATAACGTCTTGAGTTTCTTGCTGAATGGCTTCGACTCGAGAGGTAATATCTCCCGATGCCTTTACTGTTTGTTCTGCTAATGCTTTGACCTCATCGGCCACCACCGCAAACCCTCTACCTGCTTCTCCTGCGCGTGCGGCTTCAATTGCCGCATTAAGAGCCAATAGACTGGTCTGTTGGGCAACTCCTACAATGAGATCAATGACCAGATCAATTTCTTTTGATTGAATGCCTAATTTAGAAACACTTTCATTGGTATTACTGATCGTACTGGAGACATGGCTAATACTGGTCATGGCGTCTTGCATGGCCGTTACGCCTAGACGAGCGGATTCATGCGCGGTTTGGGTTGCGTCTTGTACCGCTAACGTCATATTAAGAACATTGTCTGCTGTGACCGAAATTTCTTCTGTTGATGACGCTAAAGTATCACTTTTTATATTAATTCTTTCACTGCCTCCAATAATGGTTTTAATACTGTGATCAAGCTCATCTGCTGTCGCCACCAGTTTCTTATTACTCCCTAAAAGGTGGCCGATTAAATCTCGTAGCCCGTTAGACATAGTATTTGAAGCAATCAGTAATTGTTGAAATTCATCTTTATCAGAGCGATTCGTCTCTATTTTGTGATCTTTTAACTTCCCTTGAGCGACTTCGGTTAATACTTCTAATACGGCCTTTAAATTGCGGTTTAAAGAACGAATGACAGTAGCCAAAACGAAGCCAACAATCATGGCGAGTAGCAGACAACCAATAACCAAAGATTGTCGAGCTTGTTCTGCTGTACTTAACGAACGGTCCTGTGCTTTTGAGAGCAAATTATTTTGCAAATACAACACGCTTTCATAGATGGATTTGGTTACCTTATTACTCAGATGAATAAGGTTTTTTTGATGATTATTCAAGCGAATTGAGAGCTCAATAACCGGGGCTAATGCGTCTTCGTATGTTTGAATCATGGGATTAAAGACATCCCCAAAACCGATATTATCAATGTTGCTTTTTAACGTGTTAATAGACTCTTTTAATTTGTTTGCGTGGTTCTCATCACTGTAAGCCAGAAAGTCTTTTTCAAGGTTGCGTACTTCTTTAAAGCCTGCCGCAAAGTTCGCTAAAGGCTTAAGTTGCTCTGCCAGTAATGCGGCCGATTGATTTAGCTCCCCTAATGCTCCAGTGTCTCCACTGAGACCTAAGCTTTTTTGAGTAGTTAAGTTATTGTTAATGAGCTCAAGGTAGTTTGGTAAGACGGTTTGATTTTGAAAAAGTAATTCTTTGCCTACTTTGTCAATTAGATCGGGTCTAATTAGAAAGCCTTTAGCAATACTGTTTTCTATAGCAATGAGCTCTTGGCTTAATAAATCAATATTGTCTTTATTCAGTTGTGTCATTTCTCTTTCGAATTTAAGCAATGATACTTCTAGGTTTTTGACTTGATTTGTGAGTTCATTGAGCTCTCTTGCGTCGTTTGAGGCATGCGATATTTGCGCTAAGTTATAGACAGAATAAGCACCAAAACCAGCGTAACCGATGCAAACTAGGAGAGCGATAGAAATGAGTTTTTGACGTACGGATAAAGCAATGGTCATGTTGATATCCTCTAGACAGATACTTATTCACAAAGGAATAAGCTAACGGAACATAAAAAAAGGCCTGTTTAAATTTCACGAGATAAACAGGCCTAAAAAGTATGCTGGAAGCATTAAGATAACCTGCAAGAGAACAGTTTAACTTAAGGGTTTTCAAACGAGCTGATTCGTCCTAAATCCAGTATGGATCGACTGCTATGGTGTCGTACTGTACTCGCTTTATTTACAGTAAAGGACTCTGAAGAGCTATAGAATCGTTAAGAATCAATGTAAAGTTAGACGACAAACAAACTAATCAAGGTTAATTGCCATGTATTACCTTGTTGCGATGTATTACTTTGTCCCAACGTGAAAAGAAAACCTTTATAACGCATTGCTAACTGGGTAATTTGAGTGTCCTATTTGCAAACATGAGTGGTGCTTTCTTAATTTTAAGATAGTCTGGATAGATTAGGAGAAATGATGAGTATCAAGAATTATTCACTGGGTCAGGTAGGCGATTACGAAATTAAGCAATTAAAAGTGTTTAAAACCGTTGTCGATTGCGGTGGCTTCTCTGCGGCTGAAACCTCACTTAATATTGGTCGTTCAACCATTAGCTTACATATTTCTAATCTAGAATCTCGTCTTAACTTGGTTTTATGCAAGCGAGGACGAGCGGGCTTTTCGCTTACAGAGGAAGGTGTCATTATCTATAAAATGACAGAAAACCTAATTGAATCTCTGGATGAGTTCCGCACGACAGTGAATAATTTGAACTCCAGTTTGACCGGTAAGTTGAGAATCGCTCTTTCAGATAAAGTGAGTCTTGATCCCCGTAGTCATTTTCCAGAATTGATTCAACGTTTTTCGATTGAAGCATTGGATGTCTCAATTACGACCAATATTTCTTCCATGTCGAATATTGAGCGTATGATTTTAAATGATGAGGCTGATGTTGGTTTTATTCCTTATCATCGCAAGTTGGATGGTTTGGATTATGTTCACTTATACAGTGATAACTGCTATCTGTATTGCGGTAAAAGTCACCCACTCGCGTCTCTTTCAGAAGTCGAGCAATCCGAACAAGCTGATATTTTTCCTGCTACTCATGCTGGCTTAAAACCCCATGAAGCGGTTAGCCATCAAATCTCTCATATGAATTTAACGGCTATTTCATACTTTTATGACAGTCGGTTAGCGCTTATTCTATCGGGCCAGTACATAGGCTTTTTACCAGAAGCCTATGCACAACCTTATTTAGAAAAGGGTGACATAGCGGTCGTAGCCCCAAATGAACGATCCTATACGTTGGGAGTGGCGGTTAT
Source organism: Marinomonas algicola (assembly GCF_014805825.1). Taxonomy (NCBI): domain Bacteria; kingdom Pseudomonadati; phylum Pseudomonadota; class Gammaproteobacteria; order Oceanospirillales; family Oceanospirillaceae; genus Marinomonas; species Marinomonas algicola. Next base: position 4,322,085 of record NZ_CP061941.1, read on the forward strand.
TTCGAAAAAAACAGCACAACCCAATAAACCTAGGGAGCTTTTCCTCAAGGTATTGCATCAAACTGTGGATGAGCTGGTGGTTGCGCCTTATTAAGTCGGTCGAAACAGGCTTATCCACTATTTATCTTTAGGGTGAGCAAAAATATAGCCATCAAATTCTGGGTCATCTGTGTCAGATAATGTAAATAAGGTTTGCTTTACATTTTCTAAATGTTGCCACATGGCTTTTCTAGCGCCTTCAGCGTTGCGTTTTCGTAATTGTAAAAGGACCTGTTTATGATCTTCTATCCATTGACCGTGGTATGACGAGTCGTTAATTCTTGCATGTAATTTTTGCCACATTGGGTTGCCGTCTCGCATATCCCAAATTCTGGTAACCGTATCGAGTAATAAGGTGTTCTGAGTGGCTTTCGCGATTAATAAATGGAAGTCTCTGTCCGCTTTATTGGATTTTTCTACTGAGCTAAGCTCTGCACCCTCAAGATCAAGCGTTTCTTGCAACTGCTGGATATCTGCTTTGGTAATTGAAAGAGCCGCTTGAGCGGCAATGGTGCTTTCTAGAACTTGCCTTGCTTGGAGTAATTCGAAAGGACCGACATCAGAGACTTTATCGACGGTTTGTGAAGACAAATTATTTTTCAAATAGCTTCCAGAGCCTTTCCTTACTTCTATAAGTTCTTCTATTTCCAACATAATAAAGGCTTCTCTAACTAAGGTTCTGCTCACCCCAAATAGTTCTGCATAAACTCGCTCAGTGGGAAGTTTATCGCCAATATTAATATCTGATTTTGCAATTTCTTGTTTAATTTTCTCGCCAATTTCTCTGTAGAGTCGTTCTGCCATAGGATGATTCTTAGTGATGGTATTGTAAATTATCTGGTATGCCATTTTCCTGCAACCCCATTAAAAAGTCGATATTTTAATGACGAATAGACAAAAAAACATTTAAATGGCATGCCAATTTAGTTAAATAGACTTGTTTAAATCATTTTTTCGCGTTATTTTACGCTTTAATGTGTATTTTGGTATGCCAAAAATAATAATTAGGTATCTTTTCATGATAATTCGATCTGCAAAAGTGATAGTGACATGCCCTGGACGTAACCTTGTCACCTTGAAAATAGAAACGGATGAAGGCGTTCATGGCATCGGTGATGCGACATTAAATGGGCGTGAAAAATCAGTCGTCTCCTATCTTGAAGATCATGTTATACCCACTCTTATTGGTAAAGACCCACAACGTATTGAAGATATTTGGCAATATTTATATCGCGGTGCTTATTGGCGTCGAGGTCCTATTTCTATGACAGCCATTGCGGCTGTTGATGTCGCATTATGGGACATCAAAGCAAAGCTAGCGGACATGCCTCTTTATCAATTATTGGGCGGTAAAAGCCGAGAAAAAGTGATGGTGTACGGACATGCCACAGGAATTGATATTGATTCTTGTCTTGAAGAAGTTCGAAAACATGTCGAATTGGGTTACAAAGCGGTTAGAGTTCAATGTGGCATACCAGGTGTTGCTACGACCTATGGTGTAACAAAAGAAGTGGGTAAGCCTTATGAACCTGCGGACTCTGATTTACCTGATGAGCATGTTTGGTCAACGGAAAAATATTTAAACCATGTGCCTTCTTTATTTGCGGCTGTGCGAGAAGAATTCGGTGAAGATTTGCATATATTACATGATGTTCACCATAGATTGACTCCGATACAGGCGGCTCGATTAGGTAAAGCCGTCGAGCCCTATCATCTATTTTGGCTTGAAGATTGTACACCGGCAGAGAATCAATCGTCGTTTGAACTGATTCGCCAACATACAACAACACCGCTGGCTGTTGGAGAAGTTTTTAATAGCCTGCATGACTGCCAAGACCTTATTCAAAAACACCTTATTGATTACATTAGAGCCCCTATTTCTCATGCTGGAGGCATTACTAATGTGCGTCGTATCGCGGACTTTGCGGCTATTTTTCATGTTAAGACAGGCTTCCATGGTGCGACAGACCTCTCTCCTGTTTGTATGGGCGCTGCGCTGCATTTCGATACTTGGGTGCCGAACTTTGGCATTCAAGAGCACATGCCTCATACCAAGGAAACCGATTTAGTTTTTCCTCATGCTTATGAATTTAAAGATGGCTTTTTCACGCCTGGCGAGGTTCCTGGTCATGGTGTCGATATAGATGAAGAACGTGCCGCGAAATACCCTTATAAACCTGCTTATCTTCCGGTCAATCGCCTAGAAGATGGCACCTTGTGGAATTGGTAGAAAATTATGAAAGCGTTTCAAGTAGAGAGTGTTAATAACTATGCTTTGATTGATACCAAGCAGCCTACCGCAGAGGCTGGAGAAGTATTGATTAAAACCGCTTTTGCCGGAATTTGCGGATCGGATCTGCATATCATTCATGGGCAAAACCCTTTTGTTCAGTTTCCTCGAATTACGGGGCATGAGTTTTCTGGGGTTGTCGCCGCCGTTGGCGAAGGTGTCAGCCACGTGAAAATCGGCGATCAAGTCTGTGTTGATCCCGTTATTAGCTGTGGTGAATGTTATGCCTGCCGTGCTGGTCGTTTTAACGTTTGTGCGAATCTACAAGTGTTTGGCGTTCACCGTAATGGCGGCTTTGGAGAATTCACCAGTGCACCTGCAAGTAATGTCTTGGTACTTCCTGACAATGTCACGCTTGAGCAAGCGGCCTTAGTCGAGCCTTATTCTATTGCGACGAATGTGTTGTCTCGAATGGAGCCAATTCCCGGCGATAGTCTACTGGTGTATGGCGCTGGTGTGATTGGTTTGACCATAGTGCAAGTGGCGAAAGCCATAGGAATAGAGCGAATCATTGTGACTGACATTGTTGATGAACGCTTAGAAAATGCAAAATCCTTAGGGGCAACCGATGTCATTAACAGTCAGCGTGACAATGTCGAAAATTGTATCCAAAAATTGACGAAAGGAGAAGGTGTACCCCTTATTGCCGATGCGGCTTGTATACCCGCTTTACTCCCTGAAATTCTAAGAATGGCTTGCCCTGCAGGACGTATCGGGCTGCTTGGCTTTAGTTCAACACCAAGTGATTTAGCTCAAATTGAAGTGATTAAAAAAGAATTAACGATTGTGGGCTCCCGCTTAAACAATCGACGTTTTCCTCAAGTACTCGATATGATCGCTTCAGGCCGTTTAGACCCTTTGGCTTTGATTAGCCATCGAATTGGACTAAATGACATGGGTGATGGCATTCAACTTATGGAAAACCACCCAGAATTGACTCGCAAAATTCTTGTTGAAATGAGTGAGTGATCAATAACCTTAAACGTAAATCTAATAATAAAAACGGAGTTACCTATGATCAAACCAATGATAAAAGCGGCCTTAATGTCTTCTATTTTGTTGTCTGGAATGTCCCAAGCGGCCGATGTCACATTAAAGTTTGGCTACCCAGCAAACGAAGAAAACATTTGGCATAAAGCGGCTTTGGAATTTAAAAAAGTGGCGGAAACAGACTCAAATGGTCGCATCGAGGTAAAGCTTTATCCTAATGAACAATTAGGTAAAGAGATGGATGTAATCAATAGTATCCAACTTGGCACGGCTGATATGACCATCACCGGTGAGTCGCTGCAAAATTGGGCGCCTAAAGCCGCTTTAATGGCCGTTCCTTATGCTTTCACTAGCTCAGAGCAGTTGAAAAAAGCGGTTAATGGTGATGTTGGTAAAGAAATTAGTGACCAGATCGCTGAACGAACAGGCCTTAAAACAATGGCATGGTTTGAACGTGGTCCTAGACACCTGACATCTAATCGTAAAATTATGTCCCCAAGTGATTTGGATGGGCTAAAATTACGTGTACCTAACGTGCCTTTGTTTGTGAAAACATGGCAGACGCTTGGCGCCAAACCGATCCCAATGGCATTCAGTGAAGTGTTTACGGCTTTGCAGCAAAATACAATTGATGGACAAGAAAACCCTCTTAGTCTGATTAACAGTGCCAGCTTTTATGAAGTACAGAAATACGTCAATTTAACGGGTCATGTTCGTAGCTGGATTTATGTTGTTATAGGCCAAGATAAGCTAAATAACATGCCTGCCGACTTACGAGACATTGTGTTAGATGCGGGTCAGAAAATGCAGAACTATGAGCATGCTATGTTTGCGGCAGATGAAGCAAAACTTCGATCTATCCTAGAAGAACGCGGTATGACCTTTGTTGACCCTGATCTTAATGCCTTTAAAGCCGCGGCCCAAAAAGCCGTGCAAGACGCGCTTACTCCAGAACAATTAGCACTCTATAAAAAGCTCTAAATAGTCCGTTTAAGACGCCTATTTTCGTCTAGAGTACGAAAATAGGCCCCTATGGAGAAGAGTGCGATGAGTACCTTACCTCAAAATAAACCCCAAAATAATATGACGTATAAGATTGAATGTGTCGTTCGATCTTTTTTGTCTATTGTTGACCGTGTATTCGCTTTGCTTGCTATTTCTGCTTTGCTTGGCATTATCGCTGTAGTGTTATTACAAGTTGTATCTCGTTTCATGTTACCCAGTTCTCCGATTTGGACGGAAGAGCTGTCTCGTTACTTATTCATTTATCTTATTGTTTTAAGCTCAGGCTTGGTGATTAGCCGAAATCGTCATGTGCGCTTAGAGTTATTTCAAGCCGCACTTAACCCTGTTTGGACGAAAATCTACCATATATTCTGTCACCTACTCGCGGGTAGCTTTGCTCTTTATATCCTTCCTTATGCGATTAAATACGCCCAGATTGGTCGCTGGCAGACTTCTCCTGCACTAGAAGTCCCTATGTATTGGGCTTTTTTATCGGTGAGCTTTTTTTTCGCATTGACAGCGTTTTATAGCTTTATGAGCGTTCTGCTGATCTTACTTGATCGTGATAACCAAGGAGTTTCTTCATAATGGACGTTATTTTGTTGTTTGTGGTGTTTTTCTTGTTACTGATCGTCGGCGTTCCGATTGTATTTTGCTTAGGTATTGCCTCTTTATCGTACCTCACGTTGGTTGGAATTCCCTTAACCATAGTGCCTCAGCGTTTGTATGCTGGCATGGACTCTTTTGTATTGCTTTGTATTCCTGGTTTTATTTTGGCTGGAAACCTAATGAATGTTGGCAATATCACGGATTATATTATTCGTTTTAGTAATGCTCTTTTAGGCCATATTCGTGGCGGGCTTGGCCTGGCTAATGTCGGTGGTTCGATGATCTTTGGTGGTATTTCTGGGACAGCCGTCGCTGATACAGCGAGTATTGGTGCCGTGATGATCCCCGGAATGGCTCGAAGTGGCTATGATAAACCCTTTGCGGCGGCCGTAACGGCCGCCTCTTCAACTATAGGCCCTATTATTCCGCCTAGTGTTCCTATGATTATTGTTGGCTCATTGAGTGGGATTTCAGTAGGCAAAATGTTCTTAGCGGGAGTTGTACCAGGCATCATGCTCGGTGTCGCTATGATGGTAACCGCTTATATTATTGCGGTTAAGCGACAATACCCTTGTGAAAAGCGAGCCACGTTAAAAGAAATCTATGTGGTTGGTAAAGGCGCTTTCTGGGCGCTCCTAATGACCTTTATTATTCTATACGGCATTATTGGTGGGCTTTTTACGCCGACAGAAGCGTCGATCATGGCAAGCTTATATGCCTTTGTTGTCGGGATGTTTGTATATAAAGGCATTACTTGGAAAAACCTGCCTAAGTTGATGGTGGACACGGTTCTAAGCTCAACAAGTCTGTTGTTGTTAGTCGGTATGGCGAACTTGTTTGGTTGGATTTTAACCAGCGAACAAATCCCTCAAATGCTAGCGCGTGCCATTTTTGATATCAGTGAAAATCCTTTTGTTGTGATTCTCATCATTAATATCGTGCTTTTAATTGTGGGTGGTTTTATGGAAACCATTGCCGCCTTGATTATCCTCTTTCCAACATTGCTAAAAGTAGCGGAAGGGATTGGTATGGATCCGATTCATTTCGGAGTAATGGCCGTGCTGAACTTGATAATTGGTCTGACAACCCCTCCTGTTGGCGTATGCCTCTTTGTGGCGGCTGGCATCAGTGAGTTACCCATGACAGCAATAGTCAAAGCCATTTGGCCTTTCCTCTTGTGTAATCTTTTTGTGTTGCTTTTAGTTTCTTATGTTCCCGCAATTTCGTTGTGGTTACCTTCTTTATTAAATTGATAACGAGCAAGTAGATAAGTGGTTGTTTATGAAAATAAAATATATAGACAGTGATCTAAACCCAGATCAGCATGAAATTGGTATTGTGCACATTGGACTTGGGGCATTTCACCGGGCGCATCAAGCGGTGTATCTTGAGAAAACGCTTGCTCAACATGGTGGTGATTGGATGATTGCCAGTGCCAATATTCGCTCTAATTATTCATTAGTAGAGCAGTTGCAACAGGCGAAACACCGTTATCATGTCGTTGAATATGCGGATACAAAGACAGTAGCGATTAGAGAAATTAAAGCCATTAAAACCGCTTATTTCAGTGGTTCGAATGATGGATGTGCTGGATTACTCGCGCAAATGTCATCTGAATCGACAAAGATAGTCACGTTAACAGTGACGGAAAAAGGTTATTACCTATCCCCTTTATCAGGTGCTCTTCTGACTGATAATGCCAATATTCAGCATGATTTGCAGAACCCTGCTCAACCAAAAACCGCATTGGGGTTGATTTTAGTCGCATTAAAACAGCGTCGGTCTCAAGGTTTCGAACCCTTTACCGTGCTGTCTTGTGACAACATGCCACATAATGGTGAACGAACAAGAGGCGCTGTGATTGCATTGGCGCAAATGCAAGATATCGAGTTTGCTGACTGGATTGAGAAAACCGTTGCGTTTCCTAACTCGATGGTTGACCGCATTGTTCCTGCTGTGAGTGAGCAGGACTTGATCATGATTCAAGCGGACACGGGGATCAGTGAGCCAACAGTGGTTAAGTGTGAGCAATTTAGCCAATGGGTAGTCGAAGATCATTTTCCAGCGGGTCGTCCTCAGTGGGAATCCGCTGGTGTACAGATGGTGGATAACGTATCAAGCTATGAAATGATGAAATTACGCATGTTAAACGGCAGTCATTCATTGTTGGCTTATCTCGGTTATATTGCCGGTTATCAAACGGTTGCTCAAGCCATGCAAGATAGAGACATTCGTGCTTTCCTTGAGCACTACATGATGCAAGAAGTCGCACCGACACTGCCGTACTTTAGCCAATCGGAATTAGCGACCTATTGCCAACAGTTATTAGCACGCTTTGATAACGACAGCTTGCAGCATCAGCTACAACAAATTGCCATGGATGGCAGTCAAAAGCTGCCCCAACGTTGGTTAAGTGGCTTAATAGAATTACAGAATAAATCTCTTCCTGCGCCAGCGATTGAACTGGGTATAGCGGGTTGGATCGTTTTCTTATCTCAAGCAAAAGAGAAAAAACAGAAGATCAATGACCCTTTAGAAGTGGCATTACTTGAACTTTTACACCGACATAGTTCTAGTTCAAAAGGTTTAGTCTCCGCCATGTTACAACGCCATGATATTTTTCCGACGTCTTTGTCTACCAATCACCCCTTGATTCAACGAGTACTGAACTTGGTTGATAGGTTGTCAGCAGGCGAAAACATACAGCGTGTTATGCGTACCGCTTTTCAGAATAAAGATAAATAAGAGAGTCTATTATGGAACATACATGGCGTTGGTTTGGAGTTAATGACTCCATTACATTACAAGACATTCGCCAAGCAGGCGCAACCGGCATTGTTACGGCATTGCACGAGATTCCAAATGGTGAAGTGTGGCCGATAGACGCGATTCAGATAGTGAAAAGTAAAATAGAAGATGCGGGTCTTCGTTGGTCTGTTGTTGAAAGCATTCCGGTACATGAGGACATTAAGCAACGTAAGGGTAAGTACAAAGAATACATTGAAAATTACGCTCAGAGTATTCGTAACCTCGCGGACTGCGGTATTCAAACCGTTTGCTATAACTTTATGCCTGTATTGGATTGGACTCGCACAGACCTAACCTACGCCTTACCTGATGGCTCAAAAGCATTACGCTTTGACCAAACCGCTTTTGCTGCGTTTGATTTATTTATCCTAAAACGCCCAAATAGTTTAAAAAATTACAATGATAAAGAGATTGAAGCCGCCGAAGCGCATTTTCTTGCGCTCAACGATGAACAAAAAGAAAAACTGATCAATACCATACTTGCAGGGCTTCCCGGTGCTGAAGAAAGCTATACCTTAGATAATTTTCGTGAGGCCTTAGCGGCTTATGATGACATTGATAAGGATGTACTACGTGAAAATTTTGCTCTCTTTTTAGACCATATAGTCCCTGTAGCTGAGTCTTATGGTGTCAGTTTAGCCGTTCACCCAGATGATCCACCACGACCTATTCTAGGTTTACCAAGGATAGTGTCCACCAAACAAGATGTAGAATGGTTAGTACAGCGTATACCTTCGCCAGCGAATGGCATTACTTTTTGTACTGGATCTTACGGGGTGCGAGAAGACAATGATTTATGTGATATGGCAACCACTTTTGCCGATCGTATTTACTTTACCCATTTGCGCTCTACTCAGAGAGAAGCGGTTTGGGGAAGTTTTCACGAAGCATCGCATTTGGAAGGTAATACGGATATTTCGGATGTGATTTTAGTGCTACTCAAAGAAGAGCAGCGTCGAAAACGCCTAGGTATTGATAAAAAGATTCCACTGCGTCCAGATCATGGACACCAAATTATGGATGATTTACGTCGAGACGCCAAACCTGGGTATTCTGCCTTAGGTCGAATGAAAGGGCTCGCTGAAATTAGAGGTGTTGAATTCGCTTTGAAAAAATACGTTGTGATTTAAGGAAGGGATAATGTTAAGTGATTTTTTAAAGACAGTGAGAAAGCCGCATGAATATATCATTAGGTTTTGGCTATTTCACTTAAGAAAGCGCCCGAACTGGGTATTTTTGCGTATAATGCATCGCGTATTTATTATCCATTAATAAGAGATTTTGAATTGTCGAAATCATGAGTCTTGTTAACGGTAATGTTATTAAACTTGAGTGAGAGGGTAGCACATTGGCTCAAAAAAGAGCTGTCGTACGTCAGAGTTTACCTGATGTTATTGTCGCAGATTTACGTAATAGAATTCTATCAGGAGACCTTGCCGAAGGTGAACTTATTCGACAAGAATTATTGGCTGAAGAGTACGATGTTTCTCGAATGCCTGTACGAGAAGCCTTAAAAAGATTGGATTCAGAAGGTCTGGTTGTTTTTACGAATAATAAAGGTGCTACGGTTACCAAGCATTCTTTAGATGAAATTGCTGAAATCTTCGATGTTAGGAAGCTTTTAGAAATCAATCTGTTTAAACGAGCTATCCCACTTATGACAGAGCATCATTTTACCCAGTGTGATGCTTTATTAGAGGAAATGGAAGCCTCTTACGCGGCTGGAAATGTGGCCGATTGGGGGCCATTAAACGCTCAGTTTCATGGTGTTTTGTATGAAGCGGCGCATCAAAAGCTGACAATGCAATTACTTGAGCGGGTGAGCTTGCAAGCCAATCGTTATGTGAGTATGCATATTGATCAACTAAGAAAAGCGGACAATGCTGAACATGATCATAGAGGCCTATTAGAGTTCGCTCGTAAAGGTGATATAACCGCGGCCGCCGATCTGTTGAGCTCACATTTAGAAAATACTAAAGTGCAAATTTTAGAATTAATTACCTCGACTCGTGCTCAATAATCGATCTATAGAATCACGTTTATTGGAAAGAGATGCCGACTGAAATCCGCTCTTTCCAATGTCTCCTTCTTCCGTATTTTGCCTTTAATTCTTGCTGTAAAACCGACTTTACACTTCTTCCAGGTCTCTCAACCTCATGGCGACTGTGCTCTTATTTTGTAATAGCTTGAACAAATTCTAATTTTGGATACAATATCCATTAGGTTTAACTTAGAATTTTTTTAAACACACACGAATGGAGCGAGAACACATGGCTTTCATGTTACATGGTAAACATTTAATTGCTGGTCAATGGGTAGAATCTGATCAAAAGTTTGCATCTTCTCCTGCGTTTGGTGAAGCTCATTCATTTTCAAAAGGCGGGTTAGCGGATGTTGATGTGGCTGTTGAAGCCGCTGAGCAAGCCTTTCTGGAGTACGGGTACTCTTCTCGAGAAGTAAGAGCTGAGTTTCTAAATGCGATTGCTGACGAAATAGACGCCCGTGGTGATGACATCACTGCTATTGGTTGCTCGGAGACAGGTCTACCAGAAGCGCGTCTCATTGGAGAGCGTGGTCGAACATGTGGTCAACTGAGATTGTTTGCGGAGCACATTCTTCAGGGTGATTATCTTGATAAACGTCATGATTCGGCGTTACCAGAACGTCAGCCACTACCAAGAGCGGATCTCAAGCTAATACAGAGGCCTATAGGCCCTATCGCTGTATTTGGTGCATCTAACTTTCCCTTAGCCTTTTCTACGGCTGGAGGTGATACCGCAGCGGCTTTAGCGGCAGGTTGCCCTGTGGTTGTTAAAGGACACAGTGCTCACCCAGGAACGGGTGAAATTGTCGCAGAAGCGATTTATGCCGCTATTCAAAAGTGTGGTATGCCTGCTGGTGTATTCAGTCTTATTCAAGGAGGAAACCGTGACGTAGGCTCGGCTTTAGTACAGCACCCATTGATTAAAGCGGTAGGTTTTACTGGCTCTTTAGCGGGTGGCCGAGCTCTGTTTGATTTATGTGCCTCTCGCCCTGAACCGATTCCTTTTTTTGGTGAATTAGGTTCTGTTAACCCAATGTTTTTATTCCCTGATGCCGTTTCAAATCGTGGTGAAGAACTTGCTAAGGGTTGGGCTGGTTCATTAACAATGGGGGCGGGACAATTTTGCACTAACCCTGGCGTTGCGGTATTACTGGCTGGAGAAGACGCCGATTTATTTGTGTCTAATACGATTGAATCACTATCTTCTGTACCTTCTCAAACTATGTTAACAGACGGTATAGCTGAAGCATACCGTGCCGGTCAAAAGCGTATAGCGGCGGCTTCCGGAGTTCGTGAAGTGTTGGTGACGTCATGTGATTCACGCAATGCAACACCCTACCTTTATACGACTACTGCAAAAGATTGGTTGCTGAATGGGTCATTAGCAGAAGAAGTGTTTGGCCCACTAGGCGTTGTTGTATTAGCCGCTTCTTTAGAAGAAATGCAACAAGTGGCTCAAAACCTTGAAGGACAGTTAACCTGTACCCTTCATATTGAAGAATCGGATATCAATGATGCAAAGCGCTTTATTCCAGTATTAGAGCGTAAAGCTGGCCGCATACTGGCGAATGCTTTTCCTACGGGTGTTGAAGTCTGTGACAGTATGGTGCACGGCGGTCCATATCCAGCATCGACTAATTTTGGTGCGACGTCTGTCGGTACAATGTCAATTCGCCGATTCTTACGTCCTGTATGTTATCAAGATATTCCAGTTTCTTTATTACCTGCAGATCTTGTTTAATGTTCTCAAGAATACTTGATTCATAAAAAAGCGGAGTCTGAATGGCCCCCCAATAGTTGGACTATCCAATTAATGGGGGGGCCTTTTATATCCAGTGGTTAATGATGGATTGAAAATGGGCTCTTAACGCTCTCATTTTTTTCGTAATTTGAGTAAGTCGTTATAGAGTGCTTGCGGAATATCTACCGCATTACGTGCTAGGTTATGCTCAGTGGCGGCTTGACGACGTTGTGATGGAAGGCGAGCCCCTTGATCAAGGATATCGGCGAATAAACGCTCTGCCCGCTCATCGTTAGCGGCCGCTTTGCCTCCGCTAAATAAGTTTGGATCAAAAGCGATGATGATTTCACCGTGGTAAGGTGCTTCTAGTCTCCCCTCTGCGGCGGCCATACTTTCCTTACTTGTCAAATCGTCAATAAGAGGGCCTGCCAATAACTCAATCATGATAGATAAAGCGGAACCCTTATGAGCACCAAATGTCAGCATAGCACCGGCCATCGCGGCTTCTGGATCGGTTGTAGGGCGACCGTCTTTATCAATCGCCACACCTTCTGGTAAGGGTTTATTAGCTCGGCGGTGAAGTTCTATTTCACCACGTGCAAATTGGCTGGTGGCAAAATCAAAAGTAAAAGGGGCTTTTCCCTGCCTTGGCCAGCTAAAAGCAAAAGGGTTTGTACCCAATGTGCCGCGAGTGCCACCAGCAGGCGCGACCCATGCATGACTTGGTAACATCGCCATGGCGGCTAATCCCGCTTCCGATAACTTCTCTACTTCTGGCCAAAGCGCTGAGAAATGGAAGCAGTTGTTGATAGCAAGTGCGGCGATACCATTCTTCTTGGTTTTTTCTATTAGTAAAGGCAAGGCTTCTTGAAAGGCGAGCAAAGAAATACCGTCATTTGCATTGGCTCGAACAATCGCAGGGCCCGCATCAGTAATGGTGGGTGTGGCCGCGCCATTAGCACGACCCGCTTGTATGCTTTCAGTGCACATAAATAAGCGATAAAGACCATGAGAGTGGCAATCACCTAATTGGTTAGTATAGATAATATCTGTGATCGAGCGTGCATGGTCTTGGTTAAAACCATTGTCCATTAAAATACCTTCACTTAGTTCGCGTACTTTGCCTAAGCTCAAAGTAACAGAGTCTTTCATAGTGTCTCCTGATAAATGCATTAACACGACATTAATTAAAGCGTCGTGCTGAGTAAGGTTCGAGGGGGATGGGTGGTTGGCGACCAAAAATAAGGTCAGCAACCAACTCAGCGGTTCCGGCGGATTGTGTAAGGCCCAAATGCCCATGCCCAAATGCGTAAATGATACGTGTGGATAAAGAAGAGTAGCTTATAACAGGTAAACTGTCTGGCATGGAAGGTCGAAACCCCATCCATTGTGTTCCACCCTCGGTTTTTAATTTAGGTAAGAACGATGCCGCTTTATTGAGAAGAACATCAGCGCGCTTATAGTTTGGTTTGAGGTACAGTCCTCCCAGTTCAACCGCCCCACCAATGCGAACCCCTTCACCTGCTTTGGATACAACAAAGCCATGGTTACTGAAGCTGATGTGTGTTTTTAGGTCAAAAGCACCTGAGGGTAACGTGGTGTTGTACCCTCGCTCTGTGTCAAGAGGTAAATTATCACCAAGAGACTTTGCTAGGGCTTTAGACCACGCTCCCATTGCCAATATCACTTGGCTTGCGTGATAATTTGACTGGCTAGTTTTTACCAGCACAGTTTCGGCTTGCAACTTAATTGAATGGACGTCTGCAATCGCAATTTCACCGCCTAACTTTTTAAACGCATCGGCCAGATATTGAGTCCACTGAGCAGGGTGGACAACATTTTTCCATTCTGGAGTGAAGCCGGCATGAGTAAATCGTGAATCAATACCGGGTTGGATCTTGGCAATGGCTTCTGGGCTTTCTAGAAATTCGAACTTGACGCCGTGCTTTTTGCGAACCTCCCAACTCGGTTGGGCTGCTTTAAACTCTTTTTCGCCTTCATAAAGCTGTAATTGCCCTTCTCTACGTATTAATGCTTCCCCATCAACAGACTGTATTTGGCGTTCAAGCGCCGCTTTGGATAAATCCATGAGTGTTGCCTGTGCCGCAAGAGCATTTTCATATCGGTCTTTCCAGCTAGATCGCCAAAAATGCATCATCCAAGGTGAAATTTTTACGGCATAAGCGGGATGGATAGACAAGGGACCTAGAGGGTCTAGCAGCCACTTAGGTGCTTTTTGCATAATGCCAGGTGTTGCAAGGGGGATTACGTCTGCAAAAGCAAATGCCCCCGCATTGCCTGACGACGTTTCTTTTGCAATGCCTTTACGATCAATGACTAATACTTGCTTGCCTTCCGTCTGCAATTTCAGGGCTGTGCTGATACCAATAATACCGGCACCAATGACAATAACATCGTGGGATATGAGATTGCTCATGAGGGTTCCATCTCCTAGTGGTAAAGAAAGTATCTGTTAACGGGTGATTGTGTGGCTAAATGTATCAATACCTATGTCAAAATTGAGCCATATAATTTTATTCGACAGTCGTAATACCATGTCGAAGTGAATCATTTGGGTTATGAATTAACTTTGCTTCTCGTGTAATAAACGCTTGTCCGGTGATGGATGGTACGACGGCTCCTAATGGTGCATTGAGGCGGTTAGAGGGTTGATAACTTAGTGTGTACCCACTACCAATCGTACTTTCTTGATAGATTTTTTCTCCTGGCGCTAATATTTTATCGGCGGCTAAGCAAGATAAACGAGCTGAGCTGGCGGTGCCACAGGGAGAACGGTCATAAGCGTTATCTGGGCACAAGACAAAATTTCGAGTATGGCCTTTAGTCGTTAGCGCGGGCCCAAAAAAAACAATATGATCTATGATCCCTCCATTTTCACCTTCAATGCCTTCCGCATATAGGGCTTCTCTAGTGGCGATACCAAGCTCTGTTAGTGATCGAATATTGTTTGGTGTGACCTTGATTGGACAGTCGTTTATCATATAGAACCAGTTACCACCATATGCAATGTCACCTGTTATTAGGCCAACGCCTTCTACAGCAACGGATACGTCTTTTTTATAACGATAGCTGTCTATGTTTCTCATGGTAACGGTGTTTTTATCTGTGAGAGTGATCTCCACAATACCCACTGGCGTTTCTATTTTGTAGGTACCGACACGGATTTTTCCAATGTGCGCCAGTGTGGCCGCGACGCCTATCGTTCCGTGACCACACATTCCGATAACGGCCGCCGCATCAAAATAAATCACCCCAGTAATGCACTCCGGGTCTGTTGGTTCCACAAGTAATGCGCCTACCATGGCTTCTTGGCCATAGGGTTCAAGAACAGTAGATCGATAAAAATCTTTGAATTCTGTCGCTAAGCGCCTTGCCCGATCAGATAAAGGCCCTGATCCAAGATCAGGGCCTCCTTCTAAAATAACTCGAGTAGGTTCACCTTCTGTATGGCTATCTACAATAAGCATTCTGATATTACTCCACCTTGTTGAGACCAATCAGTGAACCACTTTTTAAATAAATTATATTGGTCTTCGCAGTATTTACGTTGTGCATCGTTTAATTGATCTGTTTCATTGAAGTGTAAGCTATATTCTTCTTCACCGTTTAATACGAGTAAGTATTTAAAGAATAAGACAAGTTCAGGGCCTTCGTCGAAACTGGCAAGAACGGACATAGACTCTTCCAACTCTTGTGCTCGAAGACGAGCTTCGGCGTTTCCTGTGGCGGCTAGCTTAGACAGCTTGGTGAGTAATAGCACTTCTTTTGGCAATGCTGTGCCAATCCCTGTAATCGCACCAACAGCGCCGCACTTAACGAAACCATGGTATACTGCGGTATCAACACCCACCATCAGTAAAACCTGGTCATCTTTAGACGTAATATTTTCTGCAGCATAACGCATAGCCTCTTTACTGCCAAACTCTTTAAAACCGATCAAATTTTTGTGTTCTGATCGTAATTCAAAGAATAAATCAGCACGCGTCTCAAAGCCGTATACAGGGCTATTGTAAATAATGGATGGGATCGAAGGTGATGCTTCTAAAATCGCTTTAAAATGATTTTTTTGTGCTGAAATAACTGAGCCACGAGATAAAACCCGAGGAATAACCATTAGACCAGCTGCCCCCACTTTTTCTGCATGAGCGGCATGAGCTACAGCCGATTTTGTATTAATTGCACCAGTCCCCACAATAACTGGAATCCCTGCTTCGACCAAACGAGCCACACCTTCCATACGTTGTTCATCGGTTAATAATGGCCAATCACCCATGGAGCCACAATAGACCACACCAGACATACCCGCTGCCATCATCTGTTGGCCTTTTTTAACCAAAGCATCAAAATCTGGAGTACGATCGGCTTTGCATGGCGTCATTAGAGCGGGAATTACACCATTGAAAATGTCTTTGTTCATTTTGTTTGTCTCTATTTTGGGATATTGGATACAAAATACATCTTGTCTGTTTAATCGTCAATAGAGATAGATAAATTAAATAAGCAAGGACTGGGTTAGCGCCTAATAAAATGTCACTTTTTAGAATGATAGCCCATCTAAGATGATGTTTTATATCATCAATTTTGATGTTCTGATTAGGAACAAAATACTCTGAAATACTTTTATTTTAATGAAAACGTCTTTGGTAAGATCTAAATGCCTAAAAAACAGGCAGACTCTTAATAGAGGGTCGGCAAGTAAATGGAAACATAATCATGAAGCATCAAGATAAAGAAGGCTAGATGTGGAAGGATGATAACCCTATGTTAAAAGGGCGTATCGATAGTGGCATAAATAAAAAAGGGCCCACAATGTGAGCCCTTGTTAACGATTTAAAAGTGCTGTTTAAGCTTCTCTTTCAATACGTTTGGTAATGATGTATTGCTGAATAATCGACAAGGTGTTGTTACATACCCAATACAATACTAAACCGCTTGGGAACCACAAGAAAAAGAATGTGAACGCAATTGGCATGATTTTCATAATACGTGCTTGCATTGGGTCTGGCGGTGTTGGGTTCAACATTTGCTGACCTAACATACTGACACCCATTAGGATTGGTAAAACAAAGTAGGGATCCATGTAAGATAGATCATTAATCCAAAGCATAAATGGCGCATGACGTAACTCGACACTTTCCATTAATACCCAGTACAAAGATAAGAAAACAGGCATTTGTACTAGAATGGGCAAGCACCCACCAAGAGGGTTAATTTTTTCTTTCTTATAAAGTTCCATCATAGCCGCTGACATTTTTGCCCTGTCGCTGCCATGTTGTTCACGTAAACGTGTTAGCTCAGGGCCAAACTTACGCATTTTTGCCATCGAACGATAGCTCGCTGCGGAAAGCTTGAAGAAGACGGCTTTTACACAGACTACGATTAAGATAATGGCGACACCCCAGTTGATAACAACGGATTGGATCGCTGTCAGTAACCAGAATAAAGGTTGAGCTAACCACCATAACCAACCGTAATCAACGGTTAAGTCTAGGTTTTCAGCTGTGGCTGCAAGTTGGTCTTGTAGTTTTGGACCGACATAAAATGTCGATGCCAATGTCCCTTGTTGACCAGCTGAAATTTCAACGGCCGAACCTGAAAAGCCAATTAGGTTAAAATCATTATTTTTACGCGCTTGAAGAATAAAGGTTTGACCTTGTTCTGGAATCCACGCGGTCACAAAATAATGTTGAAGTAATGCTACCCAACCTTTTGTTGAAGACACTTTTACAGGTTCTTCAGCCATATCGGAAAAGGATATTTTAGAATAAGGCGTTTCTTCGTTAGAAATCGCACCACCTAAATAAGGCTGCAGTCCTAAGCTGGTTGAAGAGCTTGGATCTTCGGAATTATCACGCTTAATTTGAGCAAATAAATTACCTTTCCAAGCCGAGTCAGACAGGTTATTAACCGTGATCAACTGGCGGATTTTGTAGTCACCCTCAGTAAAACGGAATGTCTTAGTATATTGAACACCTAAAGAATCTGTGAAATACAAATTAACGTCTAAGGAACCATCACCGGACCTTAATTCGTAAGACGTCTTTTCTGCACTGTATACAGGGCGACCTTCTTTTGATGCATCGGGTCCGTTAGGGCCGATAAGACCACTTTGAGTCACATAAATACGCTGCGCCGTATTCTCTAAAATAACTAATGGGTCATCTTCATCAATAACGCGTTTGTATTTTAAGAGAGAAGCACTAACGATGTCGCCACCAACTGGATTGATACCAACTTCTAAAGTGTCGGTGGTGATCTTAATTAGTTCACCTGATTCGACGACAGAAACGGTTCCCGGAATTTCCGAGCTTGCAGTGGCAGTAACAATAGCAGAAGGAATATCGCTACTATTAGCGGTTGTATTTGAAGGAGCTGATTGAGAGCTTTGGGCAACGTTTTGAGTAGACGAAGAACCATAATCTTGGTTCCACTGTAAAAACAGCATATAGCCACTGACAAAAAGCGCACCCCATAAAAAGTAACGTCTGAAATCCATGGTATTCAACTAATTATTGGTTAGACAACAGGTTCAAAAGAACCCTTTTAAAAACACGCGCTATTAAAGCAGTCTTTTGCTGTTTTTTCAGCCTATTTTTGCTTTAAAGGGGAGTCTTTTGGTTTTTTGGAGGAATTCTTTGTTTTTTTGACGATTTGACCCCAGGCTTTATCAAGTCTTTTCAATAAAGTAGCGTTATCAATGTCTTTAATTCCTTGACGGGACAGAAACACAATATCAAATCCTGCAAGATCCAATTTGTGATGGCGAAATGAGTCACGTACTAAACGTTTAATACGATTTCTTCCAACCGCTCTTTTTTCCGTCTTTTTAGCAACAATCAATCCTAACCTTGCTAGGTCATCATTGCGTTTTGTCGCTAATATAAGGAATTCCCCGGCAAAAACTTTCGAGGTAGTATGATCGAATACGGTTTTATAATCCCCAGCGGTCAGGAGTCTGACTTGCCGGGGAAAACAAAAGTCGGTCATAAGCGGGATTATGCGCTTAGAGCCTTGCGTCCGCGAGCACGACGACGATTTAGGATTTGACGTCCACTTTTCGTTGCCATACGAGCACGGAAACCGTGATTACGTTTGCGTTTTAGAACGCTAGGTTGAAATGTTCTTTTCATCTCTATTTTCTCTCACTGAAGCAGTGTTTCAGTTTTGAGGGTTAGCCTTAGCCAAGCCTCTACAATTTGATTCAAAATCAGGCGGCGGATTTTAATGAAATTCTTTAAATAGATCAATAAATATTAACGCTTTCGTATTAAATAATTACACACAATGTTATTCAACTAATTATACACAGACTTTAGTGGGGGATTTACCGTGCCATTTTTTAATCCTTCTTGATTTATGCACAGGCCTTGTTTTTTTTAACTTAATAGTATTAATTTTCAACCACTTATACGTTAAAAAACTGTGCACAAAATATAACAAAACGATTCCGTTGCCTGTTGATAACAAGAATACATATGCACATAGAAATGAAGTCGTAAACAGCTGTGCATAAGTGTTTGTGTTATTAACAAAA